>NZ_JAUEDK010000001.1 GCF_030385785.1 Crenobacter oryzisoli
CCGAATGAAGGTGTCGCCGCAAGCAAGGGAACACACTCCGGCCCTGCCATCCCACTGGGAAGCGCGGGCCATCGAAACGGTGTCTCGGCATGGGCGCCGGCGCATCTTGTTGACCTCCTTGCTGGATGCCAAGGCGTGGCCGGCCAAGGAGATCGCGGCGCAATACCAGGAACGCTGGCACATCGAGACCAGCTACCGCGAGCTGAAGCAGGACATGTTGGGGGACGAATTGACGTTACGCAGTGGCACTCCGGAGACCGTCCGACAGGAAGTGTGGGGGACGCTCTTGGCCTACAACCTGGTCCGACTGGAGATGGCTGAGATCGCGCGGGAAGTGGGTGTTGCGCCGACCGATCTTAGCTTTACGACAGCGCTGCATTATTTGCGCTATGAGTGGAGCTGGCTGGCGATCAGCAGCCCCGGCACCTTGCCGGCGTGCTTGCTGCGTCTGCGGGAACGCCTCGGGGAGTTGTTGCTACCGAAACAACGGCGGGGGCGTGAATGCCCCCGCGTGGTGAAAAAGCTGCCGTCCCGTTACTCAATCAAACAGGTTCGATCCGTTAAGTGAACGGCATTAGCCCTTCGGGGCGGCCTTTTTTCTTGGCGAAGAGCGGGAGCTTAGCTCAGCTGCATCTGAGCCAGCGGCATCGCGGTGGTGCGCTTGAGCTCCTTCAGCACGAAGCTCGATTTTACGTCCTCGATGCCCGGGTGCTGCAGCAGCGCGTCCATCACGAAGCGCGAGAAATGCTCCAGGTCTTCGAAGTACACCTGCAAGAGGTAGTCCATCTCGCCGGTCATCGCGTAGCAGTTGATCACCTCGGGCCAGGTCTGCACCGCTTCGAGGAAGCTGGCGATCATCTGGCCCTGGCCGCGTTTTTCCAGGGTGACGCGCACGAAGGCCTGCAGGCCCAGGCCGATCTTGGCCGGGTCGAGCAGCGCGACGTACTGGCGGATCACGCCCGATTCTTCCAGCTGTTTCAGGCGGCGCAGGCACGGCGACGGCGACAGGGCGACCCGTTCTGCCAACTCGACGTTGGTCAGGCGGCCGTTGAGCTGCAATTCGGCGAGGATTTTGAGGTCGGTTTTGTCCAGGATCAGGTTTGGCATGATTTCTCGGTTGTTCTCTCGATTATTGGCATTTTGTTTTTAGATTTAGGTGGATTCTAGCAATGTTGCAAGGAAATTGCCGCAGCTCTCCCCTAGAATAAATTGCCTAAAACGACATTATTCTACACCTTGGCGACACTGCCGATGGAGATTGTCGACAACAAAATGCGCTAAACGCACGGCAACAGAGGAGAAGGCGCTATGTACACAGCTGATCTTGCCGCAGTACGCGATGACATGAAGCTGGTCGGCCTGCCGGAGGAGTTGGACATTCATCGTGTTGCCGTGCCCCATTACAGCGATATCGAACATCACACTTGGCAGACGCTGATCGGCAACCAGGAGGCGGTGCTGCCGGGGCGGGCGTGCCAGGAGTTCTTGGTCGGGCTCGACCTGATCGACTTTCCGAGAGAGCACATCCCGCGTCTTGCCGACGTCGGCGATGCGATTGAGGCCTGTACCGGCTGGCAACTGGTGCGCGTCGACGGCATCGTGCCGGACAAGGAGTTCTTCTGGCTCTTGTCGCAGCGCATGTTTCCGTCCACCGACTTCATCCGCAAGCCAGAGGAGATTGGTTACACTCCGTCGCCGGACATGTTTCACGACCTGCTCGGCCATGCGCCGCTGTTGACCAACCCTCGTTTCACCGCCTTCTTCGAGCGTTTCGGCCGCGCCGGCGTGCGCGCGTTCGAACTGAACCACCCCGCCATCACCTGGCTGCCGCGTCTCTACTGGTTCACCGTCGAGTTCGGTCTGATTCGCAATCCCGAGGGACTGCGCATCTACGGTGCAGGCATCATGTCGTCGCCTAAGGAAGTGCTGTACAGCCTGTCCGATGCCACCGACAAGCGCCCGTTCGACCTCGCCACTGTTATCGACACCCCGTACGACATCTGGCACATGCAGGACGTGCTGTTCGTGATCGACAGCTTCGACGCGCTCGAGGCCGATTTCGCGCGCTGGACCGCCGAGCAGGGCTTGGCCTGAGCAGCGACCCCTTCGACCAGGAGCCGCTCAAAACACGCCGCAAGGTGGCCTTGGCTAAAGCAGACAGCAAGGCCGTGCAGCAACGCCAGGACGGTGTTGCCAGCGGCGCCAAGCCGGGTGCTAGACCCGGCTGGCTTTTATCCGGGAGAAGCAGATGACAATGGAAGCGCAGACTTACAATCCGCTCGCGACCGACGGCTTCGAATTTGTCGAATACACTGCGCCGACCGAGCAGGGTCTGGCTGAGCTGGGGCGGCTGTTTGTCTCGCTCGGCTTCACCGAGGTGGCGCGCCACCGCCACAAGAACGTCAGCCTGTTTCGCCAGGGCGACATCAATTTCATCGTCAACGGTGAGCATCGCGAACCGTTCACGAGCTTCGGCAAAAGGCATGGCCCATCCGCTTGTGCGATGGCTTGGCGCGTAAAGGATGCGGCCCAGGCGTACGAGTACGCCCTCGCGCACGGTGCCAAACCATACAGCCGGCCGATCGGCGCGATGGAGCTGAACATTCCGGCGATCGAAGGGATAGGCGGTTCGGCGCTGTACTTCGTCGACCGCTACGGCGACCAGACCATCTACGATGTCGACTTCGTGCCGATCGCCGGCGCCGACCAGCACCCGGCTGGTGTCGGGCTGATCGAGGTCGATCACCTGACACACAATGTCGAACGTGGCCATATGGCGACCTGGGCGAAGTTCTACGAGGACATCGCCAATTTCCGCGAAATCCGCTACTTCGACATCGAGGGCAAGCTGACCGGTCTGGTGTCGAAGGCGATGACCAGCCCATGCGGCAAGATCCGCATTCCGATCAACGAGTCGAGCGACGACAAGAGCCAGATCGAGGAATTCCTGCACCAATACCACGGCGAGGGCATCCAGCACATCGCACTCGCTACCCGCGACATCTACCATACGGTGGAGACCTTGCGGACGGCTGGCGTGCACTTTCTCGATACCCCGGACACCTATTACGACAAGACCGATGCGCGCGTACCGGGCCACGGCGAGGATCTCGCGCGGCTGCGTCGCAACCGCATCCTGATCGACGGCGCGCCGATGGAGGGAGCCGGCATCCTGCTGCAGATCTTCACCGAAACGGTGATCGGGCCGATCTTCTTCGAGATCATCCAGCGCAAGGGCAACGAGGGATTCGGCGAAGGCAACTTCAAGGCCTTGTTCGAGTCGATCGAGGAAGACCAGATCCGCCGCGGCGTGCTGAAGGCCGACTGATAGACCGCTTCTTCGGGAGCATGTTGATCTCGCCTGTTCGGCCAACCTTGCCAGGTTGGCCGAAGGCATAGTTAGGGGACTGCCATGCGCAAATGGATTTCCTATCCGCACAAGGCCGGCACCGTGTCGCGCCAGGCGCACGCCGACCTGCCCGAGGCCGCGCCCTACGAGCGCGAAGTCGGCCGCAGCGGCTTCTACGGCCCGGCCAGCCATCTGCACCACCAGCACCCGCCGACCGGCTGGAGCGACTGGCAGGGGCCGCTGCGCCCACGCGCCTACGACCTGAACGAGCTGCCCAAGTCCAGTGCGATGCCGTTCGACGCGGCGACCGTCCTCTCCAATGCGCACTGCCAGTTCCGCATCTGGACCGTCGACGCGGTGATGCCGGCGCTGTTTCGCAATGCCGACGGCGACGATCTGTTGTTCATCCACGAGGGCGCCGGTGAGTTCTATTGCGACTACGGCCATCTGAGCTACCGCGATGGCGATTACCTGCTGATCCCGCGCGGCACGATGTGGCGGATCGAGCCGGACGCGCCGACGACGATGCTGCTGATCGAGGCCACGGGCGGCGCCTACCAGTTGCCGGAGAAGGGCTTGGTCGGTCCGAACGCGATTTTCGACGAGGCGATGCTGGATGTGCCTCAGATCGACGCCGCGTTCCAGGCGCAGTACGGCGAGACCGAGACGAAGGTGATGATCAAGCGCCGCGGCGCGCTGTCGACGCAGACGTTCCCGTTTAACCCGCTCGACGCGATCGGCTGGCACGGCAACCTGTCGGTGTGCCGGATCAATTGGCGCGACATCCGGCCGCTGATGTCGCACCGCTATCACTTGCCGCCGTCGGCGCACAGTACCTTCGTTGCCGAACGCTTCGTCGTGTGCACCTTCGTGCCGCGGCCGATCGAGTCCGACCCGGGCGCGCTGAAAGTACCGTTCTATCACAGCAACGACGACTACGATGAGGTGATCTTCTACCATGCCGGCGACTTCTTCAGCCGCGACAATATCAAGCCCGGCATGCTTACCCACCACCCGTGCGGCTTCGCGCACGGCCCGCATCCGAAGGCCTACGCCAAATCGCTGGTCGAGCCGAAGACCTTCACCGACGAAGTGGCGGTGATGATCGACGCGCGCGACGCGCTCGACCCGAGCGAGGCCATGGCCGGTGCGGAGTGGGGCGGCTACGTCGATAGCTGGAAGCCGAAGCAGGTCTGATTTCCGACTGCGCCCCGGATCGCTCCCGGCGGCGTGGTGATGCAGTAAGCAGTAGAACAAAAAGGATCGCTATGAAACTTGCAAGCTACAAGAACGGCACCCGTGACGGTGCACTGCACGTGGTCAGCCGCGACCTGACCCGCTGTGTGGTGGTGCCGGACATCGCCCGCACGCTGCAGGGCGCGCTCGACAACTGGCTGGAGGCTGCGCCGCGGCTGCAGGCCATCTACGCCCAGCTCAATACCGGTCACGTGTCCGGCGAGCTGGCGTTCGATCCCGCCCGCTGTCATTCGCCGCTGCCACGTGCCTACCAGTGGGCGGATGGCAGTGCCTATCTCACCCACGTCGAACTGGTGCGCAAGGCGCGCGGGGCCGAGGTGCCGGAGAGCTTCTACAGTGACCCGCTGATGTACCAGGGCGGTTCGGACGCCTTCCTCGCGCCGACCGCGGCGATCCCGCTGCGCGATCCGGCCTGGGGGCTCGATTTCGAGGGGGAAGTGGCAGTGGTGACCGGCGACGTGCCGCTCGGCGCAGGCATCGAGCAGTGCGGCCAGGCGATCCGGCTGCTGATGCTGGTCAACGACGTGACGCTGCGCAACCTGATCCCGAACGAGCTGGCCAAGGGCTTCGGCTTCTTCCAGAGCAAGCCGGCCACCAGCTTCTCGCCGGTGGCGGTGACCCCGGACGAACTGGGCGACGCCTGGCAGGACGGCAAGGTGCATCTGCCGCTCCTGGTCGACTACAACGGCACGCGTTTCGGTCAACCCAATGCCGGGGTCGAGATGCAGTTCTCGTTCCCACAGCTCATCGCCCATGTCGCGAAGACGCGCGAGCTTTCCGCCGGCAGCATCGTCGGCTCGGGCACCGTGTCGAACAGCGACCGCAAGGTCGGCTCCTGCTGCCTCGCCGAACAGCGCATGATCGAAACGATCGAGCAGGGCGCGCCGGTCACGCCGTTTATGAAGCTCGGCGACACGGTGAGGATAGCGATGCGCGATGCCGCAGGGGCATCGATCTTCGGTGCAATCGAACAGAAGGTGACCGCCCATGAGTAACGCACTGCACGATCTGCCATCTGGTCGCGACCACGAACACGCCAGCGGGCGCGTGCTCTATGGCTATTGGCGCTCCACCGCCGCCTACCGGGTGCGCATCGCGCTGCACCACAAGGGGCTGGCATTCGACAATCATCCGGTCAGCCTGATCAAGGACGAGCAGCACAAGGCCGACTATCTTGCACTGAATCCGCAGGGTCTGGTGCCGGCACTGGTCGACAACGGTGTGCGGTTGACCCAGTCGCTGGCGATCTGCGAATACCTCGACGACGCGTACTGGGACACCCCGCGGCTCTTGCCGGCCGAACCGCTGGCGCGCGCACGCGTGCGTGCGCTGGCGCAGCTGATCGCCTGCGACACCCATCCGCTGAACAATCTGCGCGTGCTGCGCTATCTCGCCGCCGAGCTCGGCGCCGACGACGCGGCCAAGCAGCGCTGGATCCACCACTGGGTCGGCACGGGCCTTGCCGCGTTCGAGGCATTGTTGGCCGAATCGGCCGGCCACTACGCGGTCGGCGACACGATCAGCCTCGCCGACGTGTGCCTCGTGCCGCAGCTCTACAGCGCGCGCCGTTTCAACGTTCCTCTCGACGCTTATCCGCGCACGGTGGCGTTGGGAGACCGGCTTGAAGCGCTGCAGGCATTCAAGCTGGCCCACCCGGATCAGCAGCCCGACGCGAAGTGACTTTGGGTGAATGATGAAGGATCCCGGCGACTCCGTCGGGATTTTTTTTTGCAAAGCCCTTGACGGAAAATCGGCCGATTGGTTTAATGCACCCCTCGATAACGCAACAGCGTTGTCGGATGTGGCCAGTTAGCTCAGTTGGTAGAGCAACGGATTGAAAATCCGTGTGTCCTTGGTTCGATTCCGAGACTGGCCACCAAGATTGGCCAATTAGCTCAGTTGGTAGAGCAACGGATTGAAAATCCGTGTGTCCTTGGTTCGATTCCGAGATTGGCCACCAGAATATCAAAAAAGACCGCAGCATTTGCTGCGGTCTTTTTGCGTTTGCGCGCCCGTTTCGCTCTCCTTCGGATATGAAAAAACCGGCCCTGCGGGGCCGGTCGTTGGTCTGCGCCTTACTGGGCGATCGGGTAGGGCGTCCAGTTCGCGCCCTGCTGGCGCATCATGTAGCGCGCGCCGTCCTGCATCATCACCGTGCCCGCATTCTCGGCCACGTACGGCGTGGTCGGCAGCTGGTCCAGATAATGTTGAGGTGCGTAGTCGGCGCCGAACGGGCTCTTGTTCATCATTCGCGACAGGATGGTCGACACCGCCATATAGCTGACCGGCTGGTCGATCCTTACCGGATTCGCCTTGGCGGCGGTGCCGATCACCTTGATCGCCGCCGGCACAGTGGTGATCGCCGGGGTCGGGATCTCGCGCAGACCGGAGAACTGTAGCTTGTCGCCACGCAGCGCTGCGCCGTGTTCCGGCACCATGATCAGGATGACCTTGCGGTGGCTCTGCTCCAGGCTGTCGATGAAGCGGTTCAGGCCGTTGAACAGGTTGTTGGCGCGCAGATGGTAACTATCCTGCGTGTTGAGGTTGCCGGCACCGACCACCCGGTTGCCGTCGTGCAGGCTGATGGTGTTGTAGTAGGCCGCCACGTGCTGGGCCGGGTCGTTCTTGCGCAGCTCCAGCCATCGGTTCAGCACCTCGTAGTCGTCGTACAGCGGCGAATCGTCGAAGGCATGCTGGCCGACCTTCAGGCCCTTCTGCGACATCAGCGGCTGGTTCAGGTGACCCTCGTTCTGCACCAGCTTCAGAAAGTCATCGAAGTGGCCGTCGTGGTTCATCATCAGTTCGTTCTTGAAGCCGAGCTTGGCCAGGTTGTCGAACAGATAGCACTGCGACGAGGCGCTGTCATACAGCGCGGTATGGTTGGTCTGGCCGCAGGTGGCGCGTAGCACGCGGATGGCTGCCGGACCACTGTAGGCCGCCGCAGAGTTGAAATGGGTGAAGAGGAAGTCGAAGCGCGACAACAGCGGGTGGTTGTCGAGCTTGACGTCGCGCAGATCGTCCCAAGCCAGCGAACAGATATGGATCAGTAATATGTCGAAGCCGGGATCGGCCAGCGGTGGATTGAATGCGACCATGCGCTGCTGTTCGTTCTTGTAGAAGGCTGCCAGCTTGTCGTCCAGCGACTGGGTGCCGCCCGCCGCCGTACTGCCGGTGCTACCCGTGGCGGCGACGGCGACGGCGACGGCGACGGCCGGGGCGGGGCGGTAGCTCGTCCACAGCTGCGAGCCGCAGACGCCGAGCAGCGCCATCATCACCAGCGTGCCGATACGCAGATAGCGCGACAGCAGGGCATAGCCAACCGCCAGCACCACCAGGAGCAGCACGTCATCGGGTTTGGCGACCCGGCCGGCCAGTTCCAAGAGGTAGGTGAGGCTGAAGCCCTGGATCACCTTGAGCTGGCTCAGTGTCTGGGCAAACGAGGGAAGGAAAGAGTCATTGTAGAGCAACGCCGCGGCCGCGACCGTCGCCAGCGCGTTGCGCAGCCCGACCTTGAGCCGCCCTTCCACCGGCACCAGCAGCAGTAATGCAAAGGCGAGGTTTGGCAAGGGATGAAAGCCGAGCAGGCCCTGCCAGAACATCAACAGCTTGACGATGAAATACAGGCTCCAGGCGCCGAGCCCGGCGGTGCGGCTAGAGGCGAGAGGCGTATTGTGGGACGTGGTACTAGCCATGGTGGTGATCGTGATGAGGCGACGCTGTCTCATTGCGCGTCGCCAGTTGGTTCATGTAGGGATGGGGTTCGAAGTGGCGCAAGCCATTGCGCCGACGCTGTCGCCAGACCCTCAGCCAGGGTAGCAGGCGTGCGTGCAATTGGTAGCCGGCGAATAGGGCGACCAGCGCGGTGAGCAGCAACAGGAACTGCTGTGCGCTCAATTCGGGATTGAACATGATCAGGCCTCTTGCGGCATGGGAGTGCGACGGACCAGCGGAGCCGGAATCGGCGCGGCTGTTCGCGGCTTGTCCTGGGGGGCGGCACGCTGCACCGTTGTCGCTGCCTGCTGCTTGGCGATCGCCTCGCTAAGGTCGGGTAGGCTGCTGAAGCCCTCCTGTTCCCGAAACTGTTCTAGCGCCAGGCGGATGCTGTCCAGATCGGGGCTGCGCACCTCGTCGGCGAACAGCTCGCTGACCGGCAAGCGGAACAAGTGACACAGCGCGGTGTCAACGTCGGCGTCGCGGCACGCGAACAGAAACAGGTAGACATGCTCGCGGTCGGCGGTGCACAGGTCGCCGGCACGCTTGAAACGGCACAGCCGCAACATGTCGAGCGGACTGGCGCCAGGCGCGGGGTGCAGGATGAGTAGGACGTTCTGGATGCCGATAAGCCGGCTGCGCTCGACCGTGGCGCTGACCGCTTTGGCGAAACGGGCCGGCGGCAGATAGCCGCGGTCGGACTCGGGACGACTGGCGGCCTCGAGTGTGTCGGTTTCACCACCGAGCCGGCCCTGGTAGACCGCTTGCTGTAGCGAACCGACCAGGCTGAGTACGCTGGTCAGGCTCAACTCGGCCGGCAGTATCGCATTGGCGCCGAGGTTGAGCAGCAGCTGCTCATCGCTGTGGCGCAAGCGGCTGTTGCCGATTTCGCGCACCAGGATTTTCAGCTGTTTGCCGCAGCGCTGGCGCAAACGGCTGATGGTCTCTGGCAAGTCGGCACTGTCGGCGGCATCGAACAGCACGGTGGCCGCCACCGCGGTTTCAGCGGCCTCAAGCAGCTCGGCGCGGGTATCGAACAGCTGCCAGTTCTGAGAGGGGGCGGCGCTCTCGGGCAGGCTGGAGCGAGTGGCGAGCACGCGCTGCCGGTCGCTGGCGGCGCGCGGCGAGGCGTTCACGCCATCGGGCGTGGTGTCTACCTGCAACCGTCCGTCGTTGTCTAACGTCAGTGGGAACGGCGTCGGTATCGTCAACGCCCCGTCGCCCTGCCAGTGCTCGACCTGCCACGTGTAATGGCCCTGCCACGATTGTTGGCCGAAGGCGAGGCCGGCGCATTCGATCCCGAGCTGGCTGAGCAGTGCCAGTTGCGGCAGGTCAAGCCGTTGAGCGGAGAATACGAGTAAAAGGGTGTGGCCGGTTTCGGCGGCCCAGCGCCGACACTGGGCCAGGGAACGTTGGGCTGCCGAGCCGTGTTCGAGGGGCAGATGGGTCTCGGCCTCGTCGAGCACCAGCAGCATCGGTCCGCCAACCGGTTGTAGCCGGGCGCGGTAATGGGCCAGTTCGACCAGTTGCCGTTCCAGCGGCTCGGCCCGGCCGCGTTTTCGGGGCAGTGGCGTGAGCAGTGCCGCCGACCGGTCGCGTAGCCGTTCGTCGAGACAAGCGGTGTCCGGCAGCAGTGCAGGGTCGGCACTGCTGACACACAGCAAGGGGCGGTCGCTACCCTTCGGCAGGTTGCCGAACAGAAGGGCGCGGGCCAGCGGCGGCGTTTCGCTCGCCACCAGATAGACGGCCCCATGAGTCAGGCTGCCTGCGGCAGGGTCGAGTCCGGAGATACCGAGGGTTGGTCGTGTCAGCATATCGGTGGCGCCGTGCCGGTAGCACTGCGAGGGGATCCTTCCTGTCTCAATGGGTGGCAGATCGGCTTTGCCCATGGAGGTGGTTATTCTTATGGAATATGTTTTTGTGCTGGTTTTATAAGTTTCGTGAAATAAGCAACAGGGTGATTTTCAATTGATGTTGATTTGAAATCAAGATGTTGCATACTACTTTCCCTTGCACCGTACCCACATGGTTAGTTGGCAATTTCATTAATCATTGGTCATTTTGTAGTAATATTGATTACAGTAACAACATTTTATTGAATGGCCGGTTGCCGAGATGCAACGGGGCCGATTGAAACCATGCAAGAAGACATCGACCGTTTGTACCGCCATCTCAAACAGCCCGAGTTCCACTTCCAGGAATTGCGTTTCAGCGAGGAGGCCGAGAATGCCTGCCTGCGCTGGTCCTTGCTGCAATCGATTCGAGCCGCGGTAGCACCTGAGCGGCAAGAGTTAGAGCCGGCCCACTGATGCCTGCGGGAGAGCACGCTTGTCGATTCTCTCGGTAACCGGGGCGAAGGGGGGCGTCGGCTGCACGGCCGTGGTGGCTGGCTTGGCCGGCGCGTGGTCCCGTCAGAAAAAGGCGGTGCTGGCGTTCGATCTGTGCCGGCAGAATCTGTTGCGTCTGCACTTCGGCCTGGACTGGCATGAGCGCGACGGCTGGCATGCCCGGCTCGTGGCAGGGCGTGACTGGAGTGGTGCGGCATGGCGCACACCCGACGGGCTCAGCTTCGTTCCGCACGGTAGCCTCCGCGACGGCGCAGCGGCCGAGGTACTGAACAATCCCCATTGGTTGGCCGCTGAACTGGCCAGCCTCGCACTGCCCTCCGATTGCCGGCTGCTGCTCGACACGCCGCAGGCCGGTCGCGAGCGCGCCCAAGCGTTGGCTGCCGCTACCCACGTGCTGGTGGTTTTGCCGCCGGAGCCCTTGTCCTGCGGTCTGATCGAGCCGCTCGAGGCCGAGCTTTCGGCCCATGGCGTGGCGCAGGAGAAGCTGCTGTATGTGCTGAACCGTTTCGATCCAACCCGACAGCTCGATCGCGATGTCGAGTTGCTGCTGCGCGAGATGCTGGCCACACGACTGGCACCGCTGCCGGTGCATCGTGACGAGGCGGTGCGCGAAGCGCTGGCGATGCAGCAGCAGCTCGCCGACTATGCGGCGCACAGCCAGGCTTGCGACGACTTCAACCAGCTGGCGACCTGGTTGTCCATTCGTCTCAACGGTGGGGCGAAGGGACGATGAGCAGTCGTTGGACTCGCTGGCTGCTGGCGAGCGGCGCCGTACGTCATCCTGACGATGCCGCTTCGACCAGCACCGTGCTGCTCAGCCTGTTTCTGGTGGCGCCTCCCGAAGGGTGGCACGCATGGGGGAGACAGGCCCGGCGCTTCTTTCCGCATGTGGACTTCGACCGCCTGAGGCTAAGCGATGCGCTGCGCATCGTATTGCAATGCTTGTGGCTGCTGCTGGTGCGCAGGCCGGGCGAGGCTCGGCATGGCCTGGACCTGCGGCAAGTGCTGCCGCGAGAGCGGCGCCGCTGGAGCGAGCGCCGTCATCTACAGGGCGCATTACGGCTGTACTGGCTGCGCTTCAAGGCGTGGGCGGTGCGGCGTTTCCCGGCCCTGCTCGATCGTTCCCGGCTACGCGGTTCGGTCGAACATGCCGCCCTGCACCCGTTCTGGGATCACTGGCTGGCGAGTTATGCATGCTACGCGTTGGCGGTGCTGCTGGCTGTGGTATGCATCACCACCCCGTTCGACATCGCTTCGCAGGCGCTGTTCGTGGTGCTGCTGCTGGCGATGGCGCTGTGGGTGCGCCGCGTGCCGGGGCCGGTGCCGACATTGATTCTGGTGGTGTTCTCGATCACGGTGTCGACCCGCTACATCTGGTGGCGAGCCACTTCGACGATCAACGACGACACGATGGCGAACCTGATCGCCGGCGTGGTACTGCTGTGCGCCGAACTCTACGCCTGGGTGGTGCTGCTACTGGGCTTCTTCCAGACTTCCTGGATGCTGCGTCGCAAGGTGGTCGCGCTGCCGGCCGATCCCGGATTGTGGCCGAGCGTCGACGTTTTCATTCCGACCTACAACGAGCCGCTGCGTGTGCTCAAGCCGACCATCTACGCCGCCCAGGCGCTGGATTGGCCCAAGGACAAGCTCAACGTCTACATCCTCGACGATGGCAGCCGCGAGGAGGTGCGTCGCTTCGCAGAGGAGATCGGCGTCGGCTACCTCATCCGGGAACAGCACAACCATGCGAAGGCGGGCAACATCAACCATGCGTTGACGCTGACCGATGGCGAGTTCGTGGCGATCTTCGACTGCGACCACATCCCGACGCGCTCCTTCCTGCAGGTGACGATGGGGGGCTTCCTGGGCGATGAGAAGCTGGCGCTGGTGCAGACGCCACACCATTTCTTCTCGCCCGACCCGTTCGAGCGCAACCTGAATTCCTTCCGCAAGGTGCCCAACGAGAACGAGCTGTTCTACGGCCGGGTGCAGGATGGCAACGACCTGTGGAACGCGACATTCTTCTGCGGCAGCTGCGCAGTGCTGCGGCGCGGCCCGCTCGAGGAGATCGGCGGCATTGCGGTTGAAACGGTCACCGAAGATGCTCATACCTCGCTGAAGCTGCACCGGCGCGGCTACCGCTCGGCCTATCTGAACCTGGTGCAGGCGGCGGGTCTCGCCACCGAGAGCCTGTCGGCGCACATCGGCCAGCGCATCCGTTGGGCACGCGGCATGACGCAGATCTTCCGCACCGACAACCCGCTGTTCGGCAAGGGGCTGTCGCTGGCGCAGCGTATTTGCTACAGCAATGCGATGCTGCACTTCCTGTACGGCATCCCGCGTACGGTGTTCCTGACCGCTCCGCTGGCCTTCCTGCTGTTGCATGCCTACACCATCTACGCGCCGGCGATGGCGATCGTGCTATACGTGCTGCCGCACATGATATTTGCCACGATCACCAACTCGCGGATGCACGGACAGTTCCGCCGTTCCTACTGGGGTGAGATTTACGAGACGGTGCTGGCCTGGTACATCACGCTGCCGACCACCATCGCACTGCTGTTTCCCAAGCTCGGCAAATTCAACGTCACCGCCAAGGGGGGGCTGGTCGAGGAGAGCTATTTCGACTGGAACATCACCAAGCCCTATCTGGTGCTGCTGTCGCTGAACCTGCTCGGCCTGCTCGCCGGCGGCTACCGGCTGGTGACCGGGCCTAACGACGAGTTGGGCACCGTGTTGGTGAACATGGCGTGGACCGGCTACAACCTGTTCCTGCTCGGTGCGGCACTGGCGGTGGCCAAGGAGTCGCGACAAGTGCGAGTCACGCACCGCGTACACGCCCGCCTGCCGCTGACGCTGCACCTGCCGGACGGCAAGTGCCTGCCATGCCATTCCAGCGACTATTCCGAGGGCGGGATGGCGATCGTGATGCCGCACGCGGTGAAACTGGCACCGGACACCCCGCTGCATGTGTCGCTGCGGCGCAGCGGCCGCAGCTTCGCCTTCCCCTGCCTGACCGTGTTTACCAAGGGCAACCGACTGAGCCTGCGTTTTTCGGCGTTGAGCCGACAGCAGGAGATGGACCTGGTGCAGTGCACCTTCGGTCGCGCCGATGCTTGGCTCAGGGACGAGGCGCGTGCCCATGAGGGCACCCCAATGCACGGCCTTCGCGACATTTTCAGACTCGGCAGGGACGGCTTCCACCTGCTGATAGTTCAAGCTCTCGATTATCTGGATCCGCTGCCTTCGCGGTTGAAGGCACTGGCCCGCCGTCTTGCCACGCTGCTGCCGCGTCAACCGGCCCCCCATACGATACAAGGAAAAACATGACCCGCCACGTGCTCATCTCCCTGCTGGCACTGACGTTGGCCGGGCCGATCGCCGTCGCTGCGCCACCCATCGCCTCGGCCGGTCCGGCCGAGCGCACGCCGCTTGCCGCGAGCGCCACGGTCACCCCGCTGATTACCTCCCGCACGCAGACCTTCCGCCAGCTTGGCGCGCAAGCGCCGCTCAACCTGCATGGCGGCAGCGGCGTTGCCGGGGTCAGCTTCGGCAGCCGCAGCGACGAAGTGATCACGCAGGCGAAGCTCAAGCTGCGTTACACCTATTCGCCGTCGATGCTGGCGGACCTGTCGCATATCAAGGTGATGCTCAACGACGAGATCGTCGCGGTGGTGCCGCTGCCCAAGGACAAGGGCAGTGAGACCCAGCAGCTCGAATTGCCGCTCGACTCGCGGCTGTTGACCGACTTCAATCGGCTGCAGTTTCGCCTGATTGGCCATTACACCAACCAGTGCGAAGACCCGGCGAACAGCAGCCTGTGGGCGCAGATCAGCAATACCAGCGAGTTGACGCTGACGGCGCAGTCGCTGTCGCTCGTCAACGATCTGGCGCATTTCCCCGAACCGTTCTTCGACCGGCGAGACTTCACGCGCCTGACGCTGCCCTTTGTGTTCGCCGGCCATCCCTCGATCGGCACGCTGCAGGCGGCCGGGGTGCTGTCGTCCTGGTTCGGCGCTGCCGCCGGCTGGCGTGGCGCTCGCTTCCCGACCCTGCTCGACAGTCTGCCGGCCAGTCAGCACGCGGTCGTGTTCGCCACCAACGACCAGCGCCCGGGCTTCCTCGCCAAATACCCGTCGGTGAAGGCGCCGACGGTGGCGATCATCACTAATCCGAACCAGCCGGCGCGCAAGCTGCTGATGGTGCTCGGCCGCGACGACAGTGACCTGAAGCAGGCCGCCGACGCATTGGTGCTCGGCCAGGCGGCGATGACCGGCCCGCAGGTGACAGTGGCCGGCATCAAGCTCGACGCGCCGCGCCAGGCTTACGACGCGCCGAACTGGGTGCGTATGGATAGGGCGACCAAGTTCGGCGAGCTGGTTGGCAGCCAGCAGGACCTGGAGGTGTCCGGCCAGCAACCCGACCAGATCCGCGTCAATCTGCGCGTGCCGGCCGACCTGTTCACCTGGCGCAGCCGCGGTATCCCGATTGCGCTGAAGTTCCGTTACACCGCGCCGGCCAAGCTCGACGGCTCGCGCATGGCGGTGGCGATCAACGACAACTTCGTGCAGAGCTTCAACCTGCGCCCGGCGGGGCAGGGCGGCGAGCAGTCGTCGCTACGCCTGCCGCTGCTGGATGACGGGCTGTTCGCATCCGGCAACGAGGTGCTGCTGCCGGCCTTCCGCGTCGGCAGCCGCAACCAGCTGCAGTTCCAGTATTCGTTCGTGCTGCCGAAGGAGGGCAACTGCAGCAGCACCGGCAATGACAACTTCCGTGCGGCGATCGACCCGGACTCGCAGATCGACTTCAGCGGCTACCCGCACTTTGCCACGCTGCCCAATCTGGGCTTCTTCGCCAACTCGGGCTACCCGTTCACCAAGTACGCGGACCTGTCAGGCAGTGCACTGGTCGTGCCGGCCAAGCCGTCGTCCTCGGATATCGAGGCGATGCTGACGCTCTTGGCGCACATGGGCGAGTCGACCGGCTACCCGGCGCTGCGCTACCGGCTGGTGACGCCGGCGCAGATCGACACGGTGAAGGACGACGACCTGCTGGTGATCGGCGCGGCGGCGCAGATGCCGCTATTAAAGCAGTGGCGCGACCGCTTGCCGACTTCGGTGGACGGCAGCGACCGTCGAGTCGCCGACAGCGCCTATTCGGCCAACTCGTCGTTCGGCTGGCTCAATGCGGCCAATGCCCAGCCGAACACGGCGATCCTGGGCCAGACGCAAATCCAGGCTCAGGGCAGGCTGGCGGCGCTGCTCGGCTTCGAGTCGCCGTACACTCCTGGCCGCAGCGTAGTGGTGGTGACCGGCTCCGAGCCGGGCGCGCTCGGCCAGGCGCTCGATGCGCTGGACGACGAAGGCAAGGTCGCCGCGATGCACGGCAGCGCGGTGCTGATCCGCGCCGACAACGTCGTGAGCCAGCTGGTCGGACCGACCTACCAGGTCGGCAAGCTGCCGCTGTGGACCTGGGTGTGGTTCTTCTTGTCCGAGCGTCCGATCTTGCTGGCGGTCATGGCGGTACTGGCCGTCTGCACCTTCGCCTTCGCGATCCTGCGACTACTGAAGGCGGTGACCGCACGCCGTCTGGAGAACAAGTAATGCGCAGACCAATCAAGAGTTGGCTGGCTGCCGCGCTGCTGTGCCTGGCCGGCAGCGCACAGGCGGCGCCCTGTGGCGACTGGCCGGACTGGACGGTGTTCAAGCAGCGCTTCCTGTCCGATGGCGGCCGGGTGATAGACCGCAGCATGGCAAACATGCAGACGACCTCGGAGGGGCAGTCGTATGCGCTGTTCTTCGCGCTGGTGGCCAACGACCGCGCCACGTTCGATAAGGTGCTGGCCTGGACCCGTGACAACCTGGCGGGGGGGGACCTGACCGCGCGGCTGCCGGCCTGGCAGTGGGGCAAGCGCGACGACGGCAGCTGGGATGTGATCGATGCCAACAGTGCGTCCGATGCCGACTTGTGGATTGCCTACAGTCTGATCGAGGCCGGCCGCCTGTGGCAGGAACCTCGTTACACCGCGATGGGCAAGCTGATCGGGCAGCGCATGCTGCGCGAGGAGGCTGCCGACTTGCCTGGCCTCGGCCTGACGCTGCTGCCGGGGGCCAAGGGGTTCCAGCCCGAGCCGACGCTGTGGCGGCTGAACCCGAGCTATGTGCCGCTGCAACTGGTCGAACGGATGGCGCGGGCCTTGCCCGACTCGGGCTGGCGCAAGCTGTTGGCCAGTTCGGAGCAACTGATCCTGAAGAGTGCGCCGAAGGGCTATGCGCCTGACTGGGTCGGCTATCGGGCCGGCAAGGGCTTCGTGCCGGATGCCAAGACGAAGGCGGTGGGCAGCTTCGATGCTATCCGCGTCTACACCTGGGCCGGCATGCTGTCCCCCGAGCTGCCGGGAAGAATGCGTCTGCTCAACTGGCTATCGCCGATGGGGACACTTGTCGCCAAGCGTGGCACGCCGCCGACGGAGATCGACACGGTCAGCGGGCAGGCCGGCGAGGCCGGGCCGGTCGGCTTCTCGGTGGCAATGCTGCCGTTCCTGATCGCATCGGGGCAGAAAAATGCCGCCGACGAGCAACTGACCCGCCTGGCGGCCAAGCCCTTGGCCGAACGGCCGCAGAATTACTATGAGCATGTACTGTCGCTGTTCGGCCTTGGCTGGCAGCAGCAACGCTATGCCTTCAACCGGTACGGTGAAGTCCGGCCGCACTGGGAGACCGCATGTCCCGCATCATCCCGCTCTTCGTCCTGAGCGCAGCGACCGCCGCCGTGCCGCCCGTTTTTGCCGCGCCGGCGCAGGTCGACCCGGTGCAGACGCTGCTTAATCAGGCGCGCATGTGGCAGGGGCTCAACCGCGACGACCTGGCCCAGCAGGCGCTCGACAAGCTGCAGCGCATCGCGCCGAACAACCCGGAGGGCTTGACCCTACTGGCGCAGCAGCAGCTGAAAAACCGGCAGGACAAAGCCGCCGCAGCGACGCTGGCAACACTGAAGCGGCTCTATCCCGGCTATGAAGGCATCGCCCGTATCGAGCAGCAGCAACGTCTGGCCGGCGCAGACCTGGACAAGCTGCTGGCCGCCCGCGCGCTGGCGCGCAGCGGCAAGGTCGACGCCGCGATTGCGGCTTTAGACGAGCTCTACAAGGGGCGTCCACCCGACGGCGAGCCAGCGGTCGAATACTGGCAGTTGGTGGCGCGCAGCCCCAACAACGGCTGGGCGCGTGCCAGAGCGGGCCTGACGGCGTTGGTGGCGGCCAATCCGGACAACCGCCGTTATCGGCTGACGCTGGCCGACCTGTACCTGAACAAGCCGCCCGCGCCGCCGCAGGTGATGGCCGAACTGAAGGCGCTCAGCGTCCATCAGGACAGTCGCAGCCAAGCGCTCGGCATCTGGCGCCGCGCGCTGTTGCAGGAGGACCTCGGTTCGGTGCAGCGCGACGCATTCATCGCCTATCTGCGTGAGGTGCCGGACGACGAGGCGGTGAAGGAGAAGCTCGCCGGCCTCGACGAGGCCGCTGCCAAGCAGCGTGCGCTGCTGGCCGACCCGGCGTACCAAGCCCGCTTGGCTGCGGGCAAGTCGCTCGACCAGAACCGCCTGGCCGATGCCGAGCGCCAGCTGCAGCTGGCGCGACAGCGCTTCGGCAACGAGGCCGACGTGCTCGGCAATCTCGGCCGCTTGCGCGAGAAGCAGGGCAGGTACGACGAGGCGATCGACTACTACCGCCAGGCCGAGGCAAAGGACACGGATAAGACTGGCTGGCAGCGTCACATCACCGATGCACGCTTTGCACAGCGCTTGGCCGAGGCCGAGCAGGCGGAAGCTTCCGGTCAGCTCGGCGCAGCCGAGGCGGCGCTTGCCGAGGCCGGCCGGCTCAAGCCCAAGTCGGCCGACCTGCGCGTGGCGCAGGGGCAGCTGTGGCTCAGGCAGGGCAAGCCGGACGCGGCGCGCGATGCCTACCAGGCGGCGCTGACGCTGGAGCCGGACAACGGCGCGGCGCTGTCCGGCCTGATCGACGTCTATGTCACTGCCGGCGATCTGGGCGGTGCCAGCCGCTATCTGGACACGCTGGCCCCCGCGCGGCGTAAGGTGCTAGGCCGAGCCTACCCGGCCGCGGTGGCCAAGGTCGAGCGCGAGCGGGCCGACCGGTTGCTGGCGGCCGGGCGTAACGACGAGGCAATCGCCGCGTTGCAACGTGCGGTGGCGGCGACACCACAGGACCCGTGGAACCGCTTCGCGCTTGCCAACGCCTATGCGGCAGCCGGCCAGGCTGCGCGTGGCGAGCAGTTGCTGCGCCAGCTGGCCGATGCGCCGGCGCCGGACAGCGAAGTGTTGTACGCCTATGCGCTGTTCCGCTCGCGCGCCGAGGACGACCTGGTCGCGCTGCAAGCCTTGCAGCGCATCCCGCCGGCGCAGCGCAGCGCCAGCATGCTGCAGCTGCAGCGCCGTTTGTGGCTGCGCGAGACCTTGCGTCTGGCCGATGCGGACATGGCTGCCGGCAGGCCGGATCGTGCCGAGCGGCGCCTGGCGCTGGCCGAGGGGCAGTTGGCGGGCGATCCGGAACGCCTTGCCGAGCTCGCCAAGGGCTGGCTGACGCTCGGCCAGCCCGAGCGTGGCCTGACGCTGATGCGGCGCGTCTATACCGAGCGGCCGACGCCGGCGGTGGCGCTGCTGTATGCAGACCTGCTGCTGGATGCCGAGCGCAGCGACGAGGCGCGTACTCTACTCGACAAGCTGCCTAGCGGCACGCTCGACAAAGGGCAGCAAGACAGCCTGCGCGCAGCGCGTTCGACCCTGGCGGTACGACTGGCCGATCGTGCCCGGGCCGACGGGCATAACGGTCAGGCACGCGCATTGTTGACGACGGCGCTGGCGGCCGACCCGACCAGTTCGAGCCTGTTGCGCAACCTCGCGTCGCTCGACCTGACAGAGGGGCATGTTGCGGAATCGCGCCAACGCCTTGAGGCGGTGTTGCAGCGCGACCCGAACGACGACGAGGCCCGGCTGCTGATGATCGACGCCGATCGCCTGTCGGGGCAGCGCGCCGCGGCGCTGGAAGGGACCGATCGTTTGCTGGCTGAGCCGCCCAAGCGTAGTGTCGATTTCCGGTTGCGCGTCATCGATCGGCTGATGGCGATGGGCGAGCAGGCGCGTGCCGATCAGGCCGTGGACAAGTTGGTCGCCGAAGGCGAACTGACGCCGCGCCTATGGGGCTATACCGCACGACAAGCGCGTCGGGCCGACCAGCCCGATCCGGCCCTGTTGCGCTACCAGGCCGGCTTCGCGCCGGCGGGGCTGCGCCCGCACCTGACCGCGCTGATGGCGTCGCCGGACCCTGACCCCGCCCCGGTGTTGCAGGCGCCGCCACCAAGTACGGCATTGTCGCGGCTGATGCTCCCCGGGCAGGCCGCAGTCGCCGCAGAGGTGCCGGCGCTGCCCGGGGAGCTGGCGGGCGTCGCGCCATCGCAGCTGAGAAACCAGCCGCTGCTGCCCGTCGCGGCCGAGCCGGCCGGCAACGCCGATCTGCACGCAGAGTACGCGGAGCTGATCGACAAGCGTACCGGCGACGTGCAGGCCGGGCTCGACGTGACGGCGCGCCATACCGGCACGGTCGGCCAGTCGCGGATGCTGTCGGTGCAGACGCCGCTGCTGGTGAATGTGCCGGGACCGCACGAGGGCAAGTTTTTCGTGCGCAGCGACCCGATTACGATGAGCGCAGGTTCGCTCGACCCGAACGACAGTTACAACCGCGACCGCTTCGGTTCGATCTATCAGAAACCTGAAGCGGATCGGGCTGGCTACGGCCAACAAGCCGGCCGGCAGAGCGCCAGCGGCGTCGCGGTCGGCGTAGGCTACGAGAACGACGACTGGCGACTCGACATCGGTACCACGCCGATCGGTTTCCCCGTGCAGGACGTGGTCGGCGGGGTAAAGCATTACGGAAAGATGGGTGAGCTCAACTACAACGTCGACGTGTCGCGCCGTCCGCTGACCAGCTCGGTGCTGACGTACGCCGGCACCAAGGACCCGGTCACCAAGCAGACCTGGGGCGGGGTGCGCGCGACCGGTGCCAGTGTCGGCATCGGTTACGATCAAGGTGGCGATTACGGGGTATGGTCGAACTTCGGCTACCACACGCTGACCGGCGAAAACGTGCTCGACAACCGCCGTCTCACCGCGATGGGCGGGGTGTACTGGCGGGCGCAGCGCGAGGATACCCGGCGGATCACGCTGGGGCTCAACTCGATCAACTTCTGGTACAAGGAGAACCTCAGCCAGTTCACCTTCGGGCAGGGCGGCTATTACAGCCCACAGCGCTACAATTCGCTGTCGCTGCCGGTTAGCTACGCGGCCCGCAACGAGCGCTTGAGCTATCTGTTGCGCGCATCGGTCTCGGTGTCAAATTCGCGCGAGAAGGATGAGTTGTATTTTCCGTTGGAAGCGGCAGGAGCCAATAATCCTAGTTTCACCGCCAGTGAGGGGTGGGGGAGTGGCGCGTCGCTCAGCGGTGCGTTCGAGTACCAGCTGTCACCGCTGTGGGTGCTCGGCGGCAGCTTCGATCTTGAGTATTCGCAGTACTACCAGCCGAGCCGCGCCAGTCTGTACCTGCGCTACCTGTTCGCGCCATCGGGCAAACCGCTGCCGTTCCCGCCCGAACCGCTGCAGCCGTATTCGAGTTTCTGAGGAGCCGACGATGCGATCATTCCCTTTCGTTCGGCCCACTTTGGTCCTGCTGCTCGCGCTGTCGGCGGCATCGCTCTATGCCGCCGACGCGTCGGCACCCGTTGCACTCGATCCGTTGGCAGTCGCCAGGGCGCAGTACTGGAAGAGTCCGTACGACCCAGCGGCGATCAATGACCTGGCGCTGCGGCTGGTCGAGGCCGGCGACACGGAGTCGGCACGGGTGCTGCTGTATCGCGCCGTGCGGATTGCGCCGGATCGCCAGGACATCCGGGCAAACCTGCTCCGGCTGGAAGCGAGCTCTCGCCGGGTGGGGAGCGCCCCGGGCGGCGAGGCCAGCGCGCCGGCTATGGGGGCGGCCAAGCCGTCGGCGACCTCTCGTGTCGACGAGCTGCCACCACTCTGGCCCTTGCCGGCGCACTGAAACCATCTCACGTCGTCAAGCGAACGGTCCGCAATCCCTTCCGGAGGCGGGCCGTTTCCGTTGCTTGGGGTCAGTGCGCTCCGACCTGCCGGTTGCGTCCGGCCAGTAGCGCGAACAGCAATGCCGCCATGCCGAACGTCTGGTAGACGACGAAAGCGCCGTGCCAGTTGCCGAGTAGGTCGTGGCTGAGTCCGACCAGGAAGGGGCCGGTCGAGGCCAGCAGGTAGCCGACGCCCTGCGCCATCCCCGACAACTGCGACGCCAGCTGCGAGCTCGGCGCCCTGAGCACGATCAGCGTGAGCCCCATGCTGAACATGCCGCCCAGCCCCAATCCCATCAGCGACGCCCACAGCCACAGAGAGCCGAGCGGCGCGTACAACGCACCGCTGAAGCCCGCCATCGACAGCGCCAGCATCGCCACGATCACCAGGCGCTGGTCGCGGCAGCGGCTGGCCAGCCACGGAGCGCCGAGCGAGCGGACCAGCTGGGTCAGCATCAGCAGCGACAGCGTCCAGCCGGCGGCGAGCGGGCTTAGGCCCCGGTCGACCATCATCGCCGGGAACCAACTGAACACGATGTACGCGTGGCTCGACCGCAGGCCCATGTAACCGATGACCTGCCAGGCGACCGAGTCGCGCCACAGTCCGCATGCCACTCCGTGGCGGCGTGCGCTCGCCTGAGCGTGACGTAGCTGCGGCCACCACAGCAACGCTGCCAGCAGCACTGGCAGTGCCCAGACGCCGAGGCCCACCTGCCAGCTGCCGGGTCAGGCCGGTGAAACGGTACAGCTCAGGCAGCACCTGATGATTGCGCGCGCAGGCGACTACTTGGTGGTGGATGCGGATGTCGAGCTCGATACGCCGTTCGGCGTCGCCGAGCGGGTCGAGCACGCCGGCGAATGCCAGCACCCACACCGCCTCGCGCACGGTGTTGCGGCTCATGCCGAGCTGTTCGGCCAGCTCCGGTTCGGTGGGCAACCGCGCGCCGGGCTGCCTGTTGCCGGCGTTGATGTGCGCGCTTAATCGGTCGACCGCCTGCTCGACCAGCAAGCGGTGCGGGTTGGGTGATGTCATATGGGAAATTACTCGATGAATTATGCCAATGACAATCTGCGTCGGCCATAGGCGAATCGCAAGGCCGCGGCGGTGACCGCCGGCCAAGCTTCATGCCATAATTCGGCAATGGAAACATTTTCCGAAGAAAGGGTGGCGATGAGCCAGGACGGATTGCAATTGCAGTTTGCCGCTGGGCGGCTGGCCGATACCGGCATCAGCGCCGCCGAATGGCAGGCGCGCCAGGATCTCGCCGCCTGTTACCGGCTGGTGGCATTGAACGGCTGGGATGACCTGATCTACACGCATGTGTCGCTGGCGGTGCCGGGCGAGCCGGGGCGCTTCCT
Source organism: Crenobacter oryzisoli (assembly GCF_030385785.1). Taxonomy (GTDB): domain Bacteria; phylum Pseudomonadota; class Gammaproteobacteria; order Burkholderiales; family Chromobacteriaceae; genus Crenobacter_A; species Crenobacter_A oryzisoli. Next base: position 23,169 of record NZ_JAUEDK010000001.1, read on the forward strand.
GATCAACCCGTTCGGCCTCGCCTTCGATGAGGTGACCGCCAGCAATCTGGTGAAGATCGACATCGCCGGCAATATTGTCGGTGACAGCCCGCACCGGGTGAACAAGACCGGCTTCGTCATCCACGCCGCGGTGCATTCGGCCCGTGCGGACGCGCAGTGCGTGATGCATCTGCATAACGACGCCGGCATCGCCGTGGCGATGTTGGAGGAGGGGCTGCTGCCGCTGTCGCAGCACGCGCTGCGCTTCTATGGCGACATGGCTTATCACAACTACGAGGGGCTGGCGCTGACCGAAACGGAGAAGACCCGGCTGATCGCCAGCCTCGGTAGCAAGAACGTGATGCTGCTGCGCAACCACGGCACGCTGGTGTGTGGCCGCACTGTCGCCGAGGCGTACTGCCTGATGGACACGCTCGACAAGGCTTGTCGCACGCAGCTGTCGGCGATGGCCGCTGGCAAGCTGGTGATGCCGCCGCCTGAGGTGTGCGAGCTGACCTACCGGCAGTTGCTGCCCGGCGATACGCCGGAGGGCGAGCTGGAGTGGCCGGCGCTGCTGCGCAAGCTCGACCGGCTGTCACCGGGCTATCGCGATTAAGAGGCGCTGGCAAAACCCTCCCGACGTTGTTGTGCTGTCTTGCCGTACTCTTTGCACTATCTGAGGCGGCGCGCCTGGCCTGGATCGTTTTGCCGCGACTCTAAGCGCTACCACAAAGTCCGTCTGCTGTTGCATTGCCCCTACCGGGACCGCTGTACAGAGCTTTGTGGGCGGCTCAGAAGTAGAGCCGATTGAACGTTAATTCTTTATTTTCTTTATTTCCACCCAGGAGCAAACCATGCCGACCATTACCGTCAAACTGTTCGAAGGCCGTCCGGTCGAGGTGAAGAAGGAGCTGGCCGAGGCGCTGACCCGCGAGTCCTGCCGTGTGCTCGGCTGTGAGCCGGGTGCAGTGGACATCCTGTTCGAGGACGTGAAGAAGAGCGACTGGGCCACCGGTGGAGTGCTGTGGTCCGAGCGCGACTAAGCGTCCGAGGCCTTTCGGCCTGCGTTACAATGAAAAAAACCGGAGCATTGCTCCGGTTTTTTGCTGGTGGGGCCTACGGGTAGAACCAGTGCAGGCTGTAACCGCTTGGATGGACATTGCCGACGTCGAGGCGCAGGCTCAGCTTCACCTCGCTGTGTGGGTTGAAGCGGCCCAGTTGCACATCGTCGTTCTTCAAGTATTCGGCCGGTGTCAGTACCCGGCGTACCTGCACTTGGTCATCAGCATCCTTCAGCGACAACTCCAGCATCGGGTAGCCCTGCACGTAGCCCGCGTGATTCTTCAGCGTGGCATTCAGCTGGATCAGGTTGGCATGCTCCGGCACAAACGCCATCTCCGACCATTCGGTACGGATGTACTGCACGTCGGTGGCAAGCGGCACGGTGCAGTGGAACGGCTTGCACGCGGCTTCCAGCATAGGGCGCCATTCCGGTGCCTGCGCGGCGATCTCTATCCGCTTCAGATAGACCACCTGGCCGGCCAGCACCAACAGGCCGAGCACGGCGAAGAGGCCGAACAGCACGCCGAGGCCGGAGCGCCGCGCCGGGCGGCGCTCCGGTCGCTCGGCGGCCTGCAGGCGTTCTTCCACTTCTTCCGGGCTCGGTTCGTAGCGGGTTCGGTCGGCAACGAACGGTTCCGGTTCGGGGGCCGGTGCAGCTTGCGGCTCGCTGGCCACCTCGTCGTAGAGAGACAGGCGGCGTCGTGCCGGCGCGGCACCGCGCTCGGCGTCCGGCTCATGAGTCGGACGCAGCGCTTCGCTCAGCGCCTGGCTGAATTCATGATCGATAGGGGGCGCAGCCGGTTCGACCGGCGCGGGTGCCGGAACCGGCGTCGGCACTGGGGCCGGTGCGGGAGGTGCTTCGACGGCGGCCACGTCGGCCTGGACAGCAGTGGGGCTGCTGGCCGGGGCCTCTTTGGCCGGCTCGGGCGGCAGTTCCAGCCTGAAATCCTGCATCACACCGGCACGCGGTGCCGCTTCGGCCAGTAATGCAGCGTCGCGGCGCGCCTGCTCGATCTGCTCGCGCGCATTGAACACATGCGAACAGCGCCCGCAGCGGACTCGCCCGCCGGCCATCGACAATTGCTGATCGGTGACGTTGAAACGGGTCTGACAATTCGGGCACTGAGTGGTCTGCATGGTCACTAGATTGCGCGTTTGGTTCCGGTAAGACGGGTCCAGCCTTCATCGAACACCGGGGCGTCCATCTCGAACCACGTCGAGTAGATCGCCGAGAGCTCGTCGGCCTGTTCGGCAAGGATGCCGGAAAGCACGATCTTACCACCGGTTTTGACGTGGCTTGCCAGTAATTCACCGAGCATGCGCAGCGGATTGGCGAGGATGTTCGCCACCACTACGTCGTGCTGGCCGGCCGGTAGTGCGGCCGGTAGGAAGAACTCGGCCGACACGCCGTTCTGCTGCGCGTTGTCGAGGCTGGCGCGGATCGCCTGCGGGTCGATGTCGGTGCCGACGGTCTTGCCAGCGCCGAGCTTCAGCGCGGCGATCGCCAGGATGCCGGAGCCGCAGCCGTAGTCGAGCACGGTCTCGCCGCCCTTGATGTGGGCGTCGAGCCACTGCAGGCACAGGCGGGTGGTCGGATGGCTGCCGGTGCCGAACGCGAGGCCCGGGTCGAGCTGCAGATTCACCGCCTTCGGGTCCGGCGACTCGTGCCAGGTCGGGGTGATCCACAGCCGGTCCGAAATGCGGATCGGGTCGAACTGGCTTTGCGTCAAGCGCACCCAGTCCTGCTCCTCGATGCGCTCGATGCTGTACGACGGCATTGGGACGCCGACCGCATTGGCGGCGGCGGCGACGATCAGCGCGACGTCGGCGGCCTCGTCGAACAGTACGACCAGGCGGCTATGCGCCCACAGCTGGTCGACCGGCTCGCCCGGCTCGCCGAAGATCGGCTGCTCGGCATCGGTGCCGGCCAGCGCGTCCTCGATTGCCGACGACAGGGCGCCGGCGTCCATCAGCGCGTCGGACAGCGCCTCGGCGTGGGTCGACGGGGTGTCGATGGTGGCCTGAAGCCAAGCCATGGTTTACCTGCCTTTCGTGCTTTCCAGCAACTCTTCCAGATAGTGGATGCTGGTGCCGCCGCGGATGAACAGGCTGTCGTTGAACAGTTCCTGGTGCAGCGGGATGTTGGTCTTGATGCCGCTGATCGCCATCTCGGACAGTGCCACGCGCATGCGGGCCATTGCCTGGTCGCGGGTGTCGCCGTACGAGATCAGCTTGCCGATCATCGAGTCGTAGTGCGGCGGAACGCTGTAGCCCTGATAAATGTGCGAGTCGATGCGGATGCCAGGACCGCCGGCCGGGTGGTAGCTCTCGATCTTGCCCGGGCTCGGCACGAAGGTGAACGGGTCTTCGGCGTTGATCCGGCATTCCATCGCGTGGCCGCGCAGCACGATGTCGCTCTGTTTGTAGCGCAGCTTCTCGCCGGCGGCGATGCGGATCTGTTCCTGCACGATGTCCACGCCGGTGATCATCTCGGTCACCGGGTGTTCCACCTGCACGCGGGTGTTCATCTCGATGAAGTAGAACTCGCCGTTCTCGAACAGGAATTCAAAGGTGCCGGCGCCGCGGTAGCCGATGCGGCTGCACGCTTCGGCGCAGGCGGTGCCGATCCTCTTGCGCTGTTCGTCGGTGATACCCGGCGCCGGCGCTTCCTCGATCACCTTCTGGTGGCGGCGCTGCATCGAGCAGTCGCGCTCGCCCAGGTAGATGGCGTTGCCGTACTCGTCGGCCAGCACCTGGATCTCGATGTGGCGAGGTTCCTGCAGGAATTTCTCCATGTACACGGTCGGGTTGCCGAACGCGGCACCGGCTTCGGTACGGGTCATCTCGACCGAGGTGAGCAGGTCTTCCTCGCGGTTCACCACGCGCATGCCGCGACCGCCGCCACCGCCGGCGGCCTTGATGATCACCGGGTAGCCGACCTGTTTGCCGATCTTGAGGATTTCTTTCGGGTCGTCCGGCAGCGCGCCGTCCGAACCGGGTACGGTCGGCACGCCGGCGGCGATCATCGCGTCCTTGGCCGACACCTTGTCGCCCATCAGGCGGATGGTGTCCGGGCGCGGACCGATGAACACGAAGCCGGACTGTTCGACGCGCTCGGCGAAGTCGGCGTTCTCGGACAGAAAGCCGTAGCCCGGGTGAATGGCTTGGGCATTGGTGACCTCGGCGGCGGCGATCAGCGCCGGCACGTTCAGGTAGCTCTTCACCGACGGGGCCGGGCCGATGCACACCGATTCGTCAGCGAGCTTGACGTACTTGGCGTCGCGGTCGGCCTCGGAGTGCACCACCACGGTCTTGATACCGAGTTCGCGGCAGGCGCGCTGGATTCGCAGCGCGATTTCGCCGCGGTTGGCGATCAGGATCTTTTCAAACATGATTTTTCCCGCAATAGGAAAAAGGGGAAGAGGGACGGGTTGTGCCGGGCCATCGGGCCGGTCTTCCCTCTCTCTTCCCCGTTTTCGGGTGCATTACTCGATGACGAACAGCGGCTCGCCGTATTCGACCGGTTGGCCGTCTTCGACCAGGATGGACTTGATCACGCCGGCGCGGTCGGCTTCGATCTCGTTCATCAGCTTCATCGCTTCGATAATGCACAGCGTATCGCCGACATTGACCGATTTGCCGACTTCGGCGAACGGCTTGGCGCCAGGGCTGGCGGAACGGTAGAAGGTGCCGACCATCGGCGACTTCACCGAGTTGGCGGTGTTGACCGCAGCCGGCGCGGCTTCGGCTGCAGCCGGAGCGGCTGCCGGGGCCGCAGCAGGAGCGGCTGCCGCAAACTGCATCGGCTGAGCATAGGTGACTTGAGCGTTGGCCGAAACTCGGGTGATGCGAACTTTCTCTTCGCCCTCGGTCACTTCGAGTTCGGCGATACCCGACTCTTCGACGAGGTCGATCAGTTTCTTGAGCTTGCGCAAATCCATTGCTAATCCTTCGGAAGGGATGTTTCGGTTCGATCAGGCCGCTTTGGCGTCGAGGAGCCGGATGGCGTGGGCCATCGCCAGCTCGTAGCCGTGAGCGCCGAGCCCGCAGATCACGCCGACCGCCAAATCCGAGAAATACGAATGGTGGCGGAACGCTTCGCGGGCGTGCACATTGGAGAGGTGCACTTCGATAAACGGGAGTTGGACCCCGGCCAAGGCATCGCGCAGCGCGACGCTGGTATGAGTGAAGGCGGCCGGGTTGATCAGCACGAACTCGGTGCCGTCGGTGCGCGCGGCGTGCACGCGGTCGATCAGCACATGTTCGGCGTTGCTTTGCAGGGTGTCATAACCGTAGCCTGCGGCCTGGGCCTGAGCGGCAAGACGCACATTGATCGTGTCGAGCGTGTCGCGACCGTAATGCTCGGGTTCGCGGGTGCCCAACAGGTTCAGATTGGGGCCATTCAGAACCAGGATTTTCCGGGTCATTTAGGCTGTCCGGTATTTGTCATGGCGGCGAGTTTGCCGTAAATCGCAGCAAGATGTCTAGCGTTTGCCGCTATTGAGCAGAAATTTGCCAGGTACACCGGACGGGCAGGGGGATGCTTTCGAGTGAAAACACTAGTTGGTGCGTGATATTACACCGAGGCAGCGTTTTGCCAACAGTGTCGTGTGAATCCGCCCGGTCCGCCGTCAGCGTGGCGTGTCGCACGACACTCTCCCTGACCGGGGCGGGGCGCGCGGGGTATAATCCTGCGGTTTGAATCCGGTATTTGTTCTTGACCATGCAGCTTTCCGACTTCGACTACGATCTGCCCGATCATCTGGTGGCGCAGCACCCGCCAGCCGAGCGCGGTGCCAGCCGGCTGCTGCACGTGGCAGGCAGCACGCTGACCGATACCCAGTTTTCTGAATTCATACATCATATAAATGCCGGCGATGTGATGGTGTTCAACGACACCCGGGTGATCAAGGCGCGGCTGTTCGGCGAGAAGGAGTCGGGCGGCAAGGTCGAGGCGCTGGTCGAGCGGGTGATCGACGCCCATACGGTATGGGCGCACGTGCGAGCCAGCAAGTCGCCGAAGCCGGGCAACAAGATCACTTTCGCCGGCCGTTGGCAGGCCGAGATGGTCGAGCGCGACGATGCGCTGTTCAAGTTGCGCTTCCTCGACGCGGAAAACGTGTTCGACATCCTTGAGGCGTCCGGCAAGCTGCCGCTACCGCCGTATATCGAGCGCGACACCGACAGCGACGACGACAGCCGCTACCAGACCGTGTACGCCCGCGAGCAGGGCGCGGTGGCCGCGCCGACCGCCGGCCTGCACTTCACCGAGGCCATGCTCGACGCCTTGCGCGCCAAGGGCGTGACGCTCGCCTATGTGACGCTGCACGTCGGCGCCGGCACCTTCCAGCCGGTGCGGGTCGAGAACATCGCCGACCACAAGATGCACAGCGAGATCTACGAGATCCCGCCGGCCACCGTTGACGCCATCGCCGCCGCGCACGCGTCCGGCCGCAAGGTGCTGGCGGTGGGCACTACCAGCATGCGCGCGCTCGAGTCGGCGGCGCAGAGTGGGGAGCTGGTTGCCGGGCGCGGCGAGACTGACATCTTCATCACGCCGGGCTACCAGTTCAAGGTGGTTGACCGGCTGTTGACCAATTTCCACCTGCCCAAGTCGACGCTGCTGATGCTGGTGTCGGCGTTTGCCGGCGTCGAGACGATTCGCAAGGCCTACCGCCACGCGGTCGAGCACGAATACCGTTTCTTTAGCTACGGCGACGCGATGCTGCTGGAGCGTGCCGACCATGTGGGGAACTGAAAAATGGCCGGACTGAACCCGAATACCCCCATCCCCAGCGAAGTGCGCCTGCTGACCGCCAGCCACACGCTGGAGCTAGCCTACGACGATGGCCAGCGCTTCTCGCTGCCGTGCGAATACCTGCGCGTCTACTCGCCGTCGGCCGAGGTGCGCGGTCACGGTCCGGGCCAGGAAGTGCTGCAGGTGGGCAAGAAAAACGTCGCGATCACCGCGATCGAACCGGTCGGCCACTACGCGCTCAAGCTGGTGTTCGACGATGGTCACGACAGCGGCCTCTACAGCTGGGACTACCTCTACGAGCTGGGCCGCAACCAACAAACCTATTGGCAGGATTATCTCAACCGCCTCGCCGCCGCCGGCGCGAGCAGGGAGTCGTAATAGATGGACAAGCAGACCCATTTCGGTTTCAAGACGGTCGACGAGAGCGAGAAGGCCCATAAGGTCGCCGAGGTGTTCCACTCGGTGGCGCAGAAGTACGACGTGATGAACGACCTGATGTCGGGTGGCCTGCACCGCGTCTGGAAGCATTTCACCTTGAACACCTCCGGCGTGAAGAGCGGCGACAAGGTACTCGACATCGCCGGTGGCACCGGCGACTTGGCGCGCGGCTGGGCCAAGCGCGTCGGCAAGACCGGCGAGGTGTGGCTGACCGACATCAATAGCTCGATGCTGACCGTCGGCCGCGACCGTCTGCTCGACGAGGGGCTGATCCTGCCGGTGTCGCTGGCCGACGCCGAGAAGCTGCCGTTCCCCGACAACTACTTCAATGCGGTGTCGGTGGCGTTCGGCCTGCGCAATATGACGCACAAGGATGCAGCGCTGAAGGAGATGTGCCGCGTGCTCAAGCCGGGCGGCAAGCTGATGGTGCTGGAATTCTCCAAGGTATGGAAACCGTTGTCGCCGTTCTACGACCTGTACTCGTTCAAGGCATTGCCGTTGATGGGCAAGCTGGTCGCCAACGACGCGGAGAGCTACCAGTACCTGGCAGAGTCGATCCGCATGCATCCGGACCAGGAGACGCTGAAGCAGATGATGTTCGACGCGGGCTTCGGCAAGGTCGACTACCACAACCTCAGCGCCGGCGTGGTCGCGCTGCACAAGGGCTACAAGCTCTGATGCTGTCGCTCGCGCTGATCAATCACTTGCTCAACCAGCGCCCGGTAGCGCGCGAGGAACTCGCCCGCCACGCCGGCCGGCGCATCGCGTTCACGCTGCCACCGGTGACGGTGCGAGGCGTGCTTACCGAGCAGGGCTGGCTGGCCGACAGCGACGGCGAGGCCGAGGCGGGTGTCACCGTCAGTCACGGCGCGGTGCTGACGGCGCTGTCCGGCCGTGACCCCGACCTGACCGCGGTAAAGCTATCGGGCGACACCGAGCTTGCCACCACGGTGGCGCGGGTCTTTGGCCAGCTCAAGTGGGATGCAGGCGAAGACTTGTCGCGCCTCGTCGGCGACGTTGCCGCCAACCGGGTCGAGCGCTTCGTGCGTAGCGCACTCGGCATCAAGGGCGAGATTGGCGGCCGGCTGCTTGAGAGTTGGATCGAGCACCTGCGCGAAGAGGCTCCGTTGTTGGCGCGCAAGCACGACGTGGCGCACTTCGTCGCCGACGTCGATGCACTGCGCGACGACGTCGAGCGCCTCGACAAGCGTCTGGAACGGCTTGCCGACGCGCTGGCGCGCCGTGCCGCATCCTGAGCGCTCCTTCGATTCTTCGGCCAACCTTGGGGCCAACCTCGGGGTTGGCCGAATCACTTTGAACTGAAGCATGCGGATTGCCCGTTTCTACAAGATCTTTTCGACCTTCCACCGCTACGGCCTGAGCGATTTCTTCGGCCTGCACCCGCGGCTGCGCTGGCTGCACCGTGCCAGCCGGCTGCTGCCGCGCTCGTCCGTCACCCGCGGCCAGCCGCTGCCGGTGCGGGTGCGCCTGGCGCTGGAGAGCCTTGGCCCGATCTTCGTCAAGTTCGGCCAGGTGCTGTCGACTCGCCGCGACCTATTGCCGCCTGAGTATGCCGACGAACTGGCGCTGCTGCAGGACCGGGTGCCGCCGTTTGACGGGAAGATCGCCCGCGACCAGATCGAGATCGCCTTTGGCAAGCCGATCAAGGAGCTCTATGCCGAGTTTGATCTCACTCCTGTCGCGAGTGCGTCGGTCGCTCAGGTGCACCGCGCCTGGCTGAAGAACGGCAATGATGAGCGCGGCCGCGAGGTGGCAGTGAAGGTGCTGCGCCCCGGCATCCTGTCGGTGATCGAGCAGGACCTGGCGCTGATGCGCGTGCTCGCCAGGTTGGCCGAACGGCTGCTGCCGGACGGCCGGCGCTTGAAGCCGCGCGAGGTGGTCGCCGAGTTCGACAAGTACCTGCACGACGAACTCGACCTGATGCACGAGGCGGCCAATGCCAGTCAGTTGCGCCGCAACTTCGTGGGCTCGGACCAGCTGGTGGTGCCCGAGGTGTTCTTCGATCTGTGCGCGCGCAACGTGATGACGATGGAGTGGATGCACGGCACGCCGGTGTCGCAGACCGACAGGCTCATCGAGCAGGGCGTCGATCTGAAGAAGCTCTCGCGCTTTGGCGTCGAGATCTTCTTTACCCAGGTGTTCCGCCACGGCTTCTTCCACGCCGACATGCACCCGGGCAACATCTTCGTCGCCGCCGACGGCCGCTACATCGCGCTCGACTTCGGCATCGTCGGCAGCCTGACCGAGTACGACAAGCGCTATCTTGCGATCAACTTCCTGGCTTTCTTCAACCGCGACTACCACCGCGTCGCTACCGCCCACATCGAGTCAGGCTGGGTGCCGAAGGATACCCGTGCCGAGGAACTCGAAGCGGCGGTGCGCACCGTCTGCGAGCCGATCTTCGAGAAGCCGCTCAGCCAGATCTCGTTCGGCCTGGTGCTGCTGCGCTTGTTCGAGACCAGTCGCCGCTTCAACGTCGAGATCCAACCGCAGCTAGTGCTATTGCAGAAGACCCTGCTCAATATCGAGGGCCTGGGACGCCAGCTCGACCCGGACCTTGACCTGTGGGCGACCGCCAAGCCGTTCCTCGTGAAATGGATGAACGAGCAGATCGGTTGGCGCGGACTGTTGCGTACTTTGAAAAACGAGGCGCCTGATTGGGCGACCACGTTGCCGGCGATTCCACGCAAACTCAACGAGGCGCTGTCGGCAGACCACACCGGTCTCTTGATCGAGGGCTATACGCAGCTGATGCGCGAGCAGAAGCGCCAGAATTGGCTGCTGGCACTGATCGCGGTGTTGCTTGGGTTGTTGCTGTTCGCACGCTAAGTCGAATCGCTGCAAGGGATTACGGGGGCCGGGCTGCTTAGCCTGGCCCTCGGCGTTTTCGGAACATTAGGCCGGCAGCCCTCTCCCGACCGGACGGAGGAAGAAGGCATGGCTGAATGCCGCCGCCGATCGCTTGTCGACAGTTTGGCGGCTTCGATTGTTTTGGCTGGAATTAAGCGATTTTCCCTGCAAAATGATGGGGCTCTGATGCAGTTGTTGCGACGCGACACAGCAGGTAAGCTCGACGCAAACCACTCATCAGGAGATGTCATGCTCAGCCGCTCACAGGCTTTACCGCGCATCGTCATCGTCGGCGGCGGCGCTGGCGGTCTCGAACTCGCCACCCGGCTCGGCCGCAAGCTCGGTGCCAGTCACCAGGCCCAGGTCGTGCTGGTCGACGGCGCCGCCACCCACATTTGGAAGCCGCTGCTGCACGAGGTGGCGACCGGAGCGCTCAACACCGGCGAGGACGAGGTCAATTACTTCGCGCACGGCTACCGCAACCACTACGAATTCGAGTTCGGCTACATGGAAGGGCTGGACCGCGCACACCGCACCATCCGGCTGTCGGCGATCCACGGTGCCGACGGCCAGCTGTTGAGCCCGGCTCGCGACATCGCCTACGACTACCTGGTGCTGGCGGTCGGCGCCGAGGCCAACGACTTCGGTACCCCGGGTGTCGCCGAGCATGCGATGTTCCTCAACACGCCGAACGACGCCGATGAGCTGCGCCGCCGCGTGCTGGAGCTGGCGTTCGCGGTCAGCAGCAGCAACGAGGCGGGACGCAAGCTCGGCATTGCCATCGTCGGCGGTGGTGCCACCGGCGTCGAATTGGCGGCCGAGTTGAACCATACCATGCGTGAATTGCACCAGTACGGCGCGCGCCTTGCGCCGGACCAAGTCGAGATCAGCGTGATCGAAGGCGCCGAGCGCATCCTATTGGCCGCGCCGCCGTCGCTGTCGGCCTATGCCGAAGAGCAGCTCGCCGCCAAGCAGATCCGCGTGCTGACCAGCAGTCGTGTCGCCGCGGTGCAACCGGACGGCGTCGAGCTGGCCGGCGGCGAGAAGGTGCGCGCCGACATCACCGTGTGGGCGGCCGGGGTGAAGGCGCCGGCCTGGCTCGCCAGTCTCGACGGTCTGACAGTGAACCGGGTCAACCAGCTACAGGTCGACGGCCGGTTGCGCTGCGTCGGCGCCGAGCGCATCTACGCGCTGGGCGACTGCGCGGCGGCGCCGGACGGCGACTGCGGCCGTCCGCTGGCGGCGACTGCCCAGGTGGCACACCAGGAGGCAAAGTGGCTGGTCGGCGAGCTGAGCGCGCGCCTCGCCGGCAAGGAAGCGGCGCCGTTCGTGTTCAAACCGCAGGGCATGATGGTGTCGCTCGGCAAGCACAGCGCAGTCGGCAGCCTGGCCGCCGTGGTCGGCCCCAAGCGCGACTACTACGTGGAAGGGCGTGGCGCGAAGCTGATCTACGCCTCGCTGTACCGCATGCACCAGGCGGTGGTGCACGGCTGGCTGCTCACCGCGCTGCTCTATTGCGGCGACAAGTTGCGCGGCGTGGCGCGTCCGTCGCTGAAACTGCACTAAGACGATGGCCGGAGGTGTAGGTAGGCGAGTATCCGCTTGGTTAGCCCAGCAACACTACCAGTACCCGGCGGTCCTCGCCCAGCAGGATGTTGAAGGTGCGGCAGGCCGCCTGGCTATCCATCACCTCGACGCCGATGCGTGCGTTGGTCAGTACCGCGGTCAGGCGCGGGTGCGGGAAACGGATGTTTTTGCCGGTGCCGAACAGCACCACCTCGGGGCTGTAGTCGGTCAGCATCGCGAAGTGCTCCGGCGTCAGAGAGACGAAATCGGCCACCGGCCATGTTTCGATGCGATCGGCGGTGACGATCAGGCTACCATCGTGGCGCTCCTCGTTGATCAGGACGTAGCCGTCGCCGTAACCGGTGAAGCGGTTCGAGCCCTCGCTCGTTTCTTGATTGAATTTCATCGCCGAAGTCCTTGGAAACACGCGTTTTGTGTCGGTGGCGCTGAGGGGCGCGCGTCCCTCGCAGCGCAGCAAAGTTTGGGATAGGATTATACCCTGACCCGCGCAGCGGTCGCCGCACTGCCGCCCGCGCGCCCTACAAGAGACAAAGAACCAGAGAGCCAGCACGCTCTGCAACCAAAGACCGCCATGCAGCCCATCCATAAATCGCAGAAACTCGCCAACGTCTGCTACGACATCCGTGGCCCGGTGCTCGACCATGCCAAGCGGATGGAGGACGAAGGCCATCGCATCATCAAGCTCAATATCGGCAACCCGGCGCCGTTCGGCTTTTTCGCGCCGGACGAGATCATCGAGGACATGATCGCCAATCTGCAGAACGCGTCCGGTTACACCGATTCGAAGGGGCTGTTCGCGGCGCGCAAGGCGATCATGCACTACGGGCAAGAGAAGCAGCTGCCCACCGTCGGTATGGAGGACATCTATATCGGCAACGGCGTGTCCGAGCTGATCGTAATGGCGATGCAGGCATTGTTGGACAACGGCGACGAGGTGTTGGTGCCGGCGCCCGACTACCCGCTGTGGACCGCTGCGGTCAGTCTCGCCGGCGGCCGGGCGGTGCACTATCTGTGTGACGAGTCGGTAGGCTGGATGCCGGACATCGACGATATGCGTGCCAAGATCACCCCGAACACCAAGGCGATCGTGGTGATCAACCCGAACAACCCGACCGGCGCGGTCTACCCGGTACCTGTGCTGCAGGCGATCGTCGAGGTGGCGCGCGAGCACGGCCTGATCATCTACGCCGACGAGATCTACGACAAGGTGCTGTACGACGGCGTCACTCATACTTCGATCGCCAGCCTCGCTCCCGACCTGCTGTGCGTGACCTTCAACGGGCTGTCGAAGAACTACCGTGCGTGCGGCTTTAGGGCAGGCTGGATGTGCGTGTCGGGCGAAAGGAAGCACGCGCGCGACTATATCGAGGGGCTGAACATGCTCGCGTCGATGCGCCTGTGCCCGAACGCGCCGGGCCAGTACGCGATCCAGACCGCGCTGGGCGGCTACCAGAGCATCGACGATCTGGTGCTGCCGGCCGGGCGCCTCGGCCGCCAGCGCGAGCTCGCCTACCAGCTCTTGACCGACATCCCGGGCGTGAGCTGCGTGAAGCCGCAGGGCGCGCTCTATATGTTCCCGCGCCTCGACCCGGCGGTGTACCCGATCAAGAACGACCAGCAGTTCATCCTCGACCTGCTGCTCGAGGAGAAGGTCTTGCTGGTGCAGGGCACCGGCTTCAACTGGATTGCGCCGGATCACTTCCGCGTGGTATTCCTGCCCAATACCGATGACTTGACCGAGGCGCTGGGCCGGGTGGCCAATTTCCTCGGCAATTACCGAAAGCGCCACGGCACCGACTGAGTTTCGGACCGCGACGCCCGAAACCGCTGGACACCGCAAACGGGGAGCCATCGGCTCCCCGTGTGTGCATGAATAGATGCCCACCGGGCACAAGAATGACCAGGACAAAGAAACAGGAGCAATGATGAAGCCGATCAATATTGGCGTGATGGGGGTTGGAACGGTCGGTGGCGGTACCGCTCAGGTACTGCGTAACAATGCCGAGGAAATCAGCCGCCGCGCCGGCCGGGCGATCCGCCTGTTCATGGCCGCCAACCGCGACGTGGAGCGTGCCCGCGAGGTGTGTGGCGACGACGTCACCGTGGTCGATGACGCGTTCGCGATCGTCAACCATCCCGAGGTGGACATCGTCGTCGAGCTGATCGGCGGCGACACCATCGCCAAAGAACTGGTGCTCAAGGCGATCGAGAACGGCAAGCACGTGGTCACCGCGAACAAGAAGCTGTTGGCGGTGCACGGCAACGAGATCTTCGCCCGCGCGCAGGAGAAGGGCGTGATGGTGGCGTTCGAGGCGGCGGTGGCGGGCGGCATCCCGATCATCAAGGCGCTGCGCGAGGGCCTGTCGGCCAACCACATCGAGTGGATCGCCGGCATCATCAACGGCACCTCCAACTTCATCCTCACCGAGATGCGCGAGAAGGGCAGCAACTTTGCCGACGTGCTGGCCGAAGCGCAGCGCCTCGGCTACGCCGAAGCGGACCCGACCTTCGACGTGGAAGGCCATGACGCCGGCCACAAGCTGACCATCATGGCGTCGATCGCGTTCGGCATCCCGATGCAGTTCGACAAGTGCTACCTGGAAGGCATCAGCCAGCTGACCGCTAAGGACATCAAGTACGCCGAGGAGCTCGGCTACCGCGTCAAGCTGATCGGCTTGACCCGCCGCACCGACGCCGGCATCGAGCTGCGCGTGCACCCGACGCTGATCCCGGAGAAGCGGCTGATCGCCAATGTGAACGGCGTGATGAACGCGGTGCTCGCCAAGGGTGACGCGGTTGGTCCGACGCTGTACTACGGCGCGGGCGCCGGCGCCTTGCCGACTGCCTCGGCCGTGGTCGCCGACATCGTCGACGTGACCCGCCTGCTCACCTCCGACCCGGAGCACCGCGTGCCGCACCTGGCGTTCCAGCCGGACCAGCTCAAAGACCTGCGCATCCTGCCGATCGACGAGATCTACAGCAGCTACTACCTGCGTATCGGTGCGGTGGACCGCGCCGGCGTACTCGCCAACATCACCAGCCTGTTGGCCGAGCAGGGCATCTCGATCGAGGCGGTGATCCAGAAGGGCTCGGTGTCCGACGGCTCGGCCGAGGTGGTGATCCTCACCCATCTGGTGCAGGAAAAGGCGGTCAACGCCGCGATCGCCGCGATCGAAGCGCTCGACAGCGTGGATGGCAAGGTCGTGCGCCTGCGCATGGAAGAACTCAATGGCTAAACGGGTATTGTGGCTGGCCGGCATGCTGTTGTGCGCTACCAGCGCCATCGCCGGCGCTGGCGAGCAGCTGACCGGCCAGGGGCGTGAGATCACGCTGAAGGGCTTGTCGCTGTTGTGCATCAACAAGGCACAGGACTCGCCGGTCGGTGCCCTCTTGGCCGGCCCGAACCCGGAGCGGATGTGCACCTGCACCGCCGAGAAAGTTACTGCCTCGCTGTCCAAGGAGGACGTGATCGCCATCATCGGCGGCGAGGTCAAGGTCAAGGACGACCCGCGCCTGAAGGGCATGCTCGAGCAGGCCGCGCTCTCCTGCCTCAAACCACGGTAAAAGAATCATGCGTTACATCAGTACCCGCGGCGGCCTTGCGCCCGCCGCCTTTTCCGACATCCTGTTGATGGGGCTGGCGCCGGACAGCGGCCTCGCGCTGCCGGAGGCCTATCCGCAGATCGACCGCGGCACGCTGGATGCTTGGCGCGGCCTGTCCTACCCGGAGCTCGCGTTCGAGGTCATCCGCCTATTCGCCGACGACATTCCCGAGGCGGATCTGAAGGACATCGTCAACCGTACCTACACCGCCGCCGCGTTCGGCTCGGCCGACATCACGCCGGTGAAGCGCCTGAAGGACGGCCTGGCGATCCTCGAACTGTCCAACGGTCCGACGCTCGCGTTCAAGGACATGGCGATGCAGCTGTTGGGCAACCTGTTCGAATACGTGCTCGAGAAGCGCGGCGAGACGCTGAACATTCTTGGCGCTACCTCCGGCGACACCGGCAGCGCCGCCGAATATGCAATGCGCGGCAAGCACGGCATCAACGTGTTCATGCTGTCGCCGTCCGGCAAGATGAGTGCGTTCCAGCGTGCGCAGATGTACAGCCTGCAGGACGCCAACATCCACAACATCGCCATCGCCGGCCTGTTCGACGACTGCCAGGACATCGTCAAGGCGGTGTCGAATGACCACGACTTCAAGGCAACGCACAAGATCGGCACGGTCAACTCGATCAACTGGGCGCGCGTGGTCGCGCAGGTCGTGTACTACTTCAAGGGTTACTTCAACGCCACCGCAAGCAACGACGAGAAGGTCAGCTTCTGCGTGCCGTCGGGCAACTTCGGCAACGTTTGCGCCGGCCATATCGCGCGCCAGATGGGGCTGCCGATCGAGCGGCTGATCGTTGCGACCAACGAGAACGACGTGCTCGACGAGTTCTTCCGCACCGGCGTGTACCGCCCGCGCAGCAGCGCCGAGACACACATCACCTCCAGCCCGTCGATGGACATCTCCAAGGCATCCAACTTCGAGCGCTTCGTGTTCGATCTGGTCGGCCGCGATGGCGATGCGGTGCGCGCACTGTGGGCCAAGGTCGACAGCGGCGAAGGGTTCGATCTGTCGGCCAAGCTCGATGAAGTGTGCGGGCGATTCGGTTTTGTGTCCGGCCAGAGCAGCCACGCCGACCGGATCGCGACGATCCGACAGGTCGATGCCGAGGATGGCGTGGTGGTCGACACGCATACCGCCGACGGCATCAAGGTGGCGCGCGAGCTGCGCCGTGCCGGCGAGACGGTGGTGTGTCTCGAGACCGCGCTGCCGGCCAAGTTCGCTGACACCATCGTCGAGGCGCTCGGCAAACAGCCGCCGCGTCCGGCCGGCTTCGAGGGCCTGGAAGCGCTGCCGCAGCGGGTGGTCGAGCTGCCGGCCGATGCCGCCCGTGTGAAGGCGCTGATCGTCTCCGAACTCGGCGAATAAGCCGGTTTCAAACGCCGCCCAGCAAAAAGGCCAACCCAACGGGTTGGCCTTTTCGTTGCCGAGTGTGACTCAGAACGACGCGGCGAGTCCCAGCGTTACCGCATGCAGGTTGCCGGTGCTGCGCCCGCTGGTGGTCGCCAGTTCGCCGTAAGCGCTGACGGTCTTGGTGAGCTTCGCCGAGGCACCGAGCTTCCACTCCGCCCAGTTGCTGTCCGGCTTGCCGACCGTGGTGGTGAACAGGCCCGGCTGGGTATTGAGGCCGACCGCGACGCTGCGCGCGTCGTCCTTGAACTCGTGCACCCACGAGGCGTTGGCGTACGGGGTGAACTGGCCGAACGTGCCTTGCACCTGCCAGCCGACCTTGCTCAGGAAGGAACTGAGGTTCTGCTTGTCGAAGTTCATGCTGGTGCTGAGGTTGCCGTCCTCGGTGATACCACCGACCTTGACCTTGACATAGTCGAGACCGACAACCGGACCTGTCTGGACCGGGCCGATGTCGAACTGGTAGCCGCCGTTAACGCGCCAGCCGTACTGGTTGGTGCGGGTCGTGCCGTTCATCGTGCGTACCATCGGGCCGAGCGTCACCTGACGGTGGGTGTCGATATGGCCATTGCCAAGGTGCAGATCGCCATCGGCCCAGTAGTGGTCCATCTGCCAGCTGGCAAGCAGTGCCATCAGCTGCTGGCGGCTGTCGAAATCGCCCTGGTTATCGACACTGTTGTCGCCCTTGCCGGCGGCAAACGCCATGCCCAGCGTCAGTGTGTCGGTCGCCTGGAAGTCGATGCCCAGCGTGAGGAGCTTGCCACGGGTCTTGCCACTCAGGGTGTCATCGTCGAGCGAGTCAGGCCGCCAGCCACCGCTGGCGAAGCCGCTGACGGTGCCTGCCTTGCGTGGCGTTGCACGCAGTGCCTGGTAGCGGGAAGTCAGGGCGTCGCCGAGCTGGCGCGACGCGTTCAGGCCAGTTTCCGGCAGCGCGGCGGCGAAGGCCGGCGCGGCGAGCAGCGAGTAGATGTACTGGCCGAGTATCGCATCCGCCTGCGGTGTCGGATGGCGGTCGTCGGTGAACAGGTAGGCCATCCCGGCCACGAAGGCTGGGTTGGTTTGCGAGGCGACGGCCGAGCTACAGATGATCGCGCTGACGCCGACCGGGCAGGCGCTACCGGTGACGTTGGTGAAGCCGTACGCCGTTGGCGAGGCGATGATCTCGTTCAGCAGCGCGGCGATGTCCGGGCGCACGATGCCGACGCCCAGCCCGGACAGGCCCAGGTTGGCCGCGGCGTTAAAGCCCTGCGACAACTGTTGCAGACCCGCCTTGGTAGCGGTGACCGCTGCGGTGACGGCCGCCACGGACTGACCGGAGGCGGCGGCGGCGGCGGCGATGGCCTGATTGAGCGCTGCCTGTTCGTCTGCCGCATTGCTGGTTTTCACCGTCGACAATACTTTCCATGCGGCGTATGCACCGTTCACGAAATTCGGATTGCTGGTGTTGCCGCCGAACAACTGGCTCAGGCCTGCATAGAACGATGCCGGCGTGATCGAGAAATCCGGCAAGTTTGGCACGATGATGGTTCTGGCACCGAGCGCCTGTAGGGAGCCGACCTGGGTGGTGAGCGAGCCGGCCGAGGTGAGGATGTAGTTGGTCGCTGCCTGGCTACCCTGGATAGCGCCGATGGTCGCCGCAGCCGGTACGTCATTGCCGCCGGCCCAGATGAAATACGCGGCGTTCGGGTCGGCTCGGCCACCGGTGCGGGCGAGATAGTCCTGCACCTGTTGCGGTACATCGCGGATAGTGATGCCCGGAGTACTCGGACCGGTGCTGGGTGGGGTGGCGGTCTGCGCCTGCGCGCCACCCTGGGCGAAGTTGTTGCCGTTCGGGTTCAGGCCATCGGTCGCGTTGGTGGCGGTGACGCCGAGACCGAGCTTGCCGGCTAGCACACTGGCAACGTTCGGGCCGTAATCGAGCGTCCAGCGGGCATTGGCCGGCAGAGTGATGGTTTGGCCGCCTAGGGCAGGGGGCAGTTTAAAGGGCTGGCCGGCGAACGCGCCGGTATCGGTCAGGCTGTCGCCGAAGAAGTAGATATTACTGTAGCCCTGGGCCAGCGTAGCTGGGGCAGCCAACGCCAGGCTGATGGCGCAGCTCAAGGCAGCAAGACGCAGTTTCATTAATAGTTTCCCCTCTTGTTATTAGCTAATTTTGTCAAACGTATGTATGGAGTCAGTGCTCTACTGTGTATGTTTATTGCATGTTCATTTCATCTGTCAACCCATTTGAGGTTTTCACCGGATTCTGGGTTTTGCCGGATGGCAGAGGTACAATGGCCCGCATGTCGAACAGAATTTTCGCGCTGCTCTTCTTCGTCCTGGCGGGACACGTCCTGGCGGCTGTACCGGCTGCGGCGCCGGTCGAGAGCGCGCTGCGCCGCTTCCTTGATGCCGAACTGCAGCACCGTAAGGCCAGCTATCAGATCGGGCCGCTCAGCTCATTCGACGGGCTGCAGCCCTGTCCGCAGCCGCCGCGGGTCAGCTGGCCGCCCGGTGCCCAGCCCGGCGGCAGCACCCAGGTCAGCGTGGCCTGCCCCAGCATCGGTTGGGTTGTGAAGGTGCCGGTGACGATCCGCGAGACTCGCTACGGCATGGTGACGACGCGGGCGATCGGCGCGGGTGAAGTGCTGGCCGACACTGATGTGCAGCGGGTGGTGGTACCGAACCCGACGCTGGCGCGCAGCGTGCTGCAGGAGCCGGGCGAGGTGGTGGGTCAAAGTGCCAGGAGTGGCATCCCGGCTGGCAGCTGGCTGCGCGCCTTCATGCTGCGCCCCCCGCAGGTGGTGAAGGCCGGCCAGAAGGTGCAGGTGCACGCGGGAGGCGACGGCTTCGCGGTGCTCGCCGACGGCATCGCCAACCGCAGTGCGGCAGCGGGCGAGGTGGTGGCAGTACGGATGGGCTCCGGCCGCCTGGTACAGGGAGTGGCACAGAAGGACGGTACCGTGCAGGTGCAGTACTGAATGCGGTCGGAAAAAAACCGTTAAAGATTGCAGACTTGTCGCCGATAATTGCAGTAATAATGCAATGCCGAGCGCAAGGATTTTTTATGAAAGTCGAGACTAACCGCAGCCTGGCGGCTGCCTATGGCACACCGAGCCGGTCGACCCGCAAGGACGACGAAGTGCAAAGTGGAACCACTGGCGCTACCGACAGTGTCGCGATCAACCCGCTGGCGAGCCAGATCAGCGCGGTCGAGCGCAGCGTCGCGTCGGAACCTGCGTTTGATGCCGGCAAGGTCGAGGCGATCCGTTCCGCTATCGCCGCAGGCACCTTCGAGGTGAACCCGGGCGCGATTGCCGACGGGCTGATCGCCTCCGCGCGCGAACTGCTGGGGCGCTGAGCTGCGGGACGTCCGACCGTCCTGACAGAGAGAGTTGTGCATGAGTGATATCACGCTGCGCTTTACTGCCGCCTGCGAAAGTGAGACCGCCCAGCTGAACCGGCTGGGCGAAGTGCTTAATGAGGAGCAGCGGGTGCTGATCAACGGCCTGACGCTGCACCTGGAGCCGGTAGCGCGCGCAAAGGCAGTGCTGCTCGAAGAGCTCGCCTCGCTGTCGGTGCTGCGCGAGCGGTGTCTGTTCGAGCTTGGCATCGACTCTCAGGCTGCGCTCAATGGTTGGCTGGTCGACAAGCCGGCGGCGCTGGTTGCCTGGCAGGCGCTGCAGAGCGCGCTGCATAAGGTACAGGCCATCAACGACCTGAACGGTCAGTTCATCAACGAGAAGATGACGCGTACCGATGAGGCGCTGAAGGTGCTGCGCGAGGCGGCGATCAGCACGCTCGGTTACGAGCGCAATGGCAGCCCGCCGTCACTAGGCGGTGGCCGCCGCTTCGGATCAGTCTGAATCCCTCCGCGACGCCCGCCACCGGTGGGCGTCGCGCTACCAACTGTGGTATCTTGACGCTGGGCCTGCGATCAACCACCCGATACCGATGACCCTGTTATCCCTTATTTTGGCGCTCGCCCTAGAGCAGCTGCGCCCGCTCGGCAACCGCAACCGCGTCTGGTTGCTGTTCACCCGTTACGCCAACCAGCTGGAGCGCAACTTCAATGCCGGTTCCAACCGCCACGGCGTATTCGCTTGGCTGATGGCCATCGTCCCGCCGGTGCTGGTGGCTTGGGGCGTGTATGTGCTCTTCTTCCGGATCAGTCCGATCTTGGCACTGGCGTGGAACGTATTGGTGCTCTACCTGACAATGGGCTTCAGGCACTTCTCCGGCGCCTTCTCGGAGATGTCGAGGGCACTGAGCGAAGGGCGCGATCTCGATGCGCGCCAGGCGCTGCGCGACTGGACTGGCCAACCGACCGCCGAGTTGTCGACGGAGGAAATGGCGCGACTGGCGATCGAGCAAGGGGTGGTGGACAGCTACCGCCATGTGTTCGGCACGATGTTCTGGTTCGTGGTGCTGCCCGGCCCGGTCGGCGCGGTGCTGTACCGGATGGTGACGATGCTCGGCCAGAAATGGGGCGAGCGCAGCTTGGAAGACGACCAGTTCGGCCGTTTCGCCGCCAGTACCTCGGCCTGGCTCGATTGGTTGCCGGTTCGGTTGACTGCAGCGAGCTTCGCCGTAATGGGCGACTTCGAGGACGCGATCTACTGCTGGCGCTCGCAGGCGCGCACTTGGGGGAATTACGCTAACGGCATTCTGCTGGCAACTGCAGCCGGCGCGATCGGCGTGAAGCTGGGTGATCCGCTGCGCCAGGACTACACGGTGCGCTATCGCCCCGAGCTGGGGCTGGGCGATCCGGCCGATCCGAGCTTCCTGAAGAGCGCGGTCGGCTTGGTGTGGCGCTGCGTCCTGCTATGGCTGGCCGTGGTCCTGCTGCTGAGCGTTGCTCGTCTGCTCGGCTGAGTCGCCGCCATAGAGCAACGCCGCCCCGACCGTGGAGGCGGCGTGCTTTTTTTTGGGCGCGGGCTCGATTGATAATAATTTGATGAACATACACGAAAGGGTTGGCCGATACCGCGGGGACGGGATCGGCCAGCCCTTCCTGTTGCAGGAGTAATGGAATGTCCTTTGCAGAGCTGGGGCTGGCGCCCGAGATCCTGCGGGCGATCGACGAGCTGGGCTACAGCACGCCGACCCCGATCCAGGCGGCGGCGATCCCGAAGGTACTGAGCAGTCGCGACCTGTTGGCCGCCGCCCAGACCGGCACCGGCAAGACTGCCGCGTTCATGCTGCCGATTCTGGAACGCTTGAAGAAATTTGCGTCGAACAGCGCGTCGCCGGCGATGCACCCGGTGCGGGCGCTGATCCTGTCGCCGACCCGCGAGCTGGCCGACCAGATCGCGGTCAACGTCAAGGCGTATACCAAGTATCTGCCGCTGCGTCACACCGTGGTGTTCGGCGGCGTGAACATGGACCCGCAGACCCAGGAACTGCGCCGCGGCGTGGAGATCGTGGTGGCGACGCCGGGCCGTCTGCTCGACCATGTCGGCCAGAAGACCATTCAGCTGAACAAGGTCGACATTCTGGTGCTGGACGAGGCCGACCGGATGCTCGACATGGGCTTCATCAACGATATCCGCAAGATTCTCGGCATGTTGCCGAAAGAACGCCAGACCCTGCTGTTCTCGGCGACTTTCGCGCCGGAGATCAAGAAGCTGGCCGAAGACTTCATGCGTAACCCGGAAATGATCGAAGTGGCACGTCAGAACGCCACCTCGGATCAGGTCGAGCAGCTGGTGTACGCTGCCGACGTCGGCCGCAAGCGCGGCCTGCTTGAGCATCTGATCAAGTCGCGCGACATGAGTCAGGTGATCGTGTTCTGTAAGACCAAACAGAGCGTCGATCAGGTGGCGCGCGATCTGAAGCGACGCGGCCTGTCGGTTGAGGCGATCCACGGCGACAAGGCGCAGGGAGCGCGACTGGAGACGCTGTCGATGTTCAAGTCGGGCGAGCTGCGCGTGCTGGTTGCTACCGACGTGGCGGCACGTGGCCTCGACGTGACCGAGCTGCCGTTCGTGATCAACTACGAGCTGCCCAATTCGCCGGAAGACTATGTGCACCGGATCGGCCGCACTGGACGTGCAGGCGCCAAGGGCGTGGCGATCTCGCTGATGGCGGAGGATGAGCAGAAGCAGCTCGAGGCGATCGAGAAGCTGACCCGCCAGAAGCTGCCAGCCCAGCCTGTGGAAGGCTTCTGGCCGTCATGGATGGCGTCGCCGAAGGGCGAAGCAACCGGCATTGTGCCGAGCAGCACCCAGCCGCAGCGAGCGGCGGGTAACGCGCAGCGTTCGGCGCAGGGGCGCGGCAAGCCGGCGGCTGGCCGCGGCGAGCCGCCGGCCGATGCGGTTGAGTTCCCGTTGATTCCGGGGCGCTTGGTGCGCGGCAAGCGCAAGCGCGAGGTACCGGCGCTGCTGCTGCCGCCGCGCTATAAAGTCGAGCCGCTGCGCTGAGAGCGCGGCCCGCAATAAAAAACGGAAGCCTTGTGGGCTTCCGTTTTTTATTGGCCGACACGGTGGCTATCAGCCGGCGACGTTGGCGAAGAGGCTGACTTGCAGTGCCGGGACGCCTTGTTCTGCGATCGGGAACAGCCGGTCGATGTTCGGGTGCTTGCCCGGGTTGGCTTGCGCGTCGGCGACATGTTCGGCGTAGATTTCGAGCCCGCGCTGCGCGGCGGCCTGGTTGATTTCGCCGAATTCCTTCAGCAGGGCGTGGTAGACCCGTACCGAGCCGGCAGTGCCGGGGCGGTTTTCCAGCCGGGCAACAACGGCGCCGGTGGAGCTGACGAGTTCCAGTGCGTCGATGGCATCGGTTGCCGGCAGGGTGGCCAAATTCGCCTGGAAGTTGCTGGTGATCGTCATCGAGTGATTCCCAATTGGATAGATAGGAAGGACAGGATAGGGGGATCGTCGCAAAATTGCACCTGCTGCACGGCCAAGCGGTCGGCGACGGGCAGGGCGGATGAGGGGGAAGGGCAGGTTGGCCGAAATGTATTCGGCCAACCCGGGGCGTGCTAAGCCGGCTGTTCGCCGACGAGATAACGCTTGCTGGCAGCCTTGAATTCGTCGGTGCCTGCCTGGTGCAGCAGCTCGAAAAGCACCATTTCGCGGGTGACCAACTGGGCGCCCGCGTCGCGCATCCGCGCAAGGCCCGCCAGGTGATCGGCCTCGCGTCGGCTCGATACCGCATCGCTGACTACATACACTTCCTTGTCCTCGTCGAGCAGGTCGATCACCGTCTGCAGCACGCACACATGCGTTTCCATGCCGCAGACGATCACCTGGTCGCGCTGCATCAGGCTGTCGGGCAGGCAGTCGCCGGCGACACAGGAGAAGTGCTGCTTCTCGACCGTGCGCGCAGTCGGCGCCGCATCGCGCAGTGCCGGCACGGTGTGGCCGAGCCCTTTCGGATACTGTTCCGAAAACACCACCGGCACGCCGGTATCACGCACCGCATCGACCAGCCACTGCAAGCGGGCCATCAAGCCGTCGGCATCGTGCACCGCTGGGGCCAGTTTTTCCTGTACGTCCACCACCAGTAAGGTGGCGTGCTCGCGTTGCATCAACATTGTCGTTTCCCTCTGTAGTCGTTGTTGCCGCCTCATTATATCCACGGCCACGCCCCGTGCCGCCAGGCAGAATCGGCAAGCGCAACAAAAAACCCGCACGGTATGTGCGGGTCTGGTTGTCGGAGGGATGCTTAGAACCGGCTCTCAAAGTGTAGCGAGCGGGCGTCAGCTCGGGGCGGACGGAGCGCAGGAACCGGAATGTACTGGAGTACATGAGGATTCCGAGCACCGCCCAACCCGAGATCACGTCTGCGTAGTAATTTTGAGGGTTGGTTCTTAGATGTCCTGGCCTTCGGGAATCCCATCATGCCGATCCGGTGCCGTCGGCAGGATCAGGTTGAGCAGAATTGCCAGGATTGAGCACAGGCCGACGCCGACCAGGGTGAAGCTACCGATCTTCAGTTCCAGCGCGCCGATGCCGCAGGTCAGCACCACCGACACGATCACCAGGTTGCGCGGTGCCATCAGGTCGACCTTCGATTCGATCAGCGTCTTCAAGCCAATCGAGGCGATGGTGCCGAACAGCAGCACCATGATGCCGCCCATCACCGGCATCGGGATCGACAGCAGGAGAGCGTTGAACTTTCCGAAGAACGCCATCGTGATCGCAAACAGCCCTGCCCAGGTCATGATCACCGGGTTGAAGTTCTTGGTGATCATCACAGCGCCGGTCACTTCGCCGTAGGTGGTCACCGGAGGACCGCCGATCAGGCCGGCCACGCATACGCCCAGGCCATCGCCGGCCAGCGTGCGGTGCAGGCCCGGGGTGCGGGTGTAGTCCTTGCCGGTTACGCCGCCGATCGCCATCACGCCGCCGATGTGCTCGATCGCCGGGGCGATCGCCACCGGCAGCATGAACAGCGCGGCGGCCCAGTTCACCTGGGGAGTAATGAAGTGCGGCGCCGCAAACCACGGTGCGGCGGCGAGCTTGCTGAAGTCGATCACGCCGAGCATCGCGGCGGTGGCGTAGCCGACGGTCACGCCGGCCAGGATCGGCACCAGGCGGAAGATGCCGCGGCCGAAGATGGCCACGATCACCGTGGTGGTCAGCGAGACGCCGGCCAGGATCAGCGCGGTGTCGTAGGGGATAACCTGGTGGCCACCGGCGCGCCCCATCGCCATGTTCGAAGCGACGCCAGCCACTGACAGGCCGATGATCATGATTACGGGGCCAATCACCACTGGCGGCAGCAGGCGGTTGACTGCCTCGACGCCGCGCCAGCGCACCAGCGCCGCGAACACGAAGTACATGAAGCCGGCAGCGAACAGGCCGAACATCGTCGACGGCAGACCCCAGGTCTGCGTCGCGTAGATG
Organism: Crenobacter oryzisoli; assembly: GCF_030385785.1. Taxonomy (GTDB): domain Bacteria; phylum Pseudomonadota; class Gammaproteobacteria; order Burkholderiales; family Chromobacteriaceae; genus Crenobacter_A; species Crenobacter_A oryzisoli. The sequence goes on from NZ_JAUEDK010000001.1 coordinate 48,718, forward strand.
ATCGGTGCGATGAAGGCGAACGAGGAGCCGAGGAAAATCGGCACTTGGCGGCGGGTCAAGAGCTGGAACAAGAGGGTGCCGATGCCGGCGCCCAAGAGCGCCATCGACGGGTTCAGGCCGGTCAACAGCGGCACCAGCACCATCGCGCCGAAGGCGACGAACAGGATCTGCGCCCCAGCAAGTGCCTGTTTTACGTGGTTGAACATGAAGCATTATCCTTGTGCGTGAAAGCGCAGCGGTTTTTACCGCTCTCAAAAAAACGCCGCCCGGTGACCGCGGCGGCGTTCTTGCAGAATGGCATCGGGATCAGACGTGCTTGGTACCGAAGATCTTGTCGCCGGCGTCGCCCAGGCCCGGGATGATGTAGCCGTGCTCGTTGAGGTGCGAGTCAAGCGAGGCGGTGTAGATTTGCACGTCCGGGTGCGCCTCGTTGACGACTTTGACGCCTTCCGGCGCAGCGACCAGCACCACTGCCTTGATCTGCTTGCAGCCCTTGCGCTTCAACAGGTCGATGGTGGCGACCATCGAGCCACCGGTGGCGAGCATCGGGTCGATGATCAGTGCGATGCGCTCGTCGAGGCTGTCGACGAACTTGTCGAAGTAAGGCACCGGCTCGAGCGTTTCCTCGTTGCGGTACAGGCCGACCACGCTGATCTTGGCCGATGGGATCATGTCGAGCACGCCCTCGAGCATGCCGAGACCGGCGCGCAGGATAGGCACCACAGTGACCTTCTTGCCCTTGATCTGCTGCACTTCGACCGGGCCGCACCAGCCATCGATGGTGATGGTTTCCAGCTGAAAGTCGCGGGTGGCCTCGTAGGCCAATAGGCGCGCCAGCTCTTGGGTCAGCGTGCGGAATTTCGAAGTGCTGATCTCACCTTCGCGCATCAGTCCGAGCTTGTGCTGGACCAGCGGGTGATTGACTACGGAGATGTTCATGTGAGCCCTTACCTTATGAGAAAGCTGCCTTTCACGGAGGGTACGGTGAAAAACAGCTTCCGGTCGTTGCGTTCCGGCCGTGTAGGCCGGTAGATTGTATTCAAGGTATGGGACGCGATTTTAGCGTGGCTTACGCTGCGAAATCCACGCCATACCTGATGTTTATGCACACGGATTGGCATTTCGTCCAGGCTTGTCTCTCTTTAGACAAAAATAAAGCCATTCCGGAAGGAATGGCTTGCTGGCTGATGCCTTAGACGCTTATTCGGCCGCGTTCAGGCCCTTGATCAGTTCCTGCAGTTCGCCCGACTGGTACATCTCGGTCATGATGTCCGAGCCGCCAATGAACTCGCCGCTCACGTACAGCTGCGGGATGGTCGGCCAGTTCGAGTACTCCTTGATGCCCTGGCGCACAGCCGGGTCGGCCAGCACGTCGATGGCGGTGAAGCTCTCCAGGCCACAGGCCTGCAGAATCTGAACCGCACGGGCGGAGAAGCCGCACTGCGGGAATTTCGGCGAGCCCTTCATGAAGAGCACGACCGGGTGGGTGGTGACGGTGTGACGCAGCGCTTCTTGAATGTCCATGCAGTCTATCCTTGCGAAATACCTGACTTATTAAGTTGGTTATTGTAGGTCGCTCGCGGCAGGCCGGTCAATTGGTGCCGCTATTCAACCTCTCTTAAGCATTGTTGCTCATTCTTGCCATACATCTCGTACAGTGCGACGAAAAAGCGGGTAGCTCTCGCTTTCTGTGGCAGAGCGCTTAGCGCTCTTAGTCGGGGTCGTGCTGCAGGGCTTCGCTCGCGGCTTTTACCGGCGTCGCCGGCTTGGGCAGCCGTGGGGCAGCGAGTTGCTTGAGCAGCAGGTGTGCCTGCCCATCGTACAGCGAGTGGCGCGACACGATCCGGGACACGCTGGAGGCGATCAGCGCGGCCGCCATCAGCGGGATGATCATTCCGTTCGAGTCGGTCATTTCCATCACGATCACGAAGCCGGTCATCGGTGCCCGGGTCATGCCGGCGAAGAACGCCACCATGCCCAGCAGCACCAGCGCGGTGTAAGGCAGGCCCGGCAACAGGTGCGACACGTTCAGGCCGAAGCCGGCGCCGACCGCCAGCGACGGTGCGAACATGCCGCCGGGCGCGCCGCTGATATAGCTGAGCAAGAGCGTGATCAGCTTCAGCACGCTGTAGCCTTCCAGCCCGGCGCTGTGGCCCTGGATGATGTCCTGGGCGCGGTAGTAACCGGTGCCGAAGGTGCTGCCGTTGCTGGCGATGCCGATTGTGGCAATCACCACGCCGCAGCCGACGGCGAACAGGATGGGACGGCTGTTGCGCCAGTGGGCCAACGGGCCGGGCAACTGGTGGGAGAACGCCAGGATCAGCTTGGCGGTGAGACCGCCGACCACGCCGCCGAGCAGGCCGGTGACCGGAATCGCGTACCAGCCGGAGGCCAGCGGCAGGGTAGTGCTGGTGACGCCGAAATAGTTGTAGTTGCCGATCAGGGCGGTGGCGGTGAGACCGGCGAGGATTACCGACAGCAGGATGGTCTTGCTTGAACGCTGGTCGAGTGTACGGCCCATTTCCTCGATGGCGAACACGATGCCGGCGAGCGGAGTGTTGAACGCGGCAGCGACGCCGGCTGCGGCGCCGGCCAGGATCAGTCCGCGCGCAGTGCCCTCGTTGGCAAGCGCTGCCTTGCGGTCGAACGAGTACTTGATCGCCGCGCCGACCTGGACGATGGGGCCTTCGTAACCGAAGGTCGCACCAGACGCGATGCCCAACAGTGTCAGCACCATCTTGCCGGTCACGACGCGCAGTGTCAGGAACTGCTCGCGGATTGCCACCGCGCCCGGCTGCAGGCAGGCGATCGCCTGTGGGATGCCACCGCCGCCGGCGCCGGTGAAGTAGCGGTTGAGCAGCCAGACCGACAGCCCGAGGCCACCTGGGGTGATCAGTAGCGCCCAGTACGGCGACGCATGGTAGGCGACATCGAACCAGCGGTGCAGCAGGTGGCTGCCGCTGGCAAGGGTGGTTGCCGCCAGGCCGACCAGGATCGCCGCCAGCCATATCGACGCCCGGCGGCGCCACAGTCCTACCGAGAGGTAGAAGTTGCGCAGTCGCCGGCTCGAGCGTGATTGGTACGGCGCGAACGGGGGGAACCCGGGCTTGGACATGGCGGGCGCCTTTCAGACGCTATTTTGCTGTTTGCTAATATTGCAATATTACGGCTGATCAGGCCTTTCTGACCAGTACCGCAGCGAAGAAGCCGTCGGTGTTGTGCAGGTGCGGCTGCAGTTCCAGGCAGTCGCCGGTGTCGAGCGCGATCTTCTGTTCGGCCAACAGCTGGTTGGCGGGCAGCAGTTCGAACTCGGGATGGGCGGCGAGGAAGGCGTCGACGATGGCGCGGTTCTCCTGCGGCAGCAGGCTGCAGGTGGCGTAGACCAGCCGGCCGCCGGCCTTCACCAGCCGCGCGGCCGACGCGAGGATGCTCGCCTGGATATCGTTCAGCTCTGCGACGCTCTTCGCGCTCTGCCGGTATTTCAGGTCCGGGTTGCGGCGCAGGGTGCCCAGGCCCGAGCACGGCGCGTCGACCAGCACGCGGTCGATCTTGCCGGCTAGGCGCTTGATGCGGGTGTCGTTCTCGTTGGTGATCAGCTGTGGAGTGACGTTGGAGAGGCCCGAGCGCGCCAGCCGCGGTTTGAGATTGGAGAGGCGTTTCTCCGAGATGTCGAACGCGTACAGCCGGCCGCTGCTGGCCATCATCGCGCCGAGCAGCAACGTCTTGCCGCCGGCGCCGGCGCAGAAGTCCACCACCATTTCGCCACGGCGGGCGCCGACCAGGATGCCGAGCAGTTGGCTGCCTTCGTCCTGCACTTCGATTGCCCCGTCGAGGAACAGCGGGTGCTTGTTCAGCGCCGGCTTGCCGGCCAGGCGGATGCCGATCGGCGAGTACGGCGTCGGTTCGGCGGCGAGGCCCGAGTCGCGCAGCGCGGCAAGCGCGGCGTCGCGCTTCATCTTCAGGGTGTTGACGCGCAGGTCGAGCGGCGCCGGCTGCATCAGCCCGGCACCGAGCGCGCGCACCGCGTCAGGGCTGGGGTCGGCGAGGCGTTCGATCACCCAGTCGGGCAGTTCGGACTCGACGCTGAGCGTATCCGGCTGCGGTGCGGCGCGCACGCCGTCCAGCCACTGGCGCTCGTTGTCCTGCAGGAGGCGGTCGAGCACCTCCGGGTTGATGTCGCGTGCGCACGCCAGCGTCGCCAGCATCAGTCGGCGCGGCGTACGCTTGGGGGCGACCAGCGCCGACACGCGGCCGTAGTGGCGCAGGCAGGCGAAGGCGGTTTCGGCGATCTCGTGGCGGTCGTTGCTGCCGAGCTTCGGGTTTTCGCGGAAATAGCCGGACAGCACGGCGTCGGCCGGGCGGTCGAAACGGACGAGACGGCCGATCACGGCCTCGATATGCGGGAGTTGGTGCTGAGTAATCATCTATTTTCCGGAGCTGCGGGTCGGCGACGTCGGAAGCGTCCACTCGTCCTGCTCATTGATGTTGATCGCGGTAATGCGTAATTCCAGTTTCTTGTCCGGGTCGATCCAAATGACACGGATCGGCAGGTTGGCGTAGCCCGGGGCCAGCCAGAATTCGGCGCTATTCTCGTTGCTGGTGGCTCGGACCACGACGGCCCGCATCTTGCCTGCGCCGGTGTCGAACACCGTTTCGCCTGCGGGTTTCAGGGGGTAGCTGTACACCTTCTTGCCGGTGGTGATCTGCGTGAGGCCCAGCTGCGCGCCCTTCAGCGCCAGCTGCCATGTCTGGCTCAATAAGTCCTGCGCGCCCGGTTCGAGCTTTTCCTGCTTGCCGTCCGCGTAGTGCAGTATGCCGGCGGCCCAGTCGAACTCGGCGTGTTCGCGCGGCTGGTCGTTGCGGAATGCCTTGTAGCTGTCGGGCTTGAGGCTATTTCCGTCGAGGCTGCCGCGCGATTCGTAGCGCAGCCGTTGGCCGAGGCCGTTTGCTTTCAGGGTCAGCTGGTAGCTGCCGCTGCCGCGCTGCCAGGTGATCTGACCTATGCCTAGCAACAAGCGGCCGTAGAACACTTGGTAGCTTAGGCGGGCGGTGTTTGGGAAGCGCGTGAGCGGCTGGCTGGCGCGCAGCATGCCGTCGGGGCCGACGCCCTGGCCCGGCCAGCTCTTGCCCTCGGCGACGGCCCGGGCTTCGGCGGCGGCGGCGGACGCCTGTGCCCTGGAGAGCTTGGCCGAGGTCGGCTCGGAGGCGGCTTGGCGCTGCGCCTTCGGCGCCGAGCTGGCGGCGACGTGCTCGGTGGCAGCTGCGGACGCCGCGGCGGACTCTGCCATCGTCTCGGTGGCCGGCGCGCTCGCTTCGGCCAGCGGTGTCGATGCCTGCTTGACGGCTAACATGGGCTTCGGCGCGGCGGCGCGGTGCGGTTTCCTGCGCTTTGGCGGCCTGACCGGCAGGGTGTGGGGCGCCGGCAGCAGTGCGAGCGTCGCCGGTGGGGGCGGCTGCTGGACCGACGGAGCGGACGCGTCGAGCGACATCGCCTTCAACTGCACATCGAGCGGCTTGAGCTTGCCGTCATCGGGCAGCTCGAGCGTGGCCGGCGGGATGAAGTCGCCGGCCAGAAAGCCCAAATGCACCAGTAATGACAGCAGCAGTGCCAATACGATGGCGAGACGTTTACGCATTGCGCTCCAAAAGCCCGTTCGACGCTACTCAGTCTAGCGGCACGGCCAGGCGGGCGTTGGTTGGCTTTTCGTCGGCGACCAGCACGCGCAGGCCGTCGAGGCTCAGACGGCCGGCGACGAACTGGGCGACCGCTTGCGGGTAGAGGCGGTGTTCCTGCTCGAGCACCCGGGCGGCCAGCGTTGCCTCGGTGTCGTTGTGGAACACCGGCACCGCGCCTTGCGCGACGATCGGACCGTGATCGAGCTCGGCGGTGACGAAGTGCACGGTGCAGCCGGCGATGCGGCAGCCGGCGTTGATCGCCTGCTGGTGGGTGTGCAGGCCTGGGAAGGACGGCAGCAGCGACGGATGGATGTTGAGCATCCGGCCTGCGTAGTGGGCGGTGAAGCCCTGGGTGAGGATGCGCATGAAGCCGGCGAGCACCACCAGGTCCGGTTGGTAGCCGTCGATCAGCTCGGCGAGCGCGGCGTCGAAGCTTTCGCGGTCGGCGAACTGCTTGTGATCGAGCACGGCGGTGGCGATGCCACGCTCGGCGGCCCAGGCGAGACCTGCGGCGTCCGGGCGGTTGCTGATCACTGCGGCGATGCGCGCGCCGGGAATCTTGGCGTCGACGATTGCCTGCATATTGGAGCCGCGGCCGGAAATCAGGATGACGAGGTTTTTCATTCGGAGTCTTGTGCGAGTAGGGGGCCGAAACAAACCGGCGCTAGCGGGCGGGTGCCCGGTAGCGCCGTTGGTCATCAGAACGCCGGGTTACGCTACCTGGGTCTGGTGCTCGTCGCCCTGACGCGGACGGATGCTGCCGATGCGGTAGACGGTCTCGCCCTGTTCAGCCAACAGTGCGGCGGCCTTGTCGGCGTGTTCGGCGGCGACGATCACCACCATGCCGATGCCGCAGTTGAAGGTGCGGTACATTTCCTGCGCGTCCACCTGGCCCTGCTCCTGCAGCCACTGGAACAGCTTGGTCTGCGGCCAGCTCTTCGCATCGATCTGGGCGACGACATTGACCGGCAGCACGCGCGGGGTGTTCTCGGTGATGCCGCCGCCGGTGATGTGCGCCATGCCCTTGACCGGCAGGGTGTCGATCAGCTTGAGCAGCGGCTTCACGTAGATGCGGGTCGGGGCGATGATCGCCTCGCGCAGCGTCTTGCCGCCGTCGAACGGGGCGTCGAGGTCCGGCTGGGCACGGTCGACGATCTTGCGCACCAGGCTGTAGCCGTTCGAGTGCACGCCGTTGGAGGCGAGGCCCAGCACCACGTCGCCGGCGACGATGTCGCGGCCGGTGATGACGCGGCTCTTCTCGACCACGCCGACGGCGAAGCCGGCCAGGTCGTATTCGCCGACCGGGTACATGCCCGGCATCTCGGCGGTTTCGCCGCCGATCAGCGCGCAGCCGGCTTGTTCGCAGCCGGCGGCGATGCCCTTGATCACCTCGGTGGCGCGTGGCACATCGAGTTTGCCGCAGGCGAAGTAGTCGAGGAAGAACAGCGGTTCGGCACCCTGTACCAGGATGTCGTTGACGCTCATTGCCACCAGGTCGATGCCGACGGTGTCATGGCGGTCCCAGTCGAAAGCCAGCTTGAGCTTGGTGCCCACGCCATCGGTCCCGGACACGAGGACCGGTTCCTTATACTTTTTGCTGATTTCTACCAATGCGCCAAAGCCGCCAAGGCCGCCCAGCACTTCAGGACGCATGGTGCGCTTGGCAAACGGCTTAATGTTCTCGACGAGTGCGTCGCCCGCGTCGATGTCGACGCCGGCATCACGGTAACTCAGGGAGGTGGTGTTCAAAGGAGTCTCTTTCTGCAAACGTAAGCGTAATCGGTGCTTCCGGGGGTCGCCAAAAGCGCCTGTATTTTAACCGATTTCCCCGTGGCTTTGGGCCTGATCTGCGGCACGCCGAGGCCGTTCGTCTGCCGCCTGCTGGTCGGCCGGTGCGGTGCAATGGTGGAAAATGCCGCCTTTTGGTGCCGTTTGATGCTGTTGGGGGCGACTGACGGGCACTTTGCACGTAAACTTGGGGTTCGATTTCAACTGTTCTTGATGACCGCAAGCCTTGGATCAGCTCGTCCTCGACCTTACGCCCGAGCCCGTCTCCGCGTTCGATACTTTCATCGCCGATCGCAACCGCGAATTGATCGCGGCGATTACCGGCGAGACGCCAGAGCGCTTTGTCTATTTGTGGGGCGAAGCGGGCAGCGGCAAGACACATCTCTTGAAAGCGTGGATAGCCCACGCCGAATCGCTGGGGCGTGCATCGATCTACCTGGACGGTCAGACCGAGACGCTGCCCGATTTTGCCCGCGAGGCGAGCTTCATCGCGGTCGATCATGTCGATGCTCTCGACCCGGATAGCCAGATCACGCTGTTCTCGATCTACAACTCGCTGAAGGAGTCCGGCGAGGGCTATCTGTTGATGGCTGGACGCTGCCCGCCGATGCAGGCGCCGGTGCGCGATGACCTGCGCACCCGGCTGGGCTGGGGGCTGGTGTTCGAGGTGAAGGGGCTGTCCGACGAGGACAAGCTCGCGGCGCTGGCACACCATGCCGCGCAGCGCCAGCTGGCCATCCCCGAAGACGTGTACCGCTACCTGCTCAACCACTGGCGGCGCGACCTGGCGAGCCTGACGCAGATGATCGACATGCTCGACCGCTATTCGCTGGCGATGCGCCGGCCGATCACCGTGCCGCTGGTGAAGAACATTCTGCAAACCACCGATAGCGAACCATGAACCTAGCCCTGTTCGACCTGGATCACACTCTGATCGCCGGCGATTCCGACGTGGAATGGCCGAAGTTCCTGATAAAACGCGGCCTACTCGACGAGGCGTTCTACGCCCGCCGTAACGACCATTTCTACGAGCAGTACAAGGCCGGCACGCTGGACATCTACGAGTTCCTCGACTTCCAGCTCGAGCCCTTGACCCGCTTCTCACGCGCCGAACTCGACAGCCTGCACGCCGAATACATGCAGGAGCACATCCTGCCGATCATCCCGAAGAAGGCGCGCGAGCTCGTCGCCGCGCACCAGGCCGCCGGCGACACGGTGATGATCATCACCGCGACCAACCGCTTCATCACTGGCCCGATCGCCCGCGAACTGGGTGTCGAGCTGTTGATCGCGGTCGAGCTCGAAGAGCACGACGACGGCCGCTTCACCGGCAAGCCGGCCGGTGTGCCGAGCTTCAAGGAGGGTAAGATCACTCGCCTGGAGCAATGGCTGGCGGAGCAGGGCAAGACGCTCGCCGACTACGAGCAGAGCTTCTTCTACAGCGATTCGCGCAACGACATCCCGCTGCTGTCGCTGGTCAGCCACCCGGTGGCGGTCGACCCGGACGACACGCTGCGCACCCATGCCGAGGTGCACGGCTGGCCGGTGATCTCGCTGCGCGATCCGGCGTGACGCAACGGCAGTAAGCTTGGCCGAACCGTGGTTCGGCCAAGCTTTTGTCCAGAACCACTAGCCAAACCGGGCCGGCCCCTGTTTGGCTAGTGGCTCTTTATAAGACATAAGACAAAGGGAAAACCGATGGACCGTTTGGATGCCTTCCTGGGCCGTGCCGAAGCGCTGCTCGCCCGGCTCGAACCGCTGCTGCCGCCGGCCCGGCCGGAGCCGGACTGGAACGCCACCGCCTACCGCTGGCGCCGTGCCGGGCTTGCCGGCTGGCTCGAGGCGGTGCACGAGCCGCACAGCTTTCCGCTGTCGGCCCTGACGCATATCGACCGCCAGATCGGCGCGGTGGTGCGCAACACCCGCCAGTTCGTCGAGCGCCGACCGGCCAACAACGTGCTGCTGACCGGTGCGCGTGGCACCGGCAAGTCGTCGCTGGTGAAGGCGCTGCTGACCGAGTTCGCCGGCCTGGGGCTGCGCGTGATCGAGGTCGACAAGTCGCAGCTGACTGACCTGCACGACATCATCGAGCTGATCGCGACGCGTCCCGAGCGCTTTATCATCTTCTGCGACGACCTGTCGTTCGAGGAGGGCGACGACGCGTACAAGGCGCTGAAGACCGCGCTCGACGGTGGCCTGGCACGCCGCGCCGACAACGTGCTGGTGTACGCCACCTCGAACCGCCGCCACCTGATGCCGGAGCGGATGTCGGACAACCTGGCGCACCAGCGCAGCGACGACGGCGAGATCCACCCGGGTGAAACGGTGGAAGAGAAGGTGTCGCTGTCCGACCGCTTCGGCCTATGGCTGACCTTCTATCCGTTCGACCAGGACGCGTATCTGGCCGCCTGCGCAAGCTGGCTCGTCCACTACGGGCTGGCGCTCGACGACGAGGCGCGCCGCGCCGCGCTGCAGTGGTCGCTGACCCGCGGCAGCCGCTCCGGCCGGGTTGCCTGGCAGTTCGCCAGCGACTGGGCGGGGCGAGGCATTGACGAGCGCAAGGCCGACTGAGAAGAGGCCCCCACCGTTGCTGCGCGGACGTGATCTCGGGTTGGGCAGTCGGCGTGCGAATCTATCGCTGGGCGTATCGCAGATAAGCATGCAGAGATTCGCTCAGCGGTCAGGAACCCTCAGGTACTCCAGTACATTCCTGTTCCTGCGCACTGTCCGCTTTTCGCTGGCGGCCGCTCGCGACACGATGAGAGCCTTTTCTGCCCGGCCGCAGCCTTTACCCACTCACCGCCGCGATCGCACGGTGGGCCGATTGTTATCCCAGGGCCTCGCGGCCCTGAATGCATTGAATTGAATAGAGAGCGATGAGCAAGATTGTCGAAGTGGTGGCTGGCGCGCTGATCGGCGCGGACGGCCGCTTCCTGCTCGGTAGCCGGCCGGAAGGCAAGCCGTATGCCGGTTACTGGGAATTCCCCGGTGGCAAGATCGAACCGGGCGAGACGCCGTACGCGGCGCTGGCGCGCGAACTGCACGAGGAGATGGGCATCACGGTGCGTCATGCCACGCCGTGGATGACCAAGCATTTTGTCTACGAGCACGCCACCGTGTTCCTGCGTTTCTTCCGTGTTTGGGCGTGGGACGGCGAACTGCATGCGCGCGAGGGGCAGTCCTTCTCCTGGCAGACGCCGGGTGTGCTGTCAGTCGAGCCGATGCTGCCGGCCAACGGGCCGGTGCTGCGCGCGCTGGCGATCCCCGATCTGGTGTCGATCACCTGCGCGTACGAGATCGGTGCGGATGCGGTGCTCGATGCGCTCGCGGCCAGCACCACCGCACGCTGGGTGATCGTGCGCGAGCCGCAGCTTGATCGCGATGCGCTCGCAGCCTTCGTCGAGCAGGTGGCGGCGCGCGTGCACCCGAAAGGCGGCAAAGTGATCGTCAACGGCGACCCGGCGTGGCTCGCTGGTCTGCCGGTCGATGGCGTGCACCTCACTGCGGCCAGGTTGGCCGAAGCCCGCGAGCGTCCGGCGTTCGACTGGGTTGGCGCGTCGGTGCACTCGGCGGCCGAGCTGGAACGCGCCGCCGAACTCGGCTGCGATTACGCGCTGCTCGGCCACGTGAAGCCGACGCCGACGCATCCGGACCGAGCACCGCTCGGCTGGAATGGTTTCGCCAGCCTGCTGGCCAATGGTACGCCGATCCCGGTGCTGGCGCTTGGCGGGCTCGGTGTCGATGATCTGCTCGAGGCACGGGTGCATGGCGCGCATGGTATAGCGCTGATGCGCGGGGCATGGCGATGAACGCGAAGCAGAAGAAGTGGCTGGTGATCGGCGTGCTGCTGGTGGTGCTCGGCGCGGTTAAGATCGGGCTGATCACCCACTATCTGCTCAACAAGTCGGCCCAGGCGGCAGAGTTGCCGCCGCAGACGCTGTCGTGCGGCGTGTTGACCGAGGGCTGTGCGCTGCCGGGCGGCGGTACGCTGCGCTTGGCGGCGGCGCCGAGCTATCGTACCCCGTTCGAACTGCGGCTGGCCGGCGTCAGCGCAAAGCAGGCACCGAGTGTCGAATTCAGCATGGTCGGCATGGACATGGGGTTCAATCGCTACCGTCTGGTTGAGGACGGGCTGGGAGGCTGGCGGGCCAAGGTGACCCTGCCGGTGTGCGCCAGCGGTGGACATGACTGGCTGGCAACGCTGTCGGTCGACGGCAAGCGCTACAGACTGCCGCTGCGGGTGCAATAACCTGAGGCCAATAAACGATCGGATCTGAAGCGTATAGCCAAGGTCACCTCGCTGAGATTTGTTAGCGGCTCTTATTCACAAATCTCGGAACAGCTACATTGAAAGCTTGAAGCGCCGGCGGAGACGTTGGCGCTTTTTTCGTTGAGCTTGAGTAGGGACTATATGCGGTATGGACAATCCGGCGACGGGATTGCCCGCGCATCGCGTAGGAGAAACGCGGTGCCACGCCGACGGTCAGTCAGTCGACGCGATCGGGCCTTGGCATGCTCAGATAGCTTTCGACGGCATAGTTCAGATTGAAGAACATGCGTTCGTTGCCGAGCGTCGCCCCCAATGGTGAGCGCCTGACTATTTCGAGAACGCCTGGATTGAGACCGGCAAGCCATAGGTCAATGCCATCCTCACGAATTTTTTGTTCGGCTTCCGTCAACATTTTGAGTGCGGTGTATTCGAGATCGAAGACTCCGCTGAAGTCTATGACGATCACTGACGGGCGCTTTCCCACCCCCAAGGCTCGTATCTTCTGTCCGATACGTTCTGCATTGACAAAGAAAACACGCCCTTCCGTCCTTACTATCAAAAGGCCGGGAAAAGTCTCATCCTCGGGATGTTCGTCGGATACTGGGCGGAAGACGTCGGTGCCTGGCTTGCGCCGCAGTTCATAGACGGGGGGATTCGCATCCTGGTGCGCCAGGGCGAGCAGTGACACAACAATCGTGAGCAGGATGCCTTTCAGTGTGCCGAGCAGCACGACCCCCACGAGTGCGATCAGTGCCCACGTGAACTCGGTGAGTCGTATGGCGAGAATGGCACGGAATTCTGCAGGTTTAATCAAGGTAATCGAATAGACGATCACGACGGCCGCCAGTGTCGTATGCGGCATCAACCCGATGAGTGGTGCCAGGAACAGCATCGTGCCCAAGGTGATGCCGGCGGTGACGAACTCTGCCACTTGCGTGCGTGCTCCGACGAGTCGATTCACCGCCGTCTGCGAGGTGCCCCCACCCGCCGGCATGGAGCCCAGTAGTGCACCGCCTATATTGGCCAGGCCTGTTGCCAGTAATTCCCGGTTCGGTTGTGGCGTCGGTTCGCTGCTCTCCGCGAAGGCCCGTCCCGAGGCGATCGACTCGGTAAAGCTCATCAGGGCAATGCCCACCGCCGGTGGCCATAGCTGTTCAACGAGCGACAGATCCGGTGTGGTGAAGGAAGGGAGGCCTGTGGGTACATGCCCCACCGCCTCAACTCCATGGGCGCTCAAGCCAAACAGGCTTTCTGCCGCTATCCCGCAAGCGACTGCGATCAAGGGGGCCGGAGCTCGTGGCCAAAGGTGTTCGATGACGACCAGGAGGATTATCGTCCCCACCCCCAGTGCGACAGTCGCTATCGAGGCATGGGGTATCCCTTGTACAAGGGCCAGTACATTATGGAAGAAAGTCCCTTTGGTGAAATGAATGCCCAGCAGCTTGGGGAGCTGATCCAGCACAATGATGACGGCGACCCCGGCCTTGAACCCGGTTAACACTGGGTCGGATATGAAGTTGGCGACAAATCCTAGCCGTAAAAGCCCTGCCAGGACGAGAATGCCCCCAACCAGCATGGTTAGCGTTGCACAGGCCGCCAAGAGCTGTGTCTCGCCACCGCCTCGAGCCACTTCCTCGAGGGCTGTGGCAGAGAGAATGGCGAGCGTTGCCGAGGTGGTGACGCTTAGCGGCCGGGATGTGCCGAGGACAGCGTAGATCAGCATCGGCAGAAATGCCGTGTACAGCCCAACTTGAATCGGCAAGCCGGCAACAGTGGCATAGGCCAATGCTTTTGGAATAACAACGGCAGCGGCGGTCACACCCGCGACAATATCTGGCTTGAGCCAGTCTCGCTGGTAATCATGGAGCCAATCGAGGAATACGGCTTGGCCATCGTCCGCAGTATTCTTAGTGAACATTTCAAGCTGTCACCATGATTGAGTGATGCCATTTTTACCAAGAGGCCCAAGTCATATCAGTATTTTTCTGGAACCATCTTGTAGGGATAATCTGGTTCGCGGTAGCCCTCCGCTTTCTGCCGTTTAGGCAGCACCACCTTATCCCGCGGCAGTTCTTTATAAGGAATCATGCTGAGCATGTGGCTGATGATGTTTAGCCGTGCACGTTTCTTGTCGTTGGAATTGACAACGAACCACGGCGCAAACTCGGTGTCCGTTGCTTTAAACATGTCGTCGCGAGCCCGGGAGTAATCATACCAACGGCTATAGGACGCAAGGTCCATCGGAGAAAGCTTCCAGACCTTACGTGGGTCATAGATACGAGCTTGCAGTCGCCGTGTTTGCTCCTCCGGGCTAACTTCCAGCCAATATTTCAGCAAGAGGATTCCCGATTCGATGACCGCCTTTTCGACGAGGGGAGCTGCCTGGAGGAATTTTTCCACCTGCTCTTTTGTGCAGAAGCCCATGACTCGCTCAACCCCGGCACGGTTGTACCAGCTACGATCGAACAGTACGATCTCGCCGGCCGCCGGCATGTGTGGCAGATAGCGTTGGATATACATCTGCGTTTTTTCACGATCGGTTGGGGCAGGCAGTGCGATCACTCGAAAAATGCGGGGACTCACACGCTCGGTAATCGCCTTGATGGTCCCCCCTTTTCCTGCTCCGTCTCGACCTTCGAAAATCACGCAGATTTTGATCCCTTCCTTGACGACCCATTCCTGCAGCTTGACGAGTTCGGCGTGCAGCTTTTTCAGCTCTCGAAGATATTCCTTGTCTTTGAGTTTTCCATTCCCATTGCGGTCGTTTTTGCCGGCATCCTGCTTGGCATTTTTCTTGGCGTTCTTCATTGCGATACCTCATCAAGACGGTTTGGCCTTATCTTAAAAGGTAGGTTCGAAATCTGGCCGCTTCAAAACCACATCACAATTATGATAGAACAGCAAAGCAATTATTTTGGCATAAGTTTGCAATAGAGCAATGGTTAGTCAATTTTCATAATTCATATTGAAGACAGAGAAACGATCGGTGATTAATCTCATTTGTGAAGCAACACGCCGGAACGTGCCATTTTATTTAACTTGATAGCTTGCTTAAAAATGCAGCTGGCTCTTTCATGAATTGCTAAATATTAGTGCGTAATTGTCATTTTTTTATAAAAACAAAATTACATATAAATATTTTTCTTGTGTGCAGACTAAGGTAATAAGGGAGAGTCAGAGCTGCCAATAGGTTTCTCATCAAACGAAGTCAAACTATTGGGCTAGGCGCTGTTCCCAATGGCTCATTGACGCAGACCGCCATGTTCTGGACTGCAGGACATGAGGTAACGCTCGGCCGGCACACTCGCCGGGATGGAGGGTGTGCACCGATGGCTGTCTGTTCGAAGAGGAAATGTGGTGGATTACCGCTAGGGGCCCACGACATGGCTAGCCAGCTGCCTTGGACGAATGGCTGAAACGTGGCAGGGAGCGGCTCGTTCATGGATTCGATCGTTGACCGGGCTCGGCAGCGGCTCTTACCTGTGCCTGTCTCCGGCTGCAGGGGCGCCTCCTGGCTGCTGCCTAATGCGTTGCCGCTTCCAAGATGCGGTTCCGGGTTTTCGCTAGGCAGGACCCCTTCAAAAGGGGCAAGGAGCCAGCAGGCAAAAAGCAACCAGCTATTTAGATGAGGTGTTGATTGACGATTTTGACGGAATGGGTCCGTGTGCCGGTCAATGGCGTGAAACACCGTTGGCCGGCCAAGCCGCAAAAAATCCTATTCACTTAATGGATGTTCAGGCTGTATTCGGCCAGAATGCCGAGAAAAATCACCATCCCAACGCGATTGTTGCCAAGGAAAGCTTTAAAGCAGGCCAGGCGATCACGATTTTTGATGACGTTGTATTGTCTTGCCATCATCGCTGCGGCCACGGCGAGGCCCAGCCAGTAACAGAGTCCCAGCCCCAGCGACTGGCCGACGATCACCATCACCGCGGTGAAGACCGCAAAGCAGCCCATCACTGCCGCCACGTCGTAGTCGCCAAAGGTGATCGCCGCGGTCTTGATGCCGATCTTCAGGTCATCCGGCTTGTCGCTGATCGCGTATTCGGTGTCGTAGCCGAGCGTCCAGAAAATATTGCCCAGCAGCATCCACCAGGCGATTGCCGGTACACTGTCGGTCTGCGCCGCGAACGCCATGGGGATGCCGAAGCCGAAGGCGATGCCCAGGTAGGCTTGCGGTAACGCCAGGAAGCGTTTGGTGAATGGATAGCTCATCGCCAGGAACAGCGCTGGCACGCTCATCAGCCAGGTGAGCCGGTTCAGCGGCAGGATTAACAGGAAGGACACGAACGACAGCGCGGCGGCCAACAGCAGCGCCTCCTTCTTGCTGACCACGCCGCGTGCGAACGGGCGCCGCTTGGTGCGCTCGACATGGCCGTCGAAGTCGCGGTCGGCGAAGTCGTTGATCACGCAGCCGGCCGAGCGCATCAAGAGCGTGCCGAGCGAGAAGATCAGCAGCAGCGTCCAGTCGGGCCGGCCGTGGCTGGCGATCCACAGCGCCCACCAGGTCGGCCAGAGCAGCAGCAGCGTGCCGATCGGCTTGTCGAGCCGCATCAGCTGGCTGTAGACGGTGAGGCGGTCCTTCAGGATGGCGGAGGTCATGGCAGGTAGCGGTCCAGAGAGGGAAGGAAGACTTCGCAGACGATCAGCGCGGAGCCGCCGAGCAGGAAGCGCGAGCGGCGCGCGACATAGCGTTCGGCCGACGCAGCGTCGTGCGCTCTCGTCAGCGCGAACAGCGGGTGGTGCCGGTCGAGCATCGCGTAGCTGAGCGGCTCGCGGATCAGGTCGTCGTTGAGTTCGCCGAACAGTGTGAAACCGAGCGAGCGGCTGCCGCGCTCTAGCACCGGCGTCCATACCGGGTCGTGCCAGGGGGTGACGCTGCGCGCCACCACCACCGGTTGCGCATCAAGCAGCAGCGCGACGTGGCGCGCCAGCACGGCGCTGCCCGGATCGACGCCGAGCAGTGCTGCTTCGTCGGCGGCGACCTCGTCGCGGCCCTGGCCCAGTACCTGCACCGAGAACGGGGAGCCCAGCGCGATCAGCCGCTCGGTCAGCGAGCCTGCGCCGGTCAAGATGGGAACCAGGCGGCCGGTCACCGCTGGCGCCTCGACGCGCCACAGCGCGTTGGATGGAACGGTTGGCGTAGTCATGGCGCGCATTATGCCAAAGCCGGCAGGGGCTGTCCCCATGGTGGCCTGGCGGTTGGCCCCGATTTTATAGTTGAGAGAAAGTGTTGTGATGTTGGAAACCCTGCTGTGGCTGTTCGGTTATCAGCTGATCGGGGAGGCGTTCGTCCGCGGGCTGGCGCTGCCGGTGCCCGGACCGGTGCTGGGTATGTTGCTGCTGTTCCTGACGCTGTGTGCGAAGCGCCGCGTGCCGCCGGGTCTCGGCGACGGTGTCAGCCGCCTGCTCAAGCATATGTCGCTGTTTTTTGTGCCGGCCGGCGTCGGTATCCTCGCTTACTGGTCGCTGCTCGAACCGTATCTGCTGTCGCTGTCGGTCGTGCTGATCGCGTCGACGCTGATCACGCTGGTCGGCGCCGCGGCGCTGCTGTCCTGGCTACTGCGTCGCCACACACATCGGGAGGGAGCATGACGGTTGCTCCGCTGTTCGCCTCGCCGCTGGCAGGTCTGTTCCTGACGCTTGGCGCGTACAAGCTGGCGCTGACAATCAACCGGCGCTGCCACAGCCACCCGCTGACCAATCCGCTCATGTTGTCGGTGCTGATGCTGATGGGCGTGCTGCTCGCGTTCCACATCGACTACAGGCAGTATCGCGACGGTGCGCAGATCATCCACTTGATGCTCGGCCCGGTGACGGTCGCGCTGGCGATCCCGCTCTACCAGCAGTTCACCCGTCTGAAGCGCGCGGCGAAACCGCTGATGATCACCCTGCTCGCCGGCAGCGTGCTCGGCATCGTCAGCGCGGCGGGGTTGGGCGCGCTGGCCGGCCTGCCCAAGCCGGTGGTGCTGTCGCTCGCCGCCCGTTCGATCACTACGCCGATCGCGATGGGCGTGGCGCAGAGCATAGGCGGCGTCCCCGAGCTGGCTGCGGCCTTCGTGATCGTGTCGGGCATCTTCGGCGCGGTGGTGCTCAAGCCGCTGCTCTACCGGCTCGGCTTCAAGCAGGACATGGTGTTCGGCCTTGCCACCGGTATCGCCGCACACGGCATCGGTACGGCGCGGGCGATGGCGATGTCGGAGACCGCCGGCGCGTTCGCGGGCCTGGCGATGGGGCTGAACGGACTGATTTCGGCGGTGCTGATACCGGTGCTGACGGCGCTATGGCGCTGACATGTGACCGACACGCGGTGCCGCTATGCTTGAAACGGAACATCGCCGCCACGATGTGACGGTGTCGAACAACAATTGGCGCTTCATGGATGGGGCGCCGGCTATCTTGCAGGAGAGGACATGGACCTGATCTTGTGGCGTCACGCCGAGGCCGAGGAGGGCTCGGACGACTTGGCGCGCGAATTGACCCGGAAAGGCCAGCAGCAGGCGAGCCGGATGGCTGCCTGGCTGCGCCCGCGCCTGCCGCGCGACTATACGTTGCTGGTGTCCGAGGCGCGTCGTTCTCAACAGACCGCGGCGTTTCTCGCCAAAGGCGCCGAGGTGATGCCGGCGCTCAATCCGGGCGCCAGCGCCGAGGAGGTGCTGGGCGGCCTGGGGTGGCCGAGACGCGATGGGACGGTGGTGGTGGTCGGCCATCAGCCCTGGATAGGCTGGCTGACGGCGAAGCTGATGGCCGGCGAGCAGCAGATGTGGAGCGTGAAGAAGGGGGCGGTGTGGTGGCTGCAGCATCGCCAGCGCGACGAATTCGAGCTGGTGAGGCTGAAGGTGATGATGACGCCGTCGATGCTGGATAGTTGACGGGCTGAAAACGGAACGGACGCGGGGCGCGTCCGTTTTGCTTTTTGGCCGTCGTGCCGTTCGGCCAATCTCGGCGGGACTGCATGGCTGCCATCGGCAAAGACAGGGCCGTCGCTCCGAATGAAAAACGGGAAGCCTCGGCTCCCCGTCGCGATCCCTCAACCCCTCCCGCTCACGCGCTCGCCCTTGTTGCCCAGGCTCGCCCGCAAGCGCTTCGTCACCGCCATCATGTTGGCGAGCGCCGCCTCCACCTCGGGCCAGTCGCGCGTTTTCAGGCCGCAGTCCGGGTTTACCCACAGCCGCTCGGCCGGGATCACCGCCAGTGCCTTGGTCAGCAGCCGCTCGATCTCCGCCTCGGCCGGGATGCGCGGGCTGTGGATGTCGTAGACGCCCGGACCGATCTCGTTCGGGTAAGCGAAGTCGCCGAACGCGGTCAACAGCTCCATGTCCGAGCGTGAGGTCTCGATGGTGATCACGTCGGCGTCCAGCGCGGCGACGCCTTCCAGGATGTCGTTGAACTCCGAGTAGCACATATGGGTGTGGATTTGGGTGGCGTCGTCGATACGGTGGCTGGACAGGCGGAACGCCTCGCCGGCCCAGGCGAGATAGCTATCCCAGTCAGAGCGCTTGAGTGGCAGGCCTTCGCGGATCGCGGGCTCGTCGATCTGGATCACGCGGATGCCGGCCGCCTCCAGGTCGAGAACTTCGTCATTCAGTGCCAGCGCGATCTGTCGGGCGACTTCGGCGCGCGGCAGGTCGTCGCGCACGAAGCTCCACTGCAGCATTGTCACCGGGCCGGTCAGCATGCCCTTCACCGGGCGCGGGGTCAGACTCTGGGTGTACTCCGACCAGCGCACCGTCATCGGCGCCTCGCGGGCGACGTCGCCGAAGATGATAGGCGGTTTTACGCAGCGGCTGCCGTAGCTCTGCACCCAGCCGAGCTGGGTGAACAGGTAGCCGGCTAGCTGTTCGCCGAAGTACTCGACCATGTCGTTGCGCTCCGCCTCGCCGTGCACCGGCACGTCGATGTCGAGCGCTTCCTGGCGGCGAATCACCTCGGCGATCTCGGCGCGCATCGCGGTTTCGTAGTCGGCGGCGGCCAGCTCGCCCTTCCTGAACGCGGCGCGGGCGACGCGGATGGCGGCGGTCTGGGGGAACGAGCCTATCGTCGTAGTCGGCAGCAGCGGCAGCTTCAGCCACGCCTGCTGGGCGCGGGCTCGCACCGGGTACGGCGAGGAGCGCCGGTCGGCATCGGCCGGCAGCGCCGCGAGGCGAGCGGCAACGTCGGCGCGGTGGATGCGCGGACTCTGGCGGCGGGTCGCCTGCGCGAAGTCGCTGCCGGCGAGCTCGTTGGCGATCGCATCGCGGCCCTGCGTGATGCCGCGTTTCAACAGCTTCAGCTCGTTGAGCTTCTGCAGCGCGAAGGCAAGCCAGCTCTTGGTCTCAGTGTCGAGCGCGGTTTCCTGGGCCACGTCGAGCGGTACGTGCAACAGCGAGCAGGACGGCGCCAGCCACAAGTCGTTGCCGAAGCGTTCGGCCAAGGTTGCGGCGCGGGCAAGCTGGCGGGCGAGGTCGGCACGCCAGACGTTGCGGCCGTCGATCAGGCCGGCGGAGAGCACGCGGCCGGCAGGCCAGCCGGGCAGCAGGGCGTCGAGCTGTTCCGGCGCGCGCACCAGGTCCAGATGCACGCCGTCGACCGGCAGGGCGTTGATCAGCGCGGCGTGGTCGGCGATGCTGCCGAAATAGGTGGCGAGTAGCAGTTTGGCCGGGCTGTCTGCCAGGTTCTGGTAGGCCGACGCGAACGCGGCGAGCCAGTCGGCCGGCAGGTCCAGCGCCAGGATCGGTTCGTCGATCTGCACCCAGTCGGCGCCGGCGGCGGCCAGCGTGGCGAGGATGTCGCGGTAGGCGGTGAGAAGCCCCGGCAGCAGGTTCAGCCGGTCGAACGCCACGCCCTTGGTCTTGCCGAGCCACAGCAGGCTCAGCGGGCCGAGCAGTACCGGTTTTGGCGCGAGACCCAGCGCCTGTGCCTCGCGCAGTTGGGCGAGCAGCGGCGCCGGGTTGGCCGAAAAGGCGATGTCGGCGTGCCATTCCGGGACCAGGTAGTGGTAGTTGGTGTCGAACCACTTGGTCATCTCCAGCGCAGGGTGGTCGGCCGTGCCGCGCGCCAGCGCGAAGTAGCCGGCCAGGTCCAGCGCGGCGGCATCGAGACCGAAGCGCTTCGGAATGGCGCCGACCAGAATCTGGGCGTCGAGTACCTGGTCGTATAGCGAGAAGTCACCGACCGGCACGCGCTCGATGCCGGCGGCCTTCTGGTTGAGCCAGTGGCGCTGGCGCAGCTCGCGGGCGGCGTCGAGCAGTTCGGCCGTGCTCTTTTGGCCCTGCCAGAACGCCTCGAGGGCGAATTTCAGTTCGCGTTTCGCGCCGATGCGCGGAAAGCCCAGGGTGTGCAGCGTGGTCATGGTGATCTCTAGCGGCGGTCGTTATCGATGACGCTAGGCTATTCGTTGCACGCTTTATGAGGCAAACTCATTGTATTGTTGTTTGAGATGAGTGATTTTCATGACCAGAAGCCCGCTGGAACTCCGCCATCTGCGCTCGATCGTGGCGATCGCCGAAACCGGCAGCGTGTCGCAGGCCGCGCGCCGGGTGTTCCTGACCCAGTCGGCGCTATCGCATCAGTTAAAGGCGCTGGAAGACGGTTATGGCGTGGCGCTGTTCGAGCGGCGCAAGGCGCAGCCGCTCAGGCTGACGCAGGCCGGCGAGCGCCTGCTGACCCTGGCGCGCCAGGTGCTCGCGCAGGTCGACAATGCCGAGCGCGACCTCGCGCGGCTGCGCGAGGGGGAGGCGGGCGAGTTACGCGTCGCTGTCGAGTGTCACACCTGCTTCGACTGGCTGATGCCGGCGATGGACGCATTCCGCAGCCACTGGCCGGCAGTGGAGCTCGACATCGTGTCCGGCTTTCACGCCGACCCGGTCGGCCTGCTGCTGACCGGCCGTGCCGACCTTGCGATCGTGTCGGAGGCCGAGGAGACGCCCGGCGTGAGTCACTTTCCGCTGTTCGCTTATGAGATGGTTGCGCTGGCGGCGCGCGACCATCCGCTGGCGGCGAAGAAGAGCTGGAGCGCGGCGGATTTCGCCGCCGAGACGCTGATCAGCTATCCGGTGCCGGATGCGATGCTCGATCTGATGCGCAAGGTGCTGAAGCCGGCCGGGGTGAGCCCTGAGCGACGCACCTCGGAGTTGACCATCGCCATCGTGCAGCTGGTCGCGAGCCGGCGCGGCGTGGCGGCACTGCCGTATTGGGCGGTGGTGCCGTATCTGGAGAAGGGCTATGTGGTGGCGCGCCGGATCGGCGACGGCTTGAACAGCGAGCTGTACGCAGCGGTGCGCGATGATGACGCCGGTGTGGCGTATCTGAACGATTTCGTCGACACGGTGCGTGCGACCAGTTTCGCGACGCTGCCGGGGCTGACTGCGCTGGGGGCCGAGCTGTAAGGAGGGCGGCGGCACGGCACACCCAGCCGGTGCGCCGCCCCGCCCGTAGGCGGGTATCAATGCATGTCGTCGTGCTCTTCCAGCCCCAGCTCCTGGATCTTGCGCGTCAGCGTGTTGCGGCCCCAGCCGAGCACATGGGCCGCCTCGACCTTGCGTCCGCCGGTGTGCGCGAGGCCGGCACGGATGCAGGTGGTCTCGAAGCGGCGGGTCAGCTCGTCGATCAGACCGATCTCGCCGGCGGCGAGCCGGCGTGCCACCTCGGCAGACAGGCCGGCCACCCAGTCGCCGGCCGGGCCGATCGCCGAGGTTTCGCCGGCGGCTTCGCGCACCTCGGGCGGCAGGTCGCCTTCCTCGACGCTCTGGCCGGGTGCCATCACCGTCAGCCACTGGCACAGGTTCTCCAGCTCGCGCACATTGCCGGGGAAGGCATAGCCGGTCAGCCGCGCCATCGCCGCCTCAGTCAGCCGCTTCGGCTCCACGCCGAGGTGGGCGGCACTCTTTGCGAGGAAGTGGCGCGCCAACAGCGGCACGTCCTCGCGCCGCTCGCGCAGCGGCGGCAAGCGCAACCGGATCACGTTCAGCCGATGGTACAGATCCTCGCGGAACAGCCCCTGCTTGACCCGTTCCTCCAGGTGCTGGTGTGTAGCGGCGATCACTCGCACGTTCGCCTTGATCGGTGTGTGGCCGCCGACGCGGTAGAACTGGCCGTCCGACAGCACGCGCAGCAGCCGGGTCTGCAGCTCGGTCGGCATGTCGCCGATCTCGTCGAGGAACAGCGTGCCGCCCTCGGCCTCCTCGAAGCGGCCGCGCCGCGTCGCCAAGGCACCGGTGAACGCGCCCTTCTCATGGCCGAACAGCTCCGACTCCAGCAGGTCCTTGGGGATCGCCGCGGTGTTCAGCGCGATGAATGGCTTGGCGGCGCGCGCCGAGTGGCGGTGCAACGCCTCGGCGACCCGCTCCTTGCCGGTGCCAGACTCGCCGGTGATCAGCACGGTGACGCTCGACTGGCTAAGCCGGCCGATCGCGCGGAACACGTCCTGCATCGCCGGTGCCTGGCCCAGCAGCGCCGGCAGTGCCTCGGCGCTGTCGCCTGCCTCGTCGGCACCGCCGTTTTCGGCCAGCGCGCGTTCGATCAGCTGTACCGCGGTGTCAATGTCGAACGGCTTGGGCAGGTATTCGAAGGCGCCGCCCTGGAACGACGCGACCGCCGAATCGAGGTCGGCGTGCGCGGTCATGATGATCACCGGTAGCGACGGATAGTCGGCCTTCACCGCGGCGAGGAATTTCAGCCCGTCGATGCCGGGCATGCGGATGTCGGACACGATCGCGCGCGGCGTGCCGGAGGGCAGGGCGGACAGCGCGTCGTCGGCGCGCTCGAAGCTCCTGTGGGCGATGCCGGCGCGGGTGAGTGCCTTTTCCAGCACCCAGCGGATCGCCTTGTCATCGTCGATGATCCAGACGGCTTGGGTCATGATGGTTTCCTCGTGGCTTCGTCGTCGCGGAACGGCAACAGGACGGTGAAGCAGGTATGGCCCGGATGGGAGTCGAATTCGATGCTGCCGCCGTGCTGGTGCACGAAGGCCTGTGTCAGCGTCAGCCCGAGGCCGGTGCCTTCGGCGCGGCCGGTGACGAGCGGGTAGAAGATATGTTCGCGGATCGCGTCGGGAATGCCTGGGCCGTTGTCGGTGATCGCCAAGCGCAGCGCTAGCGGGTGGCGCACCCGTGCGATCGTCACCTGACGTGCCACCCGGGTGGTCAGCACGATCTGGCCGCGGCCATTCATCGCCTGCACCGCATTGCGGACCAGGTTGAGCACCACCTGGATCAGTTGCTCCTTGTCGGCGATCAGCGGGGGCAGGCTGACGTCGTAGTCGCGCACGATGGTCAGCCCCTCGCGGGTCTCTGCCAGCGCGATGCTGCGCACCCGCTCGAGCACTTCGTGGATGTTCACTTCGCTGACGTGGTGGCGGCGGTGCGGGGCGAGCAGGCGGTCGACCAGACTTTGCAGCCGCAGTGCCTCTTCCTTGATCACCTCGGTGTATTCCTTCAGCTCCGGCCGGTCGGCGAGCTCGTGCTCCAAGAGTTGCGCCGCACCACGGATGCCGCCGAGCGGGTTCTTGATCTCGTGGGCAAGGTTGCGGATCAGCTCGCGGTTGGCCTGATGCTGCAACAGCAGCCGCTCTTCGTTGGCGATCTTCAGCTGCTGGTCGAGCGGGCGCAGTTCCAGTAGTGCCAGCTCGTTGTCGATCGGGGTGACGGTCAACGCGATGTGCAGCGCCGCATCGCTGTGCAGGAGCGGCAGCTCCAGGTCGTGCTCGATGAAGCTCGCGTGGTGCGACAGTGCAGTGGCGATCGCGTTGACCAACGGTGCCGGTTCGGCGAACAGCGCGAACAGCGGGTGGCGCGCCAGCTCCTTGCGGCCGAGCGCCAGCAGGTTTTCGGACGCCGGGTTGGCGTAGACGATGGTGCCATCGTCCTGACAGACCAGCACCGGGGTGTCGAGCAATTCCAGCCCGGCGTAAACGGAAGGCAGCATGGCAGGTCGTCGCGTAAGGGTTGACCTGATACCTAGCAAGAAGCGCGCCAGTGCCTGGAGGCTCTGCCGGTACCTATCTGCTTTCAGTATGCACTATTTTGGTGCATTAGGCCGGCGCGATCTTGGTGCAGCTGTGCCGTCATGGAAACGGCTCGGTATGCCAATGGGGGCCGAGTTTCCGAGGGGCAGTTCAGGCCGTGCGAACAATGGCGCTGGAAGAGGATTAAACGCCGGAGCTCATCTTCTGTTTGCGGCGGGTTGTACTGCCGTAGTGCCAGGTACTGCTAGCGCGCCAGTTCCTGCTGCAGCGCCTGGATGTTCTTTTCGCGCTCGGTGACAGCGTCCTGCAGCTTCTGGATCCGCTCCTGGTACTTGGCGTAGTTGCGTTCGTTGCCGTTGCGCACCGCCTGGCCGTCAGCCAGCGCCTGACGAGCGTCGGCCAGCGCCTTGCGCTCGTTGGAAAGCTCTTGTTCGAGGATCTGGCGGCGGCCGGCATCGCGCTGCTTCTGCGTCGAGGGGGCGATCTGGACTGCGCCGCTGGCGGCATTGCCGGAAGTGCTGCGCGGCCGCAACAGGGTCGGGCGCGGCGAGTCGCTTTGCAGCGGCGGCAGCTTGATCTGCTGCGCACCGGGGACAGGCACATTGGTGTAGGTGACGTTGCCGCTCTGGTCGACGTACTTGTAGACCGGGGCGGCGTGCACGCAAGTCGCGAGTAGAGCGGTGAGGGCAAGCAGTCGTTTCATCGGTGGGGACGATCAAGGTTGGCAGAACCGCTCGGCGGCGGACGCTGGGCCATGGTATGCTATATGACTATTTGTTGGGCAAAAGGTCGTGAGCATCGTGATGAATTTGACATTCAATTGCCGGGAACCACTATCGTACGTTTTCCGACAAGATCTCAGCGTTGCTTTGGCTCATGCGAAGCGCTGATCTCTGTGGGCGTATGGCTGGATCTACCGACCCGAGGGCGACGAGGCATCGCAGTCATGGCGCCGCAGCCCGATCCTGTTTTTGCCATCGCCTCCTGATCTTTGTTCGGAGAGACTGGCGAGGGGCTTGTACGTTGAGTCCGGCCGAAGCGCTCTGCTAGAGTGAACGGTCCCGTCTCCGGAGCCTTGACGTGTCCATCGTCCACCTGCCGCTCGCCGCTGCCCGCACCCTGCATCTGGCCGCCCAGGGCCTGCTGCGCCCGCCGCGCCGCAAGGCCACTCCCGCCGACCTCATCGCGGCGATCCGCCGCATGGCGCTACTGCAGATCGATACCATCCATGTGGTCGCGCGCAGCCCGTATCTGGTGTTGTTCAGCCGGCTCGGCGACTACCCGAGCCAGTGGCTGGATGAGGCGCTCGCGCGCGGCGAGCTGTTCGAGTACTGGGCGCACGAGGCCTGCTTCGTGCCGACCGAGGATTACCGCCTGCTGCGCCACCGCATGCTGGACCCGGCGGCAATGGGCTGGAAGTACTCGGCCGAGTGGATGAGCAAGCACCACGACGAGATTGCCGCGCTGCTCGACCACATCCGCGACAACGGCCCGGTGCGCTCGGCCGACTTCGAACGCCGGGACGGCAAGGGCGGCGGTTGGTGGAGCTGGAAGCCGGAGAAGCGCCATCTCGAGGTGCTGTTCACCACCGGGCGGCTGATGGTGTCCGAGCGACGCCAATTCCAGCGCGTCTACGACCTGGCTGAGCGGGTGTTGCCCGGCTGGGACGATGCGGAGCTGCCGTCGGCCGAGGCGGTGCAGCACGAGCTGCTGCACCGCAGCGCCCGCGCGCTCGGCGTGGTACGCGCCGACTGGGTGGCCGACTACTACCGGCTGCGCCGCAGTCGCTACAGTGCCGAGCTGCACCGGCTCGCCGACGCTGGCGAACTGCTGCCGGTGCGGGTGGAGGGCTGGTCGGCCGATACCTTCGTCGCCGCCGAGCTCGCGCCGCTGCTGGCCGATGCGGCCGAAGGGCGGCTCGTGTCGACGGTGAGCACGCTGCTGTCGCCGTTCGACCCGGTGGTGTGGGACCGGCGGCGCGCCGCCACGTTGTTCGATTTCGACTACCGGTTGGAGTGCTACACGCCGGCGCCGAAGCGTCGTTACGGCTACTTCGTGCTGCCCCTGCTCAGCCGCGGCCGGCTGGTCGGTCGGCTCGACGCCAAGGCGCATCGCGCCCAGGGAGTGTTCGAGGTGAAGGCGCTGTTCATTGAGGGCGGGGTGAAGCTGACGCAACGGCTCGCCGCCGACCTGCGCGCGGCGTTGGCGCGCTGCGCCGCCTGGCACGGCACGCCTCAGGTGGTGATCAGGCAAGCGCCGGACGGTTGGGCGACAGCGTTGAGCCCGGAAGCGGTAACGCTGGCCTGAGCGGGCAGAGAAGGAATAAGGTTGGCCGAATGGGATTCGGTCAACCTCGACAGGCCTGGCAATAAAAAACGGCAGCCGAAGCTGCCGTGCAACAGGGTCGAACCTGAAAACTGATTACAGGCTGTAGTACATCTGGAATTCCACCGGGTGGGTGGTCATGCGGGTCAGGTTGACCTCTTCCATCTTCAGCTCGATGTACGACTCGATCCACTCCTTGCTGAACACGCCGCCGCGGGTCAGGAACTCGTGGTCGGCTTCCAGCGCGGCCAGGGCTTCCTCGAGGGACGCACACACGGTCGGGATCAGCTTGTCTTCTTCCGGCGGCAGGTCGTACAGGTTCTTGTCGGCCGCATCGCCCGGGTGGATCTTGTTCTGGATACCGTCCAGGCCGGCCATCATCAGCGCCGAGAAGCACAGGTACGGGTTAGCCAGCGGGTCCGGGAAGCGCGCTTCGATACGGCGGCCTTTCGGGCTTGCCACGTGCGGGATGCGGATCGAGGCCGAACGGTTCTTCGCCGAGTAGGCCAGCTTCACCGGGGCTTCATAGTGCGGAACCAGACGCTTGTACGAGTTGGTGCCCGGGTTGGTGATCGCGTTCAGCGCCTTGGCGTGCTTGATGATGCCACCGATGTAGTACAGCGCGGTTTCCGACAGGCCGCCGTAGCCGTCGCCGGCGAACAGGTTCTGGCCGTCTTTCCAGATCGACTGGTGCACGTGCATGCCCGAGCCGTTGTCGCCGACGATCGGCTTCGGCATGAAGGTGGCGGTCTTGCCGTAGCTGTGCGCCACGTTGTGCACCACATACTTCAGGATCTGGGTCCAGTCGGCGCGCTGGGTCAGCGTGCTGAACTTGGTGCCGATTTCGTTCTGGCCGGCAGTGGCCACTTCGTGGTGGTGCACTTCAACCGGCACGCCCAGTTCTTCCAGGATCAGTACCATGGCCGAGCGCAGGTCTTGCGACGAATCGACCGGCGGTACCGGGAAGTAGCCGCCCTTCACGCCCGGACGGTGGCCCATGTTGCCGCCTTCGTATTCCTTGCCCGACGACCAGGCCGCTTCTTCGGCGTTGATCTTCACGAAGGTGCCGGACATGTCGGTGTTCCAGGTCACGCTGTCGAAGATGAAGAATTCCGGTTCCGGACCGAAGTAGGCGGTGTCACCGATGCCGGTGGCCTTCAGGTACGCTTCGGCGCGCTTGGCGATCGAGCGCGGGTCGCGGTCGTAGCCTTTGCCGTCGGCCGGGTCGATCACGTCGCAGGACATGAACAGGGTCGGTTCGTCGAAGAACGGGTCGATGCGGGCGGTAGCCGGGTCGGCCATCAGCAGCATGTCGGAAGCCTGGATGCCTTTCCAGCCGGCGATCGACGAGCCGTCGAAGGCGTGGCCGCGCTCGAACCACTCTTCGCCATCTTCGACCAGGATGCGGGCCGGGATCGACACGTGCTGTTCTTTGCCCTTGGTGTCGGTGAAACGCAGATCAACGAATTTGACATCGTTGTCCTGGATCATCTTCAAAACATTCGCAACCGTCATGGTGTTTGTCTCCTGCGCTCTGGGCGCGCTGAAAGTCGGGAAGCAATTTTTCTACAAACAGGGGTAAGCATGAACCATGCCAACCCCGAAACCGAGGGACGAACCATTCTGGCACAGGAAAAATGGCAAGTCATGCCGTTTACCGGCGCCCCATTTTGGTGCGTGCACAGGGTGTTGCACCGTTATAGTGCATATTAGGGTGACGAGTGTGCATTGCCGCGGTGCATGGCTTTGCTGAATAATGGAACGCTGTGTCAGACAAGGCCCGTGGCCAATGTCGAGTCAGGGCCGACCGGCGACAATTCCACCAATACGGATGCGGCCAATTCACACAAAGGACCTGCAGAAATGAGTGATCTCGCTTCCATCCTGGCGCAGGCGGCCGAACGCGGTCGCCAACAGGGGCTGCCATATAGTGGTGCGCTGACGCCGACCGAGGCGCAGGCGGTGCGCGAGCAGCAGCCGGGCGCCGTTCTCGTCGACGTGCGCAGCGCCGCCGAATGGCAGTTCGTCGGCGTAGTGCCGGACGCGCTGCGCATCGAGCTGCGCACCTATCCGGGCATGCAGCCGAACCCGAATTTCATCGCGCAGCTGAGTGCCGCCGTGCCACCTGAGACGACCGTGCTGTTCATGTGCCGCAGCGGCGCCCGCTCGGACGAGGCGGCGCGGCTGGCGCAGGCGGCCGGCTACGAACGTGCCTACAACGTGCTCGAAGGCTTCGAGGGCGATAAGGACGAACACGGCCACCGCGGCACGGTGTCCGGCTGGAAGGCTCACGACCTGCCCTGGCAGCAAGGCTGAGGCCGTTCACGATCTGCTCACCCGGGTGATCCCGCGTTGAAATGATGCTCAACATGCGCATGTATTTTTCTGTGCATTTCGCTGTTTCGCCTCATTATTGTCGTGGCTGACCCTTCGCTCGCGAGATCGTGAATCGGTTCTGTAAGTTGCCGTTGCCATTGATGTTTGCCGCCAATCGCGGCAAAGTGACTCAGATTTGATTAGGCCGTGCGCGGCCGATGCTATTTCCCCCATTCAAGAAGACAAACCATGACTGACCGCTACGCCGTCATCGGGAATCCGGTTTCCCACAGCCAGTCCCCGTTCATCCATACCGAGTTCGCTCGCCAGACCGGCGAGGACATCCAGTACGACCGGTTGTACGCCGATCTCGACAAGTTCGACGAGGTGGTCGGCCAGTTCATCAAGGACGGCGCCAAGGGCTTGAACATCACCCTGCCGTTCAAGGGCAACGCCTACCGCATGGCCACCGAGCTGACCGAACGAGCCCGCGCCGCCGAGGCGGTCAACACGCTGACCTTCAAGGACGGCAAGATCTACGGCGACAACACCGACGGTGTCGGCCTGGTGCGCGACATCGTCAGCAACCTCGATTTCCCGATCGCCGGCCAGCGCGTGCTGATTCTCGGCGCCGGCGGCGCAGTGCGCGGCGTGCTCGGCCCGATCCTGGCCGAGAAGCCGGCATCGCTGACCATCGCCAACCGCACGCTGATCAAGGCCGAGGCGCTGGCGCACCAGTTCTCAGCCCATGGCAAAATCGAGGCGGTTGGCTACGAAGTGCTGGCCGGTCGCCAGTTCGACATCATCATCAACGCGACATCGACCAGCCTGTCCAACGAACTGCCGCCGATCCCGGCCGGCGTGTTCGCCGCGCGCACGCTGGCGTACGACATGGTGTACAGTAAGGGCCTGACCCCGTTCCTGCGCCGTGCGCAGACCGAAAACGCCGGCATGCTGGCCGATGGCCTCGGCATGCTGGTCGAGCAGGCGGCCGAATCGTTCCGCATCTGGCGCGGCATCCAGCCGGACACCCGCAAGGTCACCAACGAGCTGCGGGACCTGCTCGCCTGACCGATGCGGCTTCTTCTCAAGATCGGGGCGGCATTACTTGCCGCCCTTTTGCTATACAACCTGTGGATCTTCGGCCACATCGTCTATTGGCGTTACAACAACCCATCGGTCAGCTCGTTCATGACCGAGCAGCTGGCAGTGCTGAAGGAGGATGATCCCGATGCCGAGCTGCGCCAGCGCTGGGTGCCGTACGATCGCATTTCGGCCAACCTCAAGCGCGCCATCGTTGCCGCCGAGGACGCCAAGTTCGTCGACCATGAGGGGTTCGACTGGGACGGTATCGAAGCTGCGTTCCAGAAGAACCTGAAGCAGGGGCGTATCGTCGCCGGCGGCTCGACCATCAGCCAGCAGCTGGCGAAGAACTTGTTCCTGTCGAGCAAGAAGACGCCGTGGCGCAAGGCCGAGGAGGCGGTGATCACGGTAATGCTCGAGGCGGTGATGGACAAGCGCCGCATCTTCGAGATCTACCTGAACGTGATCGAGTGGGGTAACGGCGTATTCGGTGCCGAGGCGGCCAGCCACCACTACTTCCGGACCAGTGCCGCCGGCCTGTCGACCGGCCAGGCTGCCAAGCTCGCCGCGATGGTGCCCAACCCGCGCTATTACGACGACCACCGCAATGCGCGGGGGCTCGCCAGGAAGACCCGCATCATCGCCGCGCGGATGCGCTACGCCGACGTGCCCTGAACCGTTTCCTCCGCTCCGTTGCACCATCAAGGTTGGCCGACTCCCGGCCAACCTTTTCCTTCCTCCGGTCCCTTTCGGCCCCGTCTGGCCGCCCGGAAGACCGCTGTGGTAAAATTGCACCTTTTCCGTCTCCGACCGCGCCGAGTGCGCGGTTTGACCATGGACTTGCCCAGTTACCCCGTAATTCGTAGTCGCTTTACTATCCCTATCTGATTCTGTCGTTTGATCGTCGATGCGCCACTCACCGCATCCGCCGCAACGGCGGAAGGAGGCGCACATGACGGTGCTCGAACGAAAGCCCGCCGATCGTCTGCATGACAATCTCACCCAGGTGCAACGGCTCTTGGAGCGTCAGCGCCTGGTCGACGAACTCCTCCATCGCCAGGATGAGCCCCGCCAGGAACCGGCCGACAAGCCGCAACTGGTCGAAAGCCTGCTGCACCGTCAAAACCTGACCGAACTGCAGCAGAAGCTCGCGCAGTTGCACCCCGCTGACATTGCCTACATCCTCGAAGCGCTACCACTTCACGAACGTCTCTTGGTCTGGGGGCTGGTACGGAGCGAGGATGACGGCGAGATCCTGCTCGAAGTGTCCGACGCGGTGCGCGAGTCGCTGATCGAGGCGATGGACAGCGACGAGCTGGTCGCCGCGGTCGAGGACCTCGGCGCCGACGAGCTGGCCGATCTCGCGCCGGACCTGCCGCGCCAGGTGGTCTACGAGGTGATGGGCTCGCTCGACGATGAGGAGCGCGCCCGGCTGCAGTCGGCGCTGTCCTACCGGGAGGACCAGGTCGGCGCGCTGATGGACTTCGAGCTGGTCAAGATTCGCGCCGACGTGTCGTGCGAAGTGGTGCTGCGCTACCTGCGTCGCTTCGACGAGCTGCCCGACCACACCGACAAGATCTTCGTGATCGACGACGACGAGAGGCTCAAGGGTGTGTTGTCGATCAGGAAGTTGCTTGTCTCCGACCCGGATGCCAAAGTCGGCGACGTCATGGCGACCGAGGTGGTCACCTTCCGGGCGGACGAGGCTGCCGAGGATGCCGCGCTCGCGTTCGAACGTTACGATCTGGTCACCGCGCCGGTGGTCGACGGCAACGGCAAGCTGATCGGGCGCCTCACTGTCGACGAGATGCTCGACGTGATCCGCGAGGAGTCCGAGAGCGAGGTGCTGAACATGGCGGGTCTGAAGGAAGAGGAAGACCTGTTCGCGCCAGTGGTCGACTCGGTGAAGAACCGCTGGGCCTGGCTCGCGATCAACCTGTGCACCGCCTTCGTCGCCAGCCGCGTGATCGGCGCGTTCGAGCAATCGATCCAGCAGCTGGTCGCGCTCGCGGCGCTGATGCCCATCGTCGCCGGCATCGGCGGCAACTCGGGCAACCAGACCATCACGATGATCGTGCGCGCGCTGGCGATGGGCCAGCTGCAGCTCAGCCAGGCGTGGCGGCTGTGGCGCAAGGAACTTGGCGTCAGCGTGATCAACGGCCTGGTGTGGGGCGGCGCGATCGGCATCATCGCCTGGTGGCTGTACCACAGCTTTTCGCTGGGCCTGGTGATGACCGCCGCGATGACGCTGAACCTGGTCCTGGCCGCCACCATGGGGGTGCTGATCCCGACGCTGATGCAGAAGTTCGGCCGCGACCCGGCGCTGGGTTCGAGCGTGCTGATCACCGCCTGCACCGACTCGGGCGGCTTCTTCATCTTCCTTGGCCTCGCCTCCCTGTTCCTATTGTGATGAGACCGATGCGATGACCACGATACAGGCCTTACTCGCCGCCGCCGGCCTGCCCAGGCTCGAAGCCCGGCTACTGATGCAGCAGGTCAGCGGCCTGACCCATGCCCAGTTGATCGCCTCGCCGGAGCGCGAGCTCGACGCCGACAGCGCTGCACGCTTCACCGCCCTGGCCGAACGGCGTCGAGCCGGCGAGCCGATGGCCTACCTGCTCGGTAGCCGCGAGTTCTACGGCCGCGACTTCGCCGTGTCGCCGGCGGTGCTGATTCCGCGCCCCGAGACCGAACACCTGGTCGAGGCGGCGCTGGAGCGGGTAGGGCGCGAGCACCCGGCGCGTGTGCACGATTTCGGCACCGGCAGCGGCATCATCGCGATCACGCTGGCGCTCGAGGCGCCGGCCTGGACGGTCAGCGCCAGCGACCTGTCGGTCGACGCGCTCGACGTGGCCAAGGCCAATGCCGCAGCGCTCGGCGCCGCCGTCTCGTTCTGCCAGGGCAGCTGGTACGCCGCGCTGCCGGACGCGAGCGAGCGCTTCGACCTGATCGTGTCCAATCCGCCGTATATCGCCGCCGGCGACCGTCACCTGTCCGAGGGCGATCTGCGCTTCGAGCCCGGCGGTGCGCTGACCGACTTCGCCGATGGCCTGTCCTGCCTGCGCGAGCTCGCCGCCGGTGTGTCGGCCCACTTGCGGCCGGGAGGCTGGCTGATGGTCGAGCACGGCTTCGACCAGGGAGACGCCGTGCGCGCGCTGTTCGGCGCTGCCGGCCTCGTCGACGTGGCCACGCTGCCCGACCTGGCGGGCCTGGACCGCCTGAGCATCGGCCGCCATCCCTCCTGAACCCGCCGGTCGCCTCAGGGCGAATCGGCCAACCTTGTTGTTGGAGATTCTGTGCTGCAACGCTTTTCCACCGTCTGGCCTCTCTTGCTGCTGGTGCCGCTGACCGTCCTGCTGTTCCTCGCCCCCCAACTGAACATCACGCTGTTCCTTGCCGGCCACCATGCGCTGGCGGTGCTGCCCGCGCCGTTGTGGCGGATCGCCTCGGTATTCGGCGACTGGCCGAGCGTGCTGATGATCGTCATCCTGCTCGGCCTGCGCTTTCCCGACCGGCTAGCGACACTGCTGTTCGCCGCGCTGCCGATCATGCTGCTCGCAGGCGGGATGAAGGCCGGCTTCGCCGAGCCGCGGCCCTTCCTGGTGTTGCCGCCGGGCAGCGTCACGCTGCTCGACGTCCCTCCGGGCAACGGCTCCTTCCCATCCGGCCACGCGATGGCGTCGAGCTATCTGGTGGTCGTATTGCTATGGCTGTGGCCCGAGCGGCCGGTGCTGCGCTGGAGCATCGTCGGCGCGCTGCTGGTGATGCTGTCGCGCATCGCTATCGGCGTGCACTGGCCGATCGATCTGGTGGCCGGGGCATTGGTCGGCTGGGGTGTGGCCACACTGTGGTGCGACCGGCTCGGCTGGCTGCGGCTGTCGCGGCTCGGTGTGCAGCGCTTTGCCGTGCTGCTGGCGGTGCTCGCAGCCGGCTATACTGCTTCGCTGGTGCTGCAGCTGCACGGTCATCACGAGGAGGTATGGCTACGCCTGGCGCTGGCCGTGGCAGCGCTGGTGGGTGTGATGCGGCTGGCTAGGCCTGCGCAGCAGATGGCGTAAGCGGGCAGGGCGGCCGAGCGACCGCCCAAACAAAACGGGCCAGCCCGTGGGCTGACCCGTAGTTTACCGAGCCTGAAGCGGCTTAGTGGTGATGGCCGTGTTCGCCGTGGGCGTGGCCATGGGCGATTTCATCGGCGCTAGCGGCACGCACTTCGGATACCTTGGCGACGAAGCGTACCTTCTGGCCGGCCAGCGGGTGGTTGGCGTCAACCACGGCCTTGCCTTCGGCGATGTCAACGACGCGGAAGACCAGCACGTCGCCAGTTTCCGGATCGTCAGCTTCGAACATCATGCCGACTTCGACGTCGGCCGGGAACACGTCCAGCGGCTCGATGCGAACCAACTCTTCGTCCGGCTCACCGAAGGCATCGTCCGGTTGCATGGTCACGTCCACGCTGTCGCCGACGTCCTTGCCTTGCAGCGCTTCCTCGACCACCGGGAAGATACCGTCGTAGCCGCCGTGCAGGTAGCTGATCGGCTCTTCGGTCTTGTCGAGCAGGTTGTTGTCGGCGTCGTACATTTCGTAGTGCAGCGACACTACGGTGTCTTTGGCGATTTGCATGCGGTGTTCCGTATGTGTGAAGTTGAGCGGCCTTGACAGACCGGTTGTGATCGGTGTTCTCTCGGCCCCGCGGGGCGTGAGCGAAAGCCGCCTAGCCCCTATTGTAAACCATCAGGCCCGCGCTGATGCGGTAAGAGCCTGTTGATAGTCTTTTTGCGACCTTAAAGGGTTGGCCGCCTAACGGCCGGCTGCGTTGCTGGTCGGCTGGCCTTGGCGCGCGAAGATCCATGACGTTCGTCCAGTGTCCGGCCGTTTGTCGGATCAGCGCAGTCCGGAAAAAGATGATGAACAGGTTCCAAGTCCGCCGAGGCCGGCCTGGCAGCCCCGAAAAAGCCATGCAGCATACACCGCACCCCCTGCTCGGCGGCCTGAGTCCGGCCGAGTTCCTCCGCGACTACTGGCACAAGAAGCCGTTGTTGATCCGCGGCGCACTCACCGACGTCGGCCCGCACGTCGATTTCGCCTGGCTGGCCGAGTTGGCTCAGCAGGACGACGTCGAGTCTCGGCTGATCGAATGTCGCAACGGCCGCTGGCATCTCGAGCAGGGTCCGTTCCGCCCCTCGCGCTTCAAGAAGCTGCCCGACAGCGAATGGACCGTGCTGGTGCAGAACGTCAACCACCACCTGCCGCATGTCGCCAACATCCTGTGGCGTTTCAACTTCATTCCGTACGCGCGACTCGATGATCTGATGATCAGTTATGCACCACCGGGTGGTACGGTCGGCCCGCATTTCGATTCTTATGACGTATTTCTGCTACAGGTCGGCGGCCGTAAGAGTTGGAAGATTTCCGCACAGCAACAAATGGAGCTGGTCGACGGTGCACCGCTGAAGATCCTGAGTGAGTTCCATTGCGAACAGGAGTTCATTCTCGAGCATGGCGACATGCTCTACCTGCCGCCGCGCTACGCTCATTACGGCGTCGCGATCGAGCCCGGCATGACCTACTCGATCGGTTTTCGCGCCCCGACCTCGCAGGAGCTGGCCACCCAGTTCCTGGTCTATCTGCAGGACCGGGTCTGTCTCGACGGCATCTACGCCGACCCGGAAATCGCTTACCAGGACGAGCCGGCACAGATCAGCGATGCGATGATCGACCAGGTGGCGCGCATGCTCGCCGAGTTACGCTGGGATAGGACGACGATCGCCGATTTTCTCGGCCACTACCTCACCGAGCCGAAGGCGCACGTATTCTATGACGCGCCGGAAGACGAGCTCGATGAGGAAGAATTCGCCACACTCGCCATGCAAAATGGGATTGTTCTTGATCTGAAGAGTCAGATTCTCTACATTGAGGAGCGGTTTTATTGCAATGCGGAATTACTGGCGACAGACCCGGCTGACCGGGCGTCCTGGCAGCATCTGGCCAACCAGCGTTGCCTACCCGGTAGTGCGGTTTCCGCGACAATGTTGGCGCTCTTGTATGAAGGCTACCTGGCTGGCTATTGGCATCTGGCCGGCCCTGTAGCACAATAGCGACAAGGTTTGATCGAAAGTGCACGATAATCTAGTTCGCAAAGCAACGTTCGCGAGCGTGCGTTCCCAAAACGGACGCACTGCGGTGCAAAAATTCTGACGAAGCTGTTGGTTTTTTCTGTCACCGTCCTCTTTGCGGTCCAACTTTTCGTGCTACAATTTCGCGCACCGATGGTTTAATGCCGTTCCCTAACAATCGGGCGGCATCGCTATGACGTCTTGTTCAACTCACTTGTATTGAAGGTCACGATAAATGAAACAGTCGCTCCTCGTTGCTGCCCTGCTGGCTGTAGCCCTGTCCGCTTGCGGTAAGAAACAAGAAGCCCCGGCTGAAGCTTCGGCTCCGGCTGTTGAGGCTTCGGCTCCGGCTGCCGCTGCTTCGGCTCCGGCTGCTGCTGCTTCGGCTCCGGCCGCAGAAGCTTCGGCTCCGGCTGCTTCCGCTGCTAAGTAATTCAGCGTAGCAGTTTAAAAAGCCGGCCCTTGGGCCGGTTTTTTCATGCCTGCTCGTCACCGTCGTATGCTTGAGGTGCGCACTCCAGCTGCCCTCGGGCACTGTCGATGACGTAGGTCAAAGAAAAACGGCTCACCATATGGTGAGCCGTTTTCGTCGGGGCGAGGCGCTTATTGCAGTTCGGACTGCAGCTTGCTCAGCACGGTCTTGCTCAACGAGTTGTTGAGGGTGCTGCCGGTGCTGTCGAGCAGTTGCACCTGGCTGCGGCCTTCGCCTGCATCCTTCACCTGTACGCGGTACTCGGCGCCTTCCTTGATGCTGGTGCTGTCCTTGTCATCGCTGCTCTTCCAGAACGCCAGGCTCGACCAGAAGCCGCCCGATTCCTTGCCCTTCGGGTCGAGTTCGTTCTTCGCCGGCTTGACGAAGTACAGGCCCTTCGAGCGGTCGCGGTCGTTCACGGTCAGGCCGATCCGGTCGAGAGCCAGGCCGACGCGGCGCCAAGCACGGTCGAAGCCGTCGACCACCTGCAGCGTATCGCCTTCGATCTGCGCGCGGGCGTTCTTCACCGGCGCGTCGGCCTGTTTCACTTCCTGGCGAGCCTGGTCTTCGTTGAGGCCCAGGCGCATCATGAAGCGGCCGAGGAAAGCGGCTTCCAGTTGCGGGTCGCTCGGGCGCGGCTGCCACATCGTTTCGGACTTGCCTTCGTCGATGTAAGTCTCGTACATGCCGCGGTGCGAGAAGTACACCTCGATGCCGTTCGCAGTCGTTTCCAGGCGGATGCGGAACTTGTCCCGCTCCGGCGTGGAGTAGACGCCGCCGATGCCGACGGCATCCATCAGCTTGCGCAGGCCATCGTTCGGCAGCTTGGCGCGGTTTTCCGCCCAGTCGGTTTCCATCAGACCAATGTCCTGTTCCTCTGACTTGATCACGAAACCGTTGTCCTGCCAGAACGCCTTCAGTTGTGGCCACAACTCGGCAGCGCTCTTGCCCTTCACCAGCAGCCAGCGCTGGTTACCGTCACGCTGCATCGCCACATTGTCGACCTTGGACAGCACGCCGCTGTTGTCGGCGCTAGGCACTGGCGCGGCCTTTGCCTGTTGCTGCTCTGCCTTGTCCATCGCGGCAAGCGAGGCGGTGCCGCTACCAGGGATGGTGTACTTGTTCTGGATCTGAGGTGCGGTCAGGTCCGGCGGTACCTCCAGGCTTGCGCCTTGCGGCTTGGGGCCGTCGGTCTTGTAGTCCAACTTCTTGTCCAGCGGTTCGCTGGTGCTACTGCAGGCCGCCAGCAGGCTGGCGGACAGCAGCAGTGCGACAGACGCATTGCGTTTCATGCACACTCCGGTATTCGGGATTGCTTCAAAGAACCTTGGCTTGCTTGAGCGCGGCTTCGACGACCGGTACGGCATCGGCGGACAGCGGGGTCAATGGCAGGCGCAGCTCGGCGCCGATCAGACCCATGCGGTGCAGCGCCCACTTGGCCGGGATCGGGTTCGGCTCGCAGAACAGCTGCTTGTGCAGGCCCTGCAGGTTGTCGTTCAGTTCGCGGGCGGTGGCGATATCGCCTTTCAGGGCAGCGGCGCACATCGCGCTGAAGCTCTTTGGCGCAACGTTGGCAGTCACCGAGATCACGCCGTGGCCGCCGCACAACAGGAACGCCAACGCGGTGGCGTCATCGCCGGTGTAGAGCGCAAAGTCCTTCGGCGCGCGCAGGAACAGGTCGCAAGCGCGCGCCAGGTCGGCGGTGGCGTCCTTCAGGCCGACGATGTTCGGGATCTGCGCCAAGCGCAGCACGGTGTCGTTGCTCATGTCGGCCACGGTGCGGCCCGGCACGTTGTACAACACCACCGGAATGTCGACCGCTTCGGCGATGGCGCGGAAGTGCTGGTACATGCCTTCCTGGGTCGGCTTGTTGTAGTAGGGCACGACCGACAGCACGCTGTCCGCGCCGACGTCCTTGGCGTGTTGGGTCAGCTCGATCGCTTCGGAGGTCGAGTTGGCGCCGGCGCCGGCGATCACCGGCACACGGCCGGCAGCTTGCTCGACCACGGCCTTGACCACGGCGATGTGCTCGTCGACGTGTAGGGTGGCGGATTCGCCGGTGGTGCCGACGGCGACCAGGCCGTTGGTGCCGTTTTCGATATGAAAATCAACCAGCCGATTCAACGCGTCGAAGTCGACCCGGCCATCGTCATGCATCGGAGTGACCAAGGCCACCAAACTACCGGTCAGCATAGCTCTGCCTATTCGTAAGAAGGAGATAAAGGCTTTCGATTGTAGCGGAATTCGCTTTCGCGGCAAAAGGTTGGCCGAAGTGTGGTT
Organism: Crenobacter oryzisoli; assembly: GCF_030385785.1. GTDB lineage: Bacteria > Pseudomonadota > Gammaproteobacteria > Burkholderiales > Chromobacteriaceae > Crenobacter_A > Crenobacter_A oryzisoli. The sequence goes on from NZ_JAUEDK010000001.1 coordinate 87,984, forward strand.
GCCGGGGGTCTGCAGCGTGTTCGGGGCTTGTGGTAGAATGTCTCATTTTTCCGATACTTAGAGCCTGTTCATTACCTTTTGCGGTTGCAGTCGGCGCCTGCCGGATGCGGCGCTAGGAGAGAGGCCCGCCGCAGTGCTATTCACTGCCCGGCCAGTGCATCGCAAAAAGATAATGAACAGGCTCTTGGGGCTCATCTGGCTGAAGGACTCTAGGCGTGATTAGTACAAACAACATTACGATGCAGTTTGGCGCGAAACCGTTGTTCGAAAAGGTTTCGGTCAAGTTCGGCGAAGGCAACCGCTACGGCCTGATCGGGGCGAACGGTTCGGGCAAGTCCACCTTCATGAAGATTCTCGGCGGCGACCTCGAACAGAGCGCCGGCGAAGTGGCGATCGAAACCGGTCTGCGCCTCGGTAAGCTGCGCCAGGACCAGTTCGCCTACGAAGACCAGCGCGTGCTTGACGTGGTGCTGCAGGGCCATACCGAGATGTGGGCGGCGATGACCGAGCGCGATGCAATCTACGCCAACCTCGAGGCGACCGAAGACGACTACATGCACGCTGCCGAACTCGAGGCAAAGTTCGCCGAGTACGACGGCTACACTGCCGAAGCGCGTGCTGGCGAGCTGCTGTTGGGTGTGGGCATTCCGCTCGAACTGCACAACGGCCCGATGAGCGAAGTGGCGCCGGGCTTCAAGCTGCGCGTACTGTTGGCGCAGGCACTGTTCTCCGACCCGGACGTGCTGCTGCTCGACGAACCGACCAACAACCTGGACATCAACACGATCCGCTGGCTGGAGCATGTGCTCAACGAGCGCAATTCCACCATGATCATCATCTCGCACGACCGTCACTTCCTGAACGAAGTGTGTACCCACATGGCCGACCTGGACTACAACACCATCCAGATCTACCCGGGCAACTACGATGACTACATGATCGCTTCCGCTCAGGCGCGCGAGCGTCAGCTGTCGAGCAACGCCAAGGCGAAGGAACGCATCCAGGACTTGCAGGAGTTCGTGGCGCGCTTCTCGGCCAACAAGTCGAAGGCCCGTCAGGCGACCAGCCGTCTGAAGCAGGTGGACAAGCTCAAGTCCGAGATGGTCGAAGTGAAGCCGTCCAGCCGTCAGAACCCGTTCATCCGTTTCGAGCTGGACGACAAAATGAAGCTGCACCGCCAGGCGGTGGAGATCCAGGGGCTGTCCAAGTCGTTCGACAAGCCGCTGTTCAAGGATCTGAACCTGATCCTGGAAGCAGGGCAGCGCCTCGCTGTCATCGGCCCGAACGGCGCCGGTAAGACCACGCTGATGAAGCTCTTGGCCGGCGCGTTCGAGCCGGCGCTAGCCCATGGCGTGACCGCCGATGCCGGCATGATCAAGTGGGCGGAGAAGGCCCAGATCGGCTACTACGCCCAGGATCATGAGGAAGAGTTCGACACCGACGCGACGCTGACCGAGTGGATGCGCGAATGGGGCCAGGAAGGTGACGACGAGCAGGTGATCCGCGGTACTCTCGGCCGCCTGCTGTTCGGTGGCGAGGATGTCGGAAAGGCGGTGCGCGTGCTGTCCGGTGGCGAGAAGGGCCGCATGCTGTACGGTAAGCTGATCCTGACCAAGCCGAACGTGATGCTGATGGACGAGCCGACCAACCACATGGACATGGAATCGATCGAGTCGCTGAACATGGCGCTCGAGAAGTTCAAGGGCACGTTGGTCTTCGTCTCGCACGACCGCCAATTCGTATCGTCGCTGGCCACCCAAATCCTCGAGCTGGATGGCAAGGGCGGTTACGATCACTACATCGGTGACTACGAGTCCTATCTGGCCAGCAAGGGCCTGGAGTAAACCGGCTCGCAGTTAATGGCGGCACCGCAAGGTGCCGCTTTTTGTTGCTTGTGGCGGTTTTGCACTGCATCAATCTTCTGTCATTTTTGTTTCTTTACCCTTTAAAAACCGTGCGCTATAGTTCGAAGCGATTATGGTGCGCCGCAAAAAGCGCATGGTGGTGCGGTGCACGTGCTGGCAAGGTAATTCACGATAATAACTCCCCAGTGCGGCCGCTAAGCGAGGTCGAGCTCAGGGGGGGTGGCCCTGTGGCCTCATAAAGAGCCGATGGCGGCTACCAACAGACATCGAAAGGAAGATCATGCGTTTGAAGGGCAAGGTTTCGATCATTACGGGTGGGGCCAGCGGTATCGGCAAAGCCACCGCGCTGAAATTCGCCAAGGAAGGCGCGATCGTCGCCGTCGGCGATTTGAATCTTGGCACCGTTGAGACCATCGTCGCCGAGATCAAGGCTGCCGGCGGTGAGGCAGTCGGCTATAAGGTCGACGTGACCAACAAGGCGCAGATCGCCGAGATGGTCGCCGACCTGAAGAACCGCTTCGGTCGCATCGACGTACTGGTCAACAACGCCGGCATCCTGGCTGATGCCCAGTTGACCAAGATGACCGACGAGCAGTTCGACCGGGTGATCGACGTCAACCTGAAGGGCGTGTACAACTGCACCAAGGCGGTGGTCGACACCATGATCGAGCAGGGCAGCGGGGTGATCCTGAACGCCAGTTCGGTGGTCGGCGTGTACGGCAACTTCGGCCAGACCAACTACGCTGCGTCGAAGTTCGGCGTGATTGGCTTCGTGAAGACTTGGGCGAAGGAGCTGGGCAAGAAGGGCATCCGGGCCAACGCAGTGTGCCCAGGCTTCGTCGCCACGCCTATCCTGAGTTCGATGCCGGAGAAGGTGATCCAGGCGATGGAAGAAAAGGTGCCGATGCGCCGCATGGCCCAGCCGGAAGAGATCGCCAACGTCTACGCCTTCCTCGCCAGCGACGAGGCAAGCTACATCAACGGTGCCGCGATCGAGGTGACCGGCGGCCTGGCGCTGTAAGCGTTACCGCTCGTCGACATGACAACGCCCCGAGGCATGGCCCGGGGCGTTTTGTCGTATCGTGTCGCTCACGTTAGGGCGCTTATTCGTCGTCGTCCGGTTCGTGGGCGAGCAGGGCGGCCTCGACCGCCTTGCGGGTCAGGTGCGGGGCGAACAGCTCGATGAAGGTGTAGGCGAAACCGCGTAAATAGGCATCCTTGCGCAGGCCGATCTTGGTGGTCGACGAGTCGAACAGGTGTGAGGCATCGATCGCGCGCAGCTTGGTGTCGCGCTCGGCTTCGTACGACATGGTGGCGATGATGCCGATGCCCAGGCCCAGCGTTACATAGGTCTTGATCACGTCGGTGTCGATCGCGGTCAGCACCACGTTTGGGGTCAGACCGGCGTCGCTGAACGCCTTGTTGATTTTGGAGCGACCGGCGAAGGCGAAGTCGTAGGTGACGATCGGGTAGCTGGCGATGTCGGCCAGCGTAATCGTGCGCTCGAGGTCCAGCAGCGGATGGCCGACCGGCACTACGATGCTGCGGTTCCATTCGTAGCAGGGCAGCATCGCCAGGTCCTTATAGAGGGCGATGCCCTCGGTGGCGACTGCGAGGTCGGCCTCGCCGGCGACGACCATTTCGCAGATCTGCGTAGGGCTGCCCTGTTTGATCGACAAGCGTACCTTAGGGTAGCGGCGCACGAATTCGGCGATAGTGTCCGGCAGCGCGTAGCGTGCCTGGGTGTGGGTGGTGGCGACGGTGAGCGAGCCCTCGGCCTCGCGCGAAAACTCGTCACCGACGCGCTTGAGGTTCTGTGCTTCGCGCAGGATGCGCTCGGCGATGCGCAGCACCTCCTTGCCAGGTTCGGACACCGCCACGACGCGTTTGCCGTTGCGGATGAACACCTGGATACCCAGCTCGTCTTCGAGCAGGCGGATCTGTTTGGAGATGCCCGGTTGCGAGGTGTGCAGCTTTTCGGCCGCCTCGGAGACGTTCAGTCCCTGTTTTGCTACCTCGACCAGGTAGCGCAGTTGCTGCAGCTTCATTGTTCAGTCTCTTGTCTTATTTCTATAAAACTATAAGTGCTTAAACCCTAACGCAATATTCTTTTATGGTTTTAGGCATGTTGGATACCATGCGTCCAATTGTCAATGGACTTTTTAGTGGAGCTTGCCATGTCCTTCGAGGAAAAACTGGCCGCGACCGAGGCCCTGCTCGCCGAGATCGCCCGTGACTTCGCACCGGCGGTATTCGCCAACAGCTTCGGTGCCGAGGACATGGTGCTGACCGACCTGATCGCCCGCCTCAATCTGCCGATCGCCTCGTTCAGCCTCGACACCGGCCGCCTGCCGACGGAAACCTATACGCTGATGCAGGAAGTGGAGGGGCGCTATACCACCCATCCTGTCAAGCTGTTCTTCCCCAATGCGGCCAACGTCGAGGGCTATGTGAACCAGCACGGCATCAATGCGTTTTACGACAGCGTTGAGCTGCGTAAGGAATGCTGCCGCATCCGCAAGCTCGAGCCGCTCAAGCGCGCGCTGGCTGGGCAAAAGGCCTGGATTACCGGCCTGCGCCGCGAGCAGTCGCCGACCCGCACCGATATGGCCGACCGCGAATTCGACGCCGGCAACGGCCTGATGAAGTTCAATCCGTTGTTGGAGTGGACCGAGCAGGAAGTGTGGGCCTACCTGACCGAGCGTCAGGTACCGGTGAACGCGCTGCACGCCAAACGTTACCCGTCGATCGGCTGCGCGCCCTGTACCCGTTCGATCACCGTCGGGGAGGATGTGCGTGCCGGCCGCTGGTGGTGGGAAGACCCCGAATTGAAAGAGTGCGGCCTGCACGCCAATAAGCCGGCCAACGTCTCCGCGATCTGAAACTGTTTAGTGTTGCCGGCCGTCACGGCCGGTGTTGAGAGGGTGCCATGTACCGTTACGACGCCATCGACCATCGCATTGTCCGCGAGCGGGTCGAGGAGTTCCGCGACCAGACCCGCCGCTTCCTCGCCGGCGAGCTTTCCGAGGACGAATTCCGCCCGCTGCGGCTGATGAACGGCCTGTATATCCAGCGCCTCGCGCCGATGCTGCGCGTGGCGATCCCGTACGGCCACCTGTCGAGCACGCAGCTGCGCAAGCTGGCCGATATCGCCCGCCGCTACGACAAGGGCTACGGCCACTTCACCACGCGCCAGAACCTGCAGTACAACTGGCCGACGCTGGAGTCTGTGCCCGACATCCTGGCCGAACTGGCCGAAGTGGAAATGCACGCCATCCAGACCTCGGGCAACTGCGTGCGCAACACCACCACCGACGCGTTCGCCGGCGTTGCCGCCGACGAGCTGATCGACCCGCGTCCGTACTGCGAGATCATCCGCCAGTGGAGCACGCTGCACCCCGAGTTCGCTTACCTGCCGCGCAAGTTCAAGATCGCCGTGTCCGGTGCCGTCGAGGACCGTGCCGCCACGCTGGTGCACGATATCGGTCTGCACGTGGTGAAGAATGCTGCCGGTGAAGTGGGCTTCAAAGTGATCGTCGGTGGCGGTCTGGGGCGTACCCCGATCATCGGCGAAGTGGTGCGCGAGTTCCTGCCGACCGAGCACCTGCTCACCTATCTGGACGCGATCCTGCGCGTGTACAACCGCTTCGGCCGTCGCGATAACAAGTACAAGGCGCGCATCAAGATCCTGGTGAAAGCGCTGACCGTGGAAGGCTTCGCCGCCAAGGTGGAGGAGGAGTGGTCGCACCTGAAGGACGGCCCGGCGACGATCCGTCCCGAGGACGTTGCGCACTACGCCAGCTTCTTCACCGCGCCGGCTTACGAGAGCCTTTCGGGCAGCCCGGCCGAGTTCGCGGCCAAGCTGGCCGAACAGCCTGCGTTCGCACGCTGGGTGGAACGCAATACCCGTGCTCATCGTCAATCGGGCTACCGCTCGGTGGTGCTGTCGCTGAAGAAGACCGGTGTGCCGCCGGGCGACGCTAGCGACGCGCAGATGGACGCGGTGGCCGACTGGGCCGACCGTTTCGGCTTCGGCGAGATCCGCGTCGCGCACGAGCAGAACCTGATCCTGCCGGACGTGAAGGAGCGCGACCTGTTCGTGCTGTGGGAGCTGGCCAAGCAGCAAGGCTTCGCCACCCCGAACGTCGGCCTCCTGACCGACATCATCTGCTGCCCGGGCGGCGACTTCTGCTCGCTGGCCAATGCCAAGTCCATCCCGGTGGCCGAGGCAATCCAGCAGCGTTTCGACGACTTCGACTACCTGAACGACTTGGGCGAGATCGACCTGAACATGTCCGGTTGCATGAACGCCTGTGGCCACCATCATGTCGGCCACATCGGTATCCTCGGCGTCGACAAGAATGGTGAGGAGTGGTACCAGATCACCCTCGGCGGCAGCCAGGGCAACCAGACCAGTCTGGGCAAGGTGATCGGCCCGTCGTTCGCCCGTGCTCAGATGCCTGACGTGATCGAGAAAATCCTGTCGGTCTACGTGGAACAGCGCCAGCAAGGCGAGCGCTTTATCGAAGCGGTGCGTCGTCTGGGTATCACCCCCTTCAAGGAGCGCGTCTATGCAAAAGATCATTAAGGACGGCGCCATCGTCACGGACGATTGGGTGCGCCTGCCGTTGGCGGAAGACGGTACTGTTGCCAATGTGCCACAAGATAGCGATGTCATCGTGCCGCTGGCGGCTTGGTTGGCAGAACCGCAACGCTGGCAGTCCCGCGTGGGACGCACTGCAGTGTGGCTTGCACCCGACGACGACCCGGCCAAATTGGCCGCATCGCTCGACCGCTTGCCGCTGGTGGCGGTCGACTTCCCGGCCTTTGCGGACGGACGAGGCTACAGCATCGGTCGTTTGTTGCGTGAGCGCTACAACTATGCCGGGGAGCTTCGTGCACTAGGCGACGTTGGGCAGGATCAGCTTCACTATCTGTGGCAGGTCGGTTTTAATGCATTTGAAATTAAACCCAGCCAGAATATAGAGTTGGCATTGCAGGCACTGGCTCGATTTAGCGAACGGTATCAGGCCACTTTCCGCGAGCCAGAGCCACTGTTTCGTCGACGCGTCACTGGGGAATGAGTTGTTGCATAAGGGACACAGTTCGTGTCTCTTATAGCAGATTTTTTTGGTTTTTATGCAACAAGTTGGCGGTTTTGCGCCTGTGGTGCTGTTGACAGTGGATTGGCGCATTCCTATAGTGCCGGTTAACTGCATAGACACAGCTTGGCAACACCCTGTTGTTTGCAGTGAGCTTAAAGTCGAGTGCGTCTTTGCGCGTTTGCCGCACGGATACGTTTTACAAAAAAGGGAATAACATGACCAAACAGCTGAAACTGAGCGCTCTGGTAGCTGCCATGCTGGTATCGGCGAGTGCCTTTGCTGCCAAGCCGGGTTACACCGTTGATCAAACCACTGATGCCGTGACCCGTAACAGCTACGGTGAATGCTGGCACACCGCTTACTTCGACAAGGCCACCCAAGGTCTGGTTGAGTGCGGCGACAAAGAAGCTCCGAAGCCGGTTGCCGCTGTAGAGCAGCCGAAAATGGTTGTTGTAACCGAAAAAGTCACCATCTCTTCCGAAGTGCTGTTCAACTTCGACAAGGCTACTCTGCGTCCGGACGCCAAGAAAGAACTGGACCCGCTGGTTGAGCGCTTCAAGCAAGGCGGCGTGAACCTGCAGAGCGTGGAAATCGACGGCTACACCGACTGGGTTGGTAGCGACAAGTACAACCTGGCGCTGTCGCAGAAACGTGCTAACACTGTTAAGAACTACCTGGTTGCCAACGGCGTACCGGCTGAAAAGCTGACCGCAGTAGGCAAGGGCAGTGCCGATGCCAAGTTCACCGAACAGTGCAAGGGCAAGAAGTTCAAGAACAAAGCAGCTCGCAACGCTTGCTCCGCTGGCGACCGTCGCGTAGAACTGCAAATCAACACCCTGAAAGAAAACACCCAGCCGGCCAAGTAATTTGTCCGCTGAAGGTTTTCCTTCTGCCAAGAAAGCCCTGCATCAGCAGGGCTTTTTTCATATATTTTTCAGAAGTGGCCGCATGTCTGTGCGGGTGGCGTTAGGACGTGCCGCCCGCTAAAATCATTTGTTTTCAGGATCAGGGCGGGGAATGCAGGTTTTTTTCGGACCTCCGCATGGTGATGCGGTGCCGCACGGTTGTGCGCTGACCATCGGTAATTTCGATGGCGTACACCACGGGCATCAAAAAATGCTGGCGCGATTGAGCGATGCGGCGCGTGCGCGTCATCTGCCGGCAGCGCTGTTGACCTTTGAGCCACACCCGCGCGAGGTGTTCGCCCGCGGCAACCCGCCGGCACGACTGTCGACTTTGCGCGACAAGTTGGCCTTCCTCGAAGCGCAGCACCTGCTCGATTACGTGTTCGTGTTCCGTTTCAACCGGCCCTTTGCATCGCTCACTGCCGAGGCTTTTATCCGTCAGGTGTTGGTGGAGGAGCTGCATACCCGCTATCTGTTGATCGGCGACGACTTCCAGTTCGGCGCCAAGCGCCAGGGCAATTTCGAGTTGCTCGCGTCCTGTCCAGACTTTGTCACCGAGGCAATGCCCTCGGTGCTGGTGGCGGGCGAGAGAGCGTCGAGCACGCGGGTGCGCGAATGCCTGGCTGGTGGTGATCTGGCCGCAGCCGAGCGCTTGCTTGGCCGGCCGTATCAGCTGTCCGGCCGGGTGATGCACGGCCAGAAGCTCGGCCGCACCATCGGTTTTCCGACTGCCAACATCCATTTGCCGCACCGTAAGCCGCCACTGCACGGGGTGTTTGTGGTCGAGGTGGACGGGCCGTTCGGCCGCAAGGGAGGGGTGGCGAGCCTGGGGCAGAACCCCACGGTGACTGACACGCTCAATTTCAAGCTGGAAGTACACCTGTTCGACTGTTCGGCCGATCTTTACGGCCAGCGGCTGACCGTGCATTTCCTGAAAAAGCTGCGCGACGAAGCGCGGTATGACGATTTGACGGAGCTGGTGGCGCAGATCGAGCGCGACGCTGCCAGCGCCCAAACCTATTTGACCAGTTTGCAACGAGAAAACGCATGAGTATCGACTATCGCAAGACCGTCAACCTGCTGGACACCCCGTTCCCGATGCGGGGCGATCTGGCAAAACGTGAGCCCGCCTGGGTCAAGCGCTGGCACGAGCAAAAGCGTTACCAGAAGCTGCGCAAGCTGGCCGCCGGCCGGCCGAAGTTCATCCTGCATGACGGCCCGCCATACGCCAACGGTGACATCCACATTGGTCACGCGGTCAACAAGGTACTGAAGGACATCATCGTTCGCACCAAGACGTTGTCGGGCTTCGACGCGCCGTACGTGCCGGGCTGGGATTGCCACGGCTTGCCGATCGAACTGATGGTCGAGAAGCTGCACGGCAAGGACATCCCGGCGGCCAAGTTCCGCGAGTTGTGCCGCGAGTATGCTCAGGAGCAGATTGCCCGCCAGAAGAAGGATTTCATCCGCCTGGGTGTGCTCGGTGACTGGGACAACCCCTATCTGACCATGGAGTTCAAGACCGAGGCCGACATCGTGCGTACCCTCGGCAAGATTTACGAGAACGGCTACCTGTTCAAGGGTGAGAAGCCGGTGCACTGGTGCATCGAGTGCGGCTCGGCGCTGGCCGAGGCCGAGGTCGAGTACGAGGACAAGAACTCGCCGGCGATCGACGTGGCGTTCCGCTTCGTCGAGGGGGCGAAGCTTGCCGAGGCGTTCGGCCTGGCTGCCTCGGTCGACGACGGCTATGCAGTGATCTGGACCACCACGCCGTGGACGCTGCCGGCCAACCAGGCGGTGGCGATCAACGCCGGCCTGACCTATCAGTTGATCGATACGCCGAAGGGCAAACTGGTGCTGGTGAAAGAGCTGGCCGAGGCCGCGCTACAGCGCTACGGCTTCGGAGGTGCCGCTGTGCTGGCGGAGACCAGCGGTGACCGACTCGAGCATTTGCTGCTGCAACACCCGTTCTACGACCGTCAGGTGCCGGTGATCGTCGGCGAGCATGTGACGACCGATGCGGGTACCGGCCTGGTGCACACCGCACCGGCGCATGGTCTGGAAGATTTCCAGGCCGGCCTCGCCTATGGCCTGCCGGTGGCCAACCCGGTCGGCGACGACGGCCGCTACAAGTCAACCATCGAGCGCTTCGCCGGCCTGACCGTGTGGGAGGCCAACCCGCAGGTGATCGAGACCCTGGCCGAAGCCGGTGCGCTGCTGGCCAACGTGCGCCTGAACCACAGCTACCCGCACTGCTGGCGTCACAAGACCCCTATCATCTTCCGCGCCACCGCCCAGTGGTTCATCGGCATGGAGAAGGCCGGCCACGCTGGCACCACGCTGCGGGGCAATGCCAAGCAGGCAGTCGACGAGACCGAGTTCTTCCCCGCCTGGGGCCGCGCCCGCCTTGAGGCGATGATCGGCAACCGCCCGGACTGGTGTGTGTCGCGCCAGCGCAATTGGGGCGTACCGATGACCTTCTTCGTGCACAAGGAGAGCGGCGAGCTGCACCCGCGTTCGGCCGAGCTGCTGGAGGAAGTGGCGCTACGCATCGAGCAGCAGGGCATCGAGGCGTGGTTCAGCCTCGACGCGGCCGAGTTGCTCGGCGATGAGGCCGAACAGTACAAGAAGCTGTCGGACACGCTCGACGTGTGGTTCGACTCCGGCTCCACCCACTTCGCGGTGCTGAAGCAGCGCCCGGAGCTGGCCTGGCCGGCGGACCTCTACCTGGAAGGTTCCGACCAGCACCGCGGCTGGTTCCAGAGCTCGCTGCTGACCGGCTGCGCCACCATCGGCCGCGCGCCGTACCGCCAGCTGTTGACGCACGGCTTCGTTGTCGATGGCAAGGGCCTGAAGATGTCCAAGTCCAAGGGCAACGTGGTCGCGCCGCAGAAGGTCAATGACAGCCTCGGCGCCGACATCTTGCGCCTGTGGGTGGCCTCGACCGACTACTCGGGCGAGCTGGCGATCTCGGACGAAATCCTCAAGCGCGTCACTGAGTCGTACCGCCGCCTGCGCAACACGCTGCGCTTCCTGCTCGCTAACCTGTCGGACTTCGCGCCGCTGGATCATGCGCTGCCGGTGAGCAAGCTGCTCGAACTCGATCGCTACGCGCTGCTCGTGACCCGCCAGCTGCAGGAGAAGCTGGCCGGCGATCTGTACCCGCGCTACGCCTTCCACCACGCGGTGCAGGAGATCGTCAATTTCTGCTCGGAGGACCTCGGTGCGTTCTACCTGGACGTGATCAAGGACCGCCTCTACACTACCAAGGCTGACAGCCACGCGCGTCGTTCGGCGCAGACCGCGCTGTACCACATCACTCGCAGCTTGCTGCTGCTGATCTCGCCGATCCTGTGCTTTACCGGCGAGGAGGCGTGGGAAGTGCTGACCGGCAGTGACGAGGAGAGTGTGCTGTTCCACACCCTGCATGAATTCCCGCAGGGCCTCGCCGAAGCCGAGCAGGAGCTGGCCGACAAGTGGAGCGCAATTCGCGAGTTCCGTGCGCAGGCGAACAAGGAAATCGAGTCGCTGCGTGCCGCCGACAAGCTCGGCTCCTCGCTACAGGCCGAACTCGACATCGAGGTGTCGGGCGAGTTGTACCAGCACCTGCAGAGCCTGGACGGCGACCTCAAGTACGTGCTGATCGTGTCGCATGCCAAAGTCAAGGAGGGTGCCGATACCCGCATCAAGGTCACCCCGAGCGTGCATGCCAAGTGCGATCGCTGCTGGCACTACCGTGCCGATGTCGGCAGTCATGCCGGCCACGGCAGCGTCTGCGGTCGTTGCGTGAGCAATCTCGACGGCGCCGGCGAGGTGCGTGAGCATGCCTGAGGTCAATGCTATGACGCTGCCCGACCGCCACAGTAGCAGCGCGATCAAGTGGTTCGCTCTGGCGCTGGCCATCATCGTGCTCGACCAGTTGAGCAAGGTGTACTTCAATGGCAACTATCAGTACGGTGAAGTGCGTGAAGTGATCCCGGGTGTGTTCAACTTCACGCTGCTCTACAATCCGGGTGCCGCGTTCAGCTTCCTCGCCGATGCCGGTGGCTGGCAGAAGCACCTGTTCACCGTGCTGGCGTTCGGCGTGTCCGGCTGGCTCGGCTGGAACATTGTGAAGGGACGCTTTTCCTGCCTGATGAATGTGGCCGCCAGTTTTATCATTGGCGGTGCGCTCGGCAACGTGATTGACCGGATCATCCACGGTCACGTGATCGACTTCATCCAGATCCATTACTACGACGCCTGGTACTACCCGGCGTTCAACCTGGCCGATTCGTTCATCTGCGTCGGCGCGGCGTTGATGGTACTGGACAGTTTCCGTAAGCCAGCGCTTTAAACCCCGACGGGGTCGACCGAACCGGTCGGCCCGGTCCGCATGATTAGGAAGTAACATGACGAAGACCATCCTGCTCGCCAACCCGCGCGGTTTCTGCGCCGGTGTCGACCGGGCGATTGCCATCGTCGAGCGTGCGCTGGAGCTGTTCGGTGCGCCGATCTACGTTCGCCATGAAGTGGTGCACAACCGCTTCGTGGTGGAAAACCTGCGCCAGAAGGGCGCGATCTTCATCGAGGACCTCGCCGACGTGCCTGTCGGCGCGACGCTGATCTACTCGGCGCACGGCGTGCCGCTGTCGGTGCGCAAGCAGGCTGAGGAGCGTGGGTTGAATGTGTTCGATGCCACCTGTCCGCTGGTCACCAAGGTGCATATCGAGGTGAAGAAGATGCGCGAGGCAGGGCTCGAGATCGTGATGATCGGCCACGCCGGTCACCCGGAGGTGGAGGGCACGATGGGGCAGGCCAATGGCGGCATGTACCTGGTCGAGAACGTCGCCGACGTGGCGACGCTGAAGGTCAACGATCCGGCCAAACTCGCCTACGTCAGCCAGACCACTCTGTCGGTCGACGAGACCCGGGAGATCGTCGACGCGCTGCGCGCGCGTTTCCCGGCCATCCACGGGCCGAAGAAGGATGACATCTGCTATGCAACGCAGAACCGCCAGGACGCGGTGAAGGCGCTGTCGGACGACTGCGACATCGTCGTGGTGGTCGGCTCGCCGAACAGCTCCAACTCCAATCGCCTGCGCGAGGTGGCGGCGTTGAGGGGCATCGATGCCTATATGGTCGACAATGCCGATCTGCTCGATCCGGACTGGTTCGACGGTAAGCAGCGGGTCGGCGTCACCGCCGGCGCGTCGGCGCCCGAAGTGCTGGTGCAAGCGGTGATCGAGCGCATCCAGAGCTTCGGTGCCGAGGCGGTCACGGAGTTGCCGGGCGTGGAAGAGAGAACCACCTTCTCTCTGCCACTGGGGCTGCGAGCTACCGCGGCCTGAGTCTTGCCTTGTATGAACAAAGCCCCGCCTAGGCGGGGCTTTGTCGTTGATGCTGCCAAAGCTTAATCGAACGGAGGGGGCCGGTGCAGTGCTTAGGCGGCTGCCGGCTTTGCCAACACGGCGGTGGCGAGCCGGGCTATTTCGCCTTCCTCGTCGGTCGGGATCACCCATGCCGAGCGTGTGCTGCCAATCTGGCTGATGCGGGTGGCGTTGGCATCGTTGGCGGCTTCGTCGAGACGGAAGCCGAGCCAGCCGAGCTGGTGCAGGATCGCGGCGCGCACCGACGGGGCATGCTCGCCGATACCAGCGGTGAACACCACTGCATCGAGACCCTGCATCGCCGCGGCCAGCCGGCCGACCTCGGTGGCGACCCGGTAGCAGAACAGCGCGACCGCCTCGTGCGCGGCCGGGGCGTGGCTGGCGAGCAGGGTGCGGATGTCTGCCGATAGCTCCGACACACCCAAGAGGCCGGAGCGCTTGTACAGCTCGTCGCGCACCTCGCCGATGGAGAGCCCGGCGTGCTCCTGCCAGTACAGCACCACCTCGGCGTCGAGCGTGCCGGGGCGGGTGCCCATCATCAGGCCGTCGAGTGCCGAGAACCCCATGCTGCTGGCGACGCTTTGTCCGGCCAGCAGAGCGCAGGCGCTGGCGCCGCTGCCGAGGTGGCATACCACCACGCGCTTGTCATCGAGTTCGAGCTCCGGCAGTCGCCGGGCGATCGCGGCGTACGACAGACCGTGAAAACCGTAGCGCCGCACGCCCTTGTCGTGCCAATGGCGAGCGACCGCGAAACGCTGCGCCAGCTCGGGCATGCCGGCGTGGAAGGCGGTGTCGAAGCAGGCGATCTGCGGCAGCGCCGGGGCGATCGCTTCGATCGTGTCTATCGCCGCCAAGCCGACCGGCTGATGCAGAGGCGCGAGCGGTACCAGCTCGGCGAGTGCGGCACGGTTCTCGCCATCGAGCAGAATCGGTCGGGTGAAACGGCTGCCGCCGTGTACGATGCGATGCGCGACTGCGAGCGGTTGTAGCCCGTGTTCGGCCAGTGTCGCGAGCGCGGCGGCGAGCTGGTCGGCGCAGCCGGCGCCGGTCAGGCAGCGTTCGTATGGGGTGCTGTCGGACGATGCTCTGAGTTGCAGATTGGCGCGCTCGGCACCGTAGTGGTCGATCTGCCCCGACAGCAGCCGCTCATGGCCGTCCGGGCTGAACGCGGCGAACTTCAGCGTGCTGGAGCCGGCGTTGAGGGTGAACAGCGCCGAGCTCATGGCGCGAGCTCCTGGCGGCGCCGGCGGTGCGCCAACAGCGCGGCGATCGCCGCGGAGGCGAGCCGACCGTTGGCATCCTCGGCACGGCTGGTCAGCACGATCGGCACCTTGGCGCCCATCACGACGCCGGCTGTTGCGGCGGCGGCGAGGTAGCTGAGCTGCTTGGCGAGCATATTGCCCGCCTCCAGGTCGGGTACCAGCAGGATGTCCGGGTCTCCGGCGACGGGGGAGACGATGCCTTTGGTGGCGGCCGCTTCGCGCGAGATCGCATTGTCGAACGCGAGTGGGCCGTCCAGCACCGCCCCGCGGATCTGGCCCCGGTCGGCCATCTTGCACAGCGCGGCGGCATCCAGCGTCGATGGCATCTTCGGGTTGACCGTCTCGACCGCGGCGAGGATGGCGACCTTCGGCCGATTGATGCCGAGCGAGTGGGTCAGGTCGATGGCGTTCTGCGCGATGTCCTGCTTGGTGGCCAGGTCCGGCGCGATATTGATCGCCGCATCGGTGATGAACAGGTAACGCGGGTAGCTTTCCACCTTCATGATGAACACATGCGACAGCCGACGGTCGGTGCGGATGCCGGCGGTTTTGTCGAGCACCGCTTCCATAAACTCGTCGGTGTGCAGGCTTCCCTTCATCAAGAGGTCGGCGTAACCACCGCGAACCAGCTCGACTGCGCGCTCGGCGGCGGCATGGCTGTGCGGCACGTCGATGCATTCGTAGCGGGAGAGATCCAGTTCCAGCTCGTCGCCAAGGCGAGCGAGCTTGGCCTTCGGCGCGATCAGGATCGGGGTGGCGATGCCGCGTTCGGCGGCCTCGATTGCGCCCAGCAGCGATTCGCGGCTGGCGGGGTGGGCCACCGCCAAGGGCAGGGGGCCGAGCTCGGTGGCGGCGGTGATGAAGTCGGAAAACGCGTGGTCGTCGCGGGTCATTCGGATAACTCCGGAAAAGGTTGACCGAAGGGGGCGGGAACCGTACCGGGGCGCTTGCGCTGGCTCCAGGTCTGGCGGTGTCGGGGCAGGCCGCGCCCCGTGGCCGGGGCCGGCGGGGCTCAGGCCATGATGTGGAAACCGCCGTCGACATACAGCGTTTCGCCCGTCAGCGCACGCGCCGCATCCGACACCAGGAAGGCGACGGTCTGGCCGACGTCGTCGATGTCGACCAGCCGGTTCTGCGGCGCGCGTTCGATCGCGTCGTCGATCAGCTTGTCGAAGTGGGCGATGCCGCTGGCGGCGCGGGTCTTCAGCGGGCCGGGCGACACCGCGTGCACGCGGATGCCCTGGTTGCCTAGTTCGCTGGCGAGATAGCGGGCGGTGCTCTCCAGCGCCGCCTTGACCGGCCCCATGATGTTGTAGTGTTCGACCACCTTCTCTGCGCCGTGGTAGCTCATCGTCACCAGCGTCCCGCCGTTGGGCATCAGTGGCTCGGCCAGGCGGGCCATTTCGATGAACGAATAACACGATACCCGCATCGCTTGGCTGAAACCGGAGAGCGAGCAGTCGGTGACGCGACCGTGCAGATCTTCCATTGGACAGTACGCGATCGAATGAATCACGAAGTCGAGTCCACCCCACTGTTCGCGAATCGCGGCGAACACCCTGTCGAGCTGGCCGGGCTGTTCGACGTCGAGCGGCAGCGTCAGTGTGGCGTCGAGTTCTTCGGCCAACGGCCGCACGTGCGGCTCAGCCTTGCTGTTCAGGTAGGTGATCGCCAGCTCGGCACCGAGTTGCCGTATGGTGCGCGCGCAGCCGTAGGCGATACTGTGCTGGTTGGCGATGCCGACTATCAGGCCTTTCTTGCCGGCCAGGGGCAGGTGCTGGGTCATACGAGCTCTCCAGGTTGGTCCAGTGCAGCAGGGGCGGCACCGATTATTCCTAATGAATAATATCCTGCCTCTGTTGCACCGCACGACCAGTCGGGCCTGCGCTGTGGCGAGAAAGCTGCAACGCTTTTGGTGCGACGGCTGCGTCGGCTATAATCGCGAGTTTGCGATGTGGGCTTGACCCGCCGCGCTTTCGACCCTATCTGTCTTGGCGTATAGCCATGTTGACGACCGGAGAGTGCCATGCCGATTTACGAATACCACTGCGATGCCTGCGGCGTGAACAAGGAACACCTGCAGAAGATGAGCGATGCGCCGATTGCCGCCTGCCCGGCTTGCGGCAGCGCCGATTACAAGAAATGTGTGACCGCCGCCGGTTTCCAGCTGAAGGGCTCGGGCTGGTACGCGACCGATTTCAAGAACAGTGGCGGCAGCGCTCCGTCCTGCGGTAGCGGTAACTGCGGCCATAGCCACTGATATGACCCAAATCAAGATGACGCTGAAGGGGTACCTTGTCACCGGCCTGCTGTTGTGGCTGCCGGTGGCGGTGACCTTCTGGGTGTTGAACCTGATCGTCGGTACGCTCGACCAGACGCTGAACTTGGTGCCGCGCAGCCTGCGGCCGGAGGCGCTGTTTGGCTTCAACATCCCGGGCTTGGGCGTGCTGCTTGCGGTGCTGATCCTGCTCGGTACCGGCATGCTGACGGCCAACGTGCTCGGCCAGCGGCTGATCGACCTGTGGGATGGCCTGCTGTCGCGCATCCCGGTGGTCAAGACCATCTACAGCAGCGTCAAGCAGGTCAGCGACACCCTGCTATCGGACAACGGCCAGGCGTTCAAGACGCCGATTCTGGTGCAGTTTCCGCATCAGGGCATGTGGACCGTCGCCTTCCAGACCGGCCCCTTGCCGCATGCGGTCAATTCGGAACTGGGCGACGGCTATATCGGCGTCTACGTTCCGACCATTCCGAACCCGACCTCGGGCTATTTCGTGATGGTCGCCAAGGCTGACACCAAGCCGCTCAATATGAGCGTCGACGAGGCCCTGAAATACGCGATCTCGATGGGCATGGTGGCTCCGGCTCCGAAAGCCGGCTAAGCTGTTGCCAGCCCCATCCGACTCTATTTGAAACTTCCATACAGCAGAACATCATGCGAACCGACTACAGCGGACTCATTGACACCAAATACCTCGGCCAGACCGTCACGGTGAAGGGCTGGGTGCACCGCCGCCGCGACCACGGCGGGGTGATCTTCATCGACCTGCGCGACCGCGAAGGCCTGGTGCAGGTGGTGTTCGACCCGGATACCCCGGAAGCCTTTGCGACCGCCGATAGCTGCCGCGGCGAATACGTGGTGTCGATCACCGGCCTGGTGCGCGCTCGTCCCGAAGGCACGGCCAACGCCAACTTGACCTCCGGCGCGATCGAGATCCTCGGCAAGCAGATCGAGATTCTCAACGTTGCGGCCACTCCGCCGTTCCAGATCGACGATGAGAACCTGTCGGAAAACGTTCGCCTGACCCATCGCGTGATCGACCTGCGCCGCCCGCAGATGCAGAAGAACCTGCGCCTGCGCTACCGCGTGGCGATGGGTGTGCGCCATTATCTGGACAAGCAGGGCTTCATCGACATCGAAACCCCGATGCTGACCCGCTCGACCCCGGAAGGCGCGCGCGACTACCTGGTGCCGTCCCGCGTGCACCCGGGCGAGTTCTTCGCGCTGCCGCAATCGCCGCAGCTGTTCAAGCAGCTGTTGATGGTGGCGGGTTTCGATCGCTACTACCAGATCACCAAGTGCTTCCGCGACGAAGACCTGCGCGCTGACCGCCAGCCGGAATTCACCCAGATCGACTTGGAAACCTCGTTCCTGAACGAGGACGAGATCATGGACATCACCGAAGGCATGGCGCGCGAGATTTTCCGCGACGTGATGGGTGTGGAGCTGGGCGACTTCCCGCGCATGGCGTACAACGACGCGATGTTCTACTACGGCTCGGACAAGCCGGACCTGCGCGTGTCGCTCAAGTTCACCGAACTGACCGCGCTGATGCAGACCGAGGAGTTCAAGGTATTCCGCGGTGCCGCCGACCTGCCGAATGGCCGCGTCGTCGCGCTGCGCGTACCGGGCGGTGCCGCCTTCAGCCGTAAGGAAATCGACGAGTACACCCAGTTCGTCGGCATCTACGGCGCCAAGGGTCTCGCTTACATCAAGGTCAACGACAAGACCAAGATCACCAACGACGAATCGAGCGGCCTGCAGTCGCCGATCGTGAAGTTCCTGTCGGTGAACGCGCTGACCGAGATCATCGCCAGCACCGAAGCCGAAGACGGCGACATCATCTTCTTCGGCGCCGACAAGGCAAAAGTCGTCAACGAGGCGATGGGTGCGCTGCGCATCAAGATCGGCCATGAAAAGGGCGAGGCCGGCGGTTACTTCGTCAAGGAATGGAAACCGCTGTGGGTGGTCGACTTCCCGATGTTCGAATACGACGAGGACGACGACCGCTGGACCGCTTGCCACCATCCGTTCACCTCGCCGAAGCCGGGCCATGAGGACCTGATGGAAAACAGCCCGGGTGAGTGCCTGGCGCGCGCCTACGACATGGTGCTGAACGGCTGGGAAATCGGCGGCGGCTCGGTGCGTATCCATCGCGCCGACGTGCAGGAGAAGGTGTTCGCCGCGCTGAACATCAGCCCGGAAGAGCAGCAGAACAAGTTCGGCTTCCTGCTCGACAACCTGAAGTTCGGCGCGCCGCCGCACGGCGGCCTGGCGTTCGGTCTGGACCGCCTGGTGACGCTGATGGCCGGTGCCGAGTCGATCCGCGATGTGATCGCCTTCCCGAAGACCCAGCGCGCCCAGTGCCTGTTGACCAACGCGCCGAACGCGGTGGACGAGAAGCAGCTGCGCGAACTGAACCTGCGCCTGCGCCAGAAGGCCGAGACCGCCAACTGATTGTCATCAGTTGCGACAGAAATGACGGGCAACCACTGGTTGCCCGTTTTTTATGGCTGTCTGGACAAGTCCCTGCCCGAGCGCTTGAAATGCGCCACTCCGCCCGCATTGTGACAAAGGCGACGTGCCGTCCGCATAGCGGGCTTCAATCGTTGCTATATGGATTTCCAATTGGTCGCGCCGGGGCGTTCTGTTTTATAACCTCGGCGATATCTGCGCTGGTGCCTCTTGGCGACCGGCTGTCTGTGAAACGCATTATTCTAGGAGCACCCCATGGCCGTACTCGTAGGCAAGCAAGCCCCGTTCTTCGCCGATGACAAAACCTTCGCTGCCGTGAAAGGCAACGGCGAGATCGTCGAAAACTTCAGCTTCAAGAAGGAAACCGAAGGCAAGTATGCCGTGGTGTTCTTCTACCCGCTGGACTTCACCTTCGTGTGCCCGTCCGAGCTGATCGCTTTCGACAACCGCCTGGAAGAGTTCAAGAAGCGCAATGTGGAAGTGATCGGTGTGTCGATCGACAGCCACTTCACCCACGCCGCATGGCGCAACACCCCGGTGGAAAAGGGCGGTATCGGCCAAGTGGGCTACAGCCTGGTCGCCGACATCCAGCACGACATCGCCAAGGCCTACGACGTTGAGTCGGAAGGCGGCGTGGCGTTCCGCGGCTCGTTCCTGATCGACAAGTCGGGTGTGGTGCAGCACCAGGTGGTGAACAACCTGCCGCTGGGCCGTAACATCGACGAAATGATCCGCATGATCGACGCTCTGCAGTTCACCGAAGAGAACGGCGAAGTGTGCCCAGCTGGCTGGAACAAGGGCAAGAAGGGCATGAAGGCCGATGCCGCCGGCGTGGCTTCCTACCTGGCCGAAAACGCCCAGAGCCTGTAATCCGGTTTCCGGTTACGCGCCAACGAAAAACCCCGCTGCGTGCAGCGGGGTTTTTTCATGCCGGTTCGGTCGGCCGGAACGCTTCGCGTCGCCGGACAATGGCGCTTACTTTTTGACGGCCAGGATCACGCTCGATGCCTTGAACAGCGCGGTGGCTTTCTTGCCGGCAGCCAGCTCCAGGTCGGCGACGCTGTCGTTGGTGATCACGGCGGCGAGGGGCAAGCCGCCGTCGAGGGCGAGCAACACCTCGCTATTGACTGCGCCCTTGATCACGGCGCTGACGGTGCCGGTGAACTGGTTGCGGGCCGAGAACTGCAGATCGTCGGCGCCGGTGGCGAGCACGATCCATGGCGCCTTCACCAGTGCAACCACGTCCTTGCCCACAGCGAGATTCAGCGACTGGCTGCTGTCGCGGGTGACTACGGCGGCGAGCTTGGAGCCGCCAGCCAGCGTTACCTCGACTTCGTCGTTGACGGCACCTTGGCGCAGGTTGGAAATGACGCCGTTGAACTGGTTGCGGGCTGAGGTTCTCATTGGTATATCCTTTGTTGGCATATTATGGTTTCGGAATTATCTTTATATTAAGATATTTGTGCAATATGTGAGCCCTTACATAACGGCTGGTTGCGCGGATGCTCACCGCGTCTTCATTCATAGCGTTTGAAGGCAGGGAGTTCAATACAGCGGGCGGGAGGGGCTTGGCGTGGGAATTCTGCTAGCTTTTCAGTAAGGGGCGCAGCTGGCGGTAGACCGTTTGCATCATCTGTGCTTGGGCGGCGGCGACCGGATGGATGCCGTCGGCCTGGAAGCGGCTACGGTCGGTTGCGAAGCCGGCGATCAACAGCGGCACATAGCCGGTGCGGTGCTGGCGAGCGAGGGTGTCGTACACTGCGTGGAACTGATCGGTGTAAGGGCGGCCATAGTTAGGGGGCAAGGCCATGCCGACCAGCAAGACGCGGGCACCGGCGGCTTTGCTGGCACGGATCATCGTGTCGAGATTGGCCTGCATCTCCGCGAGCGGCAGTCCGCGCAGCCCGTCGTTGCCGCCGAGTTCGAGGATCACCACCTGCGGCTTGTGCACCTTGAGCACCTTTGGCAAGCGGCTGGCGCCACCGGCGGTGGTTTCGCCCGACTGGCTGGCGTTGACGATGCGGTGAGCATCGCCCAGCTGTCGTTGCAGCAGACTAACCCAGCCCTGGTCTGGCGACAGACCGTAGCCGGCCGACAGGCTGTCGCCGAATACCAGCAAGGTGGCGGCCGGTACCGGCAGGGCCAGACACCATAACAAGAGGATGCGAAGCGCCTTGAACATGTCGACTCCCTTATCGTCTGCTGCCATTCTCGCGGCGAGCGAACTTGGCAAGCAAGTCAGTTTCAACGGTGAGACTCTCACCATCCTGCGAAGTGCCACGCTGTCCCTGTTCGAGGGCGAGAGCGTGGCGATCGTCGGTGCCTCCGGTTCAGGCAAGTCGACGTTGCTGTCGCTGCTGGCCGGGCTCGACTACCCGAGCCAGGGCGAGATCGCGCTGTTCGGTCACCGTCTGTCCGGTCTCTCAGAAGACGAGCGCGCGGTGCTGCGCCGGGACAAGATCGGCTTCGTCTTCCAGAACTTCCAGTTGATGCCGCAGTTGACCGCGCTCGAGAACGTGATGCTGCCACTGGAGCTTGCCGGCCGGCGCGATGCGCGTGATGCGGCGCGCAGCATGCTCGAGCGGGTCGGCCTCGGTCACCGCCTGAAGCACTATCCCAAACACCTGTCCGGCGGGGAGCAGCAGCGTGTGGCGTTGGCGCGCGCGTTCGTGATCCAGCCCAAGCTCTTGTTCGCCGACGAGCCGACCGGCAACCTCGATCCGACGACCGGCCGGCAGATCATCGACCTGCTGTTCAAGTTGAACGAGGAGGAGGGTACCGCGTTGGTGCTGGTTACCCACGACACCGAGCTCGCCAGTCGATGCGATGCGATCTACCGCCTGATCGACGGCAAGCTTTCCGGAGCCGGGCGATGATGGCCTGGCAACGACTGGTATTCGCCTGGCGCTTCGCTCGCCGCGAGCTGGTTGCCGGCGAGCTGACCGTGCTTGCGCTGGCGCTGGTGGTCGCGGTGGTAGCAATGGCGAGCGTGGCGTTCTTCTCCGACCGGATCGAACGCTCGCTGACGCTGCAGGCGAGCCAGCTGCTGGCCGCCGACCTGGTGTACAGCGGCGGGGTGCCCGCCGACTCGGGTGTGCGCCAGCAGGCGGCTCGCTTGCAGCTGGCGACGGCCGACAGCGCCACCTTCCCGTCGATGGTGTCCGCAGGCGGGCAGGCGCAGCTGGCGACGTTCAAGGCGGTGTCGAACGGTTACCCCCTGCGCGGCTCGGTGACGATACGCCGTGCCGACGGCTCGCTCGTCAGCGGGCGGTTGCACCCGGCTCCGGGCGAGGCATGGGCCGATACGCGGCTGATCGGCCGGCTGAAGCTCAAGCTCGGCGACACGGTGCAGGCCGGTACACAGAGGCTGACCCTCGCCGGCGAGATCGTGCGTGAGCCGGACGCCACGCTCGACCTGTACAACTTCGTGCCGCGTCTGATGTTCAATCTCGCCGAACTGCCGGCCACTGGCCTGGTGCAGGAGGGCAGCCGGATCCGATGGCGGCTGATGCTGGCGGGCGAGCCGGACCGCGTCGGGGAGATGCGCGGCTGGCTTGCGCCGCGCCTGACCCGTGGCACCCGGCTGGAAAATGTCGAGGATGCGCGTCCCGAGATCAAGAGCGCGCTGGAGCGGGCGCGACGCTTCCTCGGCCTGACGGCGATGCTGACAGTGGCGCTGGCCGCTGCCGCGGTGGCGCTGGCTGTGCGCCGCTATCTCGCGCGCCACTGGCAGCCTGTGGCGGTGCTGCGCAGCCTGGGGCTGACCGCCGGCGAGGTGTGGTGGCTGTTCGCTGCGATCTTTCTGTTGATCGGGCTGGTAGCCGGGGTGATCGGCACGGTGGCCGGCTACGCGGTGCAGCAGTTGCTGATGAAGCTGGTCAGTGGCCTGATCGGCGGCAACCTGCCAGCGCCAGGCTGGTACGCGTGGGTGATGGGGCCAGGCTCGGCGCTGGTGTTGCTGGCTGGACTGGCGCTTCCGCCGCTTGCGGCGATCCGCAAAGTGCCGGCGCTGGCGGTGCTGCGCGTCGAGCTGCCGCCGACCCGGCAGGGCGTCGCCGTTCCGCTGATGGCGGTGGCGGCGTTGCTCGGCCTGACCGCCTGGCAGGTCGGCGATGCCCGGCTCGCCGCGGTCTGGCTCGGCGTCCTGGCTGCGTTCCTGGCGTCGGTCGGGATGATCGCCGGCGCCGTGGTGTGGGGCGCACGGCAACTACCCGCCGGGGGGCGCGTTGGCTGGCGCCACGGTGTGGCAAGCCTGGCGCGCCGGCCCTGGCTGGCGATGATCCAGATCGTGGCGCTGTCGGTCGGACTGATGGCGCTGTTGACGCTGACCGTGGTGCGCGCCGACCTGATCGGTGCCTGGCAGCATAGCGTCCCTCCCGACGCGCCGAACCGCTTCGTGATCAATATCCAGCCGCCGCAGCGCGATGGTGTGATCGACCAGTTGGCGCAGGCCGGGCTGACGTCGCCGGTGCTCTCGCCGATGGTGCGGGCGCGGCTGACCGAGATCAATGGCAATACGGTGCGGCCTAGCCGCTACGAGTCGGAGCAGGCCAGAAGGTTGGCCGAGCGCGAGTTCAACTTGTCGTGGAGCGATGTGCTGCCGGGGGGCAATCGTCTGAGCAGCGGCGCCTGGTGGCCGGCCAAGCGTGCCAAGCCGCAGTTCTCGGTCGAGAAGGGGCTGGCGAAGACGCTCGGTATCAAGCTCGGCGACGTGCTGACCTTCGACATCGGCGGTATCCCGTACGAGGCGCGGGTGACCAGTCTGCGCGAGGTGGACTGGGACAGTTTTCGGGTGAACTTCTTCGTGATCGCACCGAGCAGCTGGCTCGCTGATCAGCCAGCGAGCTACATCACCAGCTTCCATCTGCCACCAGACAACGAAGACGCTGTCAACGCGCTGGTGCAACGCTTTCCCAACCTGACAGTGATCGATGTGACCGCGATCATCGACGAGGTGCGCGCGGTAGTCGATAGGTTGGCGCGCGCGGTCGAGGCGATGTTTGCGCTGGCCTTGGCGGCGGGCCTGTTGGTGCTGTGGGCGGCGCTGTCGGCGACCCGAGACGAGCGGCTATTCGACGCTGGCTTGATGCGCGCATTAGGCGCCTCGCGCCAGCAGGTGCGCGGGGTGGTCCTGTCGGAGCTCGCTTGGCTCGGCGCACTCGCTGGGCTCATGGCCGGCAGCGGCGCGATGGCGCTCGGTGCCGTCGCGGCGACCCAATTGTTCAATCTGCCGATGGTGGTCAATCCGTGGCTGCCGCTGATGGGCATGGGTGCCGGCTTGCTGGTGGTGACACTGTCTGGCTGGCCGCTGGTGAGGATGGTGGTGAAGACGCCTCCGTCGACGGTATTGCGTGCGGGTTAAGAACCTGTTTACGATCTGCTGCACTCGGGTGATCCTGCGTTGAAATGCCGCTCAAAATGCTCATGTACTCCATGTACATTCCGCTTTTTCCCGTCATTTCGCCTTGGCTGACCCTTCGTTCGCGAGATCGTAAACAGGTTCTAAGAGCTGCCTGACGGGTTTGTCGTGTTGTCCAGCGGCAGGGTTGTGCCGCGATGGTGTCGGCCGCACATACTGACTTTCGGCGGCAGTGGCCTTTTAATCGTCAAGCCGGGCCTAAGGAGAGTGTGATGGATGCGATGGTGTTGGCGGCGATGGCCAAGTGGCCGAACGTGCCTGCGGTGTATGGCTGGCTGCGCCTCGACGCGCGCGGCCAGTGGTGGCTGGACGGTACGCGGGTCGAGCACGCCGGCCTGCTCGATTTCCTGCAGCGCAACTACGCGCGCGATGGGCTGGGCCGCTACTACGTACAGAATGGCCCGCAAAAGGTCTATGTCGAGCTCGACGCCGCACCGTTCGTGGCGCGCCATGCGCCGGTCGGCTGGTCGCTGACGCCGCCGTGCGAAGAGGCGGTGCCGCGTGCCGCTTTCCTGAGCGACGACGGCGATCTGTACCTGGAGATGGCAGGCGAGCTGGCGCGGCTCGATGACCGGGACTGGGCAACGTTGGCCGAATGTCTGGTCGACGAGCAGGGCCGGCCGGCCGGCGAGGCCGCGCTGGCGGACTTCCAGGCCGGGCGGGGGGCGCTGGCGCTGCAACTGCCAGAAGGCGATCTGGCACTGGAACGGACCGAACTGGAAGCCTTGATCGCGCGTTATGGCATCGACTGTACACCGCAGCCCCCGGATGGTGCCTGCGTGCCGACGCCGGGCGCCGGCTGCTGAACGGCCGCCGGCTTCGCGATGGGCGAAGCGCAAGGTATCATGCCGGCTTTGCCAAGCGTCGGCCCAAGGCCGTGGCGTCCTTGAGTTCTGAATTGCATGCTTAAACTTTTTGTCCGTCTGATCGCCGTGCTCTTGGCTGCCGCCGCCTTGTGGCTGGCCTGGGTGGTGGCGGTACCGGTGCCGTTGCCGCAGTCGCCGTACAACGTGATCGTGGGGCCGAACCGCACGCTGCGCCAGGTTGCGTACATGCTGGAAAAGGACGGCCTGATCCGCAACCGTTGGGTGATGATCGCGCTGGCGCGGGTCGGCGGTACCGATCGCAAGATCAAGGCTGGCCTCTACGAGATCAGCTCGCCGGTGGCGATGTGGCAGCTGCTCAAGCGCTTCGCCGAGGGCAATCCGGACCAGGCCAGCGTGACGGTGCTCGAGGGGTGGAGCTTCCGCCAGTTCCGTGCCGTGATCGACCGCGAGCCGGACCTGAAGCATGACACCCGTGGCCTGACCGAGGAGGCATTGCTTGTCTCGATCGGCGCGCCAGAACCGCGCGCTGAAGGGCTGTTTTTCCCCAGCACCTATTTCTTCGTGCCCGGTTCGAGCGACCTCGACCTGTACCGGCGTGCCTACCGCACCATGCAGCAGCAGCTGGGTAGCGCCTGGGCGCAGCGAAGCGTCAACCTGCCGTACCGCAGTCCCTACGAGCTATTGACAATGGCGAGCCTGGTCGAGAAGGAGACCTCGCACGAAGCAGACCGGCCGAGCGTCGCCGCGGTGTTCGCCAACCGCCTGAACATCGGCATGCGTCTGCAGACTGACCCGTCGGTGATCTACGGCATGGGCGCCGCCTATCACGGCAACATCAGCCGCGCCGATCTGCGCCGCGACACCCCGTACAACACCTATACCCGCAGCGGCCTGACGCCGACACCGATCGCGCTGCCGGGCCGCGCCGCGCTGGAAGCAGCCGCCCATCCGGCCGATACCCGCGCGCTGTACTTTGTCGCGCGCGGTGACGGCTCCTCCCAGTTCTCGGAGACGCTCGACGAGCACAACGCGGCGGTACGCAAATACATTCTGAAGAAAGGCGGCTGAGATGGCCCGTGGACGTTTCATCACGCTGGAAGGGCTGGACGGCGCCGGCAAGAGCACACACCTTGCGTTCATCCGCGACTGGCTGGCCGAACGGCGCATCGAGACCGTGTTCACCCGTGAGCCGGGCGGCACGCCGCTGGGCGAGAAACTGCGCGAGCTGCTGCTCGACGTCGATACCGAGGCGACGCTCGACACCGAGACGCTGTTGATGTTCGCGGGGCGGATGGAGCATATCGCCCGGGTGATCGAGCCGGCGCTGGCCGCTGGCCGCTGGCTGGTGTCCGACCGCTTCACCGACGCGACCTTCGCCTACCAGGGCGGAGGACGCGGCGTGGCGGCCGAGCGCATCCGTGTGCTCGAAGACTGGGTGCAGCAGGGGCTGCAGCCGGACCTGACCTTGCTGCTCGACGTACCCCTCTCGGTATCACAGGCGCGCATGGCTGCCAGCCGCACCCTCGACCGCTTCGAGCAGGAGGCGGCCGACTTTCACGAGCGGGTGCGCGCGGCCTACCTCGCACGTGCCGCCGCCGAGCCGGCGCGCTTCGCGGTGATCGACGCCAGCCGCGACATCGCCTCTATCCAGCGCGACATCGCCACCCATCTGGCCGCGCTGAAGGAGCGTGCATGAGCCGGCTGCCCTGGCAGGCCGACGCCTGGCAGCAGATCCGCCGCGAGTTTGGCCAGCTACCGAATGCCTGGCTGTTTACCGGCCCGGCCGGCATCGGCAAGCGTGCCTTCGCCGAGTCGGTGGCACGCGCACTGTTGTGCGAGTCGCCGACGTCCGAGCAGGATGCCTGCGGCCATTGCCAGGCTTGCCATTGGCTCGACGCAGGCAGCCACCCGGACTTCCGACTCTTGAGCCCGGACGGCGAGGAGGAGGGCGAGGCCAAGGGGCCCACCCGCAAGCTGCCGCAGATCAAGGTCGAGGCGGTGCGCGAAGTGATCGACTTCGCCCACCTGACCGCCCACCGCGGCGGCCGCCGCGTGGTGCTGGTCGACCCGGCCGAAGCGATGAACCTGCAGGCGGCCAATGCGCTGTTGAAGATCCTCGAGGAGCCACCGGCCAATGTGCTGTTCCTGCTGGTGAGCCACGCGCACGCGCGGCTGTTGCCGACCATCAAGAGCCGCTGCCGGCAGTTTCCGCTCACCGCCCCGGATCGCGACACCGCGCTCGCCTGGCTGGACGAGCAGGGCGTTGCCAATGCCGAGGCCGAGCTGGCGCTGCATGGCGGTAGCCCGCTGTTCGAGCACGACCCGGCCGAAGCGGCATTGCGCCGCGACTTCGTTGCCGCCCTTGCCACGCCGAGTCTGGCTGCGGCGTTGTCGATCGCCGAGCAGGTCGATAAGCAAAAGCAGCCGCTAGCGCTGCCGTTGTCCTGGCTGGCCAAGTGGCTGAGCGATCTGGCTGGTTTGAGACTCGCCGGTCATATCCGCTATTATCCGGATCAGCAGGCGGTGCTGTCGGGCCTGGCCGAGCGGGTTGATCCCGCAGCGCTCTTGGCCTGTTACGACCGGGTGCTGGCACTGATCCCATTCGGTCACCACACGCTGAACGTGCGCCTGCAACTCGAGGCGCTGCTGATGGACTATCTCAAGCTGTTTGCCGCGCGCCGCGCCGGCTGAACGGGAGCAATGCCGACGCGGCGTGAACTGCGGCTCGGCCACGATGTCTTCCTATTGCTGATCCAAGGAGCGTACCGGCGATAACCGTGTGTAGGGCGCCGGGTTCCTATTCAGCGAGTCGGCCGGGCGCCGCGCCGCATCGAAGGCCGGTATGGCAGTTTGTTGACCGCCAGCCGGCACACCTTTTAACTTCATTATTTGCCGGTGTCTGGCTAACGTGGCGGACGCCGGTGGCTGCCTGACATGCTTGTTGATTCGCACTGCCATCTGAATTTTCCCGACCTTGCCGCCCGGCTGCCCGAGGTGCTGGCGCGCATGGAGGAGAACTGCGTCGAGCTCGCGCTGGTGATTGGTGTCACCCGTTCCGACTATCCGTCGGTGCTGGCGCTGGCCGAGGCGCATCCGCATCTCTACGCTACCGTCGGCATCCACCCGGACGACAAGGACGCCGCCGAGTTTAGCGAGGATGAGCTGATCGAGCACGCCGCGCACCCGAAGGTGGTCGGCATCGGCGAAACCGGTCTCGACTACCACTGGTGCAAGGGTGATTTGGCTTGGCAGCATGAGCGCTTTCGCGTGCATATCCGCGCCGCGCGCCGCACCGGCCTGCCGCTGATCATCCACACCCGCGAGTCGGCCGCCGACACGCTGCGCATCATGAAGGAGAGCGGCGCCGAACGCGGCGTGATGCACTGCTTCACTGAGAACCGTGAGGTGGCCAAGGCCGCGCTCGACCTGGGCTTCTACATCTCGTTTTCCGGCATCGTCACCTTCAAGAGTGCGCAGGAGTTGAAGGAGGTCGCCAAGATGGTGCCGCTCGACCGCATCCTAGTTGAGACCGATTCGCCGTATCTCGCGCCGGTGCCGTTTCGCGGCAAGCAGAACGAGCCGGGCTTTGTGCGCCACGTCGCCGAACACGTCGCCGAGCTGCGCGGCATGCCGTTCGAAGCGCTGGCCGAAGCGACCACCGACAATTTCTATACCCTGTTCAGCAAGGTGCCGCGTCTGCTCGGCCAGCCTTGAGGTATTTGCCAGTGACCCAAACCGTCGACCTGACCATACTCGGCTGCGGCTCCAGCTCCGGCACGCCGGCCATCGGCTGCAGCTGCCCGACCTGCACCTCGCCCGACCCGAAAAACCGCCGCACCCGCTGCTCGGCCTACCTGAAGGTGAATGGTCTGGGAGTGCTGATCGATACCGGGCCGGACCTGCGACAGCAGGCGCTGCGCGAAGGCATCACCCAGGTCGACATGGTGCTCTACACGCACCCGCACGCCGACCACCTGAACGGCATCGACGATCTCAGAGCGTTCTGCTATGTCAAGAAGGGGGCAGTCCATCTGTTCGGCAACGAGTTCACGATGAACAACATCACCGAACGGTTTGGTTACACGCTGTCGGCACCCACGCCGCAGTGGGACATGCCGGTGCTGTTGGCCAAAGCGGTGAGCGGGCCGTTTGAGTTCGGCGACGTCACGTTCACGCCGATCCCGCTCGAGCATGGCAGCTGGCCGTGCGCCGGCTGGCGCGTCGGCAACGTGGCCTGGCTGACCGATTTGTCAGCGATCCCGGAGACGAGCCTCGCTCTACTGGATGGCTTGGAAGTGCTGTTCCTCGATTGCCTGCGCAACATGCCGTACAAGTCGCACCTGGGCGTCGAGCAGTCGTTCGAGTGGGCTGAGCGGATCGGCGCGAAGCGCACAGTGCTGATCCACATGACGCACGGTCTGGAGTACCACGAGCTCTCCAGCCGCTGCCCGACCGGCATCGAGGTCGGCTATGACGGGCTGAGCGTTAGCGTGTCGCTGCCGACCTGATCCTTGGCGGCGTCTGTCGCGGGGGAGAGGAAAAGCGGATGCAAACATTCTACGATCGTTTGGATCGCTTGCAGCACTGCCGCTACCAGCTGTTGTTCGTCTTGTTGCTGCTAGCCTTGGTGCAGTCGCCGCTGGTCCGTCTGCTGGGGATGGACAGTATCGAGGCGCGCATCGCTGGTGTCTTCTTAGTGTTGGTGCTGTTGGTCGTGGTCATCGGCGAACTGAGTGTTCGGAGAGGGCACCACTTCTGGGTGGGCGGCAGCGTGGCTGGCCTGCTCTGGCTCGGCATCTGGCTCGGCGGTTACCACCGGGTGATCGAGATTGGCTACCTGTTGTGGGGGACGCTGTCCTGGTGGGCGGTGGTGCGGATCTTGCCGTCGGTGTGGCAGTCTGGCCGGGTTGACCGTGAGCGTATCTTCGCTGCGCTGAGCGTCTACCTGTTGTTCGGCATCGGTTGTGGTGCATTCTATTTCGCGCTCGACAAGTTAGACCCCAGCTCCCTGCTCATCAGTGCCGGCCAGGGTCCGCAATCGGTCGACTTCTTCTCCGCCCAGTATTTCAGCTTCGTCAGCCTGACCACGATGGGCTTTGGCGACATCGTCGCCACCTCCCGGTCGGCGCGAGGTCTCGTGATGTTCGAGGCGGTATCAGGGCAGATGTATCTGGCGGTGCTGGTGGCGCGGCTGGTGGGGCTCTTCGGCAGCGAGATAGTGGCACGCCAGGAGAGGCGCGGCCCCGTACTGAAGCTTCGCGACCGACGCAGGCGTCTTCTGCCGCACAAGGACGGGGGCTCGGCGCCATAAACAAGCCCGCCGGGCGGCGGGCTGTTTGAGCGTTGGCCGTTTTTTGGTGGCTCAGAAGTATGTCAGCCCCATCGCGTGCTTCACTTCGGCCAGCGTCTTCGCGGCCACTTCGCGTGCCTGCCGGGTGCCGGCCTTCAGGATCTCCATCACCGCCAGCGGGTCGCGCGCCAGCTCCTCGCGGCGGGTGCGGATCGGCTCGAGCAGTGCCTGCAGGCGTTCTTCCAGTTGCTTCTTGATCACCGTGTCGCCGAGCCCACCCTGGCGGTAGCGCGCCTTCAGGTCGTCGACCAACGCGGTGTCCGGCTCGAACGCGTCAAGATAGGTGAACACCACATTGCCCTCGATCTGGCCCGGGTCGCTGACCTTCAGATGATTCGGGTCGGTGTACATCATCTTGACCGCCTGGCTGATCTCGTCGGGGCTCGCCGACAGTACCAGCGCGTTGCCGAGCGACTTGGACATCTTCGCCTTGCCGTCTATGCCGGGCAGCCGCGCGCCAGCCTCAGGCACCACCGCACGCGCTTCGACCAGGATGTCCTGGTCCACGCTGGCGTTGAAACGGCGCACGATCTCGTTGGTTTGCTCGATCATCGGCACCTGGTCGGCGCCGACCGGCACGATGGTGGCCTTGAACGCGGTGATGTCGGCCGCCTGGGCGGCAGGGTAAGTGAGGAAGCCGGCCGGGATGTCACGCTCGTAACCGCGCTGCTTGATCTCGTCCTTGATCGTCGGGTTGCGCTCCAGTCGCGACACCGTCACCAGGTTCAGGTAGTACGACGCCAGCTCGGACAGCTCCGGCACCAGGCTCTGGATGAAGATGGTGCTTTTCTGCGGGTCGATGCCGACCGCCAGGTAGTCGAGCGCCACCTGCAGCACGTTGTCGCGCACCTTCAGGTAGTTGCCCATGTTGTCGGTGAGCGCTTGCGCGTCGGCGAGCAACAGGAACTGCTGGCAGTGGTCCTGCAGCAACACGCGGTTGCGCAGCGAGCCGACGTAGTGGCCCAGGTGCAGCTGACCGGTGGTGCGGTCGCCGGTAAGGATGATGTCGCTTGGGGTAACGGGAAAGTCGCTCATGGTGTCTCCTTGGTTTTGGGGAGAGCCTGCCGGTGAGCGGGAGGGAAAATAAAACACCCGGAGCGCCTTGCCGGCAGGCTCCGGGTGTTTTGAATACGCAACCGCGGTGCCGCCTCTAGTTGAAGCGCCACCACCAGAAGAAACGGGATGCGGTGCGTACATGTGTCATGCGATTCAGTCTGCGCCCGAGTCGGGGCATCGGTCAAGCCGGCTTCGCCAACAATAGCGGGCAGTGCTCGTCGGCGATGCTCAGAATCTGTTTACGATCTCGCGAACGAAGGGTCAGACAAGGCGAAATGAGGCGAAAAAGCGGAGTGGACTGGGAGTCCATGAGCATTTTGAGCCTCATTTCAACGCAGGATCACCCGAGTGCAGCAGATCGTAAGCTGGTTCTCAGAAGCGGCGCTTCAGGTTGGCCTTATGCAGGATGTTGGTGGCGATCTCCTCGATCGACTTGTGCGTGGTGCTGATGAACGCCACGCCGTGCTGACGGAACATCGACTCGGCCTCGTTCACCTCGAAGCGGCAGTTGTCCATGCTGGCGTACTTGGAGTCGGGGCGGCGCTCGGTGCGGATATTGTGCAGGCGTACCGGGTCGATGGTCAGGCCGAACAGCTTGTGGCGGAACGGCAGCAGCATTTTCGGCAGCGTCGGCGAATCGAGGTCTTCCGGCGTCAGTGGGTAGTTGGCGGCACGGATGCCGTACTGTAGCGCCAGGTACAGGCAGGTCGGCGTCTTGCCCGAGCGCGACACGCCGACCAGGATCACGTCGGCCTCGTCGAGGTCCTTCAGCTTCACGCCGTCGTCGTGGGTCAGCGAGAAATTCACCGCCTCGATCCGGCTATCGTACTTCTCCTCGTTGATCATGCCGTGCGCTCGACCGACGGTCAGCGAGGCGCGCTGTACCAACTCGCCCTCGATCTGGCCGATGAAGGCCTCGAAGAAGTCGATGCACAGCGCACCGTCCACCTTGATCGCGGCGCGCACCTCCGGATTGACGATACTGGAGAACACCAGAGGCCGGTGCTGGTCGCTATCGGCGCTGTTCATGATGCGCGCCGCCACTTCCTGTGCCTTTTCCACCGTGTCGACGAACGGGATGGTTTCGCGCTTGAACTCCAGCGTGTCGAACTGGGTGAGCAGAGTGTTGCCGAGCGATTCGGCGGTGATGCCGGTGCGATCGGAGATGAAGAAAGCGGAACGACGGTGTGGCATGAAAGCACCTCGGTAGGACAATTCGACGAGCGGCGGGTTGCACCGCGGACAGCCGGAAAATAGGCGTTTTATCACGCCGGGGCGGGGTTTGCAGGGTGTTTCTCTTCCGGGATGGAGCGCCTCGCTATTATAAACAGGCGACAGATTCTGTCGTGAGCTTATTCTTCAGACGGACTCAGGCGTTGTGCATTGCGGCATGGGTTGGGCTTGCGCGGCCGGATTGGGATAGAATGCCGGCTGATCGTCCCCCAATCCCCAAAACAGGAAGTTTAGTGATGGCAGAGAACTTCGTAATCTGGTTTGACAAGCTGCGCATGACCGACGTCGAAAGCGTTGGTGGCAAGAACGCTTCGCTCGGCGAAATGATCTCCCAGCTTGCCAATTCCGGTGTACGCGTGCCGGGCGGCTTCGCCACAACCGCCGAAGCCTACCGCGCGTTTCTTGCACACGAAGGCCTGGCAGACCGCATTCAGGCGGCCTTGTCCAAACTCGATATCGACGACGTGACCGAACTTGCCCGCATCGGCAAGGAAATCCGTCAATGGATCGTCGATACCCCGTTCCCCGCCAAGCTTGAGGCCGACCTCAAGGAAGCGTGGGAAAAGATGGTCGCCGATGCCGGCGGTGCCGATATCTCGGTCGCCGTCCGTTCGTCTGCCACTGCCGAAGACCTGCCGGACGCCTCGTTCGCCGGCCAGCAGGAAACCTTCCTGAACATCCGCGGCCTCGACAACGTCAAGGACGCGATGAAGCATGTGTTCGCGTCGCTGTACAACGACCGTGCCATCTCCTACCGCGTGCATAAGGGCTTCGCCCACGAGGAAGTGGCCCTGTCGGCCGGCGTGCAGCGCATGGTGCGTTCCGACTCCGGCGCCGCCGGTGTGATGTTCACCATCGACACCGAATCGGGCTTCGAGGACGTGGTGTTCATCACCGCCTCGTACGGCCTGGGTGAAACCGTGGTGCAAGGCGCGGTGAACCCGGACGAATTCTACGTGCACAAGCCGACCCTGAAGGCCGGCCGCCCGGCGGTGCTGCGCAAGAACCTTGGCTCCAAGCTGATCAAGATGGAGTTCACCGACGCTGCCCAGGCTGGCCGCTCGGTGCGCACCGTCGACGTCGAGCCGGCGCTGCGCAAGCAGTTCTCGATCACCGACGCCGAGGTGGAAGAACTGGCTCAGTACGCGCTGATCATCGAGAAGCACTATGGCCGCCCGATGG
Source organism: Crenobacter oryzisoli (assembly GCF_030385785.1). Taxonomy (GTDB): domain Bacteria; phylum Pseudomonadota; class Gammaproteobacteria; order Burkholderiales; family Chromobacteriaceae; genus Crenobacter_A; species Crenobacter_A oryzisoli. Next base: position 122,313 of record NZ_JAUEDK010000001.1, read on the forward strand.
ACATCGAGTGGGGCCGTGACGGTGAAGACGGCAAGCTGTACATCCTGCAGGCCCGTCCGGAGACGGTGAAGTCGCAGGAAGGCCGCGTCGAGACGCTGCGCCGCTACCGCATCAACACCAAGTCCACCGTGCTGGCCGAAGGCCGCGCGATCGGCCAGAAGGTCGGCCAGGGCGTGGTGCGCATGGTGCGCGACGCGTCCGAGATGGACAGCGTCAAGCCGGGCGACGTGCTCGTTACCGACATGACCGACCCGGATTGGGAACCGGTGATGAAGCGTGCTTCGGCCATCGTCACCAACCGTGGCGGCCGTACCTGCCACGCCGCGATCATCGCGCGCGAGCTGGGCATCCCGGCCGTGGTCGGCTGCGGCGACGCTACTGCCGTGCTGCATGACGGCATGGAAGTGACCGTATCGTGTGCCGAAGGCGACACCGGCCTGATCTACGACGGTCTGCTCGACGTCGAGATCATCGACCTCGCCCTCGACAAGATGCCGAAGGCCCCGGTGAAGCTGATGATGAACGTCGGCAACCCGGAACTGGCATTCGACTTTGCCCAGCTGCCGAACGAAGGCGTGGGCCTGGCGCGCATGGAATTCGTGATCAACCGTCAGATCGGTATCCACCCGAAGGCGCTGCTCGAGTTCGATACCCTGCCGATCGACCTGCAAGCCACCATCCGCGACCGCATCGCCGGTTACGCCAGCCCGGTCGATTTCTACGTCGACAAGCTGGCCGAAGGCATCGCCACGCTGGCCGCAGCGTTCTACCCGAAGAAGGTGATCGTGCGCATGTCCGACTTCAAGTCGAACGAGTACGCCAACCTGATCGGTGGTCAGCTGTACGAGCCGCACGAAGAGAACCCGATGATCGGTTTCCGTGGTGCCGCCCGCTACGTGGCTCCGGCCTTCCGCGACTGCTTCGACCTGGAATGCCGCGCGATGAAGAAGGTGCGCGACGTGATGGGCCTGACCAACGTCGAAGTGATGATCCCATTTGTCCGCACCTTGGCCGAAGCCGAGAAAGTGGTCGAGATCCTCGCCGAGAACGGTCTGAAGCGCGGTGAGAACGCTCTGCGCCTGATCATGATGTGCGAGCTGCCGACCAACGCGGTGCTGGCTGACAAGTTCCTGCAGCACTTCGACGGCTTCTCGATCGGCTCGAACGACATGACCCAGCTGACGCTGGGCGTGGACCGTGATAGCGGCGGCCCGATCGCGTCGACCTTCGACGAGCGCAACGAGGCGGTGAAGGCGATGCTGTCGATGGCGATCAAGGCTTGCCGTGCCCAGGGCAAGTACGTCGGTATCTGCGGCCAGGGCCCGTCCGACCATCCGGACTTCGCCAAGTGGCTGGTCGAAGAGGGTATCGAGACCGTGTCGCTGAACCCGGACACCGTGGTCGAGACCTGGCTGTACCTGGCCAAGGAACTGAACAGCTAAGCGCTGTCGTTTCGTGTCAAGCAAAAGCCGCCCTATCGGGCGGCTTTTTTCATGCCGGTAGCCTTGGCGCGCCGTGTTAGATGCCATCCTTGGCCAAGCGGCTTTCGATGTTCTTGGCGCGGTCGCTGGAGGCTGGGTGCGAGCTCAGCATGCTGCGATCGTCACCGCTCTGCGCGGCCAGTTTCTGGAACGCGGTCAGCAGCGCGCGGCGGTCCAGCGACTTCTTGGCCAGCAGGTCGTACGAGAAGTTGTCGGCGTCGCTTTCCTGCGACTGGCTGAACTGGGCGTTCACGAGCGCCTCACCCAGCTCGCCCAGCTCCGAGTTGCTCAGCTGCGCCAGGCCTTCGCCGCCGAAGGTACCGGCCGCATTCCGGGCGGCAGCAGCCGTGTAGGCGACTTGCATTGCCTTCTTGGTGTGACCGAGCGCCACGTGGCCCATTTCGTGGCCGATCACGCCGATCACTTCGTCGTCGTTCATCTTGTCCATCAGGCCGGTATTGATGCGCACGCAGCCGTTCGCCATTGCCCAGGCATTCACTTCCTTGTTCTGGTAGACCTTGAAGTTGACCGGCTGGCCGTTGATCTCCTTGCCAACCTTCTTGGTGATGGCGGCCAGGCGCTTGCCGTACTTGCTGTTGGCCGGGGCGATCTTGGATTCGCGGTCGTACTGGGCACATGCCTGATCGGCCAGGGTCTTGACCTCGCTGTCGGACAGGGTGGCGGCCTTCAGCGCCTGCTTGCCGACGGCGAGGCCGGCACTGATCTGGCTGAAGTCGATGGCGTGGGCGGCAGGAGCCAAGGCCAGGCTCAGGCTGAGGACGGCTGCGAAGCGAGTGGTTTTCATATTGTTATCCCTAGAGCGTTGTGTGGAAAAATAATGATTATGACATAATCCATTGTCATTTTAAAATTCAAAAGAGCTAATGAGCGCTTTGCTGTCCAATAGCGGGCTTGGCGCATCGATGGAGGAGGTGTGCTACCCGTTGTCGCCGAGGGGCGACATGAGAAGCATGGAAACATCGATGTTTGAGGAGGCTGGCAGGCGGGCCACTGGCGGTTTGTCGTGGGGTGGCGACAGTTTGAGTGCCGGTCGTCTGCTTGGAGGAGCCCGATTGCCCGCATCTGTAGGGGTTTTAGAGCCGCTAACAAAACTCAGCGAAGCGGCAGTGCTCGTCGTGCGGCCGCAGGCAGTACAAGTAGTGCGGCAATGCCAAATAACAACGCCAAGAAGGTTTTGTTAGCGGTTCTTAGGAGGATGGCACGGGGTTTGCTGTAGTTGGGTAAGGGCCGTGCCGGAACGACCTGGCGGTCGCGACGCGGCATTTCTCCCATCCATCTGAAGGAGATCACCATGAAACGGACTTTCACTCACAGCCTGCTGGCTGTCATGCTGGCCTCCGCTTTTGCCGGCAGTACAGCGGCGTACGCCGCCAGTGCTGGAGACAAGGCCATCACTACCATCGACAATGCCGCGAGCAGCGCAGGCCACTATCTGGACGACACCACGGTCACCACCAAGGTGAAGGCGGCGCTGCTGGCCGACGAAGACGTGAAAAGCCTGCCGATCTCAGTGGAGACCCACAAGGGCGTGGTGCAGCTATCCGGCTTTGTCGGTGACCAGAAGCAGGCCTGGCGCGCCAGCGAGGTGACCGCTTCGGTCGCCGGGGTGAGCGCGGTTAGGAACGACCTGCGCATCAAAACGCCGAACGGTACGGCCGCCGGCTATCTCAGCGACGCCGCGATCACCAGCAAGGTGAAGGCTGCACTGCTGGAGGATAAGCATGTCAAGTCAGTACCGATCAGCGTGAAGACCGACGGCGGCGTGGTGCAGTTGACTGGTTTCGTGCAGAACAAGAGCCAGATCACGCAAGCCGGGAGAGTGGCGGCCGGGGTGAAGGACGTGAAGAGTGTCCAGAACGAACTGCGCCTGAAATGAGCGGATAGACCTGAGCTAAAGGAGAGAGTGCAATGATCAACTGGGCATTGATTTTCTTCGTGGTCGCGCTAGTCGCCGGCCTCTTGGGTTTTGGTGCGCTGGCCGGCAGCGCCGCCACGATCGCCAAGATCGTGTTCGGTGTTGGCCTCTTACTGCTGCTGGTGCATCTGGTCTTCGATCGGCGCGTGCCGGCCCATCGCAAGAATGTTAGGGCTACAGTCAGGACGGGGCGGGCGTGAACTCAGGACCGCCTGAGCAAACCGTCAATCGTCCTTATCGGCATCTTACGCCATCGGTTCCGCACGCCGCCCTTTAGAGGGCGGCTTTTTCGTTGGTGCCGGCCAGCTCGGTTAGCCCGGCCACCGCCGCCGACATCTCCAGGCTCTGGGTGAGTCGCGGCAGGAAGAATTCGATGAAGGCCTGGTACTTCCTCGGCTGAGGCTGTCGGTACGGGTAGACGAGGTAGATCGGCCACTGCTCGCCACTCCACTCGGGCAGCACCCGTACCAGTTCGCCGCGCGCCACATGGGGGGCAGAGCAGTACTGCGGCAACAGCGTGATGCCCTGGCCGGCCACCGCGGCGCCGGCCAGCACCGAGCCGTGATTGCAGTTGAGCGCCACATTGAGCGCGCTGCGGCAGGTCTCGCCCTGTCGGGTCAGCCGCCAGTGCGGATCGCGCGCGTCGACTTCGTCGTCGATCAGCGCGCGGTGGCAGACCAGGTCGCACAGCGACTCCGGCGTGCCGTGGCGCGCCAGGTAGGCCGGCGAGGCATACAGCGCTTCGCCGGCGAAGCCGACCAGGCGGGCAACCAGCGCTTCGTCGTGTACGCGTCGGGTACGAATGCAGAAGTCGATGCCGTCGGCGACCAGGTCCTGCAGGCGGTTCTCCACTTCCAGTCGGATCTCCAATTGGGGCAGCTGCACTGCCAGTTCGGCCAGCAAGGGCGGCAGTAGAAACTGCGACACCGAGGCGGTGGCGCTGATCTGCAGCGGCCCGCTCACGCAGTCCTGCGCCGCCTGCACGTCGGGACGGGCGCGCTCCAGTGTCTCGCGCAGCACGCGGGCGTGTCGTGCCAGTCGCTCGCCGGCTTCGGTCAGCGCTACCCGCCGGGTGGTGCGTAGCACCAGCACTGTCCCCAATTCCCGTTCCAGCTCACGCACTAGCACACTGACGCGGCTCTTGGCGCAGCCGAGGTGGTCGGCGGCGGCGGTGAAGCTGCCGAGCCGTGCCAGTGCGTCGAAGGCGAGTAGCGCCTCGGGAGAGAGTAGCGAGTTTGTTTCCACGAGAGAACAGTGTGTTGAGTTTTATGCCGTTTATCTGAGTATTCGGCGTGACTACGATGAGCTTACAACTTTCTGGCAAACAATGGTGGCTCAAATGGACGCATTACTCAGACTCGGGCCCTGCGCTTGGCGGCAGTCTTTCAGCGGTAGCCGGCGGTTTGCCGACCGGGTGTTCCGCCGCTTCGGTGCTTGGTGGTGGAGCGGCCTGCAAGGCCAGGGGCGCAGCCTCCGCGACGACAGCGAGGCGCTCGACCGGATTTACGAGCAGGCCCGGGCGCGGCGCAATCTGTTCTGATCTCGCAAACAGTTAGGGGAATGGCGATGAAGATTCTAGTGGTGGGCGGCGCAGGCACGATCGGCCGCGCGGTGGTGGCCGGGCTGCGGGAGGCTGGCCATACGGTGGCCAGCGCCGGGCGGCAGTCCGGCGATTTGCGTCTCGACATGACCTCGCGCGACAGCATCGAGAGCGTCTATGCAGCGCATCCGGACCTGGACGGCGTGGTGGTGGTGGCCGGCCATGTGGCGTTCCGACCGATCGCGCAGTTGGCCGAGGCGGACTGGCATGCGGGCTTCGACAGTAAGCTGATGGGGCAGATCCGGCTGGTGCAGTTGGGCGCACAATTACTGAAGCCGGGCATCGTTTTCGTGCTGACCTCGGGCATCCTCCAGCGCGAGCCGGTACTGGGCGGCGCCAGTGCCAGCACCGTTAACGGCGCGCTTGCTGGCTTCGTGATGGCGGCAGCGGCCGAGCTGTGGGGCAGAGCGCGCGTCAATCTGGTCAGCCCCGGTGTGGTGGCTGGCGAGGCGAAGGAGGAGGACGGGGTGTTCGGCGGCTTCGTGCCGATCAGCTCCGAACGGGTCGCAGCCGCTTACCGCCGTGCGCTGGAGCAGCCGATCAGCGGCAAGGTGCTGGAGGTATTCGACGAGCGCACGCGCTGAAGGCACCGGGCCATCCCGCAGTCTGGTTTAGCGCTGTCGCATACTGAAGTGCAGCATGAAAAAAGGTTGGCCGAACGGGGGGTACCCCGTTCGGCCAACCTTCGTGCATGACTAGGCGGGCCGCTTACTGCAGCTCGCGCAGCAGCTCCTTCACCCGCACCACCCGCATTGCGACGTCCGGCACGTGGCTCTCAACGCGCAGCTTGTCTTGGCCGGCCAGCTTGTAGTGCTTCTTGGTCTGGATCAGCCCGATGATCTTCATCGGGTCGATCGGCGGGTTCTTCACGAAGGTGAGCTGCATCGCCACCTCGCTCGCGTCGAGCTTCTGGATGCCCAGCGGCTTGGCCGACAGCCGCAACCGGTGGCTGTCGATCAGCGTCTTCACCGTTTGCGGCGGCAGGCCGAAGCGGTCGATCAGTTCCTCGTGGATGGTGTCGATCTCGGCCTCGCTCTCGCAGGTGGCGAGGCGCTTGTACAGCACCAGCCGCTCGTGCACATCCGGGCAGTACTCGTCCGGTAGCAGCGCCGGCGCGTGCAAGTTGATCTCGGTGGTGACGCCGAGCGGCGCATCGAGGTCCGGCTCGCGACCCTTCTTCAGGTCCTTCACCGCCTGCTTCAGCATCTCGGTGAACAGCGAGAAGCCGACTTCCTGCATCTCGCCCGACTGGCCCTCGCCGAGCACCTCGCCGGCGCCGCGGATCTCCAGATCGTGCATCGCGAGATAAAAGCCCGAACCCAACTCCTCGGACATCTGAATCGCCTCCAGGCGCTTTTGCGCGTCGCGGGTCATCCCTTCCGGCGTGAGCAGGTAGGCATAGGCCTGGTGGTGGCTGCGGCCCACGCGGCCGCGCAGCTGGTGCAGCTGGGCGATGCCGAACTTGTCGGCGCGGTGGATCAGGATGGTGTTGGCGTTGGGGATGTCGATGCCGGTCTCGATGATGGTCGAACACAGCAACAGGTTGTAGCGCTGCTGCAGGAAGTCGCGCATTACCTGTTCCAACTCGCGCTCCCTGAGCTGGCCGTGCGCCACACCGATGCGCGCCTCGGGCAACAGTTCGGCTAGCTTCTCGCGCTGGTTCTCGATGGTGTCGACTTCGTTGTGCAGGAAGAACACTTGGCCGCCACGCTTGAGTTCTCGCAGCACTGCTTCGCGGATGATGCCGTTCGACACCGGGCTGACGAAGGTCTTCACCGCCAGGCGGCGGCTCGGCGCGGTGGTGATCGCCGAGAAGTCGCGCAGCCCCTCCAGCGCCATCGACAGCGTGCGGGGGATTGGCGTGGCGGTCAGCGTCAGCACGTCGACGTTGGCGCGCAGGCGCTTGAGCTGCTCCTTCTGGCGCACGCCGAAACGGTGTTCCTCGTCGATGATGACGAGGCCCAGGTTCTTGAACTCGACATCCGGCTGCACCAGCTTGTGGGTGCCGATGACGATGTCGATGCTGCCGTCGGCCAGACCCGCCAGCGCCGCTTTGGTCTCTTTGGCGCTTCTGAAGCGCGACAGCTCGGCGATCTTCACCGGCCAGTCGGCGAAGCGGTCGGAGAAGTTCTGGAAATGCTGTTCGGCCAGCAGCGTGGTCGGCACCAGCACCGCCACCTGCTTGCCGCCCATCACGGCGACGAAGGCGGCCCGCAACGCGACTTCGGTCTTGCCGAAGCCGACGTCGCCGCAGACCAGCCGGTCCATCGGCTTGCCGGAGCACATGTCGTCGATCACCGCCTCGATCGCGGCGGCCTGGTCGGGAGTTTCCTCGAAGGCGAAGCCGGTGGCGAACGCCTCGTAGTCGTGCGGCGCCAGTGCGAAGGTATGGCCTTCGCGCGCGGCGCGCTGCGCATACAGATTCAACAGCTCTGCCGCGGTGTCGCGCGCCTTCTCGGCGGCGCGCTTCTTGGCCTTCTCCCAGGCCGGGTTGCCGAGCTTGTGCAGCGGCGCCTGGTCGGCTGCCTGGCCGGCGTAACGGCTAATCAAATGCAGTTGCGACACCGGCACGTACAGGCGAGCCTCGTCAGCGTATTCGAGCAGCATCAGCTCGGTTTCGCCTTCGCCCAGGTCCATCGACACCAGGCCCTGGTAGCGGCCGATGCCATGCTGCTCGTGCACTACAGGGTCGCCGATCTTCACCTCGGCCAGGTCGCGCAGCATCGCGTCGGAGCTGGCGCGGGCGCGCTTCTGGCGGCTGCCGCTGCGCGCCACGTGCTGGTAGAGCTCGGCCTCGGTGACGACGGCGAGGTTCTGTTCGACCAACAGGAAGCCGCGGTACAGTGGCGCCACGCACAGCGCGAAGCGCGCCTCGCCGGTGGCGAAGTCCTGCCAGGAGTCGACGGTGGCCGGCTTCAGACCGTGCTCGTGCAGGAATTGCTGCATCGTTTCGCGCCGGCCCAGGCTCTCGGCCACCAGCAGTACCCTGCCGTCGTGGCCCTGCACGAAGTCGGCGAGGCGGTGCAAGGGGTTGTCGTCGCGGCGCTCGACCGCCAGGTTGGGCAGGCCGGTGGTGTTGTCGGCCGGGGGCGGCAGCTCGAAGCGCGCGTACGGTTTGAAGCCCGCCATCAATTCGTCCGGCGACAGGTAGATCGCCTTGGGCGGCAGCACCGGGCGCTCCGGGTCGCCACCGGCCATCGCGTGGCGGCTGGCGATGTCCTTCCACATCGACTCGGCGGCGGCCTGCACGTCGTGGTGCAGCACCAGGGTGGCCTGCTCGCCCAGGTAGTCGAACAACGTCGAGGTGTGATCGAAGAACAGCGGCAGGTAGTACTCGATGCCGGCAGGGAACAGTTTGGCCGAGACGTCCTTGTAGATGCGGCTCTTGCTGGGGTCGCCCTCGATGCGCTCACGGTACTGCTGGCGGAAGGTGGTGACGCCGGCCTCGTCGGTCGGGTATTCGCGCGCCGGCAAGAGGCGAATCTCCGGCACCGGATACAGCGTGCGTTGCGTGTCCGGGTCGAAGGTACGCAGTGACTCGATCTCTTCGTCGAACAGGTCGATGCGGTAGGGCAGCGTCGAGCCCATCGGGAACAGGTCCACCAAGCCGCCGCGGATCGAGAACTCGCCCGGTGCGACCACCTGGGTCACGTGCTGATAGCCGGCGATCACCAGATCGCCGCGCAGTGCCTCGACGTCGAGATTCTGGCCTGTCTTCAGGAAAAAGGTGCGGCCGATCAGATAATCCACTGGCGTGAGCCGTGTCATCGCGGTCGCGGCCGGGACGATCACCACATCGGCTTGGCGTTGGCGGATCTGCCACAGCGTGGCGAGTCTTTCCGACACCAGGTCGCCGTGCGGCGAAAAATGGTCGTAAGGTAGCGTCTCCCAGTCGGGCAGCAGCGCGATGTGGGCGTCTGCAGCGAAGAATGGCAGTTCGGCCTTCAGGCGCTGCGCCGCCTGAGCGTCGGCCGTCACGATCACCAGGGGCGTGCCCTTGACGATCTGGCGTGCCAGCAGAGCGGCATCGAGCGATTCTGGCTGCGGGGAAAGCCGGGTCTTCTGCCCCTGCGGTGGAGTCGGGGTGGCGTGGTCAGGCATGGTGGCGTTCACAAACGAAACTGACCGCATTATACGCCTCAGGGGTGGCCGCTGAGAGGGGCGAGGCAAGCGCGCTGTCTTGCCGACGCAAGATCACTACATCTTTTCCGATTCGGGCCGATAAACAACGAAGCGGTAGCGACCGCCCTGGGGAGAGGGCTCGTAGACCGCACCAACAACAATTAGACAGACCGCACCAACAATAACGAGATGCCGCCGGCACGGACCGTGCGGCCAGGTAGGGATGCTATCTTGAACTCACATGTTCGCCCGGGCCCGGGCTATGCCGGGCTGGTCTTCGCGTTCTTTCTCGGTGGAATGACGTTCTGGCCGGTCGACGCTGCCGTCGGTTTCGGTGTGCCGGCTTTCTTTGCCCATGGTGTACTGGCGTTCTGGACCGCCCGGGTCGGTTTTGCAACGATTCCGTGGTGGCCGCTGCTTGGTGCCTTGCCGCTTGGCTATTTCGCCGGCCCCTGGACGGCGCTGAGCTTTGCGCTGACCTGCTACGTGCCGATGGTGCTCTACCACTTGCTGCCCTGGTTGCGCTGCCCCGCACCCGGCCATTCGGTGCGACGGTTGTTCAAGTTGTTGATGACCCTGGCGATCTTTCCGGCGCCGACGATCATGCTGCTCGAAGTGCTGCTGCGCTTGAAGGCACCGAATGCCAATGTGTCGCTGGCGCTGGCGATCTGGGGCGAAAGCGTGCTGGCACTGACACTGGGCGTGACGCTGGCGCTGTCGCCGCCGCTGATGCCGCGCCGCCGCCTTGAACTGCTGCTGATCTGCGTCGGCATGCTGATGCTGTGGGTGCTCGGCTGTGGCTTTCCATCGCTGTGGCGGGTGGTGCCTTGCCAACTGCTGTTCTTCCCCGCGCTGATCATCGCGGCGTTTCGCTGCGACCTGGCCGGTGCAGCGGTGGTCGGCGTGATGATGGTGGTGCTGCCGGCGCTGTCGCCGCAGATGCCAGGTGCGTTGGGGGCGGGAGAAGAGCGGCTCTACTCCGACGTGGCCATCACGCTGGTGCTGTGCATCAGTGGCCAGTTGGTGGCGGTGCTGGCGGCGGGCTTCCGCCGCAACGAAGCCCAGCTTCGCGAGTTCCAGCATCGTTTCGAGTCGCTGCTGGAACACAGCCCGAGTTATCTGACCGTGCAGGACTTGTCCGGCCGCTACCAGCTGGTCAACCGCGCGTTCGCACAACTGGCGTGGCGCAGCCCTGCCGAGGTGGTCGGCTTGTCGGCTGACGAGTTGTTCCCTCGGGAGCAGTTGGCCGAACAGCTGGAACACAACCGTCAGGTGATGGAGCGGATGGAGCCGATGCAGTTCGAGGAGGTGCTGACCCTGGACAGGCGCACCATTACCGTACTGTCATCGCGTTTTCCGCTGTTCGGCGCAGACGGTGCGCCGGTCGGTGTCGGTTGCGTATCGGCCGACATCACTCGCATCCGCGAGGAGCAGCTCCGGCGCCGTGAGGCCGAGGGGAAGTACCAGGCGTTGATCGAGCAGTCGCTGATGGGCATTTTCATCGTGCAGGACGAGCATTATGTCTATGTCAATCCACGCATGGCAGCGATGGCCGGCACGACCCCTGAGGAGCTGATCGGCAAGTCGATCGGCACTATCCTGGCGCCGCAGGAGCACGCCCGGCTGAGCGCCCAGATAGCGCGCCGTTACCGCGATAATATTGAGGAAATGCAGTACAGCACCCAGATCGTCGGCCGCAATGGTGCGCTGGTCGACCTGGAGGTGCACAGTCGACTGTTCGAATACCAGGGACGCCGTGCGATCATCGGCGGGGTGATGGACGTGACCGAGCGCCTGGCTGCCGACGCCGAGCTGCGCCTTGCCGCCAAGGTGTTCGAGAATTCGACCGAGGGCATCCTGGTGACCGATGCCGAAGCGCACATCATCGCGGTGAACTCGGCGTTCAGCCGTATCACCGGCTACAGCGCGGAACAGACGCTGGGTCGACTATCGCGTTTGTTTCGCGAAGGTTCGCCGCTGAACACGGCCGAGTTGCGCGAGGCGCTCGAGCAAGACGGCTACTGGCAGGGCGAGCTGACCGACTGGCGGCGCGATGGCGAATCGTATCCCACCGAGCTGTCGATCTCGGCGGTGCGCGACCCGAACGGGGCACTGACCAATTACGTCGGGGTGTTCACCGACATCACGTTGCGCAAGCAGGCCGAGGAGCGGCTGCAGTTCCTCGCCAATCACGATCCGCTGACCCGGCTGTCGAACCGCAACAGCCTGATCGGCCGGCTGGAGAGCCTGCTGTCTCAGCCGCAAAACGGACAGCGGCATGCGCTGATGTTTATCGACCTCGACCGCTTCAAGCTGATCAACGATTCGTTCGGCCACGCCGCCGGCGACGACCTGTTGCGCGAGATCGCCGCAAGGCTGACGCAAGCGGCCGGCGAGCGCGGCCTGCTGTCGCGCCTCGGCGGTGACGAGTTCACGCTGTTGGTCGAGCAGTATGGGGATCAGTTGGAGCTCGAGATGCTGGCCGAGGCGATCCTGGCCGAGCTCGCACGGCCGATGTTCATCCACGAGCATGAGGTGGTGGTCAGTGGCAGCATCGGCATCAGCGTCTCGCCGGGTGACGGCAACGACGCGATGACGCTGCTCAAGAATGCCGACGTAGCAATGTACCGCGCCAAGGATGCTGGCAAGAACACCCACCGCTTCTTCGCCGCCGACATGAATAGTCAGACCTTCGAGCGACTGCGACTGGAGAACGCGCTGCGTCAGGCGCTGGAGCGGCGAGAGTTCGAGCTGCACTACCAGCCGCAGGTCAGCGCGGTGTCACATACCTTCGAGGCGGTCGAAGCGCTGATCCGCTGGCGCCACCCGACGCTCGGCCTGGTGCCGCCGCTGAAGTTCATCCCGCTCGCCGAAGAGACCGGGCTGATCCGGCCGATCGGGGTATGGATCCTCAACGAGGCATGCCGGCAGCTCACCGCCTGGGATGCGGCCGGCATCAAGGTGCCGCGCGTAGCGGTCAACCTGTCGGCGCGCCAGTTCTCGCCGGCGCTGGTGCAGCAGGTGGCGGAGGCGTTGCACGCGTCCGGGCTCGAGGCCTCGCGGCTCGAGCTCGAGATCACCGAGAGCCTGCTGATGCAAAATCCGCTCGAGGCGGTCGATATCCTGCACCAGCTCAAGAGCCTGGGGGTACACATCGCGATCGACGACTTCGGCACAGGCTATTCGTCGCTGTCTTATCTGAAGCGCTTCCCGCTCGACGCGCTGAAGATCGACCGCTCCTTCGTCGACGGCTTGCCGCTCGACGAGGACGACGCGGCGATCGCCGAGGCGATCATGGCGATGGCGAAAAAGCTGCGCTTCACCGTGGTGGCAGAGGGGGTCGAGACGTTGGAGCAGAGCCAGTTCCTGCAGACCAAGGGCTGTGCCCTGCTGCAGGGCTATTATTTCGCCCGTCCGATGCCGGCCGGCGAACTGGCCGGATGGATGAAGGGGCGTAGCGTTATGAGGCTTTCTGCGGACGAGGTGATGATCTAGCACCCGTGGGGTAGCCCCACGTGCCGTTCTTGGCCTTGCGATTTTTTGCTGCCAGCGTGATGGCGCCCGGCGCGGTACAATGACCGCATTTTGCAGCGAAAGACTCTGTACTGTGAGCAATAAACGCCTGATCCACGGCTTTCACGCGATCAACGCCCGGCTGTGGCAGAACCCCAAGAGCGTCGTCGACATCTACCTAACCAACGGCCGCCAGGACGCCCGCGCCCGCGCGGTGCTGGAGAAGGCCGAGCTGGAGAAGGTGCGCGTGCACCTGGTCGAGCCGGAGCGCCTCGACACGATGACCGGCAAGGCGCGCCACCAGGGCGTGGTGGCGCAGATCGATGCCAGCCACAACTTCGTCAGCCTGGACGATGTGCTCGACAATCTCACCGAGCCGCCGCTCTTGCTGATCCTCGATGGCGTCACCGACCCGCACAACCTCGGTGCCTGCCTGCGCGTCGCCGACGCGATGGGGGCACACGCGGTGCTGGCGCCGAAGGACCGTTCGGCCGGCCTCAACGCCACCGTGTCCAAGGTGGCCTGCGGCGCCGCCGAGGTAGTGCCGTACATCACCGTCACCAACCTGGCGCGCACGCTGCGCGAGCTGAAGGACCTGGGCATCTGGATCGCCGGCACCGACATGGAGACCGACACCGATCTCTACCATGTCGATGCCGCAGGCCCGCTGGCCTGGGTGATGGGCTCGGAAGGCGAGGGCATGCGCCGCCTGACCCGCGAGCACTGCGACGTGCTGGTGTCGATCCCGATGTTCGGCTCGGTGGAGAGCCTGAACGTGTCGGTGTCGGCCGGCATGGTGTTGTCCGAAAGCCGCCGCCAGCGCGTGATCAAGGCCGAGACCAAGGGCTGATCGCCCTATTCGACCAACGTTGGCCGGACGCCACCGGCAAAGCGACGACGAAAGCGACCCAGCAGGGTCGCTTTTTTTGCTTGTGACATTGAACCCCTGGGGGGTATGATGGGGCCGTGCTTCATATACCTGTTAGGGGTATGGTGAAACCGATAAGGAGCCCTCGATGAATCGTCGCCAGTTTCTGCTGTCCGCCAGTTCCACAGCCATCCTCGCCGCGCTCGGCCGCCAGGTGTTCGCCGTGCCGATGGGCGGTCATGCCGGCCACGATATGGCGGCAATGCCCGGCATGGCCATGGGCGCCCCGGCCGACCCGTCGCCGGTGCTGAAGCGGCTCCGGCTGCCAAGCGGCCGGCCGCTGGCCACCGTGCCGCGCCTCGTCAATCGCGGCGGGGCGGGGCGCTTCGTTGGCACGCTGAGCGCCGCGCCGGTGACGCTGAATCTCGCCGAAGGCGGGGTGAAGACCACGGCCTGGGCCTACAACGGCCAGTTACCCGGCCCGGCCATCGTGGCGCGCGAGGGGGACTCGGTGGAGATCGTCTTCACCAACCGCCTGAACCAGCCGACCACCATCCACTGGCACGGCATGCCGGTGCCAGCCGATCAGGACGGCAACCCGCACGACCCGGTCAAGCCGGGCGAGAGCCGAACCTACCGTTTCACCCTGCCCAAGGGCTCGGCTGGCAGCTACTGGTACCACCCGCATCCGCATGGCCACACCGCCGAGCAGGTGTTTCGCGGCCTCGCCGGCGTGTTCGTGGTCGAGGCGGACGATGACCCGCTGCGCCATCTGGCGGAGGACTGGCTGGTGCTGTCGGACCTGCGTCTCGACGAGCGCGGCGCGATCCCGGCCAATACCGCGGCCGACTGGCACGACGGCCGCGAGGGCCAGTTCCTGCTGGTGAACGGCGCGCTGCGCCCGGTGATCGCACTGGGGCAGGGCGAGCGGCGGCGCTGGCGGGTGTGGAACGCCACCAGTGCACGCATCCTGAAGCTGGCGCTGCCGGGGCTGGAGTGGCAGCAGGTCGGTAGCGACGGTGGCTTGCTCGGCGCGCCGCGAGCGCTCGATACATTGATGCTGGCGCCAGGCGAGCGCGCCGAACTGGTGGTGAGCGGTAGCCTGCCGGCCGGCAAGAGCGTGGCCCTACAATCGCTGCCGTACACACGCGGCCGGGCGATGACGCCGGAGCAGACGGCAGCGTTCACCGTCGCCACCGTGAAGTTTGGTCCGCCGGTCGCGGGCGCCGCGGTGCCGGCGCAGCTGCGCCAGATCCCCGCGCTCGGGGAACCGCAGGTGCGGCGCACGCTGACCTTCAGCGAGAACATGGCCGATCCGGCCAGCATGTTCCGCATTAACGGCCAAACCTTCGACATGAACCGCATCGACTTCACAGGCCGGGTCGGCGACATCGAGGAATGGGACATCGTCAGCGAGGCGCATATGGACCATCCCTTCCACCTGCACGGCACCCAGTTCCAGGTGGTGGCGCGCAACGACGGCAGCGGCTGGGTGGCCGAGCCGTTCCTCGCCTGGCGCGACGTGATCAACGTGCCGCTGCGCGAGGCGGTGCGGATCCGCTTCCGCCAAGACCTGCCGGGCATGCGCATGTACCACTGCCACATCCTCGAGCACGAGGACCAGGGCATGATGGGGCAGCACCGGGTCAGCGCCTGACGCAGGCGCGGGCCGAATCCGGCACAATGCGGGCTGATCGATATGAGGACTGGGTTATGGACGAATGCTGTCATGACGATAGCGGCAAGAGCGTGGTGCAGCCGAACAAGGCGGCGCTGCTCAAGCGGCTGGCGCGCGTCGAGGGGCAGGTACGCGGCATCCACGGCATGATCGAGGGCGACCGCTACTGCGTCGACGTGCTGATCCAGATCGCCGCGGTGAAGTCCGCGCTCGATGCGGTGGCGATGCAGTTGCTGGAGAACCACATGAACGGCTGCGTTAGCCGCGCGGTGCAGGAAGGCAATGCCGAAGCCATGGTGGCCGAGCTGCTCGATGTGGTGAGGAAGATCCGCTAGCCCGGGCGGGCCGCGCGTCGGCTCCCGGACGATTTCATAGCGACGCCGACAGGCGCCGAATCAGCGAGGAAAGGAAAAGCGATGAGCCAAGTGGAACTGAAAGTGGACGGCATGACCTGCGGCGGCTGCGTCGCTAGCGTGAAGAAGGCGCTCGGTGCTGTCAGCGGCGTGCAGTCGGTCGAGGTGGACCTGGCGAGCGGCCGGGTGGCGGTCGAGGGCGAGGCGCTCGACAGGCAGGCGCTCGACGCGGCCGTCGAGGCCGCCGGCTTCGACGTGGTCGGCTGAAGCGCAACACCGATGCTGCCGAGCGCTCGCCGATTTGCCAGTCGGGGAAAACACGCGTAAAATCCGGCGGTTTAGTCACCTTGCCTTTCGCACAACGCATGGCGGAAGGATTTATAGCCACAAGGAGTCAACATGCGTCATTACGAAATCGTATTCATCGTCCACCCGGACCAGAGCGAACAGGTTCCGGCCATGATCGACCGTTACAAGGGCATGGTTGTTGCCGCTGAAGGCAAGATCCATCGTCTGGAAGACTGGGGCCGTCGTCAGCTCGCTTACCCGATCCAGAAGGTTCACAAGGCACACTACGTGCTGATGAACGTGGAATGCGGTGCCGAGGTGGTGGAAGAAATCGAACACGCCTTCAAGTTCAACGATGCTGTGCTGCGTCATCTGACCATCAAGCTGAACCGTGCCGTGACCGAAGCGTCCCCGATGATGAAGGACGAGAAGGCTAAGAACCTGCTCGACACCGCAGCTCCGGCCGCTGAGACCGAAGCGGCTGCCTAAGGCGGACGCTTGCACAATCGCCTGCAACTGAGCGCCACCGTCGAGCGCGAAGCCGATCTGCGATACACCCCGGCCGGGATTCCCGTGCTGGAGATGTGGCTGAGACATCAGTCCCGCCAACCGCAGGCCGGCATCGAACGCGACGTGAGCTGCGAGATCCAGGCGGTGCTGATCGGAGACGGCGCCCCCCGCTGGGCGGGCAAGCTGACCGGTCAATGCATTGCAGTATCGGGGTTCATTGCCCAGCGCAGTCTGCGCAACCCCCGCTTGGTACTGCACATCGAACACGTTGAATTGATTAAAGGTTAAGAGACAAATGGCTCGTCAACTCTTCAAGCGCAAGAAGTTCTGCCGCTTCACGGCAGAAGGCATCAAAGAAGTCGATTACAAAGCAACCGACCTGCTGAAGGACTTCGTTGCTGAAAACGGCAAGATCATCCCGGCCCGCATCACCGGTACCAAGGCTCGCTACCAGCGTCAGCTGTCGACCGCTATCAAGCGCGCTCGCTTCCTGGCCCTGATGCCTTACACCGACCAGCACTAAGCCTTAGGAGACCACAAGATGCAAATCATTCTGCTCGAAAAAGTGGCCAACCTGGGCCAACTGGGTGACGTGGTGAACGTGAAGAACGGCTACGCCCGTAACTTCCTGATCCCGCAAGGCAAGGCCAAGCGCGCCAACGCTGCCAACCTGGAAGCGTTCGAAGCTCGCCGCGCCGAACTGGAAGCCAAGCAAGCCGAAATTCTGGCCGACGCTCAGGCTCGCAACGAAAAACTGAACGGCGCGACCGTGACCATCGAACAGAAAGCCGGCGTTGACGGCCGTCTGTTCGGCTCGGTAACCAACGCCGACATCGCCGCTGCCATCGTGGCTTCCGGCGTTGAAGTGCTGCGTTCCGACGTTCGCCTGCCGAACGGCCCGCTGAAGGCCATCGGCGAGTACGAGCTGGAAATCGCTCTGCACCACGACGTGGTATCGCAGATCAAGGTTGTCGTGGTTGGTGCTGCCTAAGTAGCCACCCGCACTTGATCGAAAAAGCCGACGGTTCGCCGTCGGCTTTTTTGTTGCCGCCCGCACCGGCCCCGCCTTCCCGGCGGGGCTTGTCGCATCCGGAGGCGAGGCAAGGTTGGCCGAACGAGGCTCACTTCAGCGTGCGCTGGATGTTGATCATCAGAAGGAACAGCGCGCACAGCGCCGTCATCACCAGGAACTGCTCGCGGGTGGCGGCGAACAGCGTCATGCCCATGTCGCTGACGCGGTGCTGGATCGGCACCGCCGCCGCGGTGATCGCCAGACTCGCCGCGACCTTGCCCATGATCAGGCGGGTGCGGTAGCCGTGGCTGTAGAACGAACCGGTGAAGTCGCGCAGCATGTGGATCGACAGCGGGATGATCACGAATACCGCGAAGCCCGACTGCAGCGCCAGCGGTAGCAGATACCACGCATAGTGCCTGGCCGGCGCAAACGCGTACATCAACAGGCAGCCGAGCCCCATGCCGAGCGCGCCGATCGAGGTCCAGGCGCGCGTCGAGGTCAGGTGCAGCTTGGTGCGGTTGTACAGGTGGAAGCAGCCGTACGCGCACAGGTTGAACAGCGTGATCAGCCCGCCGCTCTCCTGCCACGACAGCCCTTGAGAGCTGGCGAACACCGGCATCAGGTAGTGGAACTGCACGATCAAGAGATAGAACATGAAGGTCAAGAGGCCGCCGACCAGGAAGGCGCGGCTGTTGATCACCCCAGGCTCCAGCCACTTCACCCGGTCGCGCTGCGCGTAAAGGAAGCCGAGCGCGCCGAACACGATCATGACCAGCACCAGCACGTGTAGCCAGCGCGGCTGTTCTGCCAACCACACGTATTCCTGGATAGTGAATTCCAGCGCGAACACCGCGAAGGCGAACGCCAGCGCGGCGATCGGCGAGTGACCACGGCTCAGGTCGGTGGGGCGGTAGCGCTTGAGTGCTAGCGGGGCGAGCAGCAGCGCCGGCACGATCAGCAGCGCCAACAGGTAGAACATACCCTGCCAGCCCAGTAACGACACGATCCAACCGGTGGAAAGCGGCGCCAGTACCGGCACCAGCAGGATGCCGTGCGACATCCACTTGATGCCGGTGAAGAAGTCCTTCTCCTCAAGCAACACGTTGATCATCAGTCGCGACGACAAGAACAGTGCACCGCCGCCCAGTCCCTGGAAGATGCGCGCCACGCACAGCGACACCAGGCCAACCACCTGAGCGCAGACGAGCGTCGCGATCAGATAGAGCAGCAGGCTGTAGAGCAGGAACTTGCGATAGCCGAAGCGCTCGGTCAGCCACTGCTGCTGGAAGATCGCCAGGATGCAGGCGACGGTGTAGACGGTGGAGGCCAGCGCAAACTGGGTGCGGGACAGGCCAAGCCCGGACATGATCGCCTGCGAGGCGAAGGCGTAGGCCTGCACGCCGAAAAACTCGATGCCAGCGCAGAGCATGATCAGCGTCAGCGTCAGCAGGCGGTGCTTGTACTTGTTCATCAAACTGGCTAAGGGTCATGGGGGACCGAGTCGGTGATGACGACAAGCTTAACGTGGAATGCTCTGGTGCACCCGCTCCGGCCTGGGATGCTATACCGGTGATGTCGCCGCAACCTGCGCCGCGATTGTTCCTACCCCTTACCGGAGATACACGGCATGGCCACAGCCAAGCGAAAGATCGCGATCGCCTGTCAGGGCGGCGGTAGCCAGACGGCCTTCACCGTCGGCGTACTGAAGGCGCTGTTCGAGCGGGACCTGACCAGCCATTTCGAGCTGGTGAGCCTGAGCGGTGCCTCGGGCGGTGCGCTGTGCGCGATGCTGGTCTGGTACGCCTTGTTCAAGGGTGACGACTATGTGCCGAGCCGGCTCTTGAAGTTCTGGGTCGACAATACCGCGCAGACCGACGCCGAGCGCCAGTTCAATCGTTATCTGGTCGAGTCGCTGCGCGTCACCAGCAAGGGGCAGTTACCGCAGTTGGACATCAGCCCCTCTTCGCCGATGATGCAGGCAATGCTCTCCCTGTCGAGTTCGCAGTTGCGGCCGACCTTTACCGACCTACGCGCGCTCTTGCGACAGCATATCGATTTCAATGAGCTGGCCACTGCCGGCGCTCAGCCCAAGCTGCCGGCGCTGTTGATTGGTGCCGCCGAGATACGGACAGGCCGGATGGTGAAGTTCAACTCGCGTGAAGAGGCGATTCGCCTCGAGCACCTGCTGGCCTCTTGCGCGCTGCCGGGGCTCTTCCCCGCGGTGGAGTTCGACGGACAGGCGTACTGGGATGGTCTGTTCTCGGACAATCCGCCGGTCGACGAACTGATCAAGGTCGCTTACGTCGGTGCCGAGAGCCTGCCGCAGGAAATCTGGGTGATCAAGATCAACCCCACCGGCAGCCAGCGGGTGCCGCAGGCGCCTGAGGAGATTGCCGACCGCCGCAACGAGATGGTCGGCAACCTGTCGCTGTTCCATCAGCTGGGAAGTATCGGCTTTCTCAACGACCTGCTGCTGCGCGGGGCGTTCAATCCAGACTTCCTTGCCCAATTCCATATCACCAGTCCGGTGCTGATTCCGCAATGCTTCGCCGACGAGCCGAACCGCCCCTACCACATCCCGTTCATCGAAATGTCCGAGTCGCTGCAGTTGGCACTCGACTATGAGAGCAAGCTCGACCGCAGTCCGGAAAACGTGCAGCGCCTGATCGACGACGGTGAGCGCCAGGCGGCAGCGTTTCTTGACGGCCGGCTGGCGGGTCTGGGACTGACCTAGGAAAGACGTCAGGGAAAGTCAGGCGTTGGCAGGCAACGGTAGAATGGCCGCTTTGCCTGCAGGAAGTGTGATGAATCTCGTGTTCAAGGCGGCGATCGGCGCCGTGGTGGTGGTGCTGATCGCACTGCTGTCGAAAACCCGCAACTACTATATCGCCGGATTGGTCCCGCTGTTCCCGACGTTCGCGCTGATCGCGCACTACATCGTCGGCTCGGAACGCTCGGTGCAGGCGCTGAAGACCACCATCGTGTTCGGGCTGTGGGCAATCCTGCCGTACGCGACGTATCTGGTGTCGCTCTACTGGCTGGCCGACCGCCTGCCGCTGGTGCCGGCGCTGCTCTCGGCCGCGCTGTGCTGGACGGTCGCCGCGGCGATCCTGATCCTGGCATGGACGCGCCTGCACGCCTAGGCGAGGGGGCCTTGGCTTGTGTGATGATGATTCAAGAATGTTTTTGAGTATTTTTTGGGAAAAGTCTCAGCTATCTGCTTTTAGCTGAAAAACGCAAAATTCAGTAATTCGGCATCAATTGATGGGAAGGGCATGGTGGGTGGCTATCGTTTACTCGACGGCATTGTTCTATTTGCAATTGCTGATAACTCCCGTCAAATTGGGCTATTTTTCTGCCATACGGAACTTGGAATGGTTGCGCCGGTCTTTTTATTTATATCGATTTCTTAGCCCGTGTCGTCGGATGGTTGATGCATAAGGCATTGCGTTCCGCTCGGCGTGTTTTCGCTAACTTTGCTACCGGAATCCATGCCTATGCCCCATCACACCCCGCTGATCGCCACAATCGTCGGTGGCCTCGTGCTGGCGTTCATCTTCGGTGCCATCGCCCACCGCCTGCGGTTGCCGCCCCTGATCGGCTACTTGGTCGCCGGCATCTGCGCCGGGCCGTTCACTCCCGGCTTCGTCGCCGATCAGAGCCTGGCGCCTGAGCTGGCCGAGATCGGTGTCATCCTGCTGATGTTCGGCGTCGGCCTGCACTTCTCGCTGAAAGACCTGCTGTCGGTGAAGGTGATCGCCATCCCCGGTGCGGTGGTGCAGATCGCGGTAGCGGCGCTGATGGGGATGGGGCTCGCTTGGGCGATGGGCTGGCCGATGGGCGGCGGGCTGATCTTCGGGCTTGCCCTGTCGGTGGCGAGCACGGTGGTGCTGCTGACCGCGCTGCAGGAGCGCCGTCTGCTCGAAACCGGGCGCGGCAAGATCGCCATCGGCTGGCTGATCGTCGAGGACCTGGCAATGGTGCTCGCGCTGGTGTTGATCCCGGCGCTCGATGGCTTGCTCGGTGCCAAGGGGAGCGGGGCCGGCGATGGCAATGTGCTGATGACGCTGGCGGTGACCATCGGCAAGGTCGTTGCCTTCGTGGTGTTCATGCTGGTGGTCGGCAAGCGCTTCATCCCGTGGCTCTTGGCGCGCATTGCCGACACCGGTTCGCACGAGCTGTTCCGCCTCGCGGTGCTGGCGATCGGGCTGGGCGTGGCTTTCGGCTCGACGGTAGTGTTCGGCGTGTCGTTCGCGCTCGGGGCGTTCTTCGCCGGGATGATCCTCAGCGAGTCCGAGCTGGCGCATCGTGCCGCCGAAGAGTCGCTGCCGCTGCGCGAGGCGTTCGCGGTGCTGTTCTTCGTCTCGGTCGGCATGCTGTTCGATCCGTCCATCCTGCTGCGCGAGCCGCTGGCCTTGCTCGTCACCGTGCTGATCATCGTGATCGGCAAATCGGTGGCGGCCTTCCTGATCGTGCGGGCGTTCGGCCATCCGCGCGACACCGCGTTGACGATCGCGGCGAGCCTCGCTCAGATCGGCGAATTCTCATTCATCCTCGCTTCGCTCGGCGTGGCGATGCATCTGTTGCCGGCCACCGGCAAGGACCTGATCCTGGCCGGTGCGATCCTGTCCATTCTGCTCAACCCGCTGCTGTTCTCGCTGCTCGATCGCTATGCCAGCCGTCTTGCCGAGGCGGGTCCGCTGCCGGACGAGCTGGAGTCGGGCGACGAGGCCTGGTTGACGGCGGCGACGCTGTCCGGCCATACGGTGCTGGTTGGTTACGGCCGGGTCGGCAGCCTGGTCGGGGCCGAGCTCGCGACTGCCGGCCGGCCGTTTGTGGTGATCGAGGCTAGGGCCGACTGCCACCAACTGGCCGAATGCCACGGTGTGCCGGTATTGGTCGGCAACGCGCTGGCGGACGACTTGCTTGTCGTTGCCGGCATCGACCGAGCCAGCTGGCTGGTGGTGGCGATTTCGAATGCCTTCGAGGCCGGGCAGATCATTGCGCAGGCGCGCGACCTCAACCCGGCGCTACAGGTGGTGGCGTGTGCCCATTCCGATGCCGAGGCAGCCCACCTGACCGGGCTCGGTGCCGCTCATGCCGTGGTCGGCGAGCAGGAGCTGGCTCGCGGCATCAGCACGCTGGTGCTGATGCCGGCACACTGAGGGAGGCAGGGCCTGCCAGAGGCCCTGGAGTGACTCGATTAGGCAATAGGAAAGCCCGGCATGAGCCGGGCTTTTGCGTGGGCGGGTCAATCACTTCAGAGCCTGAAGCGCGCCGCCGAGCGGTGCAGTTCCTTGGCCAGCGCATCGATGCGGCCGACCTGTTCGCGGGCCTGGTACAGCGCCGCGTCCGACTCTTCCATCATCTGGGCGATCCGCTCGATATTGCCGGCAATGTTGTTGCCGGCCTCGCTCTGCTCCTTGGTCGCCATCGCCACCTCGCGAATCTTGCTGAGCGTCTGATCGGCGCTGCCGCTGAGCTGGCGCAGTGCGCTAGCGGCTTGGCCGGCCAGCGTCACGCCGCTGCCGACCTGTTCGCGCACCAGGTTCATCCGTGCGACCACGCGGTCGGTGTCCTGCTGTACCGTCTCGATGGTGCGGCTGATGTCCTGGGTGGCGCTGGCAGTGCGTTCGGCGAGCTTCCTCACCTCGTCGGCCACCACCGCGAAGCCGCGGCCCTGTTCGCCGGCTCGCGCTGCCTCGATCGCTGCGTTCAGCGCCAACAGATTGGTCTGGTCGGCGATGTCGCGGATCACCGCGGCAACGCCGCCGATCTCGCGCGAGCGGGAGACGAGGCCGCCGACCAGCTCGGTGGCATCGCCGATATGCTGCGACACCCGTTCGATCTCGCCGGCCGCGTCGGTGGCGAGCCGTTCTCCGTCGGCCGCCAGTGTGACTGCCTGTTGCGAGTTCTGTTCGGTATCGAGGGCGCTGCTCGACACATGGTCGACGCTGACCGCCATCTGCTCGATCGCCGCAGCGGTGGCGGCGGTCGATTCGGAGGAGAGGCGCGCGCCATTGCTGATCTGGCCCATCTCTTCGGTCAGCGCGCCGGCCGATTGAGCCAGCTGGGCGGCGGCCTGGTTGAACTGCCCGACCATGCCGCGCAGCTCGGCCTGCATGCGCTGCATCGCGCCGATCAGGCTGTCGGCCGGAGCGCTGTCGATCTGACGGCTCAAATCTCCCTCGGCGATCGCACTGGCGATCTCGGCAGCGTAGGCCGGGTCTCCGCCCAACTGCTGCTGGATACGCCGCGACATCTGCAGCGCCACCGCCGCCACCAGCGCGATCAGCAGCGCGCCCACCGCGAGAAAGGTGCCGGCATAAGCCCAGAACTGTGCGTCGATATCGTCGGTGAAGAAGCCCACGCCGATCATCCACTGCCAAGGCTCGAAGTTGAGCACGCCGTTGAGCTTGGGCAGCTGCTCGTTGCCGCCCGGGCGGGTGGTGAGGATGTCGACGAAGCCCAGGTGGGCATGGGCGAGCGCATCGGTGTACGCCTCCGAGGTATAGCGGCCGTCCGGTAGCTTGGTGCCCTTGTCTTCCTTGCCGATCCGTTCCGGCTTGGGGTGCACCAGCAGGCGGTTGTCGTGCGAGCGCACGAACAGGTAGTTGTCTCCAGCGCGGAGGCTGCCGAGCGCCTCCTTGGCCTGGCGCTGTGCCTCGTCGCGGCTCAGCTTGCCGGCGGCCTCCAGATCGGCATAGTGCTTGGCCACGCCTTCGGCCATCGTCAGCATGGTTTCGATCTGCGAACGCCGCTCTGCCATCATGCTGTTGCGCAGCGTGTGCAGCGCCAGCGATGCGATCACGATCAGCCCGAGCAGGGCCGTCCCTATCAATAGCCAGACTCTGGTGCGAAGTGTCATCTTGGTTCCCCTGAAAATAGAACGCCGCGCCATCCGGGCCTTATCGTTGGCGAGGTACGGCGCGGGCGCAGCATAGTCTGATTGTGTTGCGATTCTATAGTCGGGCCCGGATGCCGACAGTGCGCGTTTTCCCTAATCCAGACGGGCCGTCATCGGCCGATGTAGCAAGGTCGGGCCGGTGGAAAAGGCGGGAGATCCGTTCGCCGCCCGATCGCCTTCGGCTATCCGTTTCTTTAATAAAATCAACTGCCTTTAACTGGGCTGGCCGTCTAGTCTAGGAGAAGAGTTGCCGGCGGGGCTTGCTGCCGGCGATTTCGGGTGTTCGACGACGCCCCGTGTCCAAACTGCCCAGCGAGGTGACAGCCATGAGTCTGAAAGGCAGCAAAACCGAGCAGAACCTGAAAGATGCATTTTCCGGCGAGTCGCAGGCGAACCGGCGCTATCTTTACTTCGCGGCCAAGGCCGACGTGGAAGGCTACAATGACGTCTCGGCACTGTTCCGCTCCACCGCCGAAGGCGAAACCGGCCACGCGCACGGTCACCTGGAATACTTGGAACAATGCAGCGACCCGGCGACCGGCTTGCCGTTCGGCCGCACCGAAGACAATCTGAAGAGCGCCATTGCCGGTGAAACCCACGAGTACACCGATATGTATCCCGGCATGGCCAAGGTGGCCCGCGAGGAAGGCTTCGACGAAGTCGCCGACTGGTTCGAGACCCTCGCCAAGGCCGAGCGCTCGCACGCCAACCGCTACACCAAGGCGCTGAACGAGCTGCAAGCCCTGTGAGCGACCACCGCCCGGTTTCGGCCGGGCGTTTTCCCACTCCGACCTCCGCAGGAGGGGAACCATGGCCACAGACAAACGCGAAGGCAACCTCGACGCGCCGACGCGCCATCCGCTCGGTCAGGACGACCCGGCGTTCTACGACGAGAACGCGCTGCTCGCCGAGATGGAGCGGGTGTTCAACATCTGCCACGGCTGTCGCCGCTGCGTCAGCCTGTGCCATGCATTCCCGACCCTGTTCGATCTGGTCGATGAATCGGCCACGATGGAGGTCGATGGCGTAGCCAAGGCCGATTTTGCGAAGGTGGTCGACCACTGCTACCTGTGCGACCTGTGCTACATGACCAAGTGTCCGTACGTGCCACCGCACCCGTGGAACGTTGACTTCCCGCACCTGATGCTGCGTGCCAAGGCGGTACGCTACAAACAGGGAAAGGTGCGGCTGCGCGACCGCATCCTGACCAGTACCGACACGGTCGGTAACCTGGCCGGGATACCGGTGGTGGCGGGCCTCGTCAACGCCGCCAACCGCTACCGACCGGCGCGCCAGGCTTTGCAGCAGGTATTGGGTGTGCATGCCGACGCCCAACTGCCCCGTTATCACAGCCGCACGCTGCAGAAGCGGATGCGGGGGCATGTGACCATCGATTCGGCGAAGCCGGCAGGAGGGACGCGCGGGCGCATCGCATTGTTCGCCACCTGTTACATGAACCGCAACGAACCGGGGCCAGGCGAGGACTTTTTTGCGGTATTCGAGCACAACGGCATCCCGGTGGTGCTGGCGGGCCAGGAGCGCTGCTGCGGCATGCCGCGGCTAGAGCTCGGCGACCTTGACTCGATCCGAAAGGCCCGCGACCACAACGTGCCGATGCTGTCCGAACTGGTCGACCAGGGCTGGGACCTGACCGCGCTGATCCCGTCGTGCGTGCTGATGTTCAAGAACGAGCTGCCGCTGATCTTCCCGGACGACGAACTGGTGAAGAAGGTCGCCGCCGCGTTCTACGACCCGTTCGAATACCTGATGCTGCGTCACAAGGCGGGGCTGTTGCACACCGACTTCAAGGCGCCGCTCGGCAAGGTCGCCTACCATGCCGCCTGCCACCAGCGGGTGCAGAACATCGGCCACAAGACCTTCGACCTCTTGTCGCTGGTGCCGGGCACCACGGTCGAACTGATCGAGCGCTGTTCCGGCCACGACGGGACCTACGCGGTGAAGACGGAGACGTTTCCGAACGCGATGAAGCTCGTCAAGCCGGTGGCCGAGCGGGTGAAACGCGCCGAGTCCGACCACTACGGCAGCGACTGCGTGATGGCTGGCCACCATATCGAACACGCGGTCGCCGACGGCCGCGAGGCCGAACATCCGATCACGTTGCTGCGCCGTGCCTACGGGTTGTGACGACCGACTGAAGAGGGGGGATGAAGATGACTGCATTGACCCACCACGACCTGTACGGCCTGGAAGAGTACGCCCGTATCCGACCGAGCTTTCGTGCGAGGGTGATGGCGCACAAAGACATACGCCGCCTGTCGCTCGGCGATCACGTCACGCTGTGCTTCGAGGACGCACTGACAATGCAGTACCAGGTGCAGGAAATGCTGCGGCTCGAGCGCATCTACGAAGCGGAGCTGATCCAGGACGAACTCGACGTCTACAACCCGCTGATCCCGGACGGGCACAACTGGAAGGCGACGCTGATGATCGAGTACGACAATGTCGAAGAGCGCCGCGCCGCGCTGGCTAGGCTGATCGGCATCGAGCGCCGGGTCTGGTTGCAGGTGGCCGGTTTCGAGCGGGTCACGCCGATCGCCAACGAGGACCTGGAGCGTGAAACGCCGGACAAGACCGCTGCGGTGCATTTCCTGCGCTTCGAGCTGACCCCGCAGATGGCCGCGGCGGCGAAGGCCGGTGCACCGCTCGCCGCTGGCGTGGACCATCCGCAATACAAGGCAGAATGCAACCCGCTGCCGGAGCCGGTGCGTGGCTCTCTGGTGGCCGATTTGTCCGAGACCTGACCCCGACCGGTCGGTCAGGCCTAGGGGCCGACTTCCTCGTGGGGGCCGGCCCTTTCTTTATCTCCAGGCGACTTCGGTCCACCATGCAGTGCCGAGCGCATTGAAATGCAAAATGCATTTATTTTGTCATGGTGTACTGTATTCCGGGCTTCAGAGTGGCTGCTGCCGGGCTTGTTAGTTAATAGCTATCCGTTGATTCAACTTCAGGTACCCATGCCCATGACGACCGCTCTTCTCATCATCGATGTCCAGCAGGCCCTGTGCTCGGGGGAGGAAGCCGCGTTTGATAGCGATAGGGTCATCGCAAGCATCAATGCACTGGGCGCAAAAGCAAGGGCGGATTTGGTGCCGGTGATCCTCGTCCAGCATGAGGAAGACGCAGGGCTCCTTCAGTTCGGCAGCAATGGCTGGCAACTTGACGAAAGATTGACCGCACAACCGGAAGACTTTCGTGTGGGCAAGACAACGCCGGATTCGTTTCACCAGACCGAGTTGCATAGCCTGTTGCAGCAGTGGGGAGCCAACCATCTTGTCATCTGTGGCCTGCAGAGTGATTTCTGCGTGGACTCGGCTGGCGCTTGGCTATGACGTGACCCTGGCGTCCGATGCGCATTCCACCGTGGACAACGGAACACTGACCGCCGCACAGATTATTGACCACCACAACACCATTCTTCGTTGCATGAGCAGCTTCGGGCCACGCATCAGCGTGATTCCCGCCTGCGAGGTACGGATGCACGCCTAGGTGTTCAGTCGAACACACTCTCCAGAATCGCCAGGCCGATCCACAACAGTGTCAGGCTGACACCGGCACAGAAGCAGGCCCGAGCCCGGCGGGCGCCGAGCGCGGTTGGGGCGCTTTCGTGCGGGGAGGGGGCGCACCAGGGCGTGGCGGCCAGACAGCAGAAGCCGAGAAAGGCGATGGCCAGGATCAGATAATCGAGCCGGCTCCAGTGGGTGTTGGCCTGCTTGTCGGCGAACGCCCACAGGCCGAGAAAGGCGACGTTGAGCGACAGGATAGTGGACGAGGCGGTGCACAGGCCGCTGATGGCCGCTTCCGAGTACTTCAGCGCGGGCTTCGGCATACGGGGCTCCTGCCGGTGTCGCGTGTGACGGTCTTTCCCAGCCAGGTCTGTCCTCGCCGCCGCAGCCGCAGCCGTGGGGCGGCGTGATGTCGTCCACCTGTCTCAGAGCCTGTTAACGATCTGCTGCACTTGAGTGATCCTGCGTTGGAGTGACGATCAACATGCTTATCTACTCGATAAGTACATTCCGCTTTTTCACGTCATTGACCCTTCGTTCGCGAGATCGTGAACAGGTTCTCAGCGGCTCTCCTGGTTCACCAGCCGCTCCACGATCAGCGTCGCTTCGCGGGTGCGTTCGGCGAGCTTCCTCACCTCGTCGGCGACCACCGCGAAACCGCGGCCAGCCTCGCCGGCGCGCGCCGCCTCGATCGCAGCGTTCAGCGCCAACAGGTTGGTCTGGTTGGCAATCTGCTGAATCGTTCCGACGATGCTGGCGATTTCGCTCAGGCTCTTTTCCAGTTGCAAGTGCTGGTGTTTGACCTGGTCATTCTCGGCGGCGACCTTCTCGACATGGATGTCGATCAGTGCGCCGACAACGCGTAGCGGGGTGCCGTCATCGCGGCGACGGGTCTGGCCGACGGCGCGGAACCAGCGGTATTGCTCGTCCTTGCATTTGAGCCGGTATTCGACATCGTAAGGGGTCTTGCCGCTACGGTCGGTCAGGTGTGCTTCGAAAGCCTTGAGCGTGGAGTCCTTGTCGTCCGGGTGCAGGCGCGATGCCCAGCTATCGAGCACGTCGGGAAAGTCGGCCTGGTTCGCGAAGCCGAGCAACTGGCGGAACTGGCGCGACCACCAGAACGCATTCTTCGGATTGATCGGGTCGCCGGCCACCACTTCCATGTCCCACAGCCCCTCTACCAGCAGCTCGCGCGCCAGTTCGAAGCGGGTCAGCGTCTTGTCGAGTTCGGCCTCGCGTGCGCGCTCGTCGGTGATGTCAGCGAGCGAACCTGCCACGCGCAGCGGCACACCGGCTGCGTCACGCCGGGTGGCGCCGCGCGCGCGAAACCAGCGGTATTCACCGCTTTTCAGCTGCAGGCGGTAGGTCACGTCGTACGGAGTACGACCGCTGCGGTCGTTGAGGTGAGCGGCGAATGCGTCGAGAGTGCGTTCGCGGTCTTCGTGGTGCAGCCGGTTAGCCCAGCTGCCCAGCACGTTCGGGAAGTCGCGCTCGTCTTGAAAGCCCAGCATCTGCCGGAACTGCGGCGACCACCAGAAGGCGTTGGCGGCATTGACTGGGTCGCCGGCCACTACCGTCATGTCCCATAGCCCTTCGCTGGACGCGGCGTTGACCAGGTCGAAACGCAGCTGCAGCTCGGCGGTGGTCTGCCGCTGTGCGGCCAGTTGCTCCTGCGCCTGCACTTCGCGGCTGCTCAGCGTCTCGGTCTGCTCGCGGGCTGCCAAGAGGGCGGCGGCCAAGGTGTCCCTATGGTGGCGCTGTGCCTGCAGCAGGGCGGATTCGCGGCCGTTACGGGGCGTCGGCCAAAGCGGCATCGCATCGGCCGAGCCGTTCGAAATGGCATTGGAAAGAGCTTCTAGGAAAGAGCTGCGGACGAGCCAGGCCATGGGAGATTCCTTTTGCAGAATTCGGCACGGTGCTGAGGGAGGATTTTATTCAGGACAACATAGCAAATTACTCTGCTAATGACGTATGAATTTTTATTTGCGGGCTGTGAATTCGGACCGGGGGGTGGTGGCCTGTCATAAGACTTCCACTCGTCGCCAATTCCTGGCTGTTTGTCACCATCCAAATGGGGGTGGCTCCCGGGGCAAACCGAGCAAGGCGTCGAACCCTGCCGCCTTCTTCCGCCTTTGTTCGGCCCGGCGCGGCGTTGTTGCGCCATTGCCGCACTCTTCTTTTTCCTGTGTCGGAACCGGGTTCCGTTTTCTCTTGGCCGCATTTTGCAAGGGTTTTGTCAGCCAGTTCTTCCAGCTCTCCATGAGTGCAAGCATATTTACGCAAGAAGCATCTTGATGCGATATGAAAATTCTTAAAATGGAATTGACATCCGTAATGTGGAATGTCCAAGATGTCTTTGGCTGGAGCAAATTCCTAAAGAACCGGATACACCGGGCATGGCCACCAAAGGAGAAAATTAGATGGAACAGTTGCTTTTCAAGGTGGAGGATCGTCCTCCGGCACTGACGAGTGTTCTGCTCGCGATGCAGCACTTGCTGGCGGCATTGGGTGGCATCATCGCGGTGCCCCTGGTGGTCGGGGGGGCGTTAAAGCTTCCGGCGGACCAGGTGGTGGCACTCGTTAACGCTGCGCTGCTGGGCTCGGGTATCGTCACGATCATCCAGTGCAAGGGGGTAGGGCCGATCGGCATCCGTCTGCCCTGCGTGATGGGAACCAGCTTCGCCTTCGTTGGCGCGGGGATCAGCGTCGGCCTTGAGCATGGCGTACCGGGGATTCTGGGCTCGTCGCTGGTGGGTTCGCTGGTGATGATCATCGGCAGCTACTTCATGCCGACGATACGCAAGCTGTTTCCGCACGCCGTGACCGGCGTTGTGGTGACCATGATCGGCCTGTCGTTGACGCCTGTGGCGATCGATTGGGCGGCGGGCGGCTTCGGCAGCAGCCATTACGGCGAGCCGGGCAATCTGGCGATTGCGGGTTTCGTGTTGCTGCTGGTCATCGCGCTGGTTCAGTGGGGCAAGGGCATCATTTCCGCGTCGGCGGTGGTGATCGGCATCGCCGTCGGCTATCTGGTCTGCCTGGCGCTGGGCAAGATCGACTTCACCCAGGTTCATCATGCCCCGGTCTTTGCGGTACCGCAGCCGATGCACTTCGGGTTGAGCTTCCCGATCTCTGGGATTGTTGCGATGTCGATCGCCTTCCTGGTGACCATTGTCGAGACCACCGGCACCTTCATGGCGCTGGGTGCTGCGACGCAAACCGCGATGCCGGGCAAGAAGCTGGCGCGCGGCATTCTGTGCGATGGTGTGGGCTCGGCGTTCGCTGCGCTGATGTCCAGCCCACCAGTATCGACCTTTGCGCAGAATGTCGGCGTGGTGTCGCTGACCGGCGTGGCCAGCCGCCATGTGGTGGCGCTGACTGGCGTGATGCTGCTCTTGGCCGGGCTGTTCCCGGTGCTGGGGGCGCTGGTGGTGACGATTCCCCAGCCGGTGCTTGGTGGCGCGGGCCTGATGATGTTCGCGATGATCGTGTCGGCCGGTATCCAGATGCTCGGCAAGGTCGAGCACACCAAGCGCAACGGCCTGATCATCGCCGTGTCCATCGGTTGCGGCCTGGCGGTGACCGTTCGTCCTGAGCTGCTCTCCAAGCTGCCGACCTTCGTGAAGGAGGTGTTCGGTTCGGGTATCACCGTAGGCGCGCTGGTGGCGGTATCGCTCAACCTGCTGCTGCCGGGTCGTCCAGTCGATTTCGCCGAGGAGGAAGAAGGGGGAGCCATCGAGATCGCCCGCGAAGTGGCCTGACCCGCCGACGGTCAGTGTGGTGCTCCCGGCCAGGCGCTCTGCTCAAGGGCTACTCGGCAAGGCCGTGCCACAACGCCGGAAGGCTTCGCGGGCACTTTGTTGTGTTGGCTGCTTTAATCCAACGCCCACCTGACTGGTGGGCGTTTTGCATGGCCTGGCAGCATGAAGCGGTGGGAGTCGTGTCGAGTGCAGGCCGCAAGGTGGGTCGAATGGCGGGTATGCCGCTTGCTTGTCTTGGTCTGGACGCCGCGTCCCGATCGGGGACCGGCGTGTTGGGCGGGCCCCATCACGGGCTTGCCGGTTGACCCATCCCGGAGACCCCCGACATGGATGCTATTCCTCTCTTGCCTGTTACTCTGCTGATTACCCGCCGGATCGATGCGACGCGCTACGCCGATTTTGTCGCCTGGACCGAGCGAGGAGAGCGCCTCGCCGGCACGTTTGCCGGCTATCTCGGCGCCGGGGTGTTTGCACCGCCACCGGGCAGTGATACCTATCAGATTCTGTTCCGTTTCGTCGACGAGGTCTGTCTCGCGCGTTGGGTCGATTCCCCGCAACGGCGCGCTTGGTTGGCCGAAGGCACCGCCCTGGTGCAGCAAAGCCAGGCGCACTGCGCGCGCGGTCTCGATCACTGGTTCGGCGCGACGCCGCCGCGCTGGAAGCAGGCAGTGATGATCTGGCTGGTGTTCTTCCCGGTGTCTCTGGGTTTCAACCTGCTGCTGGGCGAGATGCTGGGCAGCCTGCCGGTGTTCTGGCGGGTGCTGTTGAGTACGCTGGCCCTGACGCCGGCGATGGTGTTCGTGTTTATCCCGTTGAGCAGCCGTTTGCTGCATCGTTGGCTGCAGCCGCCGCCCTCCCTGCCGCTGGAGCGCGCGCACGGCGGCTGAGCCGCAGGACGGCGCGAGTCTACTGCAGGCAGCTGGTGCGGTTGCGGCCCTGGTGCTTGGCGTCGTAGAGGGCCCGATCGGCGCGGGCGAACAGGCCTGCGAGGTCCCGGTCGCCCGGTCTGAGCTCGGCCACGCCGAGGCTGATCGTCATCATCACTTGGCCTGTGGGCAGCGCGACATCGAGGGCTTCGGCATGCCGGCGCAGTCGTTCGGCGATCCGCACGGCAGAGGACTGCGTCGTGTTTGGCAGCAGCACGGCAAATTCTTCGCCGCCGAGCCGGCTGCAGATGTCGGATTCACGCAGCAGATCGCGCAGCATGTCTGCGAGGTGGCGTAGCGCCTGGTCGCCGGCAGGATGGCCGAAGCTGTCGTTGATGTGCTTGAAATGGTCGATGTCGAGCACGATCAGCGAGTAGGGGATGCCCTGTTGCAGGGCTTTCTGGATCAGCGGTTCGGCCTCGGCGAAGAAGGCGCGCCGGTTGTGCAGTTCGGTCAGCGAGTCGGTGGTGGCGAGGTGGCGCAGTTCGTCCTCGAGCTGCTGGCGGTTCGAATTATCGTAGACCCAGATCAGGCTGGCTGCCTCGCCGTTGATGGCCAGCGGCAGCACGGTGAGCAGACTGGGGAAGGGGCCGTCGATGCCGCGCAACACCGCTTCGCAGTCGCGCAGCTCCCGTTCGCGGCGGTAGCGTCGGTAGAGTTCGTAATAGCGTGTCGGGCAATCCAGCAGGGTCGGCAAGACGATGCGGTCAGGATAGTCGGTCAGTCCCAGCCGTTCGGCTAACGGCCGGTTGATGAACAGCGGACAGCCGTCGCTATCGCGGATGAGGCCAACACCGATCGGACTTGTCGTCAGGATCAGGCGCAGGCGTTCCTCGCTGTCGTGCAGAGCCCGCGTACGCTGCTCCACTTGCTGCTCCAGCGTGCTGTTGAGGCCGGCCAGGTGGCGCGATAGCCTCCGGGTGCGAAACAGCAGTATGGCAAGAAACGCCAACATCGCTAGCACGCTGATGCCAAGCCCGGCAAGCGCCCTGGCCAGGGTGGCGAAGTTGGCCTTGGTGCCGATCCGGTCGTTATCCACCACCTCGGTCATGTCCAGATGCACCTCGAGCGTCATCTGGTGGATCGCCTCCAGATGACTCTCAAGCTCGGTTTCGATCTTCCGCACCTGATGACGTGCCAGCTCCGGATCTTTCGGCAGTGCGGCCAGCTGTCGGCTCCAGCCGTCCAATCGCCTTTGCATTGCGATCATCTGCTGCCAGGTCGTGGCGGACATGTGCTGGTCGGTGCCGTATTCCTTGAGTATCTGGAAGCGGCTGGCCAGCAAGTCAAGACGCAGGCGTACCGTATCGACGGGGTCGCGGCCGAGCAGGTAGCCATCCATAGACTGATGAAAACGGAGGGCTTCGAGCTGCAGCTGGGTCGTGACCCAGAGGTTGTTTTTCAGCGTTGGTCGCGCCAGGCGGCTCACCTGGTTTTCGGCGATCTGCAACGCCGAGAAGGTCAGGCTTGCCATCGCCAGGGCGAGGGCACATAGCAAGCCGGAAAAGCAGAGCGAGCGGTTGCGCCAGCAGGGGATGGAAAGAGCGCTCATCGGACGGTGATGTGGTTGACCTGCCAGACAGCCTGGTTGTAATAGAATTGTATGTTCAGCGCTGGGTATTCATCGTAAGGATAGATGACGACCAGCGGTCCTTTGTCGCGAACCGGCATGTAATGTCCATCCACCTTGTAAGCCAGTATTGGGTCGTATTTGATGATGTCGGCAACGGCAATGTCGATCGCGTAATCGTTCAGCGCCGCTACATACACGCTGGTGCCGGTGGCACCGAGCTTGCCGAGCAGTGCCTTGATCGAGACGCCTTCCCACTGTTGCGGTGCATGGTGCCACTGGGTGGACGTGGTGATCCGGCGTATCGGCAGGGTGGAGAGCTGCTGTAGCGAGAAGGTCATCGGCTTGGTGGCCTTCGCTGATATGACGAGCGCCGGTTTATTGAGGTCCACATTCAGGTCGGCAGCATAAGCGCAGCCGGTGCTGAAGAGGGCAAGAAGGACGGGAGCCGACAATGGTGAGAAAGAAAAAGGCGTCATTGTGGGGCTCCTGTGCTGCGGTCAAAGCGAAAACTGTCTATCAATCCGACGTTTTACCTGATGACGGCTTTGGAGTCGACTTTATGACAAAGGAATCAATACGTTATGCTATTTATGAAATTTGTTGTTAAGTATTTGACGCTTTTGCGAAATGCTGTGTTTTGATGTTAAATCAATTGAAAGTTGGCTGATAATGACCAACTAAATCGGAAACGAAGCACCAAAAACGAATTGGGCCGGTTTTGCCGGCCCTATCGATTTATTCATCTATTTCGCATGATGTAGGTTGACGCTTCGATACTTCGTCTCGAAGGGACAGGCGGTAGGCTTCGTCTTCTGCCATCGTGTGGAATGGATAAGGCCCTGCTTTACGTTTTCCCTGAGCCGCTTCGACCACGGCCCAGCCCACAAACCCGCCATTCGGATCGAGTACCCGTTCGACGCGGTAGTGCGACATGGTGACCTCCGATGTTTGGTGGAGATGTTATTCTGGATTCAGTTTGGGAAACATCAAGTTAGATTTTTTGTACATGGCATAGCTGTCCGGCGGGTCTGGTTGCGTGGGCCATCGTGGCAGTGTCGCGGACGCGGTAACAACGCTACAAAAGCACCCGCCTTGCATTGCGCAAAAGCGACAGCCACGTATATAAAGGCAGCGATCCGGCTGGGAATGTTTGCAGAGAAAACTGGCTGCGCCTTCAATTTAACATGATGATAAAAAACAGATTTTTTGTTGTTGGTGGTTGATTGTTGCGGTGCGCCATGGCGAGTGCTCCCTCGTTACTGGCAATTGTCTGACCGGGCAATAACTGAAACTATCGGCGCTCAGTGTCTCAGGGCTTTCTACGGCGCCCCCAAGAGCTGCCGGTCTGATGCACTTAACAGCCCCATAAGAATTGGCCACTGGGGGCGGCGTCCTGCCTGCCTCGGGACAGATGGCTGCTTTAAGCATGTCACGGAGAAAGTAGAAAGTATGAAGAAGCTCACCATCGCGGTTGTACTCGGCCTGGCGTCCGCCGGCGCTTTCGCTAAAGACTGGACCACCGTTCGTTTCGGTGTCGATGCCAGCTATGCCCCGTTTGAATCGAAAGCTCCGGATGGCAAGCTGGTTGGCTTTGACATCGACCTGGGCAACGCCATCTGTGCCAAGATGAAGGCCAAGTGCGTCTGGGTTGAAAACGACTTCGACGGCATGATCCCGGCGCTGAAGGCGAAGAAGTTTGATGGCATCCTGTCCTCGCTGTCGGTGACTGAGAAGCGCGCCGAACAGATCGCCTTCTCCGACAAGCTGTTCAATGCGCCGGTGCGCATGGTGGCCAAGAAGGGCTCCACCCTGCTGCCGACCGCCGAGTCGCTGAAGGGTAAGCGCGTGGGCGTGGAGCAGGGCACCATCCAGGAAACCTACGCCAAGACCTACTGGGAACCGAAGGGCGTGAGCGTGGTGCCGTACCAGAACCAGGATCTGGTGCTGGCTGACCTGGCCTCTGGCCGTCTAGACGCTTCGTTGCAGGATGAAGTGCAGGCCGACTACGGCTTCCTGAAGAGCCCGCGTGGCCAGGGATTTGCCTTTGCCGGACCGGAAGTGAAGGATCCGAAGACCCTGGGTACCGGCACCGCCATCGGCCTTCGCAAGGAAGACACCGATCTGCGCCAGCAGATCAACAAGGCACTCGCCGCAATCCACAAAGACGGCACCTATCAGCGTCTGTCCAAGAAGTACTTCTCCTTCGACATCTACAACTGATCGGTCGACTGCAGGCGGCCCTCGTATAATCGGGGCCGTTTGAAGGGGATCCCGGCATGCCGCGCCCGGCCTGGGCGCGGTAGCCGGGTGTTATCCCTGTGTCGTGGCGGCTGGGGCATCTGCCCCCGCCCGTCGAAGTGCGCCCACATGCAAGTCCCTGCACGCTGTGGGGCGTTCGGAAGGAGTGAATCATGTTTTTGGAAGGCTACGGGCCGCTGATCCTCACCGGTACCTGGGCGACGATCAAGCTGGCCGTGCTCTCGGTGTTGGCCTCGGTGCTGATCGGCCTGATCGGTGCCAGCTCCAAACTGTCGAATAACCGCCTGTTGCGTGGCATCGCAACCGGCTACACCACGCTGATCCGCAGCGTCCCCGACCTGGTGATCATGCTCTTGCTGTTTTACAGCCTGCAGCTGTTGCTCAACCAGGTAACCGACTGGTTGCACTGGGATCAGATCGACATCGACCCGTTCATCGCGGGGGTGGTGACGCTGGCGTTCATCTACGGCGCCTACTTCACCGAAACCTTCCGCGGAGCGTTCCAGTCGGTGCCGCGTGGCCAGATCGAGGCCGCCGTGTCGTACGGCATGGCGCCGTGGAAGGTGTTCCACCGCATTCTGTTCCCGCAGATGATGCGTTTCGCGCTGCCGGGCATCGGCAACAACTGGCAGGTGCTGGTCAAGGCGACCGCGCTGGTGTCCATCATTGGTCTGTCCGACATCGTGAAAGCGACCCAGGACGCCGGCAAGAGCTCGATGCAGCTGTTCTATTTCACCCTGGTCGGCGCGCTGATCTATCTGGTGATCACCACCCTGTCTAACGGCGTGCTGATCTGGCTGGAGCAACGCTATTCCGCTGGCGTCAGAAAGGCCGAGCTATGAACGAGATCATCCACGATTACTGGAAAGCCTATCTGTGGACCGACGGTCTGCACATCACCGGCTTGGCGATGACGATGTGGCTGTTGGTGCTGTCGATCGCGATCGGCTTCTGCCTGTCGATTCCGCTGTCGGTGGCGCGCGTGTCGAGCAACCCGATCCTGCGCGGCCCGGTGTGGTTCTTCACCTATGTGTTCCGCGGTACGCCACTGTATATCCAGCTCCTGCTGTTCTACACCGGCATCTATAGCCTGAGCGCAGTGCGCGAGCACGAGTTCCTCGACATGTTCTTCCGCGAGGGCTTCAACTGCACGATCCTGGCATTCGCGCTGAACACCTGCGCTTACACCACCGAGATCTTCGCCGGCGCGATCAAGTCGGTGCCGTACGGTGAGGTTGAGGCGGCGCGCGCCTACGGCATGTCGAAGTTTACGCTGTACCGCCGCATCATCCTGCCCTCGGCGCTGCGCCGCGCGCTGCCGTTCTACAGCAACGAGGTGATCCTGATGCTGCACGCGACCACGGTGGCGTTCACCGCCACGGTGCCGGACATCCTCAAGATCGCCCGCGACGTGAACTCGGCGACCTACGCCTCGTTCGAAGCCTTCGGTATCGCTGCGGTGCTATATGCCGTGATCGCGCTGACGCTGGTGTGGCTGTTCCGCAAGGGCGAAGCCCGCTGGCTGGCCTTCCTGAAACCCCAGAGCGCCTGAGTGCGTGCCGTTCGTTAATACGAGAGAGTCAAGACCATGTACAAGCTTGCTGTAGACGATCTGCACAAGAAATACGGCAATCACGAGGTGCTCAAGGGCGTGTCGCTGAAGGCCAAGGCCGGCGATGTGATCAGCATCATCGGCTCGTCCGGCTCGGGCAAGAGCACCTTCCTGCGCTGCATCAACTTCCTGGAGCAGCCGTGTTCCGGCCGGATCACGGTGAACGCCGAGGAAATCCGCACCGCCAAGGACAAGACGGGCGCCTTGCGCGTCGCCGACCAGAAGCAACTGCAGAGCATGCGCACCAAGCTGTCGATGGTGTTCCAGCACTTTAACCTGTGGGCGCACATGACGGTGCTGGAGAACATCATCGAATCGCCGATGCACGTGCTGGGTATCAGCCGTGATGAGGCGGTGGCGCGGGCGCGCAAGTATCTGGCCAAGGTCGGTCTGCCGCAGAGCGTCGAGGACAAGTATCCATCACATATGTCCGGTGGCCAGCAACAGCGCGTGGCGATTGCCCGGGCGCTGGCGATGGAGCCGGAGGTGATGCTGTTCGACGAGCCGACCTCGGCGCTCGACCCGGAGCTGGTCGGCGAAGTGCTGAAGGTGATGCAGTCGTTGGCCGAGGAAGGCCGCACCATGGTGGTGGTGACGCACGAGATGGGCTTTGCCCGCAACGTGTCCAACCATGTGATGTTCCTGCACCAAGGGCGCGTCGAAGAGGAGGGCCACCCGCACGAGGTGCTGGTGAACCCGAAGAGCGAGCGGTTGGCGCAGTTCCTGTCCGGCCGGCTGAAGTAAGCCCTGGCGGTCCGTCGCATAGGTGGTTCGATGAGTTTCTGCGAACGGGTCGCCGTGGTGCTGGTGCCGCCTTGCACGATGCTTTGCGTCGGCGCGGTGGTGGAAGTATTCGAGGCGGCCAACCGGCTGGCCGGTCAGCGCCTCTACGAATTGTCGTTCTACAGCCGCGACGGCCAGCCTGTGACGCTGCAGAACGGGCTGGCCTTTCCGGTGCGCGGCGCCCTGCGCGACGTGACGCCGGGCG
Organism: Crenobacter oryzisoli; assembly: GCF_030385785.1. Classification (GTDB taxonomy): domain Bacteria; phylum Pseudomonadota; class Gammaproteobacteria; order Burkholderiales; family Chromobacteriaceae; genus Crenobacter_A; species Crenobacter_A oryzisoli. The sequence continues at coordinate 161,227 of NZ_JAUEDK010000001.1, forward strand.
ACTGGTTGTTCGTGCTGAGCGAAGGCGTGCAGCGTTTCGCCGACGCCGGCATCTTCACCGGCGAGCTGGCACGCCAGGCACCGCGGCTGTCGCTGCTCGGTGGCTTGGGTGCCGGCTCGTGGTGGCTCGCTAGTGCAGGCCTGCTCGACGGCTATCGCGCGACGATCCATTGGCAGGAGGCGGTGGCGTTCGGCGAGCGCTTCCGGCAGGCGATCGTCAGCCAGCATGTGTTCGAGCTCGACCGCGACCGTTTCAGCTGCGGCGGGGGCCTGGCGCTGTTCGATGGCCTGTTGGCGCTGATCGGCCGTCAGCACGGTGCGCCGCTGGTGGAGGAGATCGCCAGTCACCTGTGCCTCGAGCGACTGCGCGGGGCCGAGGAACGCCAGCGCGTGCCGCTGATGGCGCGCCTTGGAGAGAAGCAGCCCAAGGTCACCGAGGCGGTGATGCTGATGGAGGCGAATCTCGAGGAGCCGCTCACCACCGACGAGCTGGCCCGTCTCACCGGCCAGTCGCGCCGCCAGCTCGAGCGGCTGTTCAAGCAGCATCTCGATATGGCGCCGACCCGCTACTATCTGCAACTGCGCTTGGAGAGAGCGCGCCAGCTGTTGCGTACTACCGGCAAGTCGGTGGTGCAGATCGGCCTGTCCTGTGGTTTCTCGTCCGGCCCGCACTTCTCCACGGTCTACCGCGCCCACTTCGGCATTGCGCCGCGCGAGGAGCGCTTCTCGAACGAGACGCGTGGCGTCGACATGCCGGTCGCTCCTTCGACCCAGTAGCTTTTCCCCTGTTTCGTTTCAAGCCAAGAGGGTTGGTTGAGCCAGCCCGGCTTGGCTCATCTGCCACAGCCGGTGGTTGCTCGACTTGTCGACAATTGTCCCGCCCGGTGCATGCCTCAAACAGAAAGCAGTTTGTCGTTTTTCTGGAAGGTTATTCTGCGCGGCGCTCCTAGAATGGGCTTTCCTCAACGCCTGTTTACGGAGAACCGCATGTCGACCGCCCCTGTCAGCCGCCAGACCTTTGATGAAGTGATGGTGCCCAACTACGCTCCCGCCGCCTTCATTCCGGTATCCGGCAAAGGTTCCCGCCTGTGGGACCAGAGCGGCAAGGAATACATCGACTTCGCCTGCGGCATCGCGGTGACCAGCCTGGGCCACCTGCACCCGGAACTGACCGCCGTGCTGCACGAGCAGGTCGACCGCCTCTGGCACCTCTCCAACACCTTCACCAACGAGCCGGCACTGCGCCTGGCGCGCCGCCTGACCGAGACCACCTTCGCCGAGCGAGTGTTCTTCAGCAACTCCGGCGCCGAGGCCAACGAGGCCGCGCTGAAGCTGGCGCGTCGTTACGCCCATGACCACTTCGGCGGCGACAAGACCAAGATCGTGTCGTGCAAGCAGGCCTTCCACGGCCGCACCCTGTTCACCGTGTCGGTGGGCGGTCAGCCGAAGTACACCGAAGGCTTCGCTCCGCTGCCGGGCGACTTGACCCATATCGAATTCAACAACCTGACCGAAGCCGAGCTGGCGATCGACGACAACACCTGCGCGGTGATCGTCGAGCCGGTGCAGGGTGAGGGTGGCGTGACCCCGGCCACCCAGGCTTATCTCGAGAAACTGCGTGCGCTGTGCGACCAGCACAACGCCCTGCTGATTTTCGACGAAGTGCAGATCGGCGTGGGCCGCTCGGGCCAGCTGTTCTCCTACCAGGGCTACGGCGTGACCCCGGACATCCTGACCAGCGCCAAGGCGCTCGGCAACGGCATGCCGATCGGCGCGATGCTGACCACCAAGAAGGTCGCCGCCTCGTTTGTGGTGGGCACCCACGGTTCCACCTACGGCGGTAACCCGCTGGCCTGCGCGGTGGCCGACAAGGTGATCGAACTGATCAGCCAGCCGGAACTGCTCGAAGGCGTGAAGGCGCGTCACCAGCTGCTGGTGGAGGGCCTGAAGCGCATCAACGACAAGTACCACGCGTTCACCGAAGTGCGCGGTCAGGGCCTGCTGCTCGGCGCACAACTCGCGCCGTCCCTGAAGGGCAAGGCCAAGGACTTCGTCAACGCCGCCGCCCGTCACGGCCTGGTGGTGCTGGTGGCCGGCACCGACGTGGTGCGCTTCGCGCCGTCGCTGATCATCCCAGAAGCCGATCTCGCCGAAGGCCTGAAGCGCTTCGAGGCGGTGACCGCCGAGCTGGTCGAGAAAGCGGCGCAGCCGGCTTGATCGTCCGAGTCGCTAACAAACGCCTCCCGGCGTTGTGGCGCTGCCTTACCGTACTACACGTACTGTCAGCGGCAGCGCGCCTAGCCGGGACCGCTACGCTGGACTTTGTTAGCGACTCTCGGTTCTAAGGTTGGCCGAACGGGCTGTTATTCGGCCAACCTCTCCACCCACCACACCGAAAGAAGAGGGCGTCATGCTCTTTGTTCGACCGAGCAAGCTGTCCGATCTGGACCAGATCGAGCGCATGGCGCGCTCTACCGGTCCCATCCTGCACTCGCTGCCGCCCGACCGGGCGCGGCTGCAGCAGCTGGTGACCCAATCGATTAATTCGCTCGCCGAGGACGTCGAGTTCCCCGGCGAGGAAAGCTACCTGTTCGTGCTGGAGGATTCCGACACCGGCAAGCTGTACGGTACCGCCGGCCTGCTCGCCATGGCGGGTTTCTCCGAGCCGTTCTACGTATTCCGAAACGAAGTGGTGGTGCATGCCTCGCGCGAGCTGCAGGTAAACCACCGCGTCCATGCGCTGGCGCTGTCGCACGAGATGACCGGCCGCACCCGGTTGACCGGCTTCCACGTCGACGCCGCGGCGCTGCAGCACGGCGTGCAGCCGGCCCACCTGCTGTCGCGGGCGCGCATGCTGTTCGCCGCCCAGCATCGCGAGCGCTTCGCTCACGACATCTTCTCGGTGCTGCCGGGCGTGGCCGACGAGGCCGGGCGCTCGCCGTTCTGGGAGGGCGTCGGCTACAAGTTCTTCAAGCGCGACTTCCGTGAGATGGAGCTGGAGTCGGGTGGTCGCAGCCGCACCTTCATTGCCGAGATGATGCCGGTCGATCCGCTCTACGTGCCGCTGTTGGACGAGGAGGCGCAGCGGGTGATGGGCGAGCCGCACATCGGCGCGCGCCTGAACTACCAGTGCCACATCGCCGAGGGGCTGGAGCCGGATCACTTCGTCGACATCTTCGATGCCGGCCCGGTGCTGACCTCTGCGCTCGACATGTGCAACTCGGTGCGCTTCAGCCGCCGCCGCCCCGCCGTGCGTGGCGAGGCCTGTGCCGACGGCGTGCCCTATCTCGTCAGCAATACCCAGGCCGCCGACGCGTTCCGCGCCGTGCTGGTCACCCTGTCGGCCGTGCTGCCGGCGCAACTGACGCTGCCGCAGGCCGCCGCCGACGTGCTCGAAATCGCCGACGGCGACGAGGTGCGCTGCGCACCGCTGCAACCCGAAGGAGCCACCGCATGATCGTGATGCGACTCTGCCGTCCCGACGACATCGACGCGCTGCTGGAACTGGCGCACAAGGCCGGCCCTGGCATGACCACGCTGAAGCCCGACCGCGCGGTGCAGTCGGCCCGCCTGGAGCGGGTGCAGCGCACCGTCGAGGGCAAGGCGCCGCTGGCCGACCAGGGCTACCTGTTCGTGATGGAAGACACCGCCACCGGCCAGATCGCCGGCGTGTGCGGTATCGAGGTGGCGGTCGGTCTGGAACAGCCGTTCTACACCTACCGCATGGACACCTTCGTGCACGCCAGCCGTGAGATGGGCCTGTGGACGCGCATGGACAAGCTGCACATGTCGCATGGCCTGACCGGCTATTCGGAGCTGTGCACGCTGTTCCTCGACCCGGTCTTCCGCGTCAACGGCAACGGCTCGCTGCTGTCCAAGTCGCGCTTCATGTTCATCGCCCAGTTTGCCGACCGCTTCGCCGAGCGGCTGTGCGCCGAGATGCGCGGCCACTTCGACGAGAACGGCGATTCGCCGTTCTGGCGTGCGCTCGGTGCGCACTTCTATGGCATCGACTTCCACGAGGCCGACCAGCTGGTCGCGCTCGGCAAGAAGTCCTTCCTCGCCGAACTGATGCCGCGCTACCCGGTGTACGTCGACTTCCTGCCGCAGGACGCACGCGACTGCATCGGCAAGACCCACGTCGACACCGAGCCGGCGCGCCGCCTGCTCGAAACCGAGGGCCTGCGTCTCGAGCAGCACATCGATATCTTCGAGGGCGGCCCGGTGCTGGAGGCGCGCGTCGCCGACCTGCGCGTGATGCGCGAGAGCCGCGTCTACACCGTCGAGGTGATGCCGGGCGTGCCGGTGCCGCGCGAGGGCGCGCCGCGCCTTCTGGTCGCCAACGACAAGCTCGCCGATTTCCGCTGTGCGCTCTTCACCGCCGAGCCGCACAACAACACCCTGTCGCTCAGCCCAGAACAGGCCGAGGCGCTTTGCGTCGCCAGTGGCGACAACGTTCGCGCGATGACGCTCAACCCCATTCCGAGGTAATTCCATGTCCCAGCTCTACATCAATGGCGCCTGGCAGACCGGCCGCGGCGCAGTGTTCTCCTCGCTGAACCCGGCGACCAACGAGACCGTCTGGAGTGGCCATTCGGCCAACGCCGACGACATCGCCGCCGCGATGAGCGCCGCACGCGCCGCTTTCCCAGCCTGGCGTCGTACTCGCTTGGAAGAGCGCCTCGCCATCGTGCGCCGCTTCGCCGAGGTGCTCGGTGCGCATAAGGAAGCGCTGGCCCGCACCATCGGCCTCGAAACCGGCAAGCCGCTGTGGGAAGCGCGCCAGGAAGTCGGCGCGATGATCAACAAGATCGAGATCTCGATCCGCGCCTTTGGCGAGCGCACCGGCGAGCATCGCTCGGACCTGGCCGGCGACACCGCCGTGCTGCGCCACCGTCCGCACGGCGTGGTGGCGGTGTACGGCCCGTACAACTTCCCCGGCCACCTGCCGAACGGCCACATCGTGCCGGCGCTGATCGCCGGCAACACCGTGCTGTTCAAGCCGTCCGAGCTGACCCCGCTGACCGCCGAGCACACCGTCAAGCTGTGGCACGAGGCCGGCCTGCCGGCTGGCGTGCTGAGCCTGCTGCAGGGCGAGCGCGACACCGGTATCGCGCTGGCGCAGCAGCCGGGTCTCGATGGCCTGTTCTTCACCGGCAGCTCGCCGACCGGCACCGCGCTGCATCGCCAGTTCGCCGGCCGTCCGGGCTTCATGCTGGCGCTGGAAATGGGCGGCAACAACCCGCTGGTGGTCGCACCGCTCGCCGACGTCGACGCCGCCGTGCACCACGCGCTGCAGTCGGCCTTCCTGTCCGCCGGCCAGCGCTGCACCTGCTCGCGCCGCCTGCTGGTGCCGGAAGGTGAGTTCGGCGACCGCTTCCTCGCCCGCTTCGCCGAAGTGGCTGCCAAGCTCACCGTCGGCAAGTACGACGCCGAGCCGCAGCCGTTCATGGGCGCGCTGATCTCGCTGAAGGCCGCGCAGGGCATGCTGGCTGCGCAGCAAAAGTTGATTGAGCTCGGCGCCAAACCGGTGCTGACCATGACCCAGCCTGACGCGGAGCTGGCGTTCCTGACCCCGGGCATCCTCGACGTGACCGCGATCGAGCAGCTGCCGGACGAGGAATACTTCGGCCCGCTGGTGCAGGTGATCCGTTACCGCGAGTTCGACGAGGCATTGGCTATCGCCAACGACACCGAGTACGGCCTGTCGGCGGCGCTGCTGGCCGACGATGCCGCGCTGTGGGACCGCTTCAACCAGGAGATCCGCGCCGGCGTGGTGAACTGGAACAAGCCGACCAACGGCGCCTCGTCGGCCGCGCCGTTCGGTGGTGTCGGCTACTCGGGCAACCACCGTCCGGGTGCCTACTACGCGGCCGACTACTGCGCGTATCCGATGGCATCGGTTGAGGCGGCCGGATTGAGCCTGCCGGCCCAGCTGTCGCCGGGCATGCAGTTCTAAAGTTTCCTGTCACTGTTGTTGGTGTTTGGCAGTCCGGCGTGGCCGGGCTGCCTTTTTTATTGGTGAGTCGAAGCAAGTGGCCGTTTCCATACCTACGATCCGAAAGGCAAGTCCGGTTTCCGAGGAGTGGTCAGGCAACGTACTCGATCCTTCGTTCCCACCGCCTATAGTTCAAACAGTGACGCTCGTCGGAGCGCGAGCGCCGCTGCGATCGGGCGGGGAGCGCCGTCCGCGCAAGAACAATGGAGACGCTACCATGGAGACGAACAACGACGACCGTGGGCTGCTGTACCTCTTGTACCTCTACCTGATCCCGTTCTGGCTGTTCCGCGACGCCTCGCGCGGCGATTTCCTGTTGCGCGAGCAGAACTACCGCTACAACCGCGAACAGCGTAAATACCTGCCCGGCTACCTGCTCAAGTGGACAGTGCTGTGCGCGCTGTTGCTGACCAGCTATCAGTCCGTGCACGCGCTGGGGGCCGGCTATCCCAGCGTGCTGTGGGCGGTCGAGATGTTCGCCGGCATCAGCTTCGCGATCGGTGCCGCGCTGATGGCCAATATCGCCGCGATCTGGGGTTATCTGACCTTCGTCGACTGAGTCGTCTCGGCGACGCTCTGCGCCACCTGCGCGAGTACCCAGTCGCGGAACGCTCTCACCTTGTAGAGGTCTGCCTTGGTGGCCGGATGCACCAGGTAGTAGGCGTGCAGGCTCGGCACCGGCTTGTCGATTGCCTTGACGAGCAGACCCTTGTCGAGCTCGTCCTGCACCAGAAACTGCGGCAGCACCGCGATGCCGAGGCCGGCGATCGCCGCCTGGATCACCATGAAGAAATGCTCGAAGCGCGGGCCGCGCAGGCCACCCTCCACCTCGGCGACACCGACCGCGTGCAGCCAGTCGTTCCACGCCTGAGGCCGGGTGGTGTGCTGCAACAGCGTGTAGTCGAGTAGCTCGTGCGGGTCGTCGAGCATCGCCTTGCCCTTGAGCAGGCCGGGCGCACACACCGGCACGATCTCCTCGCCCATCAGCCGGTGGCAGATCGCGCCGGGCCACAGCGCCGGGCCGAAGTGGATCGCCACGTCGGCGTCGACCTTGTCGAAGTCGAACGGTCGCACCTGCGTCACCAGATTGAGCTGGATGTCGGGATAGCGCGCGGCGAAGTCGCCCAGACGCGGCACCAGCCAGCGCGAACCGAAGGTTGGCAGCATTGCCACCGTCAGCACGCCTCCCTCGCCGCTGTACGCCATCAGTTGCAGCGTGGCCGCCTCGGCGCGGTCGAGCACGTCCTGGATCGCCACCGCGTACGCCTCGCCGGCGGTGGTCAGCACCAGCCGCTGTTTCACCCGCTCGAACAGCGCCCGGCCGAGAAAGTCTTCCAGCGCTCGGATCTGCCGGCTGACCGCGCTCTGGGTCAGGTTCAGCTCCTCGGCAGCGCGGGTGAAGCTGAGGTGGCGGACTGCGGCCTCGAAACACTGTAGGGCCATCAGCGAGGGGAGGGTGCGACGCATCGTAGTTGATGAGTTTTCGGAATGAAGCCAGCAGAATACATCGCTTGAGCGCCGCCGGGAATCGGCCGAGACTCTGAGTCATTGCAGGGCCGGCTAGCTGGCTGGCCTGACTCCCGAACAGTCGTACCCCGAACGAAAGATATTCCGAAATGGCACACACTCAGGTACAGATCGAACACAGTCAATTGTGGCGTCTTCTGGAGGCGACCGCCGGTCGCGAGCGCACCGCGGAGCTGTTTGCGATGATCGCCGTCGACGCACCGCTGTTGACCGACGCGGGCGAGACCGTGCCGCGGGTGGTCCTGGCGCAGGCGATGAACATGCTGCTGTTCGCGAAAAACCTGGACGCGGTGCCGGAGGGCAAGGTCTACGTGACCGAGAAGCTGGCTGTCGGCGGCCAAGTGGTGTTCGACCATGGTGCGCTGCGCACTGTCGCCGCCGCCAACACCGGCGCGCTGCCGACCGGCGAGCTGGCATTCAAGCGCTTCCTCGAGCCGCTCGGCTTCACCGTTGCCGACGTGTACCCGTTGGCGCGCCTGAAGATGACCGGTCGCGCCTACTGCCACCAGGATGCCCCGGAATTGGTGGCGCAGTTCTTCGTGTCCGAGCTGCACGTCGACCAGTTCTCCCCGGCCTTCCAGCAGGCGGTGGACAATGTGGTGAAGAGCTCGCGCGATCCGTTGAACGACCGCGCCAAGGCGCTGCTGGTGAAGCTGGCCGATGCGCGTGCGCTGCCGTTCGCCGAGGCGGTGGAACTGTTGCCCCAACTGGTCGGCTGTTTCGCCGTTCAACACGACACGCCGGCGCTCGCCGACTATGAGGCTCTGCTGGCCGAGTCGGCCGAAATGGCCTGGATCTCCACCGAGGGCAACTGCTTCAACCACGCCACCGACCATGTCGACGACGTGTTCGCGGTGGCCGACGCGCTGCGCGCCCAGGGCATGCCAATCAAGGACAAGGTCGAGGTGTCGGCCAACGGCTCGGTGCGCCAGACCGCGTTCAAGGCGACTCAGGTCGAGCGCCAGTTCAAGGCCGCCGACGGCTCACTGGTGACCCGTACCGTGCCGGGCTCGTTCTACGAGTTCATCACCCGCGACCTGATCGCCGACTCGGCCACCGGCGAGCAGAAGCTCGACCTGCGCTTCGACAGCTCGAACGCGCAGGGCATCTTCAAAATGACCGCGGCCGCTTGCTAAGCATCACCGACCGGCTCGCTTGAGTGGCTCGATCCAACTCGCCGAGCCGGTCTAAGAACCTGTCCACGATCTCGCGAACGAAGGGTCCGCCAAGGCGAAATGACAAAAAAAAGCGGAATGTACAGGGAGTACATGAGCATGTTGAGCGTCATTTCAACGCAGGATCACCCAAGTCCTAGAAGATAGAACGCAGCAGATCGTGAACAGGTTCTAAATGACTTTACCGAGTAACGCAGTTGTTCCTTCCTTGAGTGGCAACGTTTGGTGCCCGTGCTGATGCGCGGGCCCTTTTTTCCATCTGACGCGCTAGTCTGACGTCAACGCCACTGTTTCGAGCCTCGCATGATTCCACGCCTGACCGACCGCCCCGTCTCCGATTCGCTCTACCACGACTTCGCCGCCGAACTACGCCTGCGCGGTTTCGAGGGCGAGCTGAGTGCGAGCTACGCCGACCGCACCGTGCTGTCTACCGACAACTCGATCTATCAGGTGTGGCCGCAGCTGATCACGTTTCCGAAGCATGCCGATGACCTGGTGCGCATCGCCAAGCTGTCCGGCGAGCCGCGTTTCCAGTCGCTGAAGCTGGCGCCGCGCGGCGGCGGCACCGGCACCAATGGTCAGTCGTTGTCTGACGGGGTGATCGTCGACGTGTCGCGGCACATGAACCGCATCCTCGAGATCAACGCCGAGGAGCGCTGGGTGCGCGTCGAGTCCGGGGTGGTGAAGGACCAGCTCAATGCCGCACTAAAGCCCTACGGGCTGTTCTTCGCGCCGGAGCTGTCGACGTCGAACCGCGCGACGATCGGCGGCATGATCAACACCGATGCCAGCGGTCAGGGCTCCTGCCTGTACGGCAAGACCCGCGACCATGTGCTGGAGCTTTCCACCGTGCTGCTCGACGGCACGCTGTGGCACTCGCAGCCCTTGGTCGAAACGGAGCTGACCGCGATCAAGCAGCGCGACGACCGGGTCGGCTCGGTGCACCGGCTGCTCGATGCGATCTTCCGCGACGACGCCGCGCTGATCGCGGAGAAATTTCCGAAGCTCAACCGCTGCCTGACTGGCTACGACCTTGCGCACATCCGTGATGAGCAGGGGCGCTTCAACCTCAACAACATCCTGTGCGGCGCCGAGGGCACGCTTGGCCTCGTTTACGAGGCCAAGCTCAACGTGCTGCCGATTCCGCGCTGCAGCGCCCTGGTCAATGTGCGCTACACCAGTTTCGATGCCGCGCTGCGCGACGCGCCGGCGCTGATGGCGCTGAACGCCGCGTCGATCGAGACGGTCGATTCGAAAGTGCTCAATCTCGCGCGCCAGGACATCATCTGGCACGGTGTGCGCGAGTTCTTCCCCGACGACGCGGAGCCGGCGCAGGGCATCAACCTGGTCGAGTTCCTGGCCGACAGCGAGGACGATCTGGAGCGCCAGCTCGCCGTGGTGGCGGACAAGCTGACGGTAGAGGGTTCGGCCAACGGGCGTTGCGGCCACACCGTGGCGCGCGGCGCGGCAGCGGTGAACCGCATCTGGGGCATGCGCAAGAAGTCGGTCGGCCTCTTGGGTAACCTACAGGGTGACAAGCGACCGATTCCGTTTGTGGAGGACACCGCGGTGCCGCCGGAAAACCTCGCCGACTATATCGCCGAATTCCGCACGCTGCTCGACAGCCACGGTGTCGCCTACGGCATGTTCGGCCATGTCGATGCAGGCGTGCTGCACGTGCGTCCGGTGATCGACATGAAGGACCCGGAGCAGGAAAAACTGGTGCGCGCGATCACCGACGGCGTGGTCGCGCTGACGCAGAAGTACCACGGCCTGCTGTGGGGCGAGCACGGCAAGGGCGTGCGCTCCGAGTACGCGCCGGCCTTCTTCGGCCCGCTCTACTCGCGCCTGCAGGACATCAAGGCGGCGTTCGACCCGCATAACCAGCTCAACCCCGGCAAGATCGCCACCCCGCCGGGCGGCGAGCTCTTGAAGATCGACGCGGTGCCGACGCGTGGCCAGCACGACCGGGTGATCCCGATCTCGGTGCGCCAGGGCTTCGACGAGGGGCTGCATTGCAACGGCAACGGCGCTTGCTACAACTTCGACCCGGACGACGCGATGTGCCCATCGTGGAAGGGCACGCGCGAGCGACGCCATTCGCCGAAGGGGCGCGCGTCGCTGCTGCGCGAATGGCTGCGCCAGCTGTCGCTCGCCGGCGTCGATCCCTTGGCGGAAAGTACCCGGCTGCGCGCCACCGGCAGCTTGGCCGGCCTGTTCGGTCGACTGCGCAATACGCTGGCGAAGCGCCGTGGCGAGGCCGATTTCTCGCACGAGGTGATGGAGGCGATGCAGGGTTGCCTCGCCTGCAAGTCCTGCGTAGGCCAGTGCCCGGTGAAGGTCGACGTGCCGGAATTCCGCGCCAAGTTCCTGGAGCTGTACTACGGTCGCTACCTGCGCCCGCTGAAGGACTACCTGATCGGCTCGCTGGAGAGCACGCTGCCGCTGGTCGCGAAACTGCCGGGCCTCTACAACGCGGTGCTTGGCAGCGGTGCGGGCCGGGCGCTGATGCGTCGTATCGGGCTGGTGGAGAGCCCGCTGCTATCCGGCATCGACCCGGTCGCCGAGCTGGCCCGGCGCGGTTTCGCGCTGGCGACGCCGGCGCGGCTGCAGCGCTTGGCCGAAGCGGAGCGCGCGCGCGCGGTGATCGTGGTGCAGGACGCTTTCACCAGCTATTTCGAGACTGAGCTGCTGCTCGACCTGTTCGAACTGTTGCGTACGCTCGGTTTCACGCCACTGCTCGCGCCGTTCGCCGCCAACGGCAAGCCGCTGCACGTGCATGGCTTCCTCGGCGCGTTCCGCAAGGTGGCGGGCAGCAATGCCGAACGGCTGCGCACGCTCGCCGCCAGCGGCGTGCCGCTGGTCGGGCTCGACCCGTCGATGACGCTCACCTACCGCGCCGAGTACGCCAAGGCGCTGGGCAAGGACGCGGCGCCGAAGGTGCAGCTGCTGCAGGAGTGGCTGGCGAGCCGGCTGGCCGACCTGCCAAAACGGGCAGTCGGCATGGGCAGCGGTTACACGCTGCTGCCGCACTGTACCGAGAAGACCAATGCGCCGGCCGCCACCGGCGACTGGCAGAAAGTGTTCGCGGCGCTCGGCCTGTCGCTGAGCAACAAGAACACCGGCTGCTGCGGCATGGCCGGCACCTTCGGCCACGAGACCGACAAGCGCGAACTGTCCAAGACCCTGTACGGGATGAGCTGGGCCAAGCAGGTGGAGGCCGATCGCGGCCAAGGCCGACTGCTGGCGACGGGGTATTCCTGCCGCTGCCAGGTCGAGCTGATCGACGGAGTGAAGCTGGCTCACCCGGTACAGGCGCTGCTGCAGGAGCTGCGCTCGGCCTGAGCCCGCTTGTGCAGAGGCAATAAAAACGCCGGGGAAGTCCCCGGCGTTTTTTTGCTTCCCCGCATCCTAGAGCCGGAAGCTGCCGACCAGCCCCTCGAGCCGGTCGGACAGCTCGCGCAGCTGTGACACCGACTCAGCCACCTCTCCGATCACCTCGCTGTTGGCCTGCGCCATCGTGCTGATCCGCTCGACATTCTGCGCGATGTCGATGCTGGCCGCCGACTGTTCGCGGGTCGATGCAGCGATGTCGATCATGCGGGTCATCAGCTCGTCGGTGCGCTCGCTGACCTGACGCATGCTCTGGTCGGCGGCCTCGGTGACATCGACACTCTCCACTACCAGCCCGCGGGTGCGCTCCACCTCGTCGACCGCTTCGCGGGTCTCGGAGCGGATCGCGGTGACGATACGGCCGATGTCGAGGGTGGCCTCGGAAGTGCGGGCAGCCAGCTGGCGCACCTCGTCGGCTACCACCGCGAAGCCACGGCCCTGCTCACCGGCGCGCGCGGCCTCGATCGCGGCATTGAGCGCCAACAGATTGGTCTGGTCGGCGATGTCCTTAATCACCTTAAGGATGGAACTCACCTCCTCGGAGCGCTGGCCGAGGCCGGTCATGCGTTCGCTCAGTGCGTGCATGGTCTGGGTGAAGTGGGCGATGTCGGCGCTGACCCGGGCAACGGTGCTCACGCTGCCCTCGGTCAGCTCGCCGGTCTGGCGTGCCATTGCTTCGGCCTGCTGCGCGGTGTCGGCGATGTGCTGCACGCTGACGGTGACCTGCTCGACGCCGGCGGCGGTGGCGCTGGCCGCCTCGGATTGCTGTCGCGACGAGGACTGGACCGCCTCGGCCGAGGCGGCCAGCTGCGTGGCCGAGCGCGACACCGCCTGGCTCTGGCTGCGCACCTCGATGAACATCTCGCGCAGGCTGGCGATAAAGCGGTTGAACGCGTCGGCGGTGCGGCCGATCTCGTCGCGGTTCGCTACCTCGATACGGGCGGTCAGGTCGCCCTGGCCCGAGGCGAGCGTTTCCATCGTTTCGGCCAGCGTCGTCAGCGGACGTATCAGGTAGCTGACGACCGCGTACAGCACGGCGAGGATGGCCAGCAACGCCACCACACCGATGGCGATCGCGGTATTGCGCAGGGCAACGGCCGGCGCGGTGATCGCGGCGGTGGGCACGCTCACGCCCAGCGTCCACACCTGGCCGGTGTCGGCCACCTTGATCGGGTGCAGAAAGTGGGTGAACCCGTCCGACTCGAAGGTCAGCTCGTCGCCCTGGCGAGTCTTGGCGAGTGCCCGGGCCAGCTCACCGTCGTGCTCCACCGGCTTGCCGAGCTTTTGCGTGTCAGGGTTGACCACGAACAGGCCGCCTTCCGAGACCAGCTGGATGTAGCCGGTATCGTAGGGATGCTGGCTGCCCAGCTCCTTTTGCAGATCGCCGAGCAGCAGATCGGCGGCCGCGACGCCGAGGAAGCGGCCGCCGGCGTCCTTGATGGCATAGACCAGCGAGCTCTCCAGCTCCTTTTGTCCGTTCACCTCGTAGGGGAAGGGCTCGGTGATGGTGTCGCGCTGGCGCTGCTTCGGGGTGTAGTAGTAGTCGCCCCAGCCGGGTTTCTCGTAGTCCGGCTGATAGCTCTCCGGGTGGTCCTTGTATTTGGGGAAGTCCTTCACCCGGTCGGACGACATCATGATGTCGATGGTGGCCTTGCCGTCCTTGCCACGGGTGATGTACGGCGTGTAGCGGCCGGTTGGGTCCTGCTTTGGCCAGTCGAAGCGGTAGGTGTTGTCGTTGCCGTCGAAGGCATTCGGCTCCCACAGCATCCACAAGCCGGTGATGCCAGGTGAATCATTGAGCAGGCCGAGCAGCTGCTTGTCGACGACGGCGCGATCCACCTTGCCGCCGGCCTTCTGCGCCAGTACCGCCTGTGCGAGGTGGCGCGGCAGCTGCAAGGTGGTGTCGAGCTTGTTCTGTACCTGGCGGGCATAGCCGTCGGCCTGCTGTCGGGCCAGTTGATAGCCGGCCTGCTCGGTACGGCTGTAGCTCATCTTGACGATCAGGCCGACCATCACTGCGAAGCCGACGAATACCGCCGCGGCAGCGACCAGCACGATCTTGGTGCGCAGATGTCCCCATTGTTTTTGTTGATCCATATCTTCCCTCTGACAGTCTGTGCTGTGCTTGTTGAAACTGGATGCGTTATTCGCACTGGTTTTGTCATGCACATTTACCACATGTGCAATGTATATGGCATGTTGTCTGACAAAAGGCGCCCAATTCCACGTGTCTTTAAGATGGATAGGTTGCCGCAAGATGTCGGACTCCGGTCGCCTACCGTGTTGGCGCATTGGAAAGTAGCGCCATCATGGCGCATGCTGACGGTGCAGAACGAAGACGGAGGGCGGCGCTTCAGGCCGGCGCCGGGGACGGCAACCAGAGGGAGGTGGAAGATGGCTTTGTTTGCCAGACTGGCAGAAGGGCTACGGCTCGAACGCATGCAGGCGTCCGGCCAGTACGCCGACGGCGGTTTCGTCAACACCTATCCGTCCAGTGCAGTGCGCCATAGCGACGAGCCGCGACCGACGCTGCGCGATTTCCTATTCGGCGGCGAGGGCAGGGTGCCTGCGCGGCCGCTGCCATCAGTCGACCCGCGCGAAGGCTGGGCGCAGCCGCCCGACACTGGCCTGCGTGTCACCTGGCTTGGCCATTCCACCGTGCTCTTGGAGATCGACGGCTGGCGAGTGCTGACCGACCCGGTGTGGGGGCCGCGCGCGTCGCCGTTCTCGTTCATGGGCCCCAAGCGCTTCCAGCCGGTGCCGGTAGACATCGCCGCCTTGCCACCGCTCGACGCGGTGCTGATCTCGCACGACCACTACGACCATCTCGACTACCCGAGCATTCGTGCGCTGGCCAAACTGCCCGTGCCGTTCATCACCTCGCTGGGAGTGGGAATGCACCTGGAAGCCTGGGGCGTGCCGGGCAAGCGCATCACCGAACTCGACTGGTGGGAGCAGACCTCGCTGCCTGGCGGACTGCGGTTCACCGCCGCGCCGTCCCACCACTTCTCGGGGCGCAGTCTGCACGACCGCAACGGCACGCTGTGGTCTTCGTTCGCGCTGCACGGCGAGCGCCACGCGGTGTTCTTCAGTGGCGACACAGGCCTGTCCCCGGCCTTCGCCGAGATCGGCCAGCGGCTCGGGCCGTTCGACCTGGTGATGCTCGAGGTCGGCGCCTATCACCCGTCGTGGGGCAATGTGCACCTGGGGCCGGACAATGCGCTGCTCGCCTGGCAACAGCTGGGCAGCGGCCGGCTGCTGCCGGTGCACTGGGGCACGTTCAACCTGGCGATGCATCCGTGGCAGCAACCGGTCGAAGTGTTGCTGGCGCAAGCACCCGAACCGGAGCGGCTTCTGATGCCGTGCCTCGGAGAACCGGTCGAACCCGCCCTGAGTGCACCTCCCGAGCCGTGGTGGCGCAGCGCGGCGACAGGGCATTGGCAGGAATCCGCGCTGCAGGCTGCCGAGTTCCTAGTGCTGCCGACAAAGGACTAGCGCTGGGGCTGTCGCGCGAGTTTTGCGGCCGGTTTGCAAAACGGCCGAACCCCTTCTAGAAAACCAGAGCGGGCCATCGCGGTCGCGTGATACCGATGGCATTCTCCCGTCGCGGCCCTTCCTGCCCGCCGTGTGGCGCCACCGGCATCGCCAGAGCGACAACGGTGCAGTTCCCTCGCACCTTTCGCGGAGGGAATGATCAGCTCGCCGTCTATGGGGGGGCACGGGGGACTACCCTGGCCGCTGCTCCTGCAGATATGAAGATGGTGTTCGCGGGCTTGTCGCCGCGCGACTGTGCATTGGCTTGAGGAACCCGAAACGCAACGGCGGGCGGAGCCTGCAGGACCTTGTCCATCACTTCGGCGAGGATAAACTCGTCGCGTGGGGGTGGAGCCCGGGAGCCAAGCGCACACTGCCGCCGTTGACGAAGGAGCAGACGGTAAAGCCTGGGTCGCGGTCGGTGCGCCGTGTCCGGGGGAGTGACGGCGCCCGCATCGCAGCCTCTCGCTCCGACCTCAGTCACATCAGGTGGGCTCCCACAGCAGAAGGACGATTCCGATGGTCAAGTTCACTATCAACGGTAAGGCGCACTCGTTCGACGGCGACCCGGCCATGCCGCTCCTGTGGTATCTGCGCGATGAGCTGGCGATGACCGGCACCAAGTACGGCTGCGGCATGGCGCTGTGCGGCGCCTGTACCGTGCACCTGGACGGACAGGCGGTGCGCTCCTGCGTCACGCCGGTCAGCGCGGCTGGCGGCAAGAAGATCACGACGATCGAGGGGGTGGATGCCGAGCGGGTCGGCCGGGCCGTCCAGGATGCCTGGCGCAAGCTGCAGGTGGTGCAGTGCGGTTATTGCCAGTCGGGGCAGATCATGACGGCGACGGCGCTGCTGGCCGCCAACAAGAACCCGAGCGATGCCGATATCGATGCGGCGATGAGCGGCAACATCTGCCGTTGTGGCACCTATGTGCGCATCCGCGCCGCCATCCACGAAGCCGCCCGCGCGCTGACCTAGGAGCAAAGCCATGGCAGACGACTACTCATCCGCAATCGAGAACGAGCCGTCCGGGATCGTGAATGTCAGCCGACGCCGCTTCGTGCAGGGGCTGGGCGGTCTGGCGCTCGGCGTCTACCTCGCCCCGTTGATGATGGGCCGGGCCAGCGCCGCGACCCGGCCCGGTCATGCGGGTTTCGAGCCGAACGCCTTCGTGCGCATCGGCACGGACGATACGGTCACCGTCATCGCCAAGCATATCGAGATGGGGCAGGGCAGCTACACCGGCCTGGCGACCTTGCTCGCCGAGGAGCTTGACGCCGACTGGAGCCGCGTGAGGGTGGAAGGGGCGCCGGCCGACGTCAAGCGCTACAAGAACCTGTTCCTCGGCGTGCAGGGTACCGGCGGCAGTACTGCGATGGCCAACTCGTTCGAGCAGATGCGCAAGGCCGGCGCGACGGCGCGGGCGATGCTGGTGTCGGCGGCCGCGCGGCAGTGGAAGGTATCGCCGGACAGCCTCACCGTCAGCAACGGTGTCGTGCATCATCCCGCGTCGGGACGTCAGGCGCGATTCGGTCAGCTGGCGGTGGCCGCGGCCAAGCTGCCGGTGCCACAAGAGGTGAGATTGAAGGACCCGAAAGACTTCACGCTGATCGGCAAAGCGGGCTTGCCGCGCAAGGATAACACCGACAAGACCGACGGCCGCGCGGTGTTCACGCAGGACGTCAAGCTGCCCGGCATGCTGGTCGCGGTGGTCGCGCACCCGCCGCGCTTCGGCGGGACGGTAAAGAGCGTCGATGCGAGCAAGGCGAAGGCGATCCCCGGCGTGGTCGCGGTGGTGCCGTACAGTGGCACCGCGCATACCTTCGCCGGTGTGGCGGTGCTCGCGAAGAACACCTGGGTGGCGAAGAAGGGGCGCGACGCGCTTGATGTGCAGTGGGACGACAGCCACGCGTTCAAGCTCGGCAGCGACAAGATCCTGGCGCAATACCGCCAGGCAGCCGCCAAGCCGGGACTGATCGCGCACCAGGCCGGCGACATCGATGCGGCGTTCGCGCAGCCGGCCAAGCTGATCGAGGCCGATTATCAGTTCCCCTATCTCGCGCACGCGGCGATGGAGCCGATGAACTGCTTGGTCCGCCTGCAGGGCGGGCGCTGCGAGGTCTGGAACGGCGAGCAGTTCCAGACCGTCGACCAGGCCACCATCGCCCACCAGCTGGGTCTGGCACCGGAGAAGGTCAGCATCACCCAGCTCTACGCCGGCGGCAGCTTTGGCCGGCGCGCATCGCCATTCTCGGACTACCTGTCCGAGGCGGTGGCGATCGCGCAGGCGGCCGGCAAGCAGGGCGTGCACGCGCCGATCAAGCTGGTGTGGACGCGCGAGGAGGACACCCGCGGCGGCTACTACCGACCTCTGTTCTTCCACCGTGCGCGGCTCGCGCTCGACTCTGCCGGCAATCTGGTCGGCTGGCACCAGCACCTGGTCGGCCAGTCCATCCTGGCGGGCACCCCGTTGGAGGGCTTTGGGGTGAAGAGCGGCATCGACGCCACATCGGTAGAGGGCGCGGCCGAGCCCTACGACATTCCGAACCGGCGGATCGAGCTTTCCACGCCGCGCAATATCACCGTGCCGGTGCTGTGGTTCCGCTCGGTGGGACACACGCACACCGCGTTTTCGACCGAGACGATGATCGACGAGGCGGCGGTCGCCGCCGGCAAGGACCCGGTCGAGTTCCGCCGCGCCTTGCTCGCCAAGCATCCACGCCACTGGGGCGTGCTGCAGTTGGCTGCCGAGAAGGCCGGCTGGGGCACGAAGCTTGCGCCCGGCGCGGCCGGCGAGAAGCGCGGCCGCGGTATCGCGGTGCACGAGTCGTTCAATAGCTATGTCGCGCAGGTGGCCGAGGTGACGGTGAAGCCCGATGGCAGCTTCAAGGTCGACCGGGTGGTGTGCGCGGTCGACTGCGGGCTGGCGATCAACCCAGACGTGGTCAAGGCGCAGATGGAGGGCGGCATCGGCTTCGGCCTCGCCGCCGCATTGCACGGCGCGATCACGCTGAAGGACGGCGTGGTCGAGCAGTCGAACTTCCACGACTACCCGGTGCTGCGCATCAACGAGATGCCGGCGGTCGAGGTGCACATCGTGCGGTCGGCCGAGAAGCCGACCGGGGTGGGCGAACCGGGCGTGCCGCCGATCGCACCGGCGGTTGCGAACGCCCTGTTCGCGGCGACCGGCCGACGCATCCGTAAGCTGCCGTTCGGCGATCAGCTCAAGACGGCGTAGGCGCTTCCGTTGGGAACCCGGTCGCGCCGAGCGGGAACGTGGCGTGTACCATCAAGGCAGGGCATCGACTGTGCCGACCGCGGACAGAGAGTGAATCGCGCGGCCGGTCGCGATGCCGTTTATGTGGTATCCCTTCCCTGGCGAGGAACCGGCTTTGGCAAGAAGCGACAATGTGCACCTGCTGATCATCGATCCGCAGAACGACTTTTGCGATATCGCCGGCGCGGCGCTGCCGGTGACAGGGGCGAGCGCCGACCTGCAGCGCATCGCCGAACTGATCGACCGACATGGCGAGCGGCTTGCCGGCATCACGGTCACGCTGGACAGCCATCACAGCTACGACATCGCGCATGGCAGCTATTGGCGCAATGCCGAGGGCGGGCAGCCCGCGCACACGCCGATCTCGCGGGCCGATGTCGAGGCCGGGCGCTGGCAACCGGTCGACCCGGCCAAGCGGGCGCACACGCTCGACTATCTGGCCGATGTGGGCCTGTACATCTGGCCCGAGCACTGTCTGATCGGCAGCTGGGGGCACAATATCTACGCGCCGCTTCATCAGGCGCTGCAGCGTTGGGAACGGCAGCATCATCGGACAATCACGCCGCTATTCAAGGGCCTCAATCCCGATACCGAGCATTTCTCCGCCTTCGAGGCCGATCGCCCGGACGCAGCAGACCCCGATACCCAGTTCGAGCCCCGCCGCGTCGCCCATCTCATCGAGGCAGACCGGGTGCTTGTCGCCGGCGAGGCGCTGTCGCACTGCGTCGCCAGCTCGGTCCGCAGCCTGATGCATCACCTCGGCGCCGACTTCACCCGCAAGCTGGTGCTGCTAGACGATGCCGCGAGCCCGGTGCCTGGCTTCGAGGCGCTTGGCGAGGGCTTCGTCGCCGAATTCCGGCAGCAGGGCGGGCGCTTGGCGCGCTGCGCCAACGCGTTTGGCTGAGAGTCTGTTCAGGATCTTTTTGCGGCTGCGACCTGCCGCTATTTGCGGAACACCAGGCTCAAATTGTTCGCCGGCATTCCCACGACCTCGGCCAGGGTGAAGCCGGCCGCTTCGGCCAACATGACGACCGCCTCCAGGTCGCGTACGCCCCATTCGGGGTTGCTGTGGCGCAGTTGCGCGTCGAAGGCCGCGTTGCTCGGTGCCGTGTGTTGGCCGCCGCGCCGATAGGGACCGTACAGATAGAGCACGCCGCCGTCGGCCAGCAGCCGACCCGCCCCGGCGAACAGCGCCTCGGCCGCCGCCCACGGCGCGATATGGATCATGTTGATGCAGACGATGGCGGCGGCCGTGTCGATGCCCCAGGGCTCGCGGCGCACGTCCAGCGCCAGAGGCACCCTCAGGTTGCAAAGGCCGGCGGTATCGGCCCACGCCGCAATCGAATCGCAGGCGGCGGCATCCGGATCGCTCGGTTGCCAAGTAAGCTGCGGCAAGGCGGCGGCGAAATAAGCCGCGTGCTGACCGGTGCCACTGGCGACTTCCAGTACCACGCCGCTGTCCGGCAAGACGCGCCGCAGCACGGCGAGGATCACGTCGCGGTTGCGCTCAGCGGCCGGGACGATCTGGCGCCGATCCGAGCGTAGTCCGTTGCTTGTCATCCTGCTCTCCTTGTCTTTTACCGTTGCAACCAACCGCCGCCTAGCAGAGGGGGCAGTCTTTAGAATTCGTGTAAAATGACAAAAGTATAAATAGGCGTTTACATGAAAATAGCTAAAACAGTTTTATTAAACTGTGACAATTCGAAGATCGACCCCACGCAAAGGTGCAGTTCTCCTACCACTCGCCTCAATGATCGACTACGCTACAAAAGCCCTATAAAACGAATTTTGGCACGCTAAGTTGCCGAGTTTGCTGCGCTTGTGGTTACAAGAGCCTCTCCGGCGCTCACGGAGTGACCGGTGGAGTGAGCGCTGCACGCCATTTGGCAGTTTAGTCGCGCAGCATTTTGTTCGAGGATTTTGAGAACCGTGTGATAGAGGCCGTTGTAGCCCGTCCTGAAAGGGCAGGCTTTGGCGGACTCTATGATCGGGAAGCACACGTTGACGGACCAGGTTCGGGTCGCCGGGCCGGGCAGTGTCGTGTGCATTTGCGCAAGTCTCACTTTTCATTGGAGAAATGCCATGCTTCGATCTCTTCCTGTTCGTCCCCTGATGCTTGCCTCGGCTGCGTGTGCCTCTTTGCTGCTACTGGGCGGCTGCGCCACCAACAGTGACTTGGACAAAGTGCGTGCACAGGCGGTGCAGGCGCAGCAAACTGCTGACCAGGCCAATCAGGCTGCGGCGGCGGCAAATCAGAAGGCCGACCAGGCGCTGAACGCCGCGAACCAGGCCAATCAGACCGCCAATGACACCAACGAAAAACTCAACCGGATGTTCAAGAAATCCATGATGAAGTGAGGCCCAGTGCCGGGTGGCGCCGCCTAACGTGTAGCGAGGAGCGCAACGTTCAGCGGATGACCACCCGCATGCCAACTTTGGCCCAGTGAGCGAAGCGTCGCAGTTGCGAGTTAGTGAGCGCGATGCAGCCCTCGGTCCAGTCGTATTCCGAGTGCACCTCCCCATCCCCACGGCCGACGCCGTGGATGCCGATGCGGCCGCCGAGCACGGTGTCCTGCGGAGGGAGGTGATGGGCAAGCCTTGCCGCGACGATGGCATCGTAGCTGTCGGCATCGAGCTGGCCACCCTCGACCGCCATTTCGGCGTGCTCGGGCGTCGGATAGTCAAGCTCGAAGAAGGTGTTGAATCGGTCCGATGGGCGGATCCGTATGATGCGGTAATCGCCCAGAGGTGTCGTTTCTTCTCCATGGTAGTGCAAAGGGGCAACGCCGCCGCGGCCTACCGAGATATTGTTGAACCTATCCAGCGTTTGGTCGGTCTCAGATAGTACCGTCAGCGTTCGGGTCTCCGTGTCAACCAATACCCAGCGCGCTTGGCCTGCCCATGCCGGAGCTCCGAGAGCCAGCCAAAGCAGTAACGCCGCAAGTCGAATATTCTTATGCATCAGCATTGTTAATCCATGATTACTTTTGGAAAAGTCTCTTGGCGCAGCGCCTGCTTAGTCGCTGTTGCCACCCTCGCTGCAGTCAATGCGCGAGCCACCACCTTCAATCTTCCGACCGACGGTTCCACCGTGGTCGGCAAGGTGGTGGTGGTCAGCCCAACCCCGGACAATACGCTGCTCGACATCGCGCGTCATTTCGACGTGGGCTACGAGGAAATGGCGTCCGCCAATCCTCACGCATCGATGTGGTTAGGGGCGAAGCACGTGGTCGTACCCAGCCAGTTTATCCTGCCACCCAAGCCGTGGAAGGGAGTGGTGGTCAATATCCCGCAGCGTCGGCTGTATTACTTCCCCCCTGAGGTCAAAGGCCAGCCGAAGCAGGTCATCACTTACCCGGTCAGTATAGCGCGAGAGGGGTGGTCGACCCCGCTGGGCCCTACCAAGATCATCGCCAAGTACCGTGACCCAGGCTGGCTGGTGCCGTCCAGCATCCGCGCCGAGCACCTGAAGGAAGAGGGGGTCGAGTTGCCCGAATACGTTCCGCCGGGGCCGGATAATCCAATGGGGATGCTGGCGATGCAGACCGGCTTCCCGGGCATCTTCATCCACGCTACCAACAAGCCGTGGGGTGTCGGGATGCGTACCAGTCATGGTTGCATCCATCTGTATCCCGAGGATGCGGCGCAGATCTTCCCAATGATCAACAAGGGCACGCCGGTGCGGATTATCAACGAGCCGGTGCTGGTCGGCAACGATCAGGGGCGCTGGGTGATGGCTACGTTCGAACCGGTGAAGGAATATCAGGACAAACGCCATCTCGCCGACAGAGCCAAGGTAGCGCTGAAAGCATTGGAGAACCAGGATGCCCAGGCCGCTGTCGCACCGGTCGAGGCGGATCCAGCTCGCGTCGCCAGGCTGAGCAAGACACCTCAGTCCACACCGGTGGCGCTGTCGCCCAATCAACTGGATCTACCTTACTGGCTGCGGACCCTCAAGATAGAGGCTTACGACCACCCGCCGTATGGGATGGACGCCAACAATGCGAAGGTCCCAGGGGTGCCGGTACCGGCTGAGGCGTCAGCCCCGGTGGCCGAGCAGCCTTGAGTGCGTAGGGAGCGGACCGCCCTGTATTCCTGAGTGGCCGGGTGAGGGGCATTGTTAGTCCTGAACAACAGACTAGGGCCTTGCGTACCGGAGCCAAAGATGGAGTGATCCACCGCCCGGTGCCAAGGCCGTTATTTCAGATAAGAGCGCAGCACTCCGACCACCTGTTCCAGGTCGTCGTCGCGTTGCTGCGGGTCGGTGGCGTCCGAGCCCAGATGCTCGCGCAGATGCCCTTCCAGCACCTCGGTCATCAGGCCGTTCACTGCGCCGCGAATCGCGGCGATCTGCTGCAGGATGGCCGAACAGTCGGTCTCCGCTTCCAGCGCCCGTTCCAATCCTTCCGCCTGTCCTTTGATGCGACGAACACGGGTGAGTAGCTGTTTCTTGCCTTTGACGGTATGCGGCATGGCGTGCTTCCTGGTGGGTGTCTGATTATTAGTATAGTGGGGTATGGTATATTCAAGCCCGGCGGCTGAAAGCCGTCTGAGCTGCGCACCCATTCTACCGAATCGGGACTTCTGCCGCCGGGGCAAGCGGCAATACCATCACGAGGGACAGAACCACTCCGGTCGAACCTGCAATGAGCGAATTCTACGAGACCCCTTTCGGGGGCGCCCACGACCACGCCTTTCTCGGCGTCGGCCACGAGCGCAACAATAAGCGCAAGACCAGGGCGGCGATCGCGCTGTTGCGGCGCTTCGACTACCTGTCGCATAGCGCGGTCGAAGTGCACGCGACGTCGGAGGCGAGCGCATGGCGGTGAAGTCCCCGTGTATCGAGCTGTGCCGGTTCGACGGCAAGACCGGTTTCTGTGTCGGCTGCCTGCGCACCCGCGAGGAATGCCGGGAGTGGAAGAAGCTAAAAGATCATCGCCGGCACCAGATCCTGCAGGACAGAGCCCGTCGTCAGACCAAGTTGGACAAGGCCGGCTGAGAGCCTGTTCATGGTCTGTGGTCATCAGGGGCTGTTCGCACCCTCGACCTTTCTCGCTGGGGTGTGAACCGGTGCTGAAGGCGCTTAGCCGCCCAGCGTCGTACCCAGTTCGCGCTTCATCCAGTCGATGAACAGCCGGGTGCGCAACGGCAGCAGCTTGGCGTGCGGATAGACGATGCTGACCGGGCGGGGTGGGGGCTGGAACGCCTCCAGCACCCGCACCAGGCGCCCGTCGGCCAGATACGGCGCCACCTGATACGACAGAAACTGGCCGTAGCCGACCCCAGCCACGCACGCCTCGACCGCGGTCAGGCTGTGGTTCAGCTCCAGATTGCCCGACACCGCCAGGCCGATTTCGCGACCGTTCTCGTAGAAGGTCCAACTGGTCCGCCCGGTGCCGGCGGAGCGCAGGCAGTTGGCCGACAGCAGCTCGCGCGGGTGCTGCACCGAGCCGTGGCCACCGAGAAAGGCGGGGCTCGCGACGACGACGCGGTGGATCTCGCCGACGGTCTGCGCGACCAGAGTCGAGTCCTCGAGCGGCGAGATGCGGATGCCGACGTCGATGCCTTCCTCTAGCAGGTTCACCACGCGGTCGAGTTGGATCAGGCGGCAGCTCACACCGGGGTAGCGCTGCAGGAAACGGGTGACGGCAGGCGCCACGTACATCTGTCCGAACAGCACCGGCGCGGTGACGACCAGCTTGCCGCTCGGCTCGCCGTGCTGCTCGGTCAGGCGCTGCTCGGCCTCATCGACGGCTCCGAGGATGTGGCGGCAGCTATCCAGATATGCTTGCCCCTCTATGGTCAGCGACAGACGCCGCGTGGTGCGGTTGAGCAGACGCACCTTCAGCGTCTCCTCCAGCGCGGCGAGGGTGCGTACCACCGCCGGCAGCGACGAATCGAGCACCCGGGCGGCGGCGGTCAGGCTACCCTCGTCGACGATGGCGACAAAGGTCTGCATGGCGCGTAGCTTGTCCATCTGCCGATCATTGCTCCACTAATCGGAGTAGTCAAATGCGGGAACAGCCATTTATCCGTATTTCGGCACTATCGATAATGACTCCATCGCAACGCTTACCTGAGGAGTCGACCATGCACACCACCGCCCACCGTCTCGCCCAACCGATCAAGCTGTACCGCCACCGTCTGTCCGGCCATAGCCACCGTGTCGAGCTGTTCCTGTCGCTGCTCGGCCTGCCGTACGAACTGATCGACGTCGACCTGGCCGGCAAGGCGCACAAGAGCGATGCCTTCCTGCGCCTGAACCCGTTGGGCCAGGTGCCGGTGATCGACGACGCCGGCACGGTCATCGCCGACTCCAACGCCATCCTCGTCTACCTTGCAGGCCGCTACGACGACGGCCACTGGCTGCCGCGCGATCCGCTTGCCGCCGCGCGAGTGCAGCGCTGGCTGTCGGTCGCAGCAGGGCAGATCGCCTCCGGACCGGCCGCCGCACGCCTCGTCAACGTGTTCGGCGCCAAGCTCGACGCCGACGCGCTGATCGCCAAGAGCCACGCCTTGTTCGCGGTGATGGAACAGGAGCTGACCGAATCGGCCTACCTCGCCGGCTTGGTGCCGACGCTGGCCGATATCGCCTGCTACAGCTACATCGCCCATGCGCCGGAAGGCGGCGTGTCGCTCGACGGTTATCCGAGGCTGCGCGCATGGCTCGCGCACATCGAGGCGTTGCCCGGCTTCGTCGCGATGGCGAGCACCCCGGTGGGCCTTGCGGCCTGAGCGGTTTCATCTTGCACTGAAAGCGCCGCTAGCGCGCCAGCCCCGGTGCGGTTGGCGGCGACAAGGAGATCGACATGGCACTGCCCGGCTGGCCTCACGATGGCTCCCCCTTCCACCCCGGCGAACAGGAAGTGCAACGCCGTGTCGGCGTGCGCGACAAGGTCGAGGCGATCGGCCGGCAGGCGGTGCGTGGCTTGATGCCAGAACAGCACCGGGCTTTTTTCGCGCAGCTGCCCTTCGTTGTCATCGGCGCGGTCGACGAGGCCGGCCAGCCATGGGCGTCGCTGCTGTTCGGGCAACCCGGCTTCGCCCACTCGTCCGATCCGCGCACCCTGTCGGTCATGGCGATGCCGGTGGATGGTGACCCGCTCTCCGGTGCGATTCGCTCCGGCGCGGCGCTGGGTCTGCTGGGCATCGAGTTGCACACGCGACGGCGCAACCGGGTGAACGGCAAGGTGACTTCCGTGGATGAAAACGGCTTTGCCGTGGAGGTTGAGCAGAGCTTTGGCAACTGCCCGCAATACATCCAGAAGCGCAGCTACCGCACCGTGACGGAGACCGGCGCATTGCTGCCGCAACCAGAATCGCTGACCGAGCTCGATGCGGCGGCGATCGCCCGCATTGCGGCGGCCGACACCTTCTTCATCGCCACCCATTACGCGGCGCCGGGCGACGGTGCCGCCTACGGCGCCGACGTGTCGCACCGTGGCGGCAAGCCGGGTTTCGTGCGCGTCGACGATGCGTCTACGCTGACCTGGCCCGACTTCGTCGGCAATTTTTACTTCAATACCCTGGGCAATCTGCAGGCCAACCCGCGCGCCGGCCTGCTGTTCCCCGATTTCGAAACGGGCGAGCTGCTCTACGTCGCCGGCCGAGGCGAGATCGTCTGGGACGGCGACGAGTTGCGCGGCTTCGCCGGCGCCGAGCGGCTGGTGCGCTTCCGTATCGAACGGGTGCTGCGCCTGGCGGGCCGCTTGCCGCTGCGCTGGCAGCTGGAAGAAGCCTCACCGATCCTTGCCGGCACCGGCGACTGGCCGGCGGCGGAGGCTTCGGCAGCGATGGCGCGGCCGGCCGATTCGTACCGGTCGTTCCGCATCACGCGCGTGGAGCGGGAAAGCGAGACGATCAAGTCGTTCTACCTCGAGCCCGCCGATGCGCTGGGCCTGGCGCGTCACCAGCCCGGCCAGTTCCTGCCCATCCGCGTACGGGTGCCGGGGGTAGGAACACTGATGCGCACCTATACACTGTCCCAGGCGGCAAACGGGCGCGATTACCGCATCTCGGTCAAACGCGCCGGCGTCGTGTCCGATTATCTGCACGACCATGTCGGCGTGGGCAGTCTGATCAAGGCACTGGCGCCGCGTGGCCACTTCATGCTCGATGCGGCCGGCACCCGCCCCGTCGTGCTGTTGTCAGCTGGCGTCGGCATCACGCCGATGCTGGCGATGGTCGGTGCGCTGTTTCCCGACGACGGTGTCGGGCACCGGCAGCGGCCGGCCTGGTTCATCCATGCCGCGCGCAACGGCCGCGACCACGCGTTTGGACCATGGCTGCGCGAGCTGGCCGAGCGGCACGACAAGCTGCGCGTGCACGTGCGCTATTCCCAGCCGGGTGGCGACGATGAGCTCGGCGTGACGCAGGACAGCGTGGGCCGGATCGACGCCGACTTGCTGCGCAGCCTGTTGCCGCTCGACGATTACGATGTCTACCTGTGTGGCCCGACCGGCTTCATGCGCAACGCCTTCTGGATACTGCGAGGGCTGGGAGTCGCCAAGGAACGCATCCACTACGAGTTCTTCGGGCCGGGCGGCACCCTCGACGACGCTCCCGCGTCTGCCGGTGGGGCGGGGTCGGATTTGGCCAACCATGAGCCGCAAACGGTGCACTTCGCCAGGGCCGGCAAGACGGAGACATGGCGGCAAGGTAGCCTGCTCGATCTGGCCGAACAGGCCGGGCTGAGTCCGGTCTACAGTTGCCGCAGCGGCCTGTGCGGCAGCTGTGCCACCCGCATCGTGGAAGGCGGAGTGGTCTACCCGGCACCTCCACTGACGCCGCCGGCAGCGGGCGAGGCGCTGATCTGCTGCGCGCGTCCTGGCAGCAAGCTGGTGCTCGACTTGTAGGCTGACCTCAACCCGCCTTGCGGAAGGTCAGATTGATGCGCTGCTCGCCCAATAGCGGGTGGCAGCCGTCCTTCAGCGGCAGCACGCCGTGGTAGTAAAGCCGCGCAGGTCCGCCCCACACGACCACGTCGCCGTGCTCCAGCGGCACGCGCACCGTCTTGTCGGTGCGGCGCGGGCCTCCGAACAGGAAAACGGCCGGCAGGCCGAGCGAGACCGACACGATGGGCGCGCCGAAGTCACGCTCGTCCCTGTCCTGGTGCAGCGAGAGCCGCGCTCCCGGCGCTCCTCGCCGCATCCTGCGCCAGCTGTAGGAAGACCGTGGGCAGGGGCGGCCAGGGCCGGCCAGTCGCCGGGTCCTGCCTGTCGTAGTGGTAGCCTGTGTGATCGCTCACCCATCCGTAGCTGCCGCAGCTCGTCGTCGCCACCGACATGCGGTAGCCGCCCGGTGTGACCATGTGGCGGAATGGCACTGCCATTATCACCGCGTTGAGCGCGGCGATCAGTGCGGCTTCCTGTGGCAGGGCGTAGCCGCGCAACACGAGCGCGCCGGGACAGAGCGCTTCCTGCCAGGTCTGGCGTTGCTCTTCGAACAGGTCTTCAGTCATATCGCCGCCGTCCTCCGCGCGCGTGCTGGAAGGCAATGCCGGGCGCAGATGGCCAAGCCATTACCTGACCGTACGAACCCGCCACCTGTTGCGGGGAGACAGGTTTGCCCTTGCAGGGCCCGATGCGGGCCAGGGTAATCGTCTGCACTGCATTGCCGCAGAAGTCGGGGCCGCACCGCTCAGCTCGCTCCCTGTTCCGGCAGCACTGCCCATTCCGGCTCCTCGAATTCGCCGATGACGGTGATGATGCAGTTCTTCGCGTGCTTCTCGAGGATCGCGCGCACGGTCTCGTCGCGGCGGTCGTCCTTCGCGTCCCGGTGTGCCTTCGACTCCCACGTCGCGATCGCGAGCAGGGTGTCGGACTCGCCGATCTTACGGTGCAGATAGGTGCCGCGTGCGCCTGGCGTGCGCTGGATGATCTCGCTCGCACGAATCCACGCCTCGGCGTACTCCTCCACCGTATAGCCGGGCTTCATCCGCACTTCGAAGATGAACTTCATGACCCGTTCTCCCGTTATCGCCCCGCTTCAAGCATATGCCCTCATCGCCCATCGGACGGATCGCGATTCGTCCTGTCGCGCGTGAACGAACGGGACTAAATTGGTTCTATATCAATAGAAAAGTCGCTAACAAATTCAGTGCAACGTCTGCTACAAGTCGCGCCGACGAAGACAGTACAAGTAATACGGCAAGGAGGCGCAACGCTGCAGCAGGATTTTTGTTAGCGGCTCCATGTGAAAGGCTGCGGCGATGTTGAGACTGAGCAAGCTGACCGACTACGGTACCGTGATCATGACGCATATGGCGCGGGAGCCGGAGCGCGTCTGCAGCGCCGCCGAGCTGGCTGTCGCGATCGGCGTTGCGACTCCCACTGCGAGCAAGATCCTGAAGACGCTGGCACGGGCAAGCCTGCTGCAGTCGGTGCGCGGTGCGCGCGGCGGCTATCTGCTGGCCCGCCCGCCGGCCGAGATTTCGATCGCCGAGGTCATCGACGCACTGGAAGGGCCATTCGGCATGACCGAGTGCAGCGCCGTCGCCGGGCTGTGCGCGCAGGAAGGTTCGTGCTTGCTACGGGCCAACTGGCAGCGCGTCAATCAGGTCATCCGCCTCGCGCTGAACGACCTCACGGTGGCGGACATGGCGCAGCCGGTGTTCCAACCTGCCAATGTCGGCGCGCTCCGGGCCCGTCCGGAGCGGATGCCGGGCTGAGGCGAAAGGGGGGCAGCGATGAGCTCCACACTCAAACTCGACGAACTGATTAGCCAGGACTACAAGCACGGTTTCTATACCGAGGTGGAGACGGACTCCGTCCCGCGCGGGCTCTCCGAGGACGTGATCCGCCAGATCTCGGCCAAGAAGGGCGAACCGGACTTCATGCTGGAATGGCGGCTGGCGGCGTATCGTCACTGGCTGACGATGAGCGAGCCGCACTGGGCCACGGTGCACCACCCGCCGATCGACTATCAGGACATCAGCTACTACGCCGCGCCGAAGTCGCGCAAAGACGGCCCGCAGAGCCTGGACGATGTGGACCCCGAACTGCGCCGTACCTACGAGAAGCTTGGCGTGCCGCTCGAGGAGCGGGCGCTGCTTGCCGGTGTGGCGGTGGACGCGGTGTTCGACAGCGTGTCGGTGGCGACTACCTTCAAGGAAAAACTGGCCGGCCTCGGTATCGTTTTCTGCTCGTTCTCCGAGGCGGTGCGGGAATACCCCGAGCTGGTGCGGCAGTATCTGGGCTCGGTGGTGCCCTACACCGACAACTTCTTCGCTTCGCTCAACTCGGCGGTGTTCAGTGACGGCTCGTTCTGCTACATCCCGCCGGGCGTACGTTGCCCGATGGAGCTGTCGACCTACTTCCGCATTAACGCACGTAACACCGGCCAGTTTGAGCGCACCCTGATCATCGCCGACAAGGGGGCCTACGTCAGCTATCTGGAAGGCTGTACCGCGCCAATGCGCGACGAGAACCAGCTGCACGCCGCGGTGGTCGAGCTGATCGCGCTGGAAGATGCCCAAATCAAGTACGCCACGGTGCAGAACTGGTACCCCGGCGACAAGGAGGGACGCGGCGGCATCTACAACTTCGTCACCAAGCGCGGCGACTGCCGCGGCGACAATTCGAAGATTTCCTGGACCCAGGTAGAGACCGGCTCGGCGATCACCTGGAAATACCCCAGCGTGATCCTGCAGGGGGACAACGCGGTCGGCGAGTTCTATTCGGTGGCGCTGACCAACCATTACCAGCAGGCCGACACCGGCACCAAGATGGTCCACCTCGGCAAGAACACCCGTAGCACCATCCTCTCCAAGGGCATCTCGGCCGGCCATGGCCAGAACGCCTACCGGGGGCTGGTGAAGGTGGCCAAGAGCGCCGTCGGCGCGCGCAACTACTCGCAGTGCGACTCGCTGCTGCTGGGGGACCGCTGCGGGGCGCACACCTTCCCGTACATCGAGGTGAAGAACCCGACCGCCCGCGTCGAGCATGAGGCGTCCACGTCGCGCATTGGCGAGGACCAGTTGTTCTACTGCCAGAGCCGCGGCATTGCGCCGGAGGATGCAGTGTCGATGATCGTCAACGGCTTCTGCAAGGAGGTGTTCAAGGAGCTGCCGATGGAGTTCGCGGTGGAGGCTCAGAAGCTGTTGGGTGTGAGCCTGGAGGGCAGCATAGGGTAAGGGCGTGAATCAATCGACTACGCGGCGCCAATCTTGGTCCGCTCGCGACGATTGCTTTCACCGCCACGGACAGAGGGCAGAGGATGCTTGAGATCAGCAAGTTGCACGTCAGTGTCGACGACAAGCCCATCCTGCGCGGCATCGACCTAGCGATAGGCGCAGGCGAGGTGCACGCGATCATGGGGCCGAACGGCTCGGGAAAGAGCACGCTCGCCCATGTGCTGGCAGGGCACGACCACTATACGGTGACGTCCGGCGAGGTGCGCTACCGGGGGCGGGACCTGCTTGCACTGTCCCCCGAGGAGCGCGCGCGGGAGGGGATCTTCCTCGCCTTCCAGTACCCGGTGGAAATCCCCGGCGTCGCGAACATCTATTTGCTGAAGGCGGCGGTCAACGCGCAGCGCAAGCACCGCGGCGAACCGGAGCTCGACGCGGTGGACTTTCTCGCGCTGGTGAAGGACAAGCTGCAGCTGATGGGCATGTCCCAGGACCTGCTCTACCGCTCGGTCAACGAGGGCTTCTCGGGCGGCGAGAAGAAGCGCAACGAGATTCTGCAGATGGTGGTGCTGGAGCCCAAGCTCGCCATCCTCGACGAGACCGACTCGGGCCTCGATATCGATGCGCTGAAGGTGGTGGCCGGAGGCATCAACGCGATGCGCAGCCCCGAGCGCGCGATCTTGCTGGTGACCCATTACCAGCGGCTGCTCGACTACGTTGTGCCGGACCGGGTGCATGTGCTCGCGCAGGGACGCATCGCGCTGTCGGGCGGGCGAGAGCTGGCGCAGGAGCTGGAAATGCGCGGCTACGGCTGGGTCGAGGCCGAGGCGGCTAACCGGAGGAAGGGGGGGGCATGAGCGCGACCGCTGCCGACTTCTACCGCGACGAATTCGCCCGCGTCGATGCCTGGCTGCCCGGCCGGCGCCTGCCGTGGCTACGGCGCGCGCGCGAGTCGGCGCTGGCGTATTTCGCCGATACCGGCTTCCCGACGCTGCGCCAGGAAGAATGGAAATACACCAACGTCGCGATGATAGAAAAGAGCCGATTCGCGCTGGCAGCGCCGGACAGGGATGGCGTCACCGCAGAGCAGATCGACGGCTGGAGCTTGCCCGGTATGCTGCGGCTGGTGTTCGTGAATGGCCACTACCGGCCGAGCCTAAGCAGCGTCGGCGACCTGCCGGGGGGCGTCACGCTGACCGGCCTCGCCGAGCAGCTGGAGCGCGCTCCGGAACGAGTGGAAGCGCTGATGGGAACGGTGCCGGCTGCGTATGCGTCCGGTTTTGCCGCGCTGAACGCTGCCTTCATGACCGACGGCGCCTACGTCGAGTTCGCCGATGGCGCGGTGCTCGATGCACCGGTCGAACTGCTGTTCATCTCGACCGGGCCGGACCTGGCCATGCATACGCGCAACCTCGTGGTCGCCGGCGCCGGCAGCCGCATCAGCCTGATCGAACACCATGTCGCGGCGGGCGAGGGCGCGTACTTCAGCAACGCGGTCACCGGGATCGTGGTCGGGCACGACGCGGAGGTCGTGCACCACAAGCTGCAACAGGAGAGCCGCAAGGCCTTCCACATCGCCGCAGTCCAGGCCGACCTGCAGGGCGGCGGGCGCTTCACGTCACGCTCGTTCGCGCTGGGTGGCGGCCTCGTGCGCGTCGACATCGGTGTCGGCCTCAACGCCGAGCGCGCCGCGTGCACGCTCGACGGCTTGTACATGATCGACGGCCGCCAGCACGTCGATCACCACACCCGCATCGACCATGCCCGGCCGCTTTGCACCAGCCGCGAGCTTTACAAGGGCGTGCTCGCCGGCGCATCCCGTGCGGTGTTCAACGGCAAGGTCATCGTGCACGCCGATGCCCAGCACAGCGACGCCTACCAGGCCAACCGCAACCTGCTGCTGTCGGACAACGCCGAGGTCGACAGCAAGCCGCAACTGGAGATCTACGCCGACGACGTCAAATGCAGCCACGGCGCCACGGTCGGGCAGCTCGACCCGGAACAGGTGTTCTACCTGCGCTCTCGCGGCGTGGACGACGCCTCGGCGCGCGCGCTGCTTACCTTCGCCTTCGCCGAGGAAGTGGTCGAGCGGGTGGACATCGAACCGTTGCGGGCGCTGCTGGAAACGCTGCTGATGGGACAGCTGCCCGAGCGGGTGAAGGAGTTGTTATGAACGCACCGGTGAACGGATCGAGCGTGCGCGCCGGCCTGCCATTGAACGTGGATCGGCTGCGGCAGGACTTTCCCCTGCTGAGCCAGACCGTGCACGGCAAGCCGCTGGTCTACCTCGACAACGCCGCCACCACGCAGAAGCCGCGCAGCGTGATCGAGTGCGAGGCACGCTACTACGCCGAGATGAACGCTAACGTACACCGCGGCGTGCACACCCTGAGCCAGCGGGCGACCGACGCCTTCGAGGCGGCGCGCGACACCGTGCAGCGCTTCGTCAACGCCGCGCGGCGCGAGGAAATCGTGTTTGTGCGCGGCACCACCGAGGCGATCAACCTGGTGGCAGCGAGCTACGGCCAGCGATTCCGGCCCGGCGACGAGATCCTGATCACCGAGATGGAGCACCATTCCAACATCGTGCCGTGGCAGCTGCTGTGCGAACGCAGCGGCGCGGTGCTGCGCGTCGCGCCGATCGACGATACCGGCGCCTTGCGCGTCGATGCGTTCGAGCGCCTGTTGGGGCCGGCAACTCGCCTCGTCGCGGTGACGCAGCTCTCGAATGCGCTCGGCACCATCAACTCATTGCCGGAGTTGATCGCGCTCGCCCACGCGGCCGGGGCGGTGGTGCTGGTCGATGGGGCCCAGGCGGTCGCTCACCTGCCGGTCGACGTGCAGGCGCTCGATTGCGACTTCTACGCGTTTTCGGGGCACAAGCTGTACGGCCCCACCGGCATCGGCGTGCTCTACGGCAAGGCCGCGCTGCTGGATGCAATGCCGCCGTACCAGGGGGGGGGCGACATGATCCGCGAGGTCACATTCGCCAAGACCAGCTATAACGACCTGCCGTACAAGTTTGAAGCCGGCACGCCGCATATCGCCGGCGCCATCGCGCTGGCTGCGGCGATCGACTATGTGGCGGGAGTGGGCTTGCCCGCCATCGCCGCCCACGAACAGGCGCTGCTGGCGTACGCCACCGAGCAGGCGGCCGGGGTTGCCGGCCTGCGTCTGATCGGCACGGCTCGCGACAAGGCGAGCATCCTGTCGTTCACCGTAGACGGCGTGCATCCGCACGACGTCGGCACCATCCTCGACAGCGAGGGGGTGGCGGTGCGCACCGGCCATCACTGCGCTATGCCGGTGATGGCGCGTTTTGGTGTGCCCGCCACGGTGCGCGCCTCGTTCGCGCTCTACAACACGGTCGACGAGGTGGACGCGCTGCTGCGTGCTGTCCATAGGGCACAGGAGGTATTCGGCTGATGTCCGATTTGCGCGAGCTCTATCAGGAACTCATCGTCGACCACTACCGCCATCCGCATAATTTCGGGCCACTGGATGGTGCCAACCGTCACGCAGAGGGCGTCAATCCGCTGTGCGGCGACCGGCTGACGCTATGGCTCAGAGTCGTGGATGGCGTGATCGAGGACGCCCGCTTCGAGGGCGTGGGCTGCGCCATTTCCACCGCGTCGGCATCGCTGATGACCGATGCGCTGAAGGGCAAGACCGAGGCGCAGGCCGAAGCGCTGTTCGCCGGCTTTCGCGCGCTGGTGACGGGCGGCCCCGACACGGCGCCGGCGGTTGCGCTGGGCAAGCTCGAGGTGCTGGCGGGCGTGCGCGAATTCCCGACCCGGGTGAAGTGCGCCACGCTGGCGTGGCATACGCTGCAGGCGGCGCTGCACGACGACGGCCGGCCGGTTTCGACGGAGTGAACGCGATGGGTGTTTTCGATTGGCTGCACCATGCCGAAGAGGCCGGCACGGCGTCCGATGCCACCGGGCTGAAGGCAAGGGTGGTCGAGGCGCTGCGGACGGTGTACGACCCGGAAATTCCGGTCAATATCTACGACCTTGGCCTCATCTATGCACTCGACGTCGACGAGGCGGAGGGAAAAGTGCATATCCGCATGACACTGACCGCCCCCGGCTGCCCGGTGGCGCAGACCTTTCCCGAGCAGGTCGGCCGAACCGTCGATGCGCTGCCCGGCGTGCACGAGGTCGAGGTCGAGTTGGTGTGGGAGCCGCTCTGGTCCCGCGACATGATGAGCGAGGCGGCGCGCCTGCAACTGGGGCTGTTGTGATGGCCGACTGGGTCGACGTCGCCCGAGCCGACGACTTCCTGCCCGGCAGCTGTCGTACCGTGGATGTCGACGGCGTGCCGATCGCCGTGTTCAACGTCGCCGGTCGCTACCATGCGATCGAAGACATGTGCACGCACGAGGCCGAGCCGCTCTCCGGAGGCGAGTTCGTCGGCGACACTATCACCTGTCCGCGGCACGGCTCGTTGTTCTCGCTGCTCACCGGCGAGGCGCTGTCGCCGCCGGCTTACGAGCCGGTGGCGACCTTCCCGGTGCGGGTCGAGGACGGCATGGTGCAGGTGAAGGACGACCGCTTCGACTGATGCCTTTCCCCTAGAGCGGGCACCGTCCAGGCCGTTAATCTCTGTTAACGGTTCGAGTCGGTTTCGCCAGCCGTATCACGCCGCAGCGGCAGCTCCGACAGCCGGATGTCCTCGGGCAGGCCCGGGCGCTTGCCCTGGCCGATCCGCTGCGCCCGGTAGATGCCGGTATGGCCCGAACACAGGTAGCTGACCACGCAGGCGAGTGCCGCATAGACGCCGACTTCAGGGCCGAACAGCTCGACCGCCATCACGGTGGAGGCGAGCGGGGTATTGGCCGCCCCGGCGAACACCGCCACGAAGCCCATGCCGGCCAGCAGCGGGAACGGCAGGTGCAGCAGCGGCGCCAGTGCATTACCCAGTGTCGCACCGATGTAGAACAGCGGGGTCACCTCCCCGCCCTTGAAGCCAGACCCCAGCGTTGCCACGGTGAACAGCAGCTTGCCGGCGAAATCGTAGGTGGGCAGCGGCTGCTGAAACGCCGACACGATGGTCGGGATCCCCAGCCCGATAAACCGGTCGCCCCCGAGCAGCAACGCCGCTGCCGCGACGATCGTCCCGCCGATCAACGGCCGCAGCGGCGGGTAGCCCACCCGGCGCTTGAACAGGGCCGCGACCGCGTGGACGGTGTCGGCGAACGCCTTGCCGGTCAGCCCGAATGCCACGCCGGCCAGCACCGAAGCCAGCAGCCCCCAGAGGGTCGGCTGCGGAATGAACGGGATCACGTAGTGGGTGTGGTGGATGCCCCAGAGCAGCCCCACCTGGTCGGCAACGATGGCGGCGAACAGGCATGGCCAGATGGCATCGTAGCGCAGTCGGCCGATGGCCAGCACCTCAAGGCCGAAAATTGCGCCGGCCAGCGGCGTGCCGAACACCGACGAGAACCCGGCGCTGATGCCGCTCATCAGCAGAATGCGGCGGTCTTCCTTGCTAAGCGGTAGCAGATGGTTCAGCTGATCGGCCAACGCGCCGCCCATCTGTACCGCCGTCCCTTCTCGCCCCGCCGAGCCGCCGAACAGGTGCGTGACGATGGTGCCGATCAGGACCAGCGGTGCCATGCGCAGCTTGACCACTTGCTGCGGGGAATGGATCTCGTCGATCAGCAGGTTGTTGCCCGCTTCGACATCGCGGCCGAGCTTCAAATAAGTCCAACCCACCGCGAAACCCGCCACGGGTAGCAGCCAGAGCATCCAGCGATGCGCCTCGCGCCAGCCGGTCGCCCACTCGAGCGCAAGCAGGAAAAAGGCGGACGCGGTGCCCGCAAGTATGGCGACCAGGCCGGACAGCAGCAGCCATTTGCCGATGTAAGGCAACAGGGCGACCTGCTCGGAATAGTGTCTTGATGTCATGAAACCAGACTTGTTGGAGGGTTAACAAACCTGGACAGGGGGAAGGGCGGACGCGCGCCCACAGCTTCCCGGTCCAGGGAATACTGTAGGCATCATCAGCCTCAGAGCCTGTTCAAAGCCTTTTTACAGCCGCAAAAAGACTTTGAACAGGCTCTTGGGCGGTTACGGGAGGAATGCCATCTCCGGCTAAGACAGGGATTCTATCGAGGCCCCACGAGGTGGGCAATGGCCTGTCGAGAGAGGACGACCTGCGCTCACTCCGCGGTGCGCCGCCGCGAACCGCGAGCTGTGTGGGCACCCCGTGCCCGGCTGGTCAGCACCAGTGCGATACCACCGAGGATCGCGGCCGAAGCGGTGGCGAGGCGGGGGGTGACCGACTCGGACAGGAGGAACACCCCACCGAACGCCGCGATCAGCGGGACAGACAGCTGCACCGTCGCCGCGCGCATCGCCGACAGGCCGTTCAGCGCGGCATACCAGATGACGTAGCCTATCCCCGAGGTTAGCGCGCCGGACGTGACGGCCAGTAGGATCCCGGTCGGCGTGGCGTGAGAGCGGCCGTAGAGCAGCGCGCTCAATGCGAGCGCCATCGGGGCGGCGCGCAGGAAGTTGCCCGCCGTGGCGGTCAAGGGGCTGGCCGAACCGCGACCGCGCAGCGAGTAGATGCCCCATGCCACGCCGGCGGCCGCCATCAGCGCCGCACCCAGCGGCGCCGGCGCGGTGATCCCCGGTGAGATCAGATAGACAAACCCGGCGACGGTCAGCGCAAGGCCGAGCCAGGCGATCGGCCGGAACGCCTCGCCCGCGCGTAGACCGGCGCTGAACATCGTTACCTGCACGGCGCCGAACAGGATCAGTGCCCCGGTGCCGGCGCTAAGTGTCAGGTAGGCGAAGGAAAAGAAGCCGACATAGGCGAACAGCATGGCAGCCGCGAGCCAGTCCGGGCGTGTGGGCACACCCCGGCCAGACCGCAGGCGTACGACGAGGGCCAACATCAAGGCGCCCGAGATCAGCCGGATGCTCGAGAAGCTGGCCGCGTCGATGGTCGCGCGTTGCAGCGCGAGCCGGCACAGCAGCGAGTTGGCCGCGAAAGCGACCATCGCGGCGGCCGTGAACAAAACGGTATGCAGAGCGGGCAGACCGTTCTTCGCCTCAGGCATTGCGGCACTCCCCTACAGGCAGGTTCAGAGATGACTCACCACAAGCAGCGCGGCCCAGCCTAGCAGCGCCACGCCGAGCGGCGCGCTCAGCCGCCGTCCCCAGCGGACGTTCTTCTCGATCGCCATCAGCGCGGCGAGCACCAGCATCCAGCCGAGGCTACCGGCTCCCACAGCGAACATTAGCAGCATCAGCGCCCAGCAGCACCCGACGCAGAACAGCCCGTGGTGTGCGCCGAGCGCAAACGCCTGGCGCCCCTGAGCGCGGCCACGCCAGTGCTCAATCACGAAACTCAACGGCGTGCG
Source organism: Crenobacter oryzisoli (assembly GCF_030385785.1). GTDB lineage: Bacteria > Pseudomonadota > Gammaproteobacteria > Burkholderiales > Chromobacteriaceae > Crenobacter_A > Crenobacter_A oryzisoli. Next base: position 199,632 of record NZ_JAUEDK010000001.1, read on the forward strand.
GCACTTCTCCAGGCAGCGGTATTTGAGCTTGCTGAACTGGAAGGCGCCGGCGACCGCGATCGTTGCCGCTCCGATCAGCCAGCTATGCCATACCAGCGCCGGCACGCTCGCCACCCAGCCCAGCAAGAGTGCGTGCAGACCGTGCGCCAGCAGCCCGAAAGCCCCCCACGCGGCCAGGTAGCCGAGGCCGAGCAGCGCCAGCAAGCGCAGCCGGTCACTTCGCCCGGCGACGAGCCGGGCGAAGGCGTCGAGCAGCGGTAGCGTGGTCGGCAGCATCATCGCTGCGATCATCAGCACCCACGATACGGTGTAGAGCGTTGCCGGCACGACGAACGAGCCGCCGGGGATTGCGCGGCACAGCGCTGCCACCGGCGCCGCGGCCGTCCAGTCGCCGTGGTCCAGATAGCGGCCGTAGGGGCTGCGCGACCACGCCCATAGCGCGCCCCAAGCGAGCGCGACCAGGCTCCCGAGCAGCGGCAGGAACACGCGCCGGTGATGCGATGCGCTGAACATGAACTTAAGCGGGGGGCGTGGCGCCACCCGTGCCCCGATCAGGCGTCGAACACGAAGGTGCTCTGCAGCGCGTTATGGTCCTTGATGTCGAGATTGATGCCGATCGCGGCGTTCTTCGAGCGGTAGACCGGCGCCTTGCCGACGAACACCGGCGCACCCGGCACCGTCGAGAAGATGGTGTCCGACAGGGTGGTCGTGCCGCCCGTGGCGCCTAGGTAGGGGTCGAGTTCCGCGTAGTAGTCCGCTCCGATGGCGAGCGTTCCCTTGCCGCCCTCCACATCGAAGGTGATCGGTGCGCGCTCCACCGACACCACTTTGCCGATCAGCTTGGCAAGATCGGCGATCGGGCCGCCGGCCTGGCCGGTATAGACCTTAAGCAAGGCGTCTTCCTGCGCCTTCGAGGCCTTGTCGTCGACAAAGATCGCCGCCGTCCAGTTGCCCTCCAGGATGTTGCCCGGGACATGGGCCACCGCGGCAATCGTGTTGCCGCCCACGTCGAGACCATCGACCGAGCCCTTATCGATGCGCCACGCGACGATGGTGTCGCAGGTACCGAAATCGGGGTCCTCGCCGATCCAGCAAGGACACAGGACGCGACAGTTGCAAACCTCGAGCAAACGACCTTCCAGGTGATAGCTCATTCGTCCCTCCATTGGGCAGAGTTGATCAACGCCTGCGGGGGCTGACGGCGCAGGCAGCGCGGCGATGGAACAGCGGCTTTCTGCCGTTCCGATCGGTATGGCGAGATGTTGTTGAACCGGATGCGGTCGACCTGCCTAAGAGGCGCGTGCGGTCAGGGCATGGAGAGGGCAGATGGGCAGATCGAAGTCGTGGTGTGCAATTTCATGCGAATGCACCACAGCCTTCGTAGCCGATTTTTAGTTCGCTTACCGGGGCTAAGCAACGCTTTTGCCTTGCTAGTTGACCGGCGGTAGTTAGGGGGCGAGAGAGCCTGTGGCAGACCCCGCCGCGGAAGCGGCAGGCCTCGCAAGAGGCTCCTTACCTTGGGGGGATACAGCTTGGTGGCAAAGGTGGTCGTCACTCGTCCGACGACCACCACGATAACTTGACCCTGGCGAGGCAGTGGCGGTTTTTCAGGGTCTGGCGCACATGCTTGCTCGCCAACAGCAGCAGATAGTCCTTTACCACTGCGTCTGCCGCCAGATAGCTCAGCGCTTCCTCATAGAGCTGGCTGACTTCTTCCTCGGGCGTTCCAGTTTGCAGGGCAATTTCGTGCACTTCATGCTGGCGATTCCGTATATTCATCAGCGCACTCCCGGTGGATGAGGTGGCCCATTGGCGAGTGTCGTGTCGCCATGGCTGCGGTTGATGATAGGTCAGCCTGCCTGGAGGTAAAGCATAGCTTCAGGTTCTATCGCATTCCTTTGTATTCAATGGACGGCCGGTCTCTAAGCGCCTGTTCAAAGTCATTTTGGCGGCTCCTGCCGGACGCATCGCCAGGGCCTGTTTCACCAGAATGCGGGCGTGCGCTCGAGTTTCTTCAGCGCGCTCGCCAGCTTCGTTTCGGATTGCTGCGCAACATGGGCAAGCCAACCGGCAATCAGCCCGACGGCATGCTCGAGCGCGGGGGTCTCTCGGGCAAACTCAGCCAGCAGTGCCTGCGCTGCCACACCGTCATTCATCTCGCCGAGAATCTGCTGCAGGGCCTGAAGTCGCTCGACATAGCGCCGCACCGGCTTGCGCGGGTACAGCGGGGAAAAGAATTCCGCCGAGTAACGCAGCTTTTTGGCCCGTTTGCGCAGATCGTGGCGTTGTTCCTGGTTGAGCTGCTCCCACTGTCGGGCCAGGCGAACCACCGGTCGCCAGCGTCGATTCAAGGAGCGGTGGGCGAAGTCGTCCAGCTTGGTCGGCTTGGCTGGTGCAGTGACCGCGGGGCGATTCAGCCAAGCCAGCAAGTGCAGCAACAACGCGCCATAGCGAGGCGACGTCAATGCGGTGTGGGCCTCGCGGCGGCAACGCTCGCGCCGCTCTATCATCGCGGCCTTGAGCGGGGCAAAGTCGGTGTGGCCGGCAAGGGCAGGTTCGATCGCCGGCAGGGTTTCCACCAGAAAGACGTCCAGGTCGCGGACTTCGCCCAACAGCGTGGCCAACCAGTGAACCTTGGTCGTGATGACGTCCCACTCTTCATCCAGTTGCACCGAGTCGAACGCCTTTTGCGCTGAGCGCAGTCGGCGCAGGGCCACGCGTGCCTGATGGACGCACTCCATGTCGTTATGCGCGAGTATCCCGGGGACATTCGCCTGCAGATGGCGCAGTGTTTCTTGCACCACCATGCGGAGAGCCTGCTCTGGGCTTAGCTTGCGGTGCAGTGCGGGTAGTTGTGCCTTGCAGGGGGCAAGAAGCGGGGTGTCCCGATATAGGGAATAACCACGTTCGGCCTTGCTTTGCGGGTCGGGGATCAGGGACAGGCTGTTGACCAGCTTGAGGGCCAACTCGAATATCGCCTGGGTCTCGCCCTGTTTCAGCTCGATCTCTACTTCGTTGAGCTTCAGCGCCTGCTCGCGGCCGTGCACCGACCCATGGTCCAGGCACACTTCCATGGTATTGCCACGGGTGTCTTGCACCATCCAGCGCGTGCGCTTGATATCCGTGGTGAACAGCGGCATCAGCTCTGCCGCGTTGATGTCCTGGCTCAGGAAGCGCTGGACTTTCCGGCCGTTTATCTTGTCCAGTTCCAGGTTGGGCCCGGCCACGACCACTTCCAGCTCCGGTCGTTGATGCAAGCCCGCTCCCGCCTGTTCGGCCATTTTCAGCGTCTGAATCCATTGCCCGCCGACCTGGCGCAGCCTCAGCCCCATGTCCCGCTGGGCCAAGGCCAGGTCCGGGGTATCGTAGTAGATGCTGACCAGATGCTCGCTCTCGGCCTGGCTTCCCTCTGCGGCATGGGTCGCCATCAGGCGGCGGAACGCGGCATTCTTGCTCGGTGGCAAGCGCAGCTTCAGTTCGGTTTCGATTGTCATCGGGCAGGGCTTCCCGGCAGATTACAAGACGTAGGTGTCTTGAATCTTAGGCAAAATTGCACTGCCATTTAGAGCTGAGACGGGGAACGGCAAGGAGAAACCAAACCGGCACGACGAAGCCCCAGCTCCCTTACTGCAGGAGCGTGCCGACTTTCTGATGCATGAGGCTGTGCAGGACGCCCAGTCGCAGGCCAGGCTCGGATGTCATCATCTCATCGATGCCCAGCACTTTGAACGCCGCGAGCATCACCGCGACGCCACCCGGCAAGGTGCTCGAACGTTCCGCTTGAAGGCCGGACAGCTTCAACTGTTCAATCCGTCCCGCCTCGAGCATGCGAACCGACAGACGCAGCAAGCCTTGATAGGTGATGCCGCCTGCACTGTCGTGCAAACCGTTGGCCTTGAGCACCTTGGCCAGCATCCGTGCGGTGCCGGAGGAGCCGATGGCCTGCTGCCAGGCATGCTCTCGATAGCGGTGGGCCACCTTGCCGATCTCGTCACAGGCGGTCATCTCAGCCAGTTGCAAGGCGTGGCTGGTGATACGGCCGTCGGCAAAATAGCGTTTGCTGAATACCCCGCTGCCGATCGGGACGCTCTCCATCAGCAAGGGCGTGTCGCCGCGCCCGACGATCAATTCGGTCGACCCGCCGCCGATGTCGACCACCAGTCGGGTCGTGTTCGGGTCGGGCATCGCGTGCGCGATGCCGGCGTAAACCAGACGCGCTTCCTCGTGACCGGAGATCACGTCGATGCGAAAGCCCAGTCGTTGTTCGGCCTCGGCCAGAAACTCGGCGGCGTTCTCCGCCACGCGTACCGTGTTGGTTGCCACCGCGCGGACACGGCCCGCTTCAAACCCCCGCAAGCGTTTACCGAAACGCTCCAGTGCCCGCCAACCGCGCTCTAGTGCCGGTGTGTCCAACGCCATGCCCTGTAGGCCCTCGGACAAGCGTACCGGCTCGCGCAAGGTTTCCACCTTCTGGATGACCGGTTTCTTATCCTGCACCACCTGCTGGCCGATCATCATGCGAAACGCGTTCGAACCGAGATCCACTGCGGCATAAAACGGGGAAGGAGAAGCCATGTATTAAGGACACCTGCGTTCACGAGTCGTAAGCAACATCGCCACGATGGGCGAGGACGATGCGGAATTTTGCCCTCCGTTCTGTTACGCCGCGATGACAGTCACAATACGGAAACCGTGCCGAAACAAGCCATTGCTGCGCGCGGCGACAGGTCAACTATCTTGGGAGAGAGGCAACAATTCGGTTGAGCCGAATTCTTTTGTCATCAAGGCTTGTTTGAGCTGGCGCAATGAAGATGTCATTGTCGACGGGGAAGATAGTCAAAACACCCTTACCGATCCGAAGCGGGTATTGCTATGTTTGCTGATCACGACGAACTGATGAGAAGGATTGAGCGCGACCTCCTTGACGGCTACGACGAGGAGCTGGAGATGGAGATCGAAGATCGTCGCATGGACGAGGTGCTGACCGAAGGGATGTCGAGAAGCGAGGAGGAGGTCGCTGCGCGCATCTCATACTTCAAGACCTTGTTCCATTTGCAGGGCGAACTCGTCAAGCTGCAGGAATGGGTCGTGAGCCAGCGGAGCAAGGTCGTGATTCTGTTCGAAGGCCGCGATGCGGCAGGCAAGGGTGGAGTCATCAAGCGCATCACCCAGCGACTCAACCCGCGCGTCTGCCGGGTGGTTGCCTTGCCGGCGCCCAACGACCGCGAGCGTACCCAGTGGTATTTCCAGCGCTATGTGCCGCATCTGCCTGCCGCCGGCGAGATCGTGCTGTTCGATCGCAGCTGGTACAACCGCGCAGGGGTCGAGAGCGTAATGGGGTTTTGTTCGGAGGACGAGGTCGAGGAGTTCTACCGGTCGGTGCCGGAGTTCGAGCGCATGCTCGTGCGCTCGGGCATCAGGCTGATCAAATACTGGTTCTCCATCAGCGACGAAGAGCAGCATCTGCGCTTCCTCAGCCGCATGCACGATCCGCTGAAGCAGTGGAAGCTCAGTCCGATGGACCTGGAGTCACGCCGTCGCTGGGAGGCCTACACCAAAGCCAAGGAGATCATGCTGGAGCGCACCCATATCGCCGAAGCGCCCTGGTGGGTGGTGCAGGCGGTCGACAAGAAAAAAGCCCGCCTCAACTGCATTCACCATCTCCTCAGTCAGTTTGACTACCAAGAGGTCGACAGGCCGGAAATCGTGTTGCCCGAGCGCATCCGCCACGCCAATTATATTCGCCACCCGGTGCCCTCCGCCATGATGGTGCCCGAAGTGTATTGATACCTTGCCTTGGGAAGCGCCGTATCGCCATGGATTGGGCAGTTGCGCTGCCGTGTGGCCCCGGCTCCCTGTCTATTTGACCGACACTATCGATTGCCGCGTATCAGCCCGACGATGGCTTCGGTCGGGGTCTGCAGGATAGCGACATGGCCGATATCGGGGATAGCGGTCGGGGCGATGCAGCTTTCTCGGAGGGGGCGAACCTCATGGCCCGTCCAGAATCATTGCGCGTACGTGGGGACAGAGTGGGGATAGGCCGGGACGGATTGCCTGAGCTTCCACTCGCATCAGTAGACCCAGGGAATCAGCCGCCATGTGCGCGAACGGTAGGCATCGTATTCACTGCCGAACTGGCTGCGCAGCAGCGCTTCCTCTGAATGGATTCGTGCGATGAGCGGGGGAAGGGTCAGCGCCGTCAGCAGCATGCCGACGCCCGAACGAAAGGCGAGGGCCCAGCCCAGCGAGTTGATGAGCAGGCCCAGATAGCTGGGGTTGCGGATGGTTCTGTACACCCCGGTCGTGACCAGTGTATGGCCGGGCTGGATGGCGACCAGTCCGCTGAATCGGTAGCCTAGCACGAAGACTGGCCACATTCGCAGCGCTCCTCCGGCGATGAAGAGCACGACGCCAAACCAGCGCAGGTTCTCGCCGTCGAGTGTCCAGATGCCCAGTCGGTCCGTATAGGCCGGCAGATAACCTCCCACAAGGCCGATCACTCCTATCACCGGCAGAACCCACCGATTGGCCCTGTCTTCCCGCACGCCGGAGCTCAGGTTTCCTTCGGTGAAGAGTGCGATCACCGTCATCACCATGGTCGCCACGGCGATGACAAGCAGGGCCGGGTGGGAGAAGAAGGGCGCGAATCCACCCTCTCCGAGGACGGCAAGCCCGAGATAGGCAAGGGTCGACGTCAGTGTAAAGAACGCCATTCTGGGCGTGACATTCATGGCTGCCTCGCTGGCTGAGAGATTCCTCTACCAGCGTAGAACCGCCGCTGCATGGTTGCTTTTGGCCGGCCCCTCGGGGCCGGTTTCCCATGGTGCCGCTTTGCCGAGGCCGCCGTCAGCTGGCGTAGAAATGCTGCAGCACAAAGGCCCCAAACACTCCGTAGAGCGCGCTGACCGTCACCAGCGCCCGGCCGTCGACGGAACCACGGCGAAAGAGTGCCCAGAGGAAGACGATCGCGACGGTAGTCACCAGCCCGGCGATCAGCAGCGGGCCGTCGAAACGCCACGGCGTGAAGAAGATGCCTAGCGCGCTCGGGATGGTCGCCTGGATCATCATGGCCCCGGAAATATTGGCCAATGCCAGCCGTTCCTTGCCCTGCCGCACCCAGATCAAGGCGTTCATGGTTTCAGGCAGCTCGGTGGCCACGGGGCTCAGCAGCAGGGCCACCACGTGCGGGGACCAATCCAGCGCCGTGCCGATCGCTTCGAGCTGCGCGACGAAAGTGTGGGACGCCACACCGATCACGACCAGCGCCAGCAGTGACTGCAGCGCCGCCCACCCAAGCGAAGGCTCTTCCAGTGCGGGACGGATCTTCAGCGGCTCCAGCTCCTCCTCTTCGGGGGCCGTGTCGCCGTCCTGAATCTCACGCCAGACATACATGGCGTAAGCCACCAGGAACACCACGCCCAGCCAGGGCTTGATCGCAAATGCCACCAGGCCCAGCGTCACTTTGAGCACGAACACGGCGAGAAAGGCCGCCTGATCGCGGCTCAGGCGGCGATGATCCACCTTCACCTCGAAACTGGCGCGATTGAGCTGTCGCCGGTTCATCAGCAGGGCGAAGCCGACCACGGCGTAGGCGAGGGTGGCCAAGACCAACGGGCCCCCCATCGCGGCACCGACCCCCAGGTCCTTGTGCGCCGGTGTGTCGCCGAAGACCACGGCCATGAACGTCACCGCACTTTCGGGCAACGCCGTGCCGAAGGCGGCGAGCACCGTCCCGACGGCAGTCGCCCCCAGGTTCATGCGGCGGCCCAGCCATTCGATGCCGTTGACGAAGTACTCACAGGCCCAGTAGATGGCGCCCGCAGACAAGAAGAACAGGATGAGTGTTTGGAGCATGAAAGTAACATGGCCGGGCGAGCAAGGATCCGATGGCGCAACGACACGGCTCGCCCGGCAGGGTAAGCGTATCGTGGCCAAAGGTCTCGCCGGGCTACTCTGCGTGAGCAGAGGCTGTTCACACCATGGGGTCTGTGACCGCCAAGTTTGTTGATGTGAACTCCTTAACGGGGCGTTAAGGATAGCTACTCCCCAATGACAACGGAGGTGATTCTAACAGGATTTCGTGTGCCGTCGCGTCACAATCGGGGTCCACAATGGTTGACGGTCTGCCCTAGCTTTGTGGACACTGGGCTGGACAGGATGCAGACATCCGGCCCGAATCCATACGGGAGCGTAACGGAGGCAGACACCGGCCCATCCCGATCCCTCCATCGTCCGTTGCTACATCGTCATGCCGTATCAAGGTGTGACGAGTCGCCCTCGCTATCAAGGGGGCGTGCGGAACGATGGCGACGATCGGCTTCTGGTACAGGGAGAAGCCCATGAAGATGCTTGGTTGGCGTAAGACACGTCCGGTTAGTCTCGCCTTGCAAGGTGGCGGGGCCCACGGGGCGTTTACCTGGGGCGTGCTCGATCATTTGCTCGAGGATGGTCGCGTCGAGTTCGACGGTGTGAGCGGAACCAGCGCCGGCGCGATGAACGCCGTGCTCTTGGCCGACGGCCTGCAGCGGGGGGGCCGGGACGGCGCCCGGGAGGCGCTGGCCCGATTCTGGCTCGCGGTGTCGGCCAGCCTGCCTTTCGATCTGGCCTTCGGCTGGGATGCCGAAAGTGTCACGCTGGCGCCGGCGCTCAAACTGATGCGGCAGTGGTCGCACTATTTCTCGCCCTACCAGCTCAACCCTTTCGACCACAATCCCTTGCGCGATATCGTCGTCGAGCAGATCGATTTTGAGCGATTGCGCGTGCAGAGCCCGGTCCGGTTGTTCATCGCCGCCACCCAGGCCAATAGCGGCAAGCTGCGCCTGTTTCGTCACCATGAACTCACGGCCGAAGCCCTGCTTGCATCGGCCTGTCTGCCGACGCTGCACCATGCGGTCGAGATCGACGGCGAGCCGTACTGGGACGGTGCCTATGCCGCTAACCCGGCGGTGTTTCCGTTGTTCTACGAATGCCGTTCGGACGACATCATGCTGGTGTTGCTGACGCCGCTGCAGCACGAGAATACCCCGCGCAGCGCGCAGGAGATCCGCGACCGGGCACTGGAGATCGCCTTCAGCTCGAGCTTCCTCCATGAAATGCGTGCCTTCGCGCGACTGCAGGCCTTCGCCCGACGCCAAGTGCTGCCGATCGGTCGCCTGGAGCGGCGCCTCGCGCGCTCGAAATTCCACGTGGTCGACGCACAGGACTTCATGCGCCGGCTGGCGAGCGAAACGAAACTGGTCGCGCATCTGCCTTTTCTCGAGAGCCTGCGCGACCTTGGGCGAGAAAAGGGCTTTGTTGCACAAATCGGGGCTTGCGTACGTCCGGTAGAATGATGGCATGAGCAAGCCTCTCCCTCCCAAGTACCAGACCACCAACTGGCATGCCTACAACCAGTCCCTCAAGCAGCGAGGGCAGCTACTCCTCTGGCTCGACAAAGACATGAACTGGCTGGCGCCTGCCACAGGCAAACGAGGGCGTCAGCCGACTTTCTCCGACGCTGCCATTCAGTTCTGTCTCACCATCAAATGTCTCTTTGGCCTGGCGTTACGGCAAGCCACAGGCATGGTCGAAAGCATGCTTCGCCTGGCTGGGCTTGACTGGGCCGTTCCCGACTTCAGCACGCTTTCCCGCCGCCAGAAAGACCTGCAGGTGCGCATCCCGGTACAGAAGAAGCAGGGTTGCCTGCATCTCCTAGTGGACAGCACCGGCATCAAGATGATGGGCGAAGGAGAGTGGAAGGTGAAAAAACATGGTGCTGACTACCGCCGTCAATGGCGCAAGCTGCATCTGGGGATTGATGCGCAAACGCTGGAAATCCGGGCAATGGAAGTGACCGACAATCGCACCGGCGATGCCACGATGTTGCCGGAGCTGCTATCACAAATTCCAGAGGCAGAGGGGCTGGTGACGGTTACCACGGATGGGGCGTACGACACACGCCTATGTCACGCAGCGATTGCGGAGCGCGGGGCTGCTGCCATCATTCCCCCGCGTCGAAACGGCCAATTCTGGAAAGGGAATTCACAGGGCAATCAGGCTCGCAATGAGTCGCTACGCTCGGTGAAGTATCTGGGGCGAACGCTCTGGAAAAAGTGGAGTGGCTACCATCGGCGCAGCTTGGTCGAAACGAAGATGCACTGCTTCAAGTTGCTGGCGGACCGCGTCAAGTCGCGGGACTTTGACCGGCAGGTAGCGGAGCTTCAAATCTGTGCAGCGATTCTGAATCGCTTTACAGCCCTGGGCACGCCACAAACGGTACGCATGGGATAAATCCGTCTGGGGATTGGGGTAGCTCGGCCTTTCACTGATTTGTGCAACAAAGCCGTCGGGATGGAGATGATGCGTGGGAGGCATACCAGATTTATCCCGGCTCTGGCGCGTCGGTTTTGCTATTTTAATGACGAAGACATCAATGGCGGGCCGAGAAGGGCAGTGACAGTCCTTGCCACGGCATGACCGAACGGGCGGAGGGGGCGATCGACGTCCGGAGCAGGGGCCTGCCATCTGGGGCAAGCCGGGGCCCGGCATAAGGTCGGACCTGATTGCGGGGCAAGCTTCGTGGTGGCGGTTCGTCCGCCGGGAGTTGTCCGCCCAATCAGCGGAAACCCCCATTGGAGTGCATTTCTATGCTTTCTTTACAAACTCGGACTTCAACTGCATCGCACCAATGCCGTCGATTTTGCAGTCGATATCATGATCGCCTTCGACGATGCGGATGTTCTTGACTTTGGTGCCCACTTTCACGACTAGCGAAGAGCCCTTCACCTTCAAGTCTTTGATCACGGTGACCGCATCGCCATCCTGAAGCACATTGCCATAGGCATCTCGCACGACACGCTTTTGCTCACTTTCCTCACCAGCAGCATGCTTTCCCCATTCGTGAGAGCATTCCGGGCAAATATAAAGATCCCCGTCTTCGTAAGTGTATTCAGATCCACATTGGGGGCAATTAGGCAATTCGCCCATGTTTACTTCCTCCTGATGATTACATTTCTATGTGCTGCGACAGCACTACCGGAGGCACTTTCAACAGTGCTAACGTACTCGTTGCGAGAATCGCCGTGCAGCTTCCTCAGCCTGCAGTCTGAGGCCAACGCTTCGTAGCGACCAGCCCGGATCGCTCCTTCCACACGAGAGACGATTTTCGTTCGATGCTAGTGCGTACCCAGTGATGGACCTTGGTTCGCGCCTCTTCATCATCGGTCGTTCTGCCGCTTTTGCCATGTGTTAACATTACATGTTAATCATGTGTGCATTGATAAATCATAACATACACATAGAATGCGGGGTGAGGCCGAATGGAAGGGGGAAGGCGGTGATCACGATTCTGGAAGCGAAGCGTGCCGGCTTATTGGGGAAGCAGGCGTTGCTACCCAACATCGTGGCGGGGGTTATCGTCGGGGTGGTCGCCCTGCCACTCTCGATGGCCTTTGCCATCGCTTCCGGGGCACGACCGGAACAGGGCCTGTACACCGCCATTCTAGGCGGTTTCATGGTATCCACCCTGGGCGGCAGCAGAGTACAGATTGCTGGACCTACCGGAGCCTTCATCGCGATCTTGTCGGGGATTACGGCAAAGTACGGCATCGGTGGCTTGCAGGTGGCCACGCTCATGGCCGGTTTCATGCTCGTCCTGATGGGAATGGCGAGGATGGGGGGCGTGATCAAGTTCATTCCCGCGCCGGTCATCGTCGGGTTCACCGCCGGCATCGGCGTCATCATCTTCGTCGGCCAATGGAAGGACTTCTTCGGTTTGCCCTCCGTGTCCGGCACGCATTTCCATGAGAAGCTGTGGCACCTGATTCAGGCACTTCCGCATCTGCATCCAGCCACCACCATCCTCGCGGTAGTCAGCCTGCTATTGGTCGTATTTACGCCCCGCATCCGAGGCTTGCGGCGCGTGCCCGGACCATTGGTGGCGATGGTGGTCGCTACTGTGCTGCAAGCCCTCTTTCAGTTTCGGGGCGTTGCCACGATAGGTAGCGCTTTTGGCGGCATTCCGCATGGCCTACCCGGTTTTGCGCTGCCCTCGGTGACCGTGGCGCAAGTGATCGAGCTGATCGGGCCGGCGTTTGCGATTGCGATGCTAGGTGCGATCGAGTCGCTATTGTCGGCCGTCGTCGCGGACGGCATGACCGGCACCAAGCACGATTCCAACCAGGAGCTCATCGGGCAAGGCCTGGCCAATATGGCGACGCCGCTGTTCGGCGGCTTCGCCGCAACGGGCGCGATCGCCCGCACCGCCACCAACATCCGCAACGGTGGCAACAGCCCTTTGGCAGGCATTACCCACACGCTGACGCTGGTGGTCATCGTGTTGTTTCTAGCGCCGCTGGCGGCGAACATTCCGCTGTCCGCGCTGTCGGCCATTCTGTTTGTGGTCGCCTACAACATGAGCGAGTTGAAGCACTTCGCTCATATGCTCCGTCGTGCTCCTCTTGCCGATGTGGCCATCCTGCTGATCACCTTTTTGCTGACCGTTTTCACCGACTTGGTGCTAGCCGTTAACATCGGCGTGACGCTCGCCATCCTGCAGTTCCTGCGTCGCATGTCGACGGCCGTCGAAGTGCAACAGCTAAGTGAGCAGGAGCTGAAACTGGAGCTCTTTAATCAAGGGCTGTCCGCTCTGCCTAAAGGAGTGCTGGTTTATGAAATCGCCGGACCATTCTTTTTCGGCGCGGTCGAAAACTTTGAGCGCGCCTTGCTGCAAACCCATACCGATCCGTACATTCTGATTCTCCGGTTGCGGCGGGTGCCGTTCATGGATATCACCGGCCTGCAGACCTTGGAGGAAGTGATCGGCAAGCTGAGGAAGCGCGGGGTGCGGGTCATGCTTTGCGAGGCCAACCACCGGGTTCGTGGCAAGCTCGCCAAAGCAGGGGTTCTGGCGTTGCTAATGGAAGGTGACTACGCGGATGAATTCCCGACGGTACTCGAGCGGGCCGATCAGGCTAGCCATGAACAAGGCAGCAACCCACACCGTTTAAGCGACTACGCACACAGCGTGCTCAAGACCAGCCAGCGCTTTTTCCACGGCCATGATGATTAGGCGGTTACTTAGTGTGGCCTGCTTTCGAAGTGCCGAGTTTGCTCTTGGTCGCGTATTCCACCCCATGCTGCTTCAGGTACTCCCGGATCAATTGGCGCACCACTTGGGATGGCGTCAGGTCCTGAGCCGCGCACAAGGCCTCAAAGGCCTTCTTTTTCTCCGGATCGATCAGCAGGGTAAGGCGGGCAGTTTTGCTTTCCATGGCGAATGAGGCTGATGCGTGTTAATCCAATGCACATTATATGTGCATTGAGGGGGCGGAGCACTCATTTTGGCTGCACAGGATGCAGTCGCCATGCTGGCACTTCGTGATGGGCTCGCCGAGCAAGGGCCGCGTTGGCGAGTTTCAAACGGAATAGCAGAGCAGGAAAAGGCAGCCTGCAACGCTGTGAAACTGGTCATCGACAGTGCCTTGCTCCGCAACGCCTGCCCAGCCGGCCGTGAGCCGCTGCCCATGCTGAAAGGCTTCCCCTTCCAGCAAGAAGATGAACTCGGGGCCTGTATGTTCGTGGAAAGGAAACACGGCACCCGGAGCAAAGCGCACCAATTGTATGGCCCGGCCATTTGCTTTGCCCAGGTTCTTCACCTGCACCCCGCTGGCGACCTTGGAGTCCAGCCAGGGAATCGCCTGGCTATCGGTAAAAACGAACTTAGGCTCACTAGAATGGGGCATGATGTCTGGCTCCCTGTCTGATCTTCCCGACTGCCACCCGCAGGCGCACCGCTTTTCCTCACCATAACCGTCACCGATGCAAAGTCCCGATTGGACGGAGTAGGGAGCACTTCAAATCAGAAGCTGTCTTGAAAACCAAATTGCGAGAAAATCAAGCCATTTTGCATGACATGTAACAACCCTTGGCTTATCCAACCGATCTGACTGAACAACAGTGGCACCTGATTGCACATCATTTCGAGGCTGCACATGGGCGCGGCCGGCCACCCAAGCACGACAAGCGGCTGATGGTGAACGCGATGCTTTATCTGACGAAAAGTGGCTGCCAGTGGCGGATGTTGCCTACAGACTTCCCGCCTTGGCAGACGGTATACGACCACTTCAGCCGCTGGAACAAGCAAGGAGTCTGGGAACGTGCACTGGACGAACTGACGCGCGCCCATCGTCGCCAGAGAAAAAAAGTCGATGCCAAGCTATGGCATCGTTGATTCGCAAAGCGTGAAGACCGTGCTTGCCAGCGAAAGGATAGGCATCGACGGTGGCAAGAAAACCAAGGGGCGCAAGCGCCATATCGTCGTAGATGTCCTGGGGAATCTGCTCCACGTTCAGGTGCATGCCGCCAACGAGCATGACACCAAGGCCACCCCGTCACTGTTGGCGCGAGCGGTTGAAAAATGGCCGGCGCTACGGGCATTCTCAGCCGATGCCGGCTATCGCGGCACGACGGTGCAATTTGTGCAAAAGGTCCTGCACCGCCAGTGCCACATCTCGACCAGGATCAAGGATGGCTTTGCCGTGCTGCCGAAACGATGGATTGTGGAACGAACCTTGGCCTGGCTGGGCCACTTTCGCCGGCTGGCAAAAGATGTCGAGGTGCTGACGGCGACGGCCGAAAATTTCGTGCGCGTCGCCATGCTAAAAATAACGCTTGCCAAACTGCGGTAGGCATTAACCAGACAGCTTCTCACTGCTGGAAGCAGAGCTTAAGGAAGCACTTGGAAACTTGCTTGCTCGCATTCCGCAGGGGTAATGGGGGTTGGCCCGGGCGCTGTTAAGGAACTTCGCCGCCTAACCAATGGGGGGCTGGTATCCAGTAGGCTGAGCCCGCCAAGTACAGTACAACGAACTAGATAACAGCTCAGAGTTCACCGGTCGGGCACTCACTGGATGGAGGAAGGTTAAGCCAGGCCGAACGTCAGTTCGGCCTGGCTTTGGTGTTTTTTGGGGTGATGCAGCGGGGTTAACGACCGGAATTGGGAATGGAACCATGGCTGGAAAGGCCGCCATTGGCGGCAGTCAGGTCAGTTTTGTAAAATAGCTCAAATTCATAATTAATTATTTATCAATGATTTGCCTGCTTTCCTGATCGCCTTTGTCCAGTTTCCTCCTTTTTTCCGCAAGCAAGTGTTGACGCCGCCGGGGTCGGGGGGTATAGTTCGCCTCCTCTGCTGCTGACCCAGCAACGCCACGAAGCGACGCCGTCAGCAACAACCGCTCTTTAACAGCACGAACAACCGATAGGTGTGAGAGCCTGGATTGATCAGGAGCTCATGCCGCAAGATTGAAGAACTCGTTTCTTTGAGCTTGCAGCCAAGTACGAAATTAGCGAAAGATTGAACTGAAGAGTTTGATCCTGGCTCAGATTGAACGCTGGCGGAATGCTTTACACATGCAAGTCGAACGGCAGCACGGACTTCGG
>NZ_JAUEDK010000010.1:0-86509 GCF_030385785.1 Crenobacter oryzisoli
AACTCGATGTAATGCCAACACCGCTTGCTGCTCCATGCTTTTGACCGGAACGTAGCGCATATTTGGTCGAGCCACGGCTTCACAGATGGCCTCGGCATCGGCCATATCGTTCTTGTTGGTCTTTACGTAAGGCTTCACGAACTGGGGCGCCATCAAGCGTACCGTGTGGCCCAAGCTCCGCAGCTTCCGTGCCCAGTGATGAGCACTGCCACAAGCTTCCATGCCAATCAGGCAGGGAGGCAGATTCGCAAAGAAGCTTGCCATCTGGTCACGTTTAAGTAGCTTCTTGAGAACAGTCCTGCCTTGTTCATTGACCCCATGAACCTGAAACAGATTCTTCGCCCTTCGCCAGATCGATACCAACTGTCGTAATGTTCATAGTGGACGCCCCTTCCATTCGAGTGGTGGATGACGCTTCCACTCTGGCACACCGATGCCGCTACTGGGTGGGGCGTCCATTTCATTGGACTGAACGGCTTAAGTGAACGGCATTACCCGCATCGCGGGGCTCTTTGCGGGACCAGGGGTGGCCGAACGGGCTTACTTCTCGACGAAGGCGCGCTCGATCACGTAGTCGCCCGGCTCGCCGATGCGCGGCGACACGGTCAGGCCGAAGCTGTCGAGCATCTCGGCGGTGTCCTTCAGCATCGCCGGGCTGCCGCACAGCATCGCGCGGTCGTCCTGCGGGTTGATCGGCGGCAGGCCGATGTCGGCGAACAGCTTGCCGCTCTTCATCAGGTCGGTGAGGCGACCGTTGTTCTTGTACGGCTCGCGGGTCACGGTCGGGTAGTAGATCAGCTTCTCGCGCACCATCTCGCCGAAGAACTCGTTGTTCGGCAGCAGGTTCTCGATCAGGTCCTGGTACGCCAGTTCGTTGACGTTGCGCACGCCGTGCACCAGGATCACCTTGTCGAAGTGCTCGTAGGTTTCCGGGTCCTGGATCACGCTGATGAACGGCGCGAGGCCGGTGCCGGTCGACAGCAGGTAGAGGTGCTTGCCGGGGTTCAGGTCGGATACCACCAGCGTGCCGGTCGGCTTGCGGCTGACCAAAATGTCGTCGCCGACTTTCAGGTGCTGCAGTCGCGAGGTCAGCGGGCCGTCCTGCACCTTGATGCTGAAGAATTCCAGATGTTCTTCGTAGTTCGGGCTGGCGATACTATAGGCACGCATCAGCGGCCGGCCGTTCACTTCCAGGCCGATCATCACGAATTGGCCGTTCTCGAAACGCAGGGACTCGTCTCGGGTGGTCTTGAAACTGAACAGAGTGTCATTCCAGTGGTGGACGCTCAACACGCGCTCGGTCGCCATCGTTGCCATTCGCTAATCGCCTGAATAAAAATCGAAAACCGTATTCTACTGGCCCCGGGCCCCAGCTGTCGCGGGCTTTGATGTGAAAGTTTGTCCCATGTTAATTCCCTCAGGGCATAAGAGCGGCGTGTCTTAGCACTGTTTTCTTGCCCGATAAGAGGCGGCAAACGCTTCCTGGTTATGGTTCTCCGGCCGAGGCGGAGCTTGGTCCGCCGAGCCGCTGGTAGCCCGGATGGTCGGACGGGATCAGCTCGGCGGCCAGGAAGTCGATAAAGCTGCGCACCGCCGGTATCAGGCCGCGCCGGCTCGGAAACGCCGCGTGCAGGATGCCGCCGGGGGCCTCGAACGCTGGCAGCAGCGTCACCAGCCGGCCATCGTTCAGCGCGCCCTCGCAGACCAGCGACGGCAGCATCGCCACGCCGAGGCCACCGATCGCCGCCTCGGCCAGTAGCACCATGTCGTCGCTGATCAGCCGCGGCGCGTCGAACAGCACGGTGTGCTCGTGGCCGCCGGCATCCATCAGGCTCCACTGGCCGCGTCCGTCCGGGCGCTGCATCACCAGCGCCGGAAAGCGCGCCAGCTCGGCCGGGCAGGTCGGCGTGCCGTATTCGGCGAGCAGGGCGGGGCTGGCGATCGTCACCACCCGGCTGATGCCGATGCGCCGCGCCACCAGGCTGGCGCTGTCCTCGATCTGGTTGCGCACCCTCAGCGCCACGTCGATGCCTTCCTCGATCAGGTCGACGCGCCGATTGGTGATCTCCAGCCATACCCGCACCTGCGGGTGGCGCTGCATATAACGGGTCAGCGCCGGGGCTAGCAGCGTCTTGGCCAGCAGCTCCGGGCAGCTGACGCGGATCTGGCCGCGCGGCTCGGCCTGGACCCGAGCGATCGCCTCGTCGGCGGCATCGGCTTCGGCCAACATCGCCTGGCAGTGGGCGAGGTAGCTGGTGCCGACCTCGGTCAGCGCCAGGCGCCGGGTGGTGCGCTGTAGCAGCCGCACGCCGAGCCGCTCTTCCAGGTCGGCGACGCGCCGCGATAGCCGCGACTTAGGGATGCCGAGCGTCCGGCTGGCGGCGTTGAAGCCGCCGTGCTCGATCACCTTGGCGAAGTAATAGAGGTCGTTGAGGTCACGCATCGTTGTTCTACCAGTGGAACAATGTTTCCGATTTTGGCCGTCTAGTGGCGATTGGGGCAATTCCCTACTATGCACTCATCGCTGCAACGCCAGCTCAACGACCAAGAAGGACACACACCATGAAACTGCTGCACATCGACTCCAGCGTACTCGGCGACAACTCGGTCTCGCGTCTTCTGACCGCGGAGCTGGTGAAAGCCGTCAAGGCCAAGCACGCCAATGCGACCGTCAACCACCGCGACGTGGCCGCCAACGAGATTGCCCACCTGTCGGGCGAGATCCTCGGCGCCGGCTTCATGCCGGAATCGGACTGGAACGCCAAGCAACGTGCCGAGCGTGCACTGACCGAAGAGCTGATCAGCGAATTCCTGGCCGCCGACGTGGTGGTGATCGGCGCCCCGATGTACAACTTCTCGATCCCGTCGCAGCTGAAGGCCTGGATTGACCGCGTGGCCGCTGCCGGCCGCACCTTCAAGTACACCGAGACCGGCCCGGAAGGCCTGGCCGGCGGCAAGAAGGTGATCGTCGCCTCCAGCCGCGGCGGTTCGTACAGCAGCGAGCAGGGCCGCCTGATGGACTTCCAGGAAGACTACCTGAAGACCGTGATGGGCTTCTTCGGCATCACCGACGTCGAGTTCGTCCGCGCCGAGACCGTCAACATGGGCGAGGAAAACCGCAAGCGCGCCATCGCCGACGCCAAGGACGCGATTGCCGCACTGGCACTGTAATCAGGCAGTACAGACCAACGGGGGCCGTGAGCCCCCGTTTTTGTTTTTGGCAGCATGGCGTACCGCGATCGGAAAGGAAAACAGATGAAGGGTCACCGTTACCGCATCACCGTCGAGCCGCTCGACGCTGGAGCGCATTCCGACACGCCGTTCAGTTTCGAGGCGGTCAGCCACGACGAGCTGTTCGGCATCGTCGAGCGGGTGCGCGCCAGCGGTCGCTGGGACGCCGACACCGCCGCCCAGCTGGCGGTGGGGCTGAAGCTGTTCGGCGAGGTGCTGCTTCAGGAGCGCAAGAGCGAGCTGTTCACGCCGCTGTCCGACGGCCCGTTCAAGGATTTCATGCAGGGTTTCAAGGCCGCGATGAAGGCGGGCCCGGACGGCTCGGCGGCGTCTTAGAGCCTGTTCACGATCAGCTGCACTCGGGTGATCCTGCGTTGAAATGACGCTCAACGTGCTCATGTACTCCATGTACATTCCGCTTTTTCACGTCATTTCGCCTTGGCTGACCCTTCGTTCGCGAGATCGTGAACAGGCTCTTAACGCGGACCGCGGCCGCGCCAGGTTTCCGGGTTGAAGGTGGACAGTTCGAGGCGGCCGATGTCGCGTGGCCACTCGTAGTGGTGGCTGGTGGCCTGCTCCGGTTCGCCGGAGAGAAAGCTGGTTTCGTCCACCGAGGCGAGCAGCCAGCTGCCAGCCGACCAGACAAAGCTGTAGTCGGTGCTCCAGCGCCAGGCGCTGCCACCGTACTGGTGAATGCTGAAGCGGCCGCGGCCGAGCGCAATGCTGACGAAGGGGTCGCCGATCATGCCGCCGCAGCTTGAGCAATACACCACATGGTCGTTGCGGGCGACGAGTTTCAGCGAACCGTTCTTCTGCCGCTCGACGATCAACAGCGGCCGCTGGCCGGAACGGAAGTCGCCGGGGGCGACATCCTCTGCGCGTTCCAGCACCAACAGGTAATCGGGCCGGCCATCGCCGTCCAGGTCACTGTGAAGCAGCTCGATCACCCCGTAACCGTCCGGGATGAACGGCCGGAGCTCCGTTGGGATGCGGTTTTCCGGCAGGGGCCGATGGAGTTGGCTGACGGCGTGCGCCAGTGGCGCTATCGGCAGGCACAGGATCAGGGCAAGGCAGCGGCGCAGCAGAGACATGGCTCGGGACGAGGGGGCAATGGCCGCCAGTATAAGCCGCCGTATCGACGAGTGCAGCTGCGCGTTACACTTTAAGTGTCGCTGACAGAGCCCCGCATCGCGATCCGGCAGGGTTCGGTTCACGGCGTTACATCACGGGAGCCCGATCATGGATCTGTTCGACCGCTTGGCCGAGGAGCGCATCCGCGAGGCACAGGCGCGCGGCGAATTCGATCATCTGCCCGGTGCCGGCGCACCGCTGGACTGGGAGGATTGGTCGCGCGTACCGGCAGAATCGAGGATGGCGTACCAGGTGCTCAAGCGAGCCGGCTATCTGCCGCCGGAACTGGAAGCGCGCCGCGAGGCGCTGGCGCTGGTGGGCCAGCTCGAAGGCCTCGACACACAGAAGCGTGAGCGCGGCCTGAAACGGTTGGCGTTGCTCAATATCCAGCAGACCGACGCCGGCCTGCCGCCGGTGACGATCGCCGATGCCGCCGGCTATGGCGAGCGCGTGCTTGCCAAGCTCGGCCGCGAGCCGCATCGCTGATCCCCTTTCAGACTGCTGCCGCCACGGCCGGTGCCGGCCTGGCGCTCCTCGATGCAAAAGGCGCTGCCCGCGGGCAGCGCCTGATCTTGCCGGCCTAGTGCTGGGTCAAATCCAGTCGCGCACCGGCAGGAAGCGCTCGGTCAGCGCCGCCTCGGGGCTGCCCGGCTCCGGCTGGTAGCCGTATTCCCAGCGGACCAACGGCGGCATCGACATCAGGATCGACTCGGTGCGCCCGCCGGTCTGCAGGCCGAACAGCGTGCCGCGGTCCCAGACCAAATTGAATTCGACGTAGCGGCCGCGCCGGTACAGCTGGAACTGCCGCTCGCGCTCGCCCCACGCGGTGTCCTTGCGCTTCTCGACGATAGGCAGGTAGGCGTCGAGGTAGCCGTTGCCGACCGCCTGCATGAACGAGAAACTCTGGTCGAAGTCGGGCTGGTTCAGGTCGTCGAAGAACAGCCCACCGACCCCGCGCGCCTCGCCGCGATGCTTCAGGAAGAAGTACTCGTCGCACCACTTCTTGTACTTCGGGTAGACGTCGGCACCGAACGGCGCGCACAGATCGTGCGCAGTGCGGTGCCAGTGCACCACGTCTTCCTCGAAGCCGTAGTACGGGGTCAGGTCGAAGCCGCCGCCGAACCACCAAACCGGTGCTTCACCGTCCTTCTCGGCGATGAAGAAGCGCACGTTGGCATGGCTGGTCGGGACAAAGGGGTTTTCCGGGTGCATCACCAGCGACACACCCATCGCCTCGAAGCGGCGGCCGGCCAGTTCCGGACGGTGCGCGGTGGCCGACGCCGGCAGCGCATCGCCGCTCACGTGCGAGAAATTGACGCCGGCCTGCTCGAACACCTGGCCGGCGGTCAGCACCCGGGTCAGCCCGCCGCCGGTGTCGTTGCCGCGGCTCCACGCGTCCTCGACAAAGCGGGCGCGGCCGTCGGCGCCTTCCAGTGCGGAACAGATGCGGTTTTGCAGATCGAGCAGGAAGGCTTTGACGAGGGTGGAATCGGGCTGGCTCATGGCGGGATATCGGCAATCGGTAAAGTTCGGACGATACGGCATTCTACCGCGTTGGCGCCGCGCAGCCAGTTCCGGCCCGACTGCGCTAGCATTGAAGTACAAGGATAATCGTTGACGCCGTCGACATGCCCACGCCGAGTGGTTCGGTCGCCGGCTTTGTTTATTGAGTGGAGCAAGCATGATTACGCTGTATACATGGGGCACCCCGAACGGGCGCAAGATCTCGATCATGTTGGAGGAGCTGGATCTGCCCTACCAGGTGCATACCGTCAATATCGGTCAGCACGAGCAGTTTTCGCCGGAGTTTCTGGCGATCAGCCCGAACAACAAGATTCCGGCTCTGGTCGACAGCGACGGTCCGGACGGCAAGCCGATCAGCGTGTTCGAGTCGGGCGCGATCCTGATCTACCTGGCCGAGAAAACCGGCAAGCTGCTGCCCAAGGACGGCGCCGCGCGTTACGAGGTACTGCAGTGGCTGATGTTCCAGATGGGCGGTTTCGGCCCCTTCCTCGGTCAGGCCCATCACTTCAACCGTTTCGCGCCCGAGCCGGTGCCGTACGCGCAGCAGCGCTACAACGACGAGGCCAAGCGCCTGTACCGCGTGCTCGACCGCGCGCTGTCACAGCGCACCTTCGTCGCGGGCGAGGAGTTGTCGATTGCGGACATCGCGCTCTACCCATGGGCAGCGCGCCACGAGTGGCAGAACATCTGCCTCGCCGAGTACCCGCACGTGCAGCGCTGGTTCGACACGCTGTCACTGCGTACCGCCTTCCAGCGCGGTATGGCGGTGCCGACGCCGTAAGCCGTTCGGCCCTAAGTCTGGTCTGACATGGCAACAGCCCCGCGGGGTGACGGTCGCGGGGCTGTTGCGTTAATGGGGAGCCGAGCGGGTCAGCCGTGCTGTTCCTGCAGTTCCACCGGCCGTTGCGGCTGGGCGGCCTTGCTGGTCAGCGTGTTGCCGTCGCCCTGCTTCAGGCGCAGGAACAACAGCGTCGACGCCGAGGTGATCAGGCCAAGGGTGACAAAGGTGGCCTGGAACGCGCGTGACAAGTCGGCGCCGGCCAGCCAGTCGCTGCCCTTGTAGCCGTTGAGTAGCGCGGCGCTGACCGCGATGCCGAAGCTGATTGCCAGTTGTTGCGCCACCGCCAGCATGCCGTTGCCGGAGCTGACCTCGCTCGGCTTCAGGTCGGCGAGCACCAGCGTGTTCATGCTGGTCAGCTGCACCGAGTTGATCGCGCCGTACAGCGCCAGCAGCGGAATCAACAGCAAGAGCGGCGTGTCCGGGCCGGCCAGTGCGAACAGCGCGGTGGCGACTGCCAGCGCCAAGGTGTTTCCGATCAGAATGCGGCGGTAGCCGAGCCGCTCGATCAGCGGCGTCACCCGCGACTTGGCGGCGATTGCCGCCAGCGCTACCGGCGCCAGCATCCAGCCGGCCGCCGCGGCCGAGTGGTGGAACGCCACCTGCAACATCAACGGCAGCAAGAGCGGGATGCCGCCGGTGCCGAGCCGGCTCGCCAGGTTGCCGGCGATGCCGATCCAGAAGGTGCGCCGCTTGAACAGCCCCAGCCCGACTAACGGGCTGGTGGTGAGGCGGGCATGGCGGACGTAGCCGCCGAGCATCGCCAGGCCCAGTGCGGCCAGCCCCAGCGCCAGCGGGCGCGATCCGGCCGCCTCGCCGAGCAGCTCCAGCCCCAGCGACACCATCACCAGACCGCCGCCGAACAGCGCGAAGCCGGTGACGTCGAGCCGACCGACCGGGGAGGTAAAGTCGGGCATGATGCGCCGGGCGTACCAGATGCCGGCCACGCCGATCGGCAGGTTGATCAGGAACACCCAGTGCCAGCTCGCTGCCTCGACCAGCCAACCGCCCAAGAGCGGGCCGACCACCGGGCCGACCAGCCCCGGCATGGTGACGAAGTTCATCACGCCGAGCAGCTGGGAGCGCGGGAAGGCGCGGATCAGCGCGAGGCGCGCCACCGGCATCATCATCGCGCCGCCGATGCCCTGCAGTACCCGTGCGGCGACCAGCAGGCCGAGCGTCGGCGACAGCGCACAGGCGAGCGAGCCGACGGTGAACAGGGCGACGGCGATCATGAACACGCGGCGGGTGCCGTAGCGGTCGGCCAGCCAGCCGCTGACCGGGATCAGCAGTGCGACGGTCAGCGCGTAGCTGATCACCGCCGACTGCATTTCCAAAGGCGAGCGCGCGAGGCTCGCGGCCATCGAGGGAAGGGCAGTATTCAGAATGGTCGCGTCGAGCGTCTGCATGAACAGCGCCATCGCGGCGATCCACGGCAATCCCTTGAGTGAGGCGGCGGAGGGTGCCTGGATACGGGAATTATCGTTTTTCACGGTATTGTTAGTGTGGCTAACATATTCGCCATTGTAAGCCTGGTGCGGCACAAACGCGAGCCGGCCGTGGCGCTTTCCGGAAAAAAACAACGAATTCAGTGGGTTTCGGCCAATGGTGGCCGAATGTGGCAGGAAGCGGGATGCGGTCCACCGAGGGGGAAATCAATCCTTCCGGGCGGGGCAAAGGGCGGAAAGCGGCATGCAGGATGCCTCCGTGTCGGAGGCAGAGCTTGCCGGTGGATGTCGTGGCGCGGAACGGCCGGGGTCAGCGGTGCGCTGTCTCGGTCGCCATGAACGCGTGCACGCGCTGGTTGAGCAGCGCACGCTCGTTGTCGACAGTGAGCATGTGGTAGCTGTCGGCCAGTGCCAGCGTCTCCAGGGCGCCGCCGAGCCGGTGGCTCAGGTAGTGCGCCGAGCGTGGGCTGGTGATCTCGTCCTCGCGGGCGTAGACCAGCAGGGTCGGGCAGGCGAGCTTGCCGAGGCCGCGACGCACCCAGCTGCGCAGCCGGTCGACCTCGCGGATCGTCGCCAGCGGCACGTAAGGGTAGTGGAAGCGGTCGCCACGGCTGAAGCGCGAGCGCACGATCCTGCGCAACCGGTCGTTCTTGATGCCGTAGGGTTCGCTCTCGTCGATACGCATCCGTTCGGCCAGGGAGCCGAGCCGGTACACCAGGTGGCGCATCCAGGTGATCTTCGGCAGGGCCCAGCCGTCGAGGAACACCGTCGGCGCCATCAGGAGCAGCCGGTCGCGGTGCTGCTCGCGCTTAGCTACCTCGAGCGCCAAGAGCGCGCCCAGGCACAGGCCGCCCAGGTGCACCACGCTGTGCTGCTTGCGCAGTTCCCGGTACTGATCGGTGATGCAGGTGAGCCAGTCGCGTGCGCCGACCTTCAACAGGTCGCGCGGTTCGCCGGCGTGGCCGGGCAGGGTCGGCAGGTAAACGGTATGGCCGAGCGACTCGAGCGTGCGCGGCACCTCGCCCAGATCATAGGCGGTGCCGCCTAGACCGTGGATCAGCAAGGTGGCTGGTGTATCGCGCAGGACGGACATCGGGTGCTCAGTACAAAGGTGACGGTGCCAGTATATAGGGGGTACTTATACCCGATTGCGAAGAATTTTGTTACGCCATGTAACCGGCCGTTATTTATTAACGCGATGAATAATCACGACTAATGACGACGGTATCGCTTGTTGAAAGTACCGCCTCTGCTATTAAGCGCGATCGCTCAAGTGACGTGGCAGTAGCAGCACGAAGCGGGCGCCGCCGAGCGGCGAGTTTTCGGCGAACACCCTGCCGCCGTGGTGCACCGCGATCAATCGCACGAACGACAGTCCCAGGCCGTAGCCGCCGGTGGTGCGGTCACGGCTGCGGTCGAGCCGTGCGAATGGCTCGAAGATGCGCTCGCGCTCTTCGGGCGGGATGCCCGGGCCATCGTCGTCGACCACGATGCGATAGTCGAGCCCGACCGGCTCCAGCGTCAGTTTCACCTGCTCGCGGGCGTATTTGCCCGCGTTGATTAGCAGGTTGCGGGTGGCGATGTACATCAGCTTGCGGTCGAACTCGACCTGGTACGGCGCGGCGTCGAGGCTGATGTGCACGCCCGGCGGCACGATGGGTTCGACCAGCTGCACCAGGTCGATCAGCCATTCGGCCAGCTCGACCGGCTCTTTCTCCAGCTTCACCTCGCCGCGGTCCAGCCGCGCGTAGGCGAGGCTGGCGTTGACCAGCTCTTCGAGTTCGTCGATGTCGCGGTTGAGGCCCTGACGGTAGCTGGCGTGCTCGGCCGGCGTTTCGGCCTCGTCGAGCATGGTCAGGCCGAAGCGCAGCCGCGCGATCGGGGTGCGAATCTCGTGCGCGACCGCGTGCGACAGCGCCTGGCGTGTCTCGACCTGCACCTCGATGCGCTCGGCCATGCCGTTGAGCGCGCGCTCCAGCGGCGCGAACAGCAGGCTGTGAGCGGCCGGCGCGCGTGCCGCGAGGTTGCCGTCGGCCAGGCGCTTGGCGGTGTCGCGCACGGCGACCAGGTCGCGCCACAGGGGCAGCAGCCACAGGAACAGCAACAGCCCGAAGCCGAGGCCGGTCAGCAACCAGCTGATCATCTGCGCCTGCAACTCGGCCGGGATCAGCTCGGTGCGCTTGTTGCCGAACGCTTCGGTCAGCGGGCCGAGCTTCAACACCTGATCGCTCATGCCGATGCGGTAGTAGAGCACCAGCTCGTTCAGGTCGATCACCGTGGTGTGCTCGCGCAGGTCCCGGTATACCGACTTCTGGCCGGCGAAGCGATCGAGCGGCTCCAGGCTGATCGGGTAGACGAAGCTGCGGCGCAGCCGGTGCGTCACCTGCGGCCATTCACTCTCCGGCGCCTGCAGGTACTCCTTCTCGATCAGCCGCACCGTGCCGGCCATGAAGCTCTTGGCGTTGTCCTCCTCCATATGGCTGTACAGCCGGTCGACCACGATGCCGACCCCGGAGATCATGATCACCAGCGCCGCCACCGCCAGCACGTAGTAGCGGATGAACACCCAGGTCAGCGAGGGCAGCTGCGGCAGGCTGGTCTTCAGCGGATTCTTCTTCAGCGGCATGGGGGGAGACGATCAAGAAATAGTTGGCATTAAAGGCGGAGAGCGGCTAGCGAAACCCCGCGTCGCGGTCCTGGCCAGGCGCGCAGCCGAAGACAGAACGAAGGAGGACGGCAAGGCAGCGCAACAACGCCAGCAGGGGAGTCGATCTATTCCCAGTCGCTCTTGCTGAACAGGTAGCCCTTGCCGCGCACCGTCTTGATGCGGGTCGGGCTGTCCGGGTTGTCGTCGAGCTTCTTGCGCAGCCGCGAGATGCGCGCGTCGATCGAGCGGTCCAGTCCGTCGAAGCCGATACCGCGCAGCGCGTTCATGATGTCGTCGCGCGACAGTACCAGGCCCGCCTGGCTCGCCAGCAGCCACAACAGGTCGAACTCGGCGGTGGTCAGCTCGATCGGCGCGTGGTCAAGCGTCGCTTCGCGGGTGGCCTGGCTGATGCTGAAGCGACCGAAACTCAGCGCGCGGTCGTCGCTGCTCCCTCCCTCGTGCTCGCCGGCGCGGCGCAGCAGCGCGCGCACCCGCGCCAGCAGCCGGCGCGGCTCGACCGGCTTGGCCAGGTAGTCGTCGGCGCCGAGCTCCAGGCCGAGGATCTCGTCGATCTCGTCGTCGCGTGCGGTCATCATCAGGATCAGCCCGGCATAGTGCGGGCGCAGCCCCTTGCACACCTCGAAGCCATCCTTGCCTGGCAGCATCACGTCCAGGATCACCAGGTCGGGCTTGGTCTCGAGGATCGCCGCTTCGGCGGTGTCGCCGCGCGGATGGACAGTGACGCCGTAGCCGTGCTTGGTGAGGTAGGCCGACACCAGTTCGGCGAGGCGCTCGTCGTCCTCGACCAGAAAAATCTGTTGGTTCATGGTGAATTTCCCTGCTGGCAACCCCGCAATGGTAACGCGAGCCCGGTAAACCGTCGCTTGGGACTATAAATAGGGCGCAGGATCTCTTGTTTCTGTCACCTTCCCGTAGTAACAATTTGTTACAAGATTCCATTGGCTTAAAGCCTTGCCCGAGGCCGTTCGAATCCTTGTCCTGCAAAGAAGACCTTAAGGGGAAATTCATGAACCAAACGAAGAACTGGCTGATCTGGCTGGTGGTCGCCCTGGCCGGCGCCGCCGCCTTCGCCGTGCTTGCGCTCGAACGGGGCGAGACGGTCAACGCGGTGTGGGTGGTGGTGGCTGCGGTGTCGGTGTACCTGATCGCCTACCGTTTCTACAGCCGCTTCATCGCTGAGTCGGTGATGGAGCTCAACGGCAAGCGGCTGACCCCGGCCGAGCGCCATAACGACGGCCTCGACTACGTGCCGACCAACAAGAGCGTGCTGTTCGGCCATCACTTCGCCGCGATCGCCGGGGCGGGCCCGCTGGTCGGCCCGGTGCTCGCCGCGCAGATGGGCTACCTGCCGGGCACCTTGTGGATCCTCGCCGGCGTGGTATTCGCCGGCGCGGTGCAGGACATGATGGTGCTGTTCATGTCGACCCGGCGCGACGGCAAGTCGCTGGGCGACATGGTACGCGCCGAACTCGGCCCTATCGCCGGTCTCGTCACTTCGATCGGCGTACTGATGATCATGGTGATCATCCTGGCGGTGCTGGCGCTGGTCGTCGTGAAGGCGCTGATGGGCAGCCCGTGGGGCACGTTCACCATCGCGATGACGATCCCGATCGCGCTGCTGATGGGCGTGTATACCCGCTTCATCCGACCAGGCAAGATTGGCGAGGTGTCGGTGTTCGGTTTCGTGCTGCTGATGCTGGCTATCGTCTATGGCGGCAAGGTGGCGGCCAACCCGGACATCGCGCCGCTGTTTACCTATAGCGGCACCGCGCTCGCCTGGGCGCTGATCGGCTACGGCTTCGTTGCTTCGGTGCTGCCGGTGTGGCTGCTCTTGGCGCCGCGCGACTACCTGTCGACCTTCCTGAAGATCGGCACCATCGTCGGCCTGGCGGTCGGCATCGTGGTGGTGCTGCCGAACCTGCAAATGCCGTCGGTGACCCGCTTTATCGACGGCACCGGCCCGGTATTCGCAGGCTCCCTGTTCCCGTTCCTGTTCATCACCATCGCCTGCGGCGCGGTATCGGGCTTCCACGCGCTGGTGTCGTCGGGCACTACGCCGAAGATGGTCGAGAACGAGGTGCATATCCGCCCGATCGGCTACGGCGCGATGCTGATGGAGTCTTTCGTCGCGATCATGGCGCTGATCGCTGCCAGCGTGATCGACCCGGGCGTTTACTTCGCGATGAACAGCCCCGCCGCTGTGGTGGGCCACACCGTGCAGGAGGCGAGCCAGGTGATTTCCGGCTGGGGTTTCGTGGTGACGCCGGACATGCTCAACCAGGTGGCGCGTGACGTCGGCGAGACCACCATCCTGTCGCGCGCCGGCGGCGCGCCGACGCTGGCGGTGGGCATGGCGCACATCCTGCATCAGGTCATCGGCGGCAAGGCGATGATGGCGTTCTGGTACCACTTCGCCATCCTGTTCGAGGCGCTGTTCATCCTGACCGCAGTCGATGCAGGCACCCGCGCGCTGCGCTTCATGTTCCAGGATCTGCTCGGCACCTTCGTCAAACCGCTCGCCCACACCGAGTCGCTGATCGCCAACCTGCTGGCGACTGGTCTTGCGGTGGCGAGCTGGGGCTACTTCCTCTACCAGGGCGTGATCGACCCGCTCGGCGGCATCAACACGCTATGGCCGCTGTTCGGCATCGCCAACCAGATGCTGGCCGGCATCGCGCTGATGCTAGCCACCGTGGTGCTGGTGAAGATGCAGAAGGTGCGTCACGTATGGGTGACCCTGGTGCCGGCACTGGGCATTCTGCTGGTGACGCTGACCGCCGGCTGGCAGAAGCTGTTCTCGGCCAGCCCGAAGATCAGCTTCCTAGCGCATGCCGACAAGTTCTCGGCGGCGTATGCCCAGGGCCAGGTGCTGGCCCCGGCCAAGTCGTTGGCCGAGATGCAGCGCATCGTCTTCAACGATTACGTCGATGCGGTACTGATCGCACTCTTTATGGCGGTGGTGATTGCGATGGCGCTGTTCGCGCTGCGCGTTGCGCGGCAGGCGCTGGCGGTGCGCTGGCCGACCGTCAAGGAAGTGCCGGCGGTGTACCGCGAGGAGGGGGGGCATGCTTAAGCTGATGCGCCAAGCGGTCGCGACCGCCCGGTTGATGGTCGGGGTGAAGGACTACGACGCCTACGTGGCGCGGCGCCGCCGCTTCAACCCGGATGCGCCGGTGATGACGCGGGACGAGTTCTTCCGCGCCTGCCAGGAAGCGCGATTCGGCAAGGGCAACGGCCGCTGCCCGTGCTAGGCCGTTCGGCCTGACCCGTTGCAAACCGCCCGGCAAGTCCGGGCGGCTTTGTTTTGCCCGCCCGGCTGTGCGTACAATCGAATTACCCTGTCCTCGATTGCGAACGAATTTTATGCTGCATCTTGGCCTGCTCGATTTCAGCCTGATCCTGTTGGTGGTGCACCTGACCGGCGCAGTGGCGGCGGTGCACGCGGCGCTGACGGTGCGGACCTCGCAAGGGGCGGTCGCCTGGGTGGTCGCGCTGGTGATGATGCCGTATCTGACGTTGCTGCCCTATCTGTTCCTGGGGCGGCGCCGTTTCGCCGACTACGTGACCGCGCGTCGCTATGTGATTGAGCAGATGTACCGACAGGTTGGCCGAAATGACTGGCCGTCGCCGGAGTCGGTGTCCGCCGAGCTGGCGGTGGAGGCGCCGCAGTCGTGCATACGCACGCTGTCGCGGCTGGGCCGCTCGCCGACCACCGGTCACAACCGGGTGCGCTTGCTGATCAACGGCGAGGCCACGTTCACGACGATCCTCGCGGCGATCACCGCCGCGCGGCACAGTGTAATCGTGCAGTTCTTCATCGTGCACGACGACATGCTCGGCCAGGCGCTGCAGCAGGCGCTGCTGGAGCGCGCCGCCGAGGGGTTGCATGTGTACTTCCTCTACGACAGCATCGGCTGCCATGCGCTGCCCAAGTCGTATCTGGAGAGCCTGGAGCAGGGCGGGGTCGACGTGCAGCCGTTCGCGGTGACGCGGCGCTTCGTCAACCGCTTCCAGGTGAATTTCCGCAACCACCGCAAGCTGGTGGTGATCGACGGCAAGACCGCCTATGTCGGCGGCCACAATGTCGGCTGCGAATACCTGGGCCTGAAGCCGCCGCTCGCGCCGTGGCGCGACACGCATATCGAGGTGACCGGCCCGGCCGCGGCGATCCTGCAGCTGAGCTTCGCCGAGGACTGGTACGCCGCCACCGGCAAGCTGCCGCTGTTGCATCAGCCGCGCAAGGCCGACGGGGGCACGATGCTTTGCCAGGTGGTGCCGAGCGGCCCGGCCGACCGGCTGGAAACGGGCTCGCTGCTGTTCGTCGAGGCGATCAATGCGGCGCAGCGCCGCATCTGGCTGACCAGCCCCTACTTCGTGCCGGATGAGGCGGTGTCGGCGGCGCTGCGGCTGGCGCTGTTGCGTGGCGTCGAGGTGAAGATCCTGATCCCGAGCCGCAAGGACCACCGGATGGTGTTCCTCGCATCGCGCCTCTACGCGTACGAGGCGGCGCGCGCCGGCGTGCAGATGTACACCTACCGGCCCGGTTTCCTGCACCAGAAGGTGGTGCTGGTCGACGACGAGATTGCGATCATCGGCAGCGCCAATCTCGACAACCGCTCGTTCCGGCTCAACTTCGAACTGATGGTCGCTACCGTCGACCGCGGCTTTGCCGCCGAGGTCGAGGCGATGCTCGTGACGGACTTCGCGCTGGCCGACCCGGTCGACGCGAGTCGCTACGCGCGGCTAACGTTATGGCGGCGGGTGGCGATGAGTCTGGCGCGACTGTTCGCGCCGATTCTCTGAACCCGCTCTCTTCCCTGCGCTGTCTTGCATCTACCCTGTCGGGGCAAAGCGCCTGGGGCGGGGACCTCGCTGGTGGACTGCTTGGGTTAGTAGATCGCCTCGGGCGATCCAGAGCGAGGCTCAGCTCTCGGCGCCCTCGACATGCCAGTCGGCGCTGCCGGGCAGTTGCGGGTAGCTGAAGCTCGCCTCGCCGTGGTCGCCCTGTTCGACCGCATCGGCGGTCAGGCCCACTAGTTCGCCGATGCGCACGCCGGCGGCGTCGCTGAGTGAGATACCGGCCTCGTCGCCGGTGTAGTCGCCGCTCTGCGGAAAATGTGTGCTGCCGTTTTCCAGCCGGCGCCAGTGGCCGGTCAGGCCGTTACCGGTCAGCTGCAGCAGGGGGCCCAGATGGCTGTCGAGGCCGAGGAAGTTGTCGAAGCGGATGGTCAGTAGCATGGTGGTTCTCCGGACAGCGGTATGACACCGTCTCATGCTCCAGCGTAGAAGCCGCGCGTCGCTTCGGCCAGCCCGACGAGAGCCCATAGGGGGCGCAGAGCCTGTTTACGATCTCGCGAACGAAGGGATCGCCCGGGCGAAATGGCGCGAAACAGCGGAATGTACTTGGAGTACATGAGCATGTTGGGCACCATTCCAACGCAGGATCACCCAAATCCTAGAAGATCAAACGGAGCAGATCGTAAGCAGGCTCTCAGTGCAGCAGTGCAGTCACGCCCACATTGATCGCCGCCCCGCCGACCACCAGATAGGCGAACAGGATCGCCGCCAGTGCCAGCGGCTTGATGCCGGCCTGGCGGATCGCCGATACGTGCGTGGTCAGACCCAGCGCGCCCATCGCCATTGCGAGCAGCAGGTTGTCGGCTTTCACGAGGCCGCCGACCGCCGCCGCCGGCAGCAGGTTGAGCGAATTGAACCCTGCCACGGCCAGGAAGCCCACCGCGAACCACGGGATGGTGATGCGGCTCGCTTCGGCCCGCCCGCCGTCGTGCTTCTTCGCCAGCCACGCCGACAGCATCACCAGGAACGGGGCGAGCATCATCACCCGGATCATCTTGGTGATCACCGCGCTGGTCGCGGCCTCTTCGCTGACCGCGCGACCGGCGGCCACCACCTGTGCCACCTCGTGTACCGTCGAGCCGGTGAAGATGCCGAAGGCGAAGGTACTGTCGCCGAGCAGGCCGAACTGGCGTGCCGCATCGTACAGCAGCGGATAGACGAACATCGCCAGCGTGCCGAACACCACCACGGTGGCGACCGCCACCGCCACCCGCTCGGCCTGGGCCTTCACGACCGGCTCGGTGGCGAGGATCGCCGCCGCGCCGCAGATCGAGCTGCCGGCGCCGATCAGGATCACGCTCTGCTCGTCCAGACCGAACACCTTGCGGCCCAGCCAGTACGCGAGCGTGAAGGTGCTGGTCAGTACCAGTGCGTCGATGACGATGCCGGCGACGCCGACCGCAGCGATATCCTGAAAGGTCAGCTTGAAACCGAACAGGATGATGCCCAGGCGCAGCAGCGTCTGTTTCGAGAACGCCACGCCGTGATGGCTGGCGACGGCGACGCGCGGGTAGACGGTGTTGCCGATCAGCATGCCACCGACGATGGCGAGCGTCAGTGCCGACAAGCCAAGATGCTGGAACAGCGGCAGGTCGGCTGCAAACAGGGCCGCTACGGCCAGCGTCAGCACCAGCGCCAGGCCCGGTAAACGTTCTCGGAATTTGTTCATATGTTTATTTCCAAAAATTCTATCTGGTGATGCCCGAACGATACGCGCACATTGTTAAGTAGAAAAACGGATAAAATTCATAGAAACAATTAGTAAAACTGATATATGAACGCCGGTGGGGCTAGGGAGGGAAGGCGATGACGATGCGACTGACGCTGCGCGAACTGGAAGTGTTCATTGCGGTGGCCGATGCCGGCACGGTGACGCGCGCGGCCGACACGCTGGCGCTGACCCAGTCGGCGGCGAGCCAGGCACTGGCGTCGCTGGAAAACGACCTGGGGGTAACGCTGTTCGATCGGGTGGGGCGTCGGCTGCTATTGAACGAGCATGGCCGTCTGCTGCTGTCACCGGCGCGTGCGCTGCTCGACGGCGCCCGCGGCATCGAGCAGCTGTTCGACGGCGCGGCGGTCGCGTTGCGGCTCGGCGCCAGCACGACCGTCGCCAACTACCTGCTGCCGGCGCAATTGGCGCGATTTCGCGCCGCCCGTCCGGACGCGCGGGTCGAGCTCGAGGTGGCGAACACCCACGACATCGTCGAGGCGGTGGCGGCGTTCGCCGTCGATGTCGGCTTCATCGAAGGGCCGTGCCACCACCCGGACTTGCGGGTGACGCCATGGCGCGACGACGAGCTGGCGGTGTTCGTCGGTGCCGGGCATCCGCTCGCGCACCGGCCGGTGAGCCTGGCCGAACTGGCCGAGGCGCAGTGGATCCTTCGCGAAGCCGGCTCGGGCACCCGCGAGGAGGTCGAACGGCTGTTGCTGCCCGAACTCGGCGCGCTGCCGGTGGCGCTGGAGATCGGCCACTCCGAGGCGATCAAGCACCTGGTCGCGGCCGGCATGGGGGTGAGCTGCCTGTCACGCGTGGTGATCGCCGACCTCTTGGCAGCCGGCACGCTGGTAGAGGTTGACGCGCCGCTGCCGGCGCTGCATCGGCCGCTCTATCGGGTGATGCACCGCGAGAAGGTGGTGACGCGCGGCTTGGCGGCCTTTCTCGACGAGACAGACTGAGGCGCGGCTGCTCTGTGCCGCGAACTCCCTGCTGCGTTTCGCGTTGTGGGGTTCGTGGCGAA
The DNA here is from genome assembly GCF_030385785.1 of Crenobacter oryzisoli. Taxonomy (GTDB): domain Bacteria; phylum Pseudomonadota; class Gammaproteobacteria; order Burkholderiales; family Chromobacteriaceae; genus Crenobacter_A; species Crenobacter_A oryzisoli. Next base: position 18,436 of record NZ_JAUEDK010000010.1, read on the forward strand.
TGGAACCGGCTGGCGCGGCTTCAAAACGGCTTCGGCCAACCTAGCCGGGTGGGCAGGGTTGGCCGAAGTGCTCGGGCGGGAACCGGGTGGGTTACAGCCAGAAATCGGTGCGGTCGCGGTGGTGGGCGATCAGCCGCTGGAACACGCCGGGGTCCTTGATGAAGGTCAGCTCGCCATCGGCCGGATGGTAGAAGTCCAGCAGGCGCGACACCCAGAAGCGCAGCGCGCCGGCGCGCAGCATCACCGGCCAGGCCTTGACCTCGTCGGCGCTGAAGGGGCGCACGGACTGGTAGCCTTCGATCAGCGCGCGGGCGCGGTCGGAATCGATGTCGTCGTCGTTGCGGCGCGCCCAGTCGTTCAGTGCGATCGCGACGTCGTAGAGCAGGAAGTCGTTGCAGGCGTAGTAGAAGTCGATGAAGCCGGCGATTTTGTCGCCGTCCATCAGCACGTTGTCCTTGAACAGGTCAGCGTGGATCACGCCGCTGGGCAGGTGGGTGAAACGGTGGCTGTCCTGGTAGTGCACTTCCTCGCGCAGCATTGCTGCGTCGACGACCGGCATCTTGTCGTACAGCGCCTCAGCGGTCTTGCTCCACCAGGCCGGGCCGCGCGGGTTGTCCATTTTGCGGCGGTAGGTGGCGCCGGCCAGATGCATCTGCGCCAGCATTTCGCCGACCGCGCGGCATTGTACCGGGCTCGGCGCGGCGACGTCACCGCCCGCCAGGCACGACACCAGGCACGCCGGCTTGCCTTCGAGCAGCGAGGCGAACGCATCGGTATGGTCGGCCACCGGCGCCGGACAGGCGACGCCGTGCCGCGCCAGGTGGCTCATCAGCTCGAGATAGAACGGCAGTTCGTCCAGCTTGAGCACTTCGAACAGCGTCAAGACATAGCGGCCGTGCGTGGTGGTGACAAAGTAGTTGGTGTTGGTGATCCCGGCGGCGATGCCCTTCAGTTCGACCAGTTCGCCCAGCGAATAGCGGCGCAACCAGTCGGCAAGCGCCGACTCGGATACAGAGGTGTAAACCGACATGCCGACTCCGCTCAGAAACGCTTCAGGACCCACTGCGGGGTGATGATGCGTCGGTTCGGATTGACCTGCTTGAGCTGGCCGTTGCCTTCTTCGTCGATCAGGTAGTACGCCGGGCCGACCGCCGGGGTCACCTTGACCATGTAAAGATGGCCGTTCATGCGGTACTCCTCGATCTTCTCCTTGCCTTTCTGAATGATGCGCACTTCAGGCTCGGGGCCCGTGTTGTCGTCGGAGATCGTCGGCGGCGGCGGTACCTCTGCCTTGGTGCTGGGCGTTGGGCTCGGCGCTGGGGTGGCGGCGAGGGCAGGGATTGCCGCCGAGACGAGCAGGGCGGCAAACAGCAGGCGACGCATGGTGAGTCCTTGTCTGTGTTACAGGTTGAGTAGTTGTTCTCGTTCTTCCGGCAGCGCCTCGAAGCCGCGTTTCTCGTAGTGGCGGAATATCGCCTCGACGATTTCGGTCGGGTCGTCGATCAGCAGCAGCAGGTTCAGGTCGTCCGGATTGATCAGCTTCTCGCCGATCAGGCGTTCGCGGAACCAGGTGATCAGGCCTTCCCAGAACGGCTTGTGCACCAGGATGATCGGGATCTTGCGGCTCTTGCCGGTCTGGATCAGCGTCAGCGCCTCGAACATCTCGTCCAGAGTCCCGAACCCGCCGGGCATCACCACGTAGGCGATCGCATGCTTGACGAACATGACCTTGCGCGGGAAAAAGTGGTTGAACTTTACACTCAAGTCCTGATACTCGTTGGGCTTTTGTTCGTGCGGCAGCACGATGTTCAGGCCCACCGACGGGCTGGTACCGTAGAACGCCCCCTTGTTGGCGGCTTCCATCACGCCGGGGCCGCCGCCGGAGATCACCGAGAAGCCAGAGTCGGACAGGCGGCGGGCGATTTCCTCGGTGAGTTTATAATGCGGATGGTCGCGCGGGGTACGGGCGCTGCCGAAGATGCTGACGGCAGGATGGATGCCCTGTAGCTCTTCGCCGGACTCGACCATCTCCGAGACGACCTTCAATACATGCCACGCCTCGCGTGAGCGGAACCGTTGCATGGCGTCGTGGCGGTCGCTTGCTTGCGGCAGTTTTTCGAACAGGCTCATAGCGTTTGCCCTTAATTATGAAAACATTGTTATTGATCGACGGCTCTTCTTATCTGTATCGGGCATTCCATGCAATGCCCGATTTGCGCTCTCCGGAGGGGCTGCCGACCGGGGCGATCTACGGTGTAGTCAACATGCTGCGGCGGCTGGAAAAGGACGTGCAGTTCGATTATAGCGCCTGCATATTCGACGCAAAAGGCAGGACCTTTCGCGACGATTTGTACCCGGAATACAAGGCCAACCGCCCCTCGATGCCCGACGATCTGCGCCTGCAGATCGCCCCGGTGCACCAGCTGGTCGAGGCGCTGGGCTGGCCGCTGTTGGCGGTGGAAGGGGTCGAGGCCGACGACGTGATCGGCACCCTCGCCACGGTGGCCGAACAGCAGGGCTTCCGTGTCATCGTGTCCACCGGCGACAAGGATATCGCGCAGCTGGTCACGCCGAACGTGACGCTGGTCAACACCATGACCAACGAGACGCTCGATGAGGCCGGGGTGGTGGAGAAGTTCGGCGTGCCGCCGACCCAGATCATCGATTACCTGACGCTGATCGGCGACAAGGTCGACAATGTGCCGGGGGTGGAGAAGTGCGGGCCGAAGACCGCGGTGAAGTGGCTGGAGGCCTATGGCTCGCTCGATGGCGTGATCGAACACGCTGCCGAGGTGAAGGGCGTGGTCGGCGACAAGCTGCGCGAGGCGCTGCCGCGGCTGCCGCTGTCGCGCGAGCTGGTGACGATCAAGTGCGACGTCGACCTGAAGAAGGAGCTGCCGCAGGGCCTCGATGACCTGGAGCATCGCGCGCGCGACGCCGCCACGCTGGCCGATGCGTTCCGCACCCATGGTTTCCGCACCTGGCTGAAGGAGGCCGAGCAGTGGCTGGCCGATAGTGGCGTCGCGCCGGCTTCGGCCAACGGCGAGGCCGCGCAGGCCGAGCTGTTCGGCGGCGGCGGGGACGACCCGGTTAGCCCGGTGCCGGTCAAGGCCACCGTCGAGCGCGACTACCGCTGCGTGCTCACCGCCGCTCAGCTCGACGAGCTATTGACCGGTCTGGCCAGCGCGCCAGTCGTCTCGTTTGACACCGAGACCACCAGCCTCGATCCGTTCGCGGCGCGGCTGGTCGGCATGAGCTTCGCCTGGCAGGAAGGCCTGGCCTACTATCTGCCGCTGGCGCACCACTATGCCGGCGTGCCCGAGCAGCTTAACTTCGACGCCACGCTCGCGGTGTTGAAGCCGTGGCTGGAAGACGCCAACCGGCCCAAGCTCGGCCAGAACCTCAAGTACGACCGCCACGTGCTGGCCAACCACGGCATTGAGCTTGCCGGCATCGTCGACGACACGCTGCTGCAGTCCTACGTGATCGAGAGCCATCTCACCCACAATATGGACGACCTGGCCGAACGGCACTTGGGCGAGACGACCATCAGCTACGAAGAGATCTGCGGCAAGGGCGCCAAGCAGATCGGCTTCGCCGAGGTCGATATCGACACCGCCACCCGTTATTCGGCCGAGGATGCCGACATCACGCTGCGTCTTGACCATGCGATGAAGCCGCAGCTGGCTGGCCGGCTGATGGACGTGTACCGCGACATCGAGCTGCCCGCCTCCGTGGTGCTGTACGCGATGGAGCGCACCGGTGTGCTGATCGACCGCCAGCGCCTGGCGGCGCAGAGCCACGAGCTGGGCCTGAAGCTGGTCGAGCTGGAGCAGCAGGCGTACGAGCTGGCCGGCCAACCGTTCAACCTGAATTCGCCCAAGCAGCTACAGGAGATCCTGTTCGGCAAGCTCGGCATCGACACCAAGGGGGTGAAGAAGACCCCGTCCGGCGGCTACTCGACCGACGAAGGCGTGCTGGAAAAGCTGGCGCTCGACCATCCGCTGCCCAAGCTGATCCTGCAGAACCGCAGCCTCGCCAAGCTCAAGTCGACGTACACCGACAAGCTGCCGCTGCAGATCAACCCGGATACCGGCCGGGTGCACACCACCTACTCCCAGGCGGTTGCGGTGACCGGGCGTCTGGCCAGCACCGACCCGAACCTGCAGAACATTCCGGTGCGTACCGCCGAGGGCCGCCGGGTGCGCGAGGCCTTTATTGCGCCGCCGGGGCACCAGATCGTGTCGGCCGACTACTCGCAGATCGAGCTCAGGATCATGGCGCACCTGTCCGGCGACAAGGGCTTGCTCGCGGCGTTCCAGAGCGGTGCGGACATCCACCGTGCCACTGCGGCCGAGGTGTTCGGCGTCGCGCTCGACGCGGTCAGCGCCGACCAGCGCCGCGCCGCCAAGGCGATCAACTTCGGGCTGATCTACGGCATGAGCCAGTATGGCCTCGCCGCCCAGCTGGAGATCGACAACGCCCAGGCCAAGCAATTCATCGACCGCTACTTCATGCGCTATCCGGGCGTGGCCGAGTACATGCAGCGCACCCGCGACGCAGCGCGCGAGCAGGGCTATGTCGAGACGGTGTTCGGCCGCCGCCTGTACCTGCCTGAGATCCGCTCCAGCAACGGCGCGCGTCGCGCCGGCGCCGAGCGTGCCGCGATCAACGCGCCGATGCAGGGCACCGCCGCCGACCTGATCAAGCTGGCGATGATCAAGGTGCACGCCTGGTTGACCGAGCAGGGGCTGAAGTCCAGGCTGATCATGCAGGTGCACGACGAACTGGTGCTCGAGGTGCCGGACGCGGAGCTGGAACTGATCAAGCGGGAGCTGCCGCGTCTGATGGCGGGCGCTGCCACGCTGGCGGTGCCGCTGCTCGCCGAGGTGGGCGCCGGCGATAGCTGGGAGGCCGCGCACTGAGCGGCGCAGCCCGATTCTCCTTGTCATGACGACGCCGGGGCTTGCCCCGGCGTTTTTCGTTTCGGCTGGTAGTTTCACGTATTCCCAGATCGGTCGGTGGCCCGTATCGTTCAGTGATATTGATTTGTCATTGATTGCAATGCGGCTAGGCGTATTCCCCTGTGGCGGTTTCACCCTGCTCGAACTCCTGCTGGTGATGGCGCTGGCGGCGCTGCTGGTCACGATGGCCGCCGATGCGATGCCAGCCTGGCTGGCCCGTCACCGCTTGACCCTGCTCGGCCAGCAGCTGGCCGGCCAGCTCCACTACGCGCGCAGCGAGGCGCTGCGCGGCAACCGGCCGGTCTATCTGTGCGCGCTCAACGCCAAGAGCAACCTCGACCTGCAGGGCTGCTTCACCAAGCACCGCAAGGCGTACTACGTCTGGGACGAGGGGGCGCTCGTCTATGCCGACAACCCGCTGGCCAACGGCAATCGCCCGGCCGTGTACGACTCGGGCGAGCGGCTGCGCGCGGTGCTGTTCGGGGCCGGCGTGACGGTGTCCGCACCGCTGGCGCAGCTGCGCTTCGATGCCGACGGCCTCCCCGACGAGGCGGCGGTATTCCAACTGCAGGACCTGGCGACCGGGCTGTGTCGGCCGCTCGTCCTGTCCGGCGCCGGCCGTGCCCGGCTGTGCGCTGTCGGAGAGGTGGGCTGTGGCGGCTGCTGAGCGGGGCTTTTCGCTGGTCGACTACCTGATCGCCTGTGCCCTGGTCACCGGTGGTTTCTACGCGCTGGCGACGACGCAGTTGCGCAGCCATGCCCAGCTGCGTGATGCCGAGCTGCAGACCCAAGTGGCGCTGCATGCCGAGTCGCTGCGCGAATCCGTGCTGGCCGGGGTGGCACCGGAGGCGGCCCATGCACTGTTCCGGCAGCAACTGCAGACGGCGCTCGGCGAGGACACGCCGCTGCGCACCGCCTTGTGTGCGGAAGAGGATCTGGCCGTGCCGCCCGACTGGCAGGCGTTGGGCTGCGACGCAGGCGGCGCGCTGACATTGAAGGTGGCGTGGCGGCTTGCCGGGCGACAGGCCGGGGCGCTGCGCTACGGCAGCTACCAGCTGAGGGTCGGGCCGTGATGTGTCGTCAGCATGGCCGTACGCTGATCGAACTGATGCTGACGCTTGCGCTGGCGATGATGCTGCTTGCGCTGATGTTGCCGGTGCTGCTCGGCGCCGCCCGGCTCGCGTTGCTTCAGGAGCGACAGCAGGCGGTGCAGCAGGATGCCCGGCTGGCGTTGACGACGTTGGTGCGCGACCTGCGCATGGCAGGCCACTTCGGCTGTGCCTCCCTCGATCCCGATGGCGCGCTGGCCGGCAGCCTGCCGTGGAGTGGCACGCCCAGTTTCGGTAGCGGTGGCGGTGCGGTGCGACTGCAATACGGCCAGGCGGGGTCAGTGCTGACCGCGCTGGAGCGCGATGCCGGCGGCGGGCGCCTACGCGGGCTGAGCGCCCGGTTCACCGGCGGGGAGACCCGACTCGGCGACGCGCGCTTTCTGGTGCTGGCGAGCTGCCTGCGGGCCGATCTGGTCGATACGGCAGGCATAGGCCGTCGCGTCGGCCCCGACGGCTATCGGCTGGATCTGTCTGGTGCATCGCTACCGTTGGAACATGGCACGGCTGTAGGGCATCCGGCCGAGCAGTTGGAGCTGCTGAGGCTGGTGTCGCGGGTCTACGTGGTCGGGCGACACGGCGGACGACAGGGGCTGTATCGGTTCGAGCTGGGCGACGACGGCCGTTGGCAGGGGCCGGTCGAGCTGGCGCCCGGCGTGACGGCGTTGACGGTGGAGCCCATCAGGGAAGGAGCGTGCCCCGCTGCCCGGCTCTGGCAGGTGACCCTGGAGATCGGCAGCGAGGAAGCGGCCCCTGCGCAAGACGGCGGTGGGGTGCAACGGCGCTACCAGACCCGAGTGGCGGGGCGCGGAGGGGCGGCATGTCCTGCCTGATGGCGCAGCGCGGCTCGACGCTCTTGGCGATCCTGCCGCTCTTGGTGGTGATGGGCCTGATGGTCGCGACCAGCAGTCAGCGGCTGGCGAACGAGCGCCGCATCGCCGCGAATCAGGCCGATCGCCAGTACGCCATGCAGGCAGCCGAGGCGGCGCTGGCACGGGGCGAACAGCAGGCGGTGCGGCTCGATCGCGAACTGGGGATAGCCGGCAAACCGGACGCCGAGCTGTTCGGGCCGGCCGGCCTGTTCAGCGACGACTGCCGTAATCCGGCCAACCCGGCGGGGTGGCAGAGCGGCCTGTGCCGGGTGGGCCTGGCGGACCGTGAGCCGCCGTGGCTGAAGGTGGTGACGCTGGGCGGACGGCGCTGGCCGCTGCTGCACCCGTGCGGCCATGCCCGCGAGCTGGTGCTCGACAGCCGCGCAGCCCTGCGCTGCAACACCGGTGACGTGCTGGCGGGCGGCACCTTGTGGGCCAACCCGCGCTATCTGATCGAACTGCTGCAGCGCGATTATCGCGACGAGCTGGGGCGCAGCGGGAGGCTGTACCGGATCAGTGCACGCGGCTGGGGGCGCAACCGGTACAGCCAGGCGACGCTACAGAGCTATCTACTGGTGCCGGACACGGCTGCGGAGCATGGGGCCGGCCGTGTCCAGGCTAGCTCGCCAGCGGAGGAAGCGCTGCCGCTGCGGCTGGGATGGCGCGAACTGTTCTAGGAAGGAGAGAGCATGCCGCAACGCGGTTTTAGCCTGATCGAACTGATGGTCGTCCTGGCGATTGTCGCGGGCCTGGCGACGCTGGCCTACCCGTCGTACCAGGCTCAGCTGCGCCGCAGCCATCAGACCGAGGCGCGCGGTGCGCTGCTCGAGGCCGGGTTGTTTCTGGAGCGCTGGTACGCGGAGAAGGGGGGGTACAAGCAGGATTCGACCACCTGGCCGGCACTGCCCGGCGACGGTACGCCGTTCTACGAGATCAAGTTCAGTACCAGCGCCAAGAATACCGACGACGGCGAGTACCGGCTGCGTGCCATGCCGCGGCCGGAGCACGCCTGGCTCGGCGCCGAATACCTGGAACTCGACCAGGATGGCAATCTGCGTCTCTGCGAGGAGCAGGGCGGTACGCGGCGCTGCCGGCGCTAGCCAGTGCCCCCGCTTAGACGGTAACCTGCGCGACTGTCTCTCAGCTGATTTTTGTCATGTCCGTCTTCACCCCGCGTCGCCAGCTCGGCCTCGCCCTGCTGCTCGCCGCGCTGTCGGCGATCGGCCCGTTTTCGATCGATACTTTCCTGCCGGCGATGCGCGCGATTGGCGCGAGCCTCGGCGCAAGCCCGGTGGCGATCCAGCAGGCGCTGACCGTTTACCTGTTCTGCTACGCGCTGATGATGCTGTGGCACGGTTCGATTTCGGACGCCATCGGGCGACGGCCGGTGGTGCTGGCGACGACGCTGCTGTTCGGACTGGCCTCGGTCGGTTGCGCGCTCGCGCCGAACCTCGAGACGCTGCTGGCGTTGCGGGCGGTGCAGGGGCTGTGCGGCGGGGCCGGCTTGATCGTCGGCCGCGCGGTGATCCGCGACTGCTTCGACGGTGCCGCGGCGCAGCGGATGATGTCCCAGGTGACGATGCTGTTCTCGCTGGCACCGGCGATCGCACCGGTGGTCGGCGGCTGGCTGTTCGGCGCGTTCGGCTGGCACTCGATCTTCGTGTTCATGGCGCTGGTCGGCTTCGTGCTGTTTGCGCTGTCGTGGTTCGGCCTGCCCGAGACCCACCCGCACGGCCGGCGCCAGCCGCTCGCCTGGCGGCAACTACTCGCCAACTACAAGAGGGTGGGCCAAACCCCGGCGTTCTTCTTTCTCGCCGCCGCCGTTTCGTGCAACTTCGCCGGTTTCTTCGTCTACATTCCGTCGGCACCGGTGTTCCTGATGCAACACCTGCATCTGGGGCCGGGGCAGTTTCTGTACATGTTCGGACCGGCAGTGTCCGGCATCATGCTCGGCGCCTGGCTGTCCGGCCGCATGGCCGGCCGGCGCGGCGCGCGCGAGACGGTGACGATAGGCTATGGGCTGATGCTGACGGCGATGCTCGCCAACGTCGGCTACAACCTGTTCTTCCCGCCCAGCCTGCTGCCGTGCGTGCTGCCGCTGATGCTCTACACCACCGGGATGTCGCTGGTCGCGCCGACGATCACGCTGAACCTGATGGACCAGTTTCCCGAACTGCGCGGCACGGTGTCGTCGCTGCAGGGCTTCAGCCAGACCATGCTCGGCAGTCTGGTGGCCGGGGTGATCTCGCCGCTGGTGTGGGGCAGCCCGCTGACGCTGGCGCTGACGATGGGGGGCTTCCTGCTCCTGGGAGGGGCGGCGTTGTTCGGCTATCGCCGGCACATGCCAAAAGGTAAATAACCGAGCAGTTTGATTTTTTCGACATATTGCTGGTGCCGATTTGTGTCTGCATGATAATGCGAGTTATTATCCTTCTTGTTCTCAGTTGGCGCTGAGTCCGGCCGGTCGATAAGAACCCTACCGTTTATGACGGCGGCCAATACAAACTTCCTAAGGATATCGAAATGAATCGCGTTGTCGCACGCCTCTCCCTGCTGACGCTGGCGCTCGGTGTCAGCACCGCCGCCATGGCCACCGAATACCCGATCGGCAAGCCGCAGATCAAGAACGGCATGGAAGTCGGCGCCGTCTACCTGCAGCCGACCAAGATGGAACCGGAAGGCATGATGCGCAAGGCAGAGGAGTCGGACATCCACATCGAGGCCGACATCCACGCCGTGGCCAAGAACCCGAACGGCTTCGCCCAGGGCGACTGGCTGCCGTACCTGCTGGTGAAGTACGAGCTGACCAAGGTGGGCAGCAACCAGGTGATCAAGGGCGAGATGATGCCGATGGTGGCCGACGACGGCCCGCACTACGGCGACAACGTGAAGCTGGCCGGTCCGGGCAAGTACAAGGTGAAGTTCTCGGTGCTGCCGCCGAGTGCCAATCAGCACGCCCACTTCGGCCGCCACGTCGACAAGGAGACCGGCGTGGGTCCGTGGTTCAAGCCGTTCGATGTGAACTACGAGTTCGTGTACGCGGGCATCGGCAAGAAGGGCGGTTACTAAGACCCGTATCGATTATGATAATGCGCCGCGTTATCATTGATCCGGTTAAGACGACAGCGTTGGCCACTGCCGGCGCTGTTTTGCATTGCGGGTCGCTCACAAAATCCGACGCAGCGATCTCGGCGAGGCGCACTCCACAGGGCCGCGCAACGACCGGGGGGATTCTGTCAGCGACTCTGAACATAAGGAAAACATCATGCGGAACTGGCTGATTGCACTGTTGTTCGCGGCTCCCCTGGTGGCTCAGGCTGCCGACCTGCCGACTTTCAAACTCGAGATGAAGGACGGCAAGCTGATCCCGATGCGTATCGAAGTGCCGTCGGGTCAGAAGTTCGTGCTGGAAATCCACAATACCGGCAAGATCCCGGTCGAGTTCGAAAGCCTGCAGCTGCGCAAGGAAAAAGTGCTGGCGCCGGGCGCTTCGTCGTTCGTGGTGGTCGCGCCGCTGCAGAAGGGCGAATACAAGTACTTCGACGACTTCCACCAGGCGACCACGCAGGGCGTGATCGTCGCCAAGTAAGGAGCGCGCGATGGGACAGGTCGTATTCGTGATGTGGCGCGAGAGCGTCGAGGCGCTGCTGGTGATCGGTATCCTGCACGCCTGGCTGTCGAACAACGCCGAGGCGAAGGGCGGCAAGCGCTACCTGTGGGGCGGCGTGCTCGCCGGCCTCGGCATCGCCGGTCTCTTGGCGGTCGGTTTCTTCGAGGCCAGCGAGTTTCTCGGCAACGCGCAGGACTACTTCCAGACCGGCATGGTGCTGATTGCAGCCGCGCTGATCGTGCAGATGGTGTTCTGGATGCGCAAGCACGGCCGCACGCTGAAGAAGGAGCTGGAGAGCGGGCTGACTGCGAACGCGAAGCAGCAGAACTGGTGGGGCGTGTTCGTGCTGGCCGCGCTGGCGGTGGCACGCGAGGGCAGCGAGGCGGTGGTGTTCCTGTACGGCCTGATCGCCGGCGCTGACAGCTCGACGCTGCTGACGATGGGCGGCGGCGCGGTGCTGGGCCTGGTGCTGGCGATCGGCACCTACTGGCTGTTGCAGGTGGCCGGCTCGGCGATGGGCTGGCGCCTCTTCTTCAAGGTGTCCGAAGTGCTGCTGTTGCTGCTCGCCTCGGCGATGCTGGTCAACGGCGTCGACCGGCTGATCTCGATGGACGTGCTGCCGGCGCTGGTCGACCCGGTGTGGGACAGCTCGGCGCTGCTCGATGACAGCACGCAGCTGGGTGGACTGGTGGCGGCGCTGACCGGCTACCGCGCCCACCCGGCGCTGATGACACTGCTCGTCTGGCTCGGCTTCTGGGGCGGGGTGACCGTGATGCTCAAGCGTGCCACGCCGGCACCGCAGAAGAAGGCAGCCCAGGCATGAGACCGGCGCTGGCCGCTTACGGCAACTGGCTGCGCGACCACCAGTCGTGGCTGCGCACCATCCAGTGGGTGGTGGTGGTGGCGTACGCGATGCTGATTCTGGTGCCGGCGTTCATGCCGCTGCCGGACGATTCGGCGCGCATGGTCAACAACCTGACCGTGTTCGCGCAGTTTGTGTTCTGGGGCATCTGGTGGCCGTTCGTGCTGGTGTCGATGGTGCTGTTCGGTCGGCTGTGGTGCGGTGTGCTGTGCCCGGAGGGCGCGCTGTCCGAATGGGCGTCGCGCCACGGCAAGGGCCGCCCGATCCCGCGCTGGATGCGCTGGGGCGGCTGGCCCTTCGTCGCCTTCGTGCTGACCACTGTGTACGGCCAGATGGTCAGCGTCTACCAGTATCCGAAGGCGGTGCTGCTGGTGCTGGGCGGCTCGACCGTGGCGGCGATGGTGGTCGGCTACTACTACACCCGCGGTAAGCGCGCCTGGTGCCGCTACCTGTGCCCGGTGAACGGCGTGTTCGAGCTGCTGACCAAGCTCGCGCCGATGCATTACAAGGTCGACGAGCAGAAGTGGAAGCATTCGCTCGACATCGGCATCCGCATCCAGGCGGTGGACTGTGCGCCGTTGCAGCCGATCCGCCACATGAAGGGCGGCAGTGGCTGTCACATGTGCGGCCGCTGCAGCGACCACCGCGGCGCGGTGACGCTGGCGGCGCGGCCGTTCGGCGAGGAGGTGGTGGAGGTGGCCGAGAAGGAGGCGACCCACTGGCAGACGCTGCTGATCGTGTTCGGCCTGTTGGGCGTGGCGATCGGCGCCTTCCACTGGACCGTCAGCCCGTGGTTCGTCACCCTCAAGCAGTGGGCGGCCGAATGGCTGGTCAATCGCGAGATCTTCTGGCCGCTCGATGACAACACGCCGTGGTGGCTGTTCACTCATTACCCGGAGCTGAACGACAGCTTCACCTGGCTCGATGGCGGTCTGCTGATCGGCTACATCGGCGCGACCGCCTTGGTGATGGGGGCCTGTATCAGCCTCTCCCTCGCGCTGGCGGTGGCGGTGGCCGGGTCGTGGAGCAACCGGCGCTTCCACCACCTGGCGCAAGCGCTGATCCCGCTGGCCGGCTGCGGGGTGTTCCTCGGCCTGTCGGCGACGACGCTGACGCTGCTCAAGCACGAGGGTATCCAGGCGTATTGGGCGAACAACCTGCGTCTGACACTGCTCACCGGCGCGATGCTGTGGTCGCTGTGGCTGGCGATCAAGATCGTGGCGCGCTGGGGCGGCGGCCGCGCGTGGCTGGTGCTGGTGCCGTTTCTCGGCACGCTGGCGACGGTCGGGGCTGCCTGGGGCTTTATGTTCTGGTGGTGGTGAGCATGGCCGAAGGGTCGCGAAGAAAGCCGCGGGCGATGCTTGCGGCTTTTTTGTGGTCGGTTGCCTAAGCCAATAGCGATCGGAGAGGGAGCATGGTCCGTTTTGCGCCATTTCGTAGGATGGAGGCGCTGGCGCCGTAACCTATCGCTTTCTTCGGCCAACCCCTCAGGCCACACTCTCCAGCATCTGCTTCAACGCAGCCAAATCCCGCTCCACCCACTTGGCATCACTGACGAACTCTTCCTCGCTCATGCCGTTGCTGCGAAACAGCGTGAACACCAGTTCGCATCCATCGCCGTTCGGGATCAACCGCATCGGCACGTACAGCTCGTCGCCATGCGGCGTCTGCACATAGTGGTCAAGTACGCCGTAGTCGTTCGGTGGGGTGAAGCGCACCCGCATTGGGCCGTGCTCGGTGTCGGCGAGCCAGGCCTCGTCGGTCTCGTGGATCGCCGTGCACAGGCCGGATGCCCATTGTGGGAAGTGCCGGGGCTCGGCGAGGAAGGCGTAGACCTCGGCCATCGGCCGGGCGATGCGCACCGACAGGGTGCGCGACTCGACGGAGTTGCTCATCAGTAGGCTTCCTCATTGTCGGCGGCCAGCAGATTGGCGTCGCGGGAAATCCGCCACGCGCCGTCCGCCTCGCGGCGCAGCACGGGGTCAGCGTATGGCCGTGGCGGGTGTGCGTGGCACCGCTGGCACGGTCGCGCATGTGCACGCGCAATCGGCCGCAGTAATACGCCAGGTGTGTCGCTGATCGCCAGGTCGTCGACCTGCCAGTCGTAGTCGATGTCGAACGCGGTGTTGGCTTGCAGCGCAGCAGCGAACGCCTCCTTGCCGCTCAGCGGCGGGGAGCCTGCGGTGTAGAAGCACACGTCGTCGCAGACCAGTTCGAGCAGCGCGGCGTTGTCGCCGGCCACCGTCGCGCGGTGCCAGGCTTCGAGTAGCGTGTAGATTGCGCGTTCGTCGTCCATCGGGCCTCCCGGTGCGCGGTCGACTGGCCGCGCCGCGGTTTCATTATCGGCGATGCCGCACGTCAATGCGCCGATCCGGCGAGGCGGGCATGCCAGGCGAGGATCGTGGCGCGGTAGCCGTCGGGCAACTCGGCCGGCAGTGCGTTGACCGGGAACAGCCCGAGCTGGGCATGTTCGAGGCTGATCCGCGGCACGAACGCGCCGACGAGCCGGCAACCGTAGCTGACGACGGACTCCCGTTTGCCCGGCCGGACTTCGAGCAGATAGCTGTCGAGCGGCGCGACTACCTCGATCTCGACGCCCAGTTCCTCGAAGAACTCGCGGCTCAGGCATTCGGCCAATGTTTCACCGTTTTCGGTCCGTCCGCCGGGCAGCTCCCACTCTTCACGCTCGTTCATCAGCAGCACGACCTGATCGTCGGCAGTGATCAGCACGCCTTTCACGCAGACGGGATCCATCGGGGCTCCTTGCGGTTGGAGGTGGGGCTTTCGCTTGCGGCTCTCAGAGCCTGACCATTGTCTTGTTGCGAACAGCGTGGCTCCGGCAAATGGCCAGATGCCAAGCGGGTGACGGGGCCTTAGTCATTCTTAGATCAGGCCGACCCGCAACGCAGCCGGCCGTTAGCGGCGCCGGCCAAGTCGCAAAGAAACGATAGCGGGTCCCTACGCTTCGTAGAGTTCCAGCGGCAGCCCGTCCGGGTCGGCGAAGAAGGTGAAGCGCTTGCCGGTGTACTCGTCGACACGCACCGGCTCGCACTCGACGCCGTGCTGTACCAGGTGGGCGATCGCTGTGTCGAGTTCGTCGACCTTGAACGCCAGATGGCGCAGCCCGCACGCTTCGGGGCGCGTCGGCCGTGTCGGCGGCGACGGAAATGAGAACAGCTCGAGCTGCACCCCGCCCGGCACCAAGAGGTCGAGCTTGTACGAGTCGCGTTCGGCACGGTAGGCCTCGGCGAGCACTGTCAGGCCCAGTATCTCGGTGTAGAAATGCTTGGAGCAGGCGTAGTCGGACGCGATCAGTGCGACGTGGTGGACGGCGGTGAGGTTCATCGGGGGCGATTTAGGAGGAAAGGGTTGGGAGGGGCAGGGTGCTGCATCCGCTTATCCACAGGATTCGGCCAGCGTCCGTTTTATCCACAGCGGTCAGCTCGCCGCCGCATGCACCAGCGTCGCGTTCAGGAGCCGCTGCGCGTCGGTCGGCGCGATGCCGACCTGGAAGCCGCGCTTGCCGCCGTTCAGGAAGATGCGGTCGAGTTCCAGGATGCTCGCCTCCATGTAGACCGGCATCGCCTGCTTGGTGCCGAACGGGCTGGTGCCGCCGACCAGATAGCCCGAATGCTTGTTGGCGATTTCGGGCGCGCATGGCTCGATCTTCTTTGCGCCGATCGCTTTGGCGAGCATGCCGGTGCCGACCTCGCGGTCGCCGTGCATCAGTACCACCAGTGGCTTCTTGTTCTCGTCCTGCATGATCAGCGTCTTGATCACGCAATGCTCGTCAACGCCAAGCTCGCGCGCCGACACGCGGGTGCCGCCCTTTTCCTCGTACGCGTACAGGTGCTCGGTGAACGGCACCTTGGCAGCGCGCAGCGCGCGGATCGCCTGGGTGACCGGGAATTTGTCCTTGCTCATGATCGAAACGGCTGAAAGCGAAACGGCCAGTGTACGCGCTGGCCGTTTCGCCCGGTAGCCTCAAGGAGGGCTCTAAAAACCGTTGCGAGCACCGCCCGCCGAGCATCGGTGCAGCGCAGCAGGTTTTTCGAAGCGCCCTCAGGCGGCCTTGCTCGCCGGCGTCGCCAAGCGCCGCTGCTTTGCCTGCTCGGCCCACCGGCGGATCAGCCGCTCGGCGAGCAGGATCGCGAGGATCGTCGCGTACAGGGCTGGCTGGCTGACGTCCTTCTTCACCAGCCACCAGTAGTGCAGCACGCCGAGGATCGCGACCGGGTAGACCAGCTTGTGCAGCTTGCCCCAGTTGCGTTTGAGCCGCTTCATCCAGCCTTGGGTCGACGTGACCGCCAGCGGCGTCATCAGCACGATCGCGGCGAAGCCGACGGTGATGAATGGCCGCTTAACGATGTCGCGGGCTATAGCATGCAGCTCGAAGAACTTGTCGAGCCACAGATAGGTGGCCAGGTGCAGCACGCCGTAGAAATAGGCGTAGAGGCCGGCCATCCTCCTGAGCTTCAGCAGCCAGCCCAGCCCGGTCAGGCGCTTGAGCGGCGACACCGTCAGCGTGATCAACAGGAAAGTTAGCGTCCAGGTACCGGTCGAATGGGTGATGAACTCGATCGGGTTGACCGCCTGGCCGGACGCGACGATCCACGCTGCGCGCGCCAGCGGCAGCAGCGCGGCGATGAACAGCAGCGCCTTCAGCGGCCCGAGAAAGCGCGGCAGGCCGGGGGCCGGTGGGCGGGCGGAGGGGGTAGGGGCAGCCATGGTGTCCTCAGAAGTTCTTGCGCAGATCCATGCCGCGGTACAGCCCCGCGACCTGGTCGGCGTAGCCGTTGAACATCAGCGTCTTGCGCTTGAAGAAGTCGCCGATGCGCCGCTCGGTCGCCTGGCTCCAGCGCGGGTGGTCGACCTCGGGGTTTACGTTCGAGTAGAAGCCGTATTCGTGCGCGTTGGCGAGGTTCCAGCTGGTCGGCGGCTGCTTGTCGGTCAGTGTGATCCGCACGATCGACTTGATGCCCTTGAAACCGTACTTCCACGGCACGATCAGGCGGATCGGCGCGCCGTTCTGGTTCGGCAGCACGTTGCCGTACAGGCCGACCGCCAGGATCGCCAGCGGGTGCATCGCCTCGTCGAGGCGCAGGCCCTCGCGGTATGGCCACGCCAGCACGTCGTCGCGCTGGCCGGGCATCTCGCTCGGGCGTAGCACGCTCTGGAACGCCACGTACTTGGCCTTGCCGGTCGGCTCGACCTGTTTGAGCAAGGCCGACAGCGGAAAGCCTATCCACGGGATCACCATGCTCCAGCCCTCGACGCAGCGCAGCCGGTAGATGCGTTCCTCGAGCGGCGCGAGCTTCATCAGCTGCTCTATCGAAAAGGTGCGCGGCTTGAGCACGTCGCCGTCGACGGTGACCGCCCACGGCCGTGGCTTGAACTGGCCGGAGTACTCGGCCGGGTCGCCCTTGTCGGTGCCGAACTCGTAGAAGTTGTTGTAGCCGGTGATCTCTTTGAGCGTGTTCATTCGTTCGCCGGTCGACAGCAGGCTCTTCTTGGCGGCGAGCGCGGCGAAGGCGTTGCCCGACAGCGCGAGGCCGGCCGCGCCGGCGGCGCCGAGCAGCAGGAAGCGGCGGCGGTCGAGGTACAGGTCCTGCGGGGTGATCTCGGACGGCAGGATGTCGTCCGGGCGCTTGATCAACATGGTGGGCTTCTCCCGTTCTGGTGTCTGACCATTAGTCGGCCTTTTTATGGCTATCTGACACTACTACGAAAAAAACAGTTTCGCGGATGCGCCGGACGGTCGAACAGGGGGCGGTTTAAGCGCCGCGAAGGGTACCGTTGGCCGGGTGGGCTGCGGCGGTCAGTATCGCAACGTCGAAGGGAAGCGGCTCGTCAGACGTTGATGCCGAGCAGGAACAGTAATACGAGCAGCAAGGAGCTGATCAACAGCGAGACCGCCAGCGTGTGGGCCCAGTCGCGCAAGGTGCGGCGCTGCTCGCGGTCGAGCACCCAGCGCGCCAGCGCGTACAGCACGAAGCAGAGGACGAAGAACTTGAACAGACGGCCGAACATGGCAGGTTACGCGGGGGCAGAAACAGGTGGCGCGATTATCCGGGCCGGTTTGCCCCGCCGCAAGGCGATGACGATATAATCGACGCGAAGAGAAACGGCCGCGCCGGGCCCCGGCGCCACCCAAAGCAAAACAACAGGCCTCACCCGCAACCATGTCCCAATCCGAACAATCCGTCGGCATCGTCACGCCGGAAGACGCGTTTTTCGACACCCCGCTGACGCTGAACAGCGGCGCGGTGCTCGAGCACTACACGCTGCGCTTCGAGACCTACGGCACGCTCAACGCCGCCAAGAGCAACGCCATCCTGATCTGCCATGCGCTGTCCGGCCACCACCACGTCGCCGGCCGCCACCATCCGGACGAGAAGGCGCCGGGCTGGTGGGACAGCATGGTCGGCCCGGGCAAGCCGATCGACACCAACCGCTTCTTCGTCGTCGGCGTCAACAACTTGGGCGGTTGCCACGGCAGCACCGGCCCGTCCAGCGTCAACCCGGCCACCGGCCAGCCGTACGGCTCGGCGTTCCCGGTGGTGACGGTATGCGACTGGGTGCGCGCGCAGGCCCGCCTGGCCGACCGACTCGGCATCGACACCTGGGCGGCGGTGATCGGCGGCAGCCTCGGCGGCATGCAGGCGCTGCAGTGGAGCATCGATTTCCCGAGCCGGGTTCGCCACGCGCTGGTGATCGCCTCGGCGCCGAAGCTGACCGCGCAGAACATCGCGTTCAACGACGTGGCGCGCCAGGCCATCCTGACCGACCCGCAGTTCCACAACGGCAACTTCTACCAGGAAGGCACCATCCCACGCCGCGGCCTGCGCCTGGCGCGGATGCTCGGCCACATCACCTACCTGTCCGATGACGGCATGGGCGAGAAATTCGGCCGCATGCTGCGCTCGGGCGAGTACAAGTACGGCTTCGACGTCGAGTTCGAGATCGAGAGCTATCTGCGTTACCAGGGCGACAAGTTCTCCGACCGATTCGATGCCAACACCTATCTGCTGATGACCAAGGCGCTCGACTATTTCGACCCGGGCCAGCGCTTCGACGGCAGCCTGGTGAAGGCGCTGCAGCAGGCCACCGCCAAGTACTTCGTCGCCAGCTTTACCTCCGACTGGCGCTTCTCGCCGGAGCGCTCGCGCGAGATCGTCAAGGCGATGCTGTCGGCGAAGAAGCCGGTGTGCTACGCCGAGATCGACTCGACGCACGGCCACGACGCCTTCCTGATGACCGACGCGCCGTACGTGGCGGCGATGCGTGCCTACCTGAACAACGTCGCCAAGGAGGTGGCAGCATGAGCTTGCGCGCGGATTTGCAACTGATCGCCGACTGGATCGAGCCGAACAGCCGGGTGCTCGACCTCGGCTGCGGCGACGGCACCTTGCTCGCTCACCTCGGCACCGCCAAGCAGGTGCAGGGCTACGGCGTCGAGATCGACGTCGACAACGTGGTGCGCTGCATCGAGGCCGGCGTGAACGTGGTGCAGGGCGACCTGGAGGCAGGCCTCGCCGAGTTCGACGACCAGGCCTTCGACCACGTGGTGCTGTCACAGACCATCCAGGCGATGCACCACACCGAGAACATTCTCAACGAGATCCTGCGCGTCGGCCGCGACGCGATCGTCACCTTCCCGAACTTCGGCTACTGGCGCAACCGCTGGCAGATCCTGCAGGGGCACATGCCGGTGTCGGAGACCATCCCCTACCAGTGGTACGACACGCCGAACATCCACTGGTGCATGCTGGGCGACTTCGAGGCGCTGTGCGCGAAGAACCGCATCCGCGTGGTGGAGCGGGTGGTGATGGACGGGGAGCGGCGGGTGAGCTTTATGCCGAACCTGCTGGGCAGCCTGGCGTTCTACCGGGTGGCGCGGGGGTAGGAGTAGGGCCGTTCGGCCAAGGTTGGCCGAATGCGTCGCGTTGAATGAGGGAGCCGGTTGGCTCCCTTTTTTGTTGGCGTTGATTGGTGGTGGGGCAGGGGCTGTTGTTGCTGTTCGGTCAACGTTAGTGGGGCCCGCGGCCTTGTCGGTCTCGCCCGACGGGCGCCCCACTTTCTTTGCTTCGCCAAAGAAAGTGGGCAAAGAAAGGCGACCCCCACGACGCCGGCCCGCTGTCGCGGGCTGCCCTGTGGGCGCCACGGCCAACGGGCGGCTGCGCAACTCGCGCCGGCGATGCCGGCACTCGGACAGTGCTCGCCGATTGCCCCCGTTGGCCGCGTCGTCCTCGGCGGCGTCGAAGGGGATGGGGGGGACTAGTTGTGGCTGACGTGAAATGGCCGGATTTACCCCCTGCCTTGGTGCTTGTGACAGCGTTTTTCGGGAGCTGTGGATAAAGGCCACGTTGGTGGCCTCGCTGTGGATAAGCCACGTTTGGCCGAAAAAGTCTGGTTCCAGACTCGACTCGAAACGGGGGTTAAGGAAGCCACTACCGTTCGGCCAACGTTAGCGTGGAAGAACCAGTGGTTGCGGCGCCGTCCTTTGTCACGATCGCCGCAGTCGACCTGCGAATCCCCCTTCTGCGCTGCCGAGCGATCGTCAAGCGGCCAGGTTTTAAGCCACCGCTTGTTCGAGCGGGCGGACGTTAGCCGCCCGCGAGTTCGGTGGCGCCTGGCTGCTTGGCCGGCGCGGTGGGGTCGTCTTTCTTTGGGTACTTTCTTTGACGAAGCAAAGAAAGTACCTCGCCGGTCGGGCGAGACCGACAGGGTGGAGGGTCCCTCCAACGTTGGCCGAAAGCACCGACAGTCGATCCGCGACCTGAGCTAACCCGCAGGCCGTCAACGCCGGCCAACCGTCATCCCCTCAACTCACCAAACTCGCCGCCACATTGATCGACATCGCCAGGATGCTGGTGTTGAACACAAACGATAGCACGGACTGCACCAACACCACCCGCCGCGCCGCCGGGCTGCCGACCGCTACGTCGGCGGTCTGCGACGCCACCCCGATGGTGAACGAGAAGTACAAAAAGTCCCAGTAGGTCGGCGTGCTTGGCTTGTCGGGGAACAGCAGCGGAGGCTCGCCTGATTTGCTGCCGTAGAACAGGTGCGCGTAGTGCAGCGCGAAGATGGTCGGTAACAACAGCCAGGCGCCGATCAGCGTCACCGCGCTCAGCACCAGATGGCCGAATTTGGCGTCGCCGGACAACCCCTTCACGCTGGTCAGCTCCAGCAGAATCGCCACCAGGCTCATCACCGTGGCGCTCGAGATCAACGTCAGTGCCATCGCGGCGCTCTCGTCCTGCAGGCGGGAGAGCCGGCGGATGCGCTCGGGCTGCGCGCGCACCATCATCAGCCACAGCGACAACAGGTAGACCCAGGTGGTGACGTTCCAGCCGAGCAGCAGCCGTTGCAGCCACGGTGCGTGTGGCAGTAGCCAGAAACCGGCGATGCCGGCGGCGAAGGCGATGACAAGGCGGGGGCGGGTGCGAATGAGGTGGCCGATACGGCGCATGGAGCTCTCCTGCAACAGATAATGGCGACAGGATAGCTCAGCGGCACCGGCCGGAAAAAACCACAGTCTAAGCCGGGATACGCCGATGATGGCCGCAGTGATTCGCCCATGCAGTTTGTGGGTGAAACGGCACGATTGGTCGGCGCCAAGGCGCGGTGGCACAATGCCAGCATGATTCCCCCAACCGGTTCGCCCATGCTGATGACCGATTCCGCCCCGACGCTGCGCCAGGCGATCTTCTCCCGCACCATGCTCACCTGCGTGTTCACCGGCTTTGCCTCCGGCCTGCCGCTGTACGCGCTGATCAACCTGCTGCCGGCTTGGCTCAGGAGCGAGGGGGTGGACCTGAAGGCGATCGGCCTGTTCGCATTGATCCAGCTGCCGTTCACCTGGAAGTTCGTCTGGGCGCCGCTGATGGACCGCTTCGTGCCGCCATGGCTGGGGCGGCGGCGCGGCTGGATGCTGTCGACGCAGCTGGCGCTGATCGCTACGATGGGTTGTTTTGGCGCATTCGCGCCGAAGACCGAGATCTGGGCGATCGCCGCGCTGGCGTTCGGCGTGGCGTTCTTCTCGGCGAGCCAGGACATCGTGCTCGACGCGTTCCGCCGCGAGATTCTCAGCGAGCGCGAGCTGGGTCTTGGCAACACCATCCACATCAACGCCTATCGGCTCGCCAGCCTGGTACCTGGCTCGCTGTCGCTGATCCTCGCCGACCACCTGCCCTGGGCGACGGTGTTCTGGATCACCGCGCTGTTCATGCTGCCGGGCGTGGCGATGACACTGTTGGTCAGCGAGCCCAGGCTCGCCGCAGCGGCGCCGAAGACGCTGCGCGAGGCGGTGGTCGAACCGTTCCACGAATTCCTCACCCGCAACGGCTGGCGCGGCGCGGCCTGGGTGCTCGGCTTCATCTTCCTCTACAAGCTCGGCGACAGCATGGCCACCTCGCTCGCCACACCGTTCTACCTCGACATGGGCTTCACCAAGTCGCAGATCGGCCTGGTGGCCAAGCACGCCGGGCTGTGGCCGGCGGTGATCGGCGGCCTGCTTGGCGGGGTGTGGATGCTCAAGCTCGGCATCAACCGCGCGTTGTGGGCGTTCGGTGTCATCCAGGTGGTGTCCATCGTCGGCTTCGCCTGGTTAGCCGAACAGGGGCCGTTCGCCCATGTCGGTGCGCCGGAGCTGACCCGGCTGGCGCTGGTGATTGGCTTCGAGGCGCTCGGCGTCGGTCTCGGCTCGGCGGCGTTCGTCGCCTACATCGCACGCACCACCCACCCTGCCTACACCGCCACCCAGTTCGCGCTGTTCACCAGCCTGGCGGCGGTGCCGCGCACAGTCGCCAACGCCGGCACCGGCTACCTGGTCGACGCGTTCGGCTGGACCACGTTTTTCTGGTTGTGTACCGCGCTGGCGCTGCCGGGCATGACCCTACTCGTCAAGGTAGCGCCGTGGAATGGCAAGGAGGAGGCATGAAGAAAACACTGGCGGTTGGCCTGGCGCTGCTGGCCTCTCTGACGGCGTTTTGCGTGTCGGCGCAGGCGGTGGAGCGGGGTGAGACGCCGTTCAAGGTCAACTACCGCTGCGCAAATCACCGCGCACTCAGCGTGGTCTATCCGGCGTACGCCGATGCCGAGCACGAGCCGATCCGGTTGACCTGGGGCGGCACAGTCTACCGGCTGCACCCGACCGAGGCGGGGAGCGGTGCGCGCTACGCCAATCTTCAGCTGGTCTGGTGGACCAAGGGTGAGGCTGGTTTTCTCGCCACCCGTGGTGGGCGGATGCTGGTGCGCGACTGCCACGAGGCGAGCAGCAAGCCCGTGCAGTGAGCGGGTTCAGGCTAGAGGATAGGCGAGCAGATGCTGCGGGCCGATCGGGCCGGGGTTCTGCCCGCCGGTGTCGCACCATCCGCAGGCGAGATACAGCCCCAGTGCGGCGAGGTTGCGGGTGTTGACCGCCAGCATCAGTTGCCGCGCCGCCGGCCAGTCGCGGCGGGCCCGTTCGGCCAGTGCCGCCAGCGCCGCACGGGCGTAACCGCGCCCTTGCTGGCGCTCATCGATGCGAAAGGCATGCAGCGTTACCGTATCGTCATCGGCCCAGTGCGGCGTGGCCGGCGCGGCTTTCAGGATAAAGAAGCCGACCGGCGTCGCGGCGGAGCAGACCGCGTAGCCGCGCACCACAGTCGGATCGGCGTCGGCGCACACCGCGAGCGCCTCGGCCATGCTGCCGGCGAACGGCTCCTGCTGGGCGGCAGCGCCAGCGCGCGCACTGCCTCGCGCTGCCCGTTATCCAGCTCGCGCCAGCCGATCAGCGTCACGCTCATCGAAACGGTTCTTGCGCGAGTTTCTTCGCCGCTTCGGCCAAGCGTTTGCCCTGCGCGATCGCCAGCGTCTTCTCGTCGTCGCTGATCGGTTTCTCGTTCTTCAGACCAGCCACGTGGCTGACCCCGTACGGCGTGCCGCCGCTCTGGGTGCTCGACAGCGCCGGTTCGGTGTACGGCAGGCCGATGATCAGCATGCCGTGATGGATCAACGGCAGCATCATCGACAACAGCGTCGACTCCTGGCCGCCGTGCATCGAGCCCGAACAGGTGAACACGCAGGCCGGCTTGCCGGACAGTGCGCCGGCCATCCATTCGCCGCTGGTGCCGTCGAGGAAGTACTTCACCGCCGCGGCCATGTTGCCGAAGCGGGTCGGGCTGCCCAGCGCCAGGCCGATGCACTCGACCAGGTCCTGCCGTTCCACATACGGCGCGCCGCTGTCCGGCACGGCCGGCTCGGTGGCCTCGCACACGGTCGAGACTTTCGGTACAGTGCGCAGCCGCGCACGGCAGCCATCGACGCTGTCGATGCCGCGGGCGATCAGCCGGGCCAGCTCGCGCGTGGCGCCGTGCTGGCTGTAATACAGCACCAGAATATCCTGCATCATTCCCCCTGGATTGAATCTTCGAAGAAGAGAGAGCCGTACTGGAACCGGCACTAAGGCTCTATCATGACAATGCACAAATTTTACCCGTGAGACGATGACCGAGACGAGTTTTTCCCGTGCTAGTGCTAGTTCCCATCTGGGCTTCCTGCGCTTCCTGCTGCGGCGGATGGCCGAGCTGCGTATCAGCCAGGTCGCAGCCAGCCTGACGTTCACCACGCTGTTGGCGCTGGTGCCGTTGCTCACAGTGACGCTGATCGTGATCTCGGCGTTCCCGGTGTTTTCCGACTACAGCGTGCGCTTCAAGGTGCTGCTGCTGACCACCCTGGTGCCCGAGTTCGCCGGCAAGGTGATCACCGTCTACATGCGCCAGTTCACCGAGAACGCCAGCAGCCTGACCGCCGCCGGCATCGCTATGCTCGGCGCGTCAGCGCTGATGCTGATGGTCACCATCGAGCGCACCTTCAACGGCATCTGGCGGGTGGAGCGTTCGCGCCCCTTCCTGCAGCAGATGCTGGTGTACTGGACGGTACTGACGCTAGGTCCCCTGTTGCTCGGCGTCGGGCTGTCGAGCTGGAACTGGCTGTACAAGACGTCGGGGCTGAAGCACAGCCACCCGGTGGTGGCGCTGACCATCCAGATCATCGGCTCGATCGGCCTGACCACGCTGGTGCTGTGGTTCCTGTACCGGCTGGTGCCCAATCGTTTCGTGCCGGCCGACCAAGCGGCGATCGGCGCGTTCGTGACCGCGCTGCTGCTCGAGGTCACCAAGCGTGCCTTCGGCTATTACATCACCGAGATGGCGTCGTATCAGCTGGTGTACGGCGCGTTCGCCAGCGTGCCGATCTTCCTGCTATGGGTGTTCTGCCTGTGGTTCGTGGTGCTGGCCGGCGCGATGTTCACCGCCTCGTTGTCGTACTGGGAGGGCGGTGCGTGGCGGCGGAACTTCGATCTGCGCCGGCGCTTTCAGGATGCGGTCGAGGCGCTGTTGATGCTGCATCAGGCGCAGTCGGAGGGCTGTGCATTGCGGCTGACCGATCTGCGCCGTGAGATCCGCGTCGGTTACGACGAGCTTGGCCAGTTGCTCGACGAGCTGACGCGACTGCAGTACGTGCAACTTGGCGCCGACGGCTGGGTGCTGAAGCGACGCGCCGAGTCGATCCAACTGGTCGACCTGTTCCGTCAGTTCGTCTACAAGAGCACGCCCGATCAGGACGACGAGGTCGCCGAGGCGCTGGAAGCCCTGCTGTCACCGGCGTTCAATTCGCTCGACATGACGCTCGACGAGTTCGCGCGCCGGCTCGGCCGGAAGTAGTCGGTGTTGGCGTAGAACGCCGGGTCCTCGTTGGCGGTCCACCAGCCGGGAATGCCCAGCAGCGGTAGCGGCAACAGCTCGCGTGGCCGTGCGAGCCATGTGTCGTCGGCGAGCCGCTCGGCCAAGCTTGCATCCAGTTGGGCTAGCTGCGCCTCGTAGGTTTGGCTGAAGAAGGCCGGCGGCACCGGCAGCAGCAGCGCCTTGCCGCACCAGCCGATATGCGGCGTCAGCCCCTGCTCGGACAGCGCGTGGCCGAGCACGAACGGTGCGATCGCGCGTCCCCAACCTTCGCGCCGCGCGAGGAACAGCGTCGCCCAGTCCATGTCCTTCAGCGCATCGGCCATGCGCTCGTCGCTCACCGCCAGCACCACGCCGCATTCGTCGAACAGCGTCGCCGCGTCGCGTAGCGATCCGCGCTTCACCTCGCCGCGTGCCAACGCACGCAGGTGCCGGGCGTTCAGCGCCGACTTGGCTCGCGGCCAGGCGCACCAGGCCAGCGCGTTGAACCAGTCGTGCCAGTTGCAAAGCCGGGTGGGCACCTCGCCGGTCGCACCGATGTGCGCCTCGTAATACGCCTCGGGTTCCAGGTCGGCGACGAAGCGCAACACCGCAGGGAAGCCGGCGACCCGCTCTCGCGCGACGGCGGCGAGCCGGTCATAGCTGGCCTGGTCGGGCCAGGTCGTCAGTGTCAGCCAGTCGGCGGCGCGGCGGATCGGGCGATACAGCGGATGGGCGAGGTAGGAAGAATGCCAGTCGGTCACGGGGTTGCAGCATCAGCGGTTGATCGGTGACGCGGCCGGGCAGGCGCCCGCCGCGCCGCCATTGTCGCGGCAACGCGCCGCGCTGGTAAAGCGCCGTGATGCGCAGGCCGGCGGTTATGAGCGGGCCGCGGGTTGGTTATTTTCGGCATCGGCCGACGGCGGCGGATCGCTGTAGATCTGGTTGACGCCGAGGTGCTGGGCCAGGCTCAAGTAGTGCTCGGCGCGGCGCAGTAGCGTCTCGAGCTGGTTCTCGGTCGGCAGGTGGCTGGCGATGCCGATGCTCAGGTTGTAATAGAGCGGCGGCAGCGGCGGCAATTGCAGCGGCTGCTGCGCCAAGCGCGCCACCAGCCGTTCGGCCAGATGGCGCGCCTGGTCCGCCGGAGTGGTCGGCAGCAGGATGGCGAACACCTTGCCGTCGAGCCGGCCGACGAGGTCGACCTTGCGCGCCTCGTTGCGGCACAGCTCGGCGAAGTGGCGGATCGCCTTGTCGCCGGCGTGCTGGCCGAAGCTGTCGTTGAGCCGCTGCAGGCCGTCGAGCTCGATCAGGCACAGCGACAGTTCCCGACCGTAGCGTTCGGCCGCCAGGAGCTCCCGGTCGGCCACGTCGAGAAAATGGTAGCGGTTCAGCACACCGGTCAGCGGGTCTCGGCTGGCGGCGATGTGCTGCTCGGCGTCGTGGCGATCTTGCTTGATCGCGATCGCCGCCAGGTGCGAGGCGCGTGCCAACAGCTGCTTGTCTTCGCCACCGATCGCCAGTGGCTGTTCGGTCAGCAGGCAGAGCACGCCGAGCGAGGGCTGCTGAGGCGGTTGCAGCGGCAGCAGCCAGCCAGCGTTGAGGTTGAGCTGCCCGAGCAGCGTGGCGAATGGCTGCCACAGCGGGTGGGAGTCGAGCGGGTTGACGAGGCAGGGCTGCTGCAAGCGCAGCAGCGTCAGCGTGGCGCCGTCGTACTCGGCCGCCAAGGGGGGCAGCTCCGGTGCGATCCAGTCGCCGTGCCCGTCACCTTGCGGGGCCTGCCAGATCGCGATGCGCGCCCTCGGAAACTGGCTCTCCAGCAGCCGCGCCAGCCGGGTCAGGATGTCGTGCAGCGGCGCGCGGTGGGCAATCATGTCGAGCACCGCGTGCTCGCCCTGTGTCAGCCTCTGCTGGCGGCGTAAGTCAGTGACGTCGCGTGCCACCGCCAACACCGATTCGAGCCGGCCGGCCGGATCGAGCTCGGGAAACAGTCGCACCTCGAAGGTGATCGTCAGCGTCGACAATGCCACCTCAGCGTCGAACATCCGCGCCCGGTTCTGGCGGATCACCTCCTGGCACTCGCTGTTGAAGCGGTTCGCCAGCGCGGCCGGCATGCCGTTCTCCAGCAGCGTCTTGCCGAGCAGCTCGCCCTCGGGCTGAGCGACGCAGCGGGTGATCGTCTGGTTCAGATACAGGCAGCGGCCCTGCGGGTCGACCCTGGCAATCAGGTCGACGCTGTTGTCGACCAGGCCGCGGAACGCTTGTTCTCGGCGGCGCTGCATGTCGAGGGCGTCCTTGCGCGCGGTGATCCGCTCGCCGACGCCGCAGATCTGATGGTGGCCGTCGCGGCGAGGGTAGACCTGGGCGTTGATCGCCACCCATTCCCACAGGCCGTTTGCCTGGCGCACCCGCACCTCCAGGCTGAGGTCGCTGCCGGCCTGCTCGGCCGACTGGCGCAAGAGCTCCGTGACCTGGCGCTGGTCGTCGGGGTGCAGCCGACCGAACCAGCGCTCCAGCGGCAGCTCGCCCCAGTCGCTCTCCAACCCGTAGGCATGCTGCAGAGCATGCGGCGCCAGGCGCAGCACGCCACTGGCCAATTCCAGCGTAAAGAACACCAGATTGGCGCTGTAGAGCGCATTATTGAGCTGGGAGACCTCGCTCTCAAGCTGTTCCAGCTGCTCTTGCCATGGCGAGAGCGAAGTCAGGTAGCTGATCTGCCATGTAGATCCGGATAGGGCTGGCTGATGCTGCAGCAGCCAGTTTTCGCCGTCGTCCTGCACGAGCGGGCTGTCGGACAGTAGCGTCTGGCGCAGTAGCGCGTTGCGGGTGGTCGCCGGCAGCGTCTGTGCCGCCGGGTTGAAATACAGGCCGTGGCCGTCGTCCTGAACGATCGCCGCCGGAAACGGCAGCGGTTCGAGGGCCGCACGTTGGCGAGCCAGCGGCTGACGACGGTAGAGAAGCAGGACCAGCGCGGCTGCAAGCGCGAGTAGGGTGACGATCTCCAGGCCGTACAGCCAGAGTGGCGCGGCCGTTAGCTGTTCGGCAGCCTCGGCGGGAAGATGCAGCAGGGCAAGGGGCAGCATGGCGGCGACGGCGCGCTCGGGGTGGGGCAGCGTCATAGTGGGCTTTCGGCTGGTCACGTCATCCTCTTCATCATGGCAGCTTTGACGCCGCTGTCAGCCTCGTCGTGATGAGAGCCGGCCATCAGCCCCCGACACTGCGGCAAATACAGTATGCTTGGCGCATCGATTTGGAGTGTGGCATGGAGTACTTTCCCTTATTCATGAACCTCAGGCAGGCCCCCTGTCTGATCGTCGGTGGCGGTGAGGTGGCGCTGCGCAAGGTACGGCTGCTGCGCGCCGCCGGCGCGGAGCTGACCGTGTTGTCGCCGGTGCTGTGCCGCGAGCTGGCCGAACTGGCCGCGGCCGGCGCGGTGCGCCACCTGGCGGCGGAGTTCGTGCCGGACACGGTCGGCGGCCAGCGGCTGGTGATCGCCGCCACCGATGACCGCGCGGTTAACCGGGCGGTCAGCGACGCGGCCAAGGCCGCCAACATCCCGGTCAATGTGGTCGACGATCCCGAGCTGTCGACCTGGATCAGCCCGGCCATCGTCGATCGTTCGCCGCTGTTGATCGCGGTGTCGACCGGCGGCTCGGTCCCGGTGCTGGGGCGACTGGTGCGCGCCCGGCTGGAGAGCCTGATCCCGGCCGGCTTCGGTCGCCTCGCCGGCTTCGGTGCGCGCTTTCGCGACCGGGTCAAGGCGCGCTTCGCCGATGTGGAACAGCGCCGCGCCTTCTGGGAGTCGGTGCTGGAAGGTCCGGTTGCCGACGCGGTAGTGGCCGGCAGCGATGACGTCGCCGAGCAGATGATGGAACAACGCCTGGCCGAGCCGGACGCACCGTCCGGCGCGGTCTACCTGGTCGGCGCCGGCCCGGGCAACCCGGACCTGCTGACCTTCCGAGCGCTCAGGCTGATGCAGCAGGCCGACGTGGTGCTCTACGACAACCTGGTGGCGCCGGCGCTGCTGGAGCTGGTGCGCCGCGATGCCGAGCGCATTTTCGTCGGCAAGCAGCGCGCCAACCACGCCTTGCCGCAAGAGGACATCAACGCGCTGATGCTGCGCCTGGCGCAGGAGGGCAAGCGGGTACTGCGCCTGAAGGGCGGCGATCCGTTCACCTTCGGCCGCGGCGGCGAAGAGATCGAAAAGTTGGCCGAACATGGCATCCCGTTCGAGGTGGTGCCGGGCATTACCTCGGCCAGCGGTGCCGCTGCGTACGCCGGCATCCCGTTGACGCACCGCGACTACGCTCAGTCGGTCACCTTCGTCACCGGTCACAAGCAGGACGGTACGATCCAGCTCGACTGGCCGGCGCTGACCCGACCGCACCAGACGGTGGTGGTGTACATGGGCGTGTCGACAGCCTCCGAACTGTGCGCGGCCTTCGTCGAGCACGGCAAGCCGTCGGATACCCCGGCTGCCGTGGTCGAGTGGGCGACCACCGAGCGCCAGCGTACCGTGGTCGGCACGCTCGAGACGCTGCCGGCGCTAATCGGCGAGCACGGCATTGCGTCGCCGGCGCTGATCATCGTCGGCGAGGTGGTGGCGCTGGCCGGTCGGCTCGGCTGGTTCCGCCGCATCGAGAATCCGACTGTTACAATTTGAAACATACTTAATAAGGGAACCGCACAAGATGGTCGGCCTCTTACTGATCACCCATTACGGCCTAGGGCAGAGCTTCACCGACTGTGCCCGCCACTTCTTCGGCACCGATCCGGGCAACCTGGCGGTGATGGCGGTCGATAAGAGCGACGACCCGGACCATCTGCTGGCCTACGCGCATTCCTTGATCGCGCATCTCGATCAGGGCGAAGGGGTGCTGGTGCTCACCGACATGGTCGGCGGCACGCCGTCGAACGTGGCGAGCAGGCTGATCGTGCCGGGTCGGATCGAAGCGGTGGCGGGGCTGAGCCTGCCGATGCTGGTACGGTCCTTATGCTATTGCGGCCAGCCGTTGGCCGTGCTGGTCGAAAAAGCCCTGGCCGGAGGCCGCGAAGGGGTACAGAACATCACTCAGGGGAACACCTAAATCATGATCAAGACCCAGATCGAAATCATCAACAAACTGGGCCTGCACGCGCGCGCGTCGAGCAAGTTCACCCAGACCGCCAGCCGGCACAAGAGTGAAGTCTGGGTGTCGCGCAACGGCCGCCGAGTCAACGGCAAGAGCATCATGGGTGTGATGATGCTCGCCGCGGCGAAGGGAGCGACCATCGAGCTGGAGGTCAGCGGCGAGGACGAGCAGGCCGCGACCGACGCGCTGGTCACGTTGATCAACAACCGTTTCGACGAAGCCGAATAATTCACAGCCGGGGCGCCGGTCGGGCCGGCACGAGGACCCCGAGGGAACTAGCGAGCATGAGCATCTGTCTGCATGGAGTCGCCATTGGGGGGGGCATCGCCATCGGCCGCGCCCACCTGGTGCGGCAGAGCATGGAGGACGTGGCCCACTATGGCCTGGATCCGGCCGATGTGCCGGCCGAGGTCGAACGCTTCGAGGAAGCGATCCGCACCACCCGCAAGCAGCTCGAGCAGCTGCGCAGCAGCATCCCAGAGAACGCACCGGCCGAGCTGGGTGCCTTCCTGTCGCTGCATGTGATGCTGCTGTCGGATATTTCGATCTCGGGTGACCCGATCGACATTATCGAGACGCAGCGTTGCAACGCCGAGTGGGCGCTGAAGCTGCAGGCCGAGCTGCTGACCGAACAGTTCGATGCGATCGAAGAGGACTACCTGCGTGAGCGCAAGCACGACGTGCTGCAGGTGGTCGAGCGGATCTTCAAGAACCTGGCCGGCCACGACACCGAGCTGGGCATCGCCGAGGACCTGTTTGACGACACCATCCTGATCGCACACGACCTGTCGCCGGCCGACATGGTCTACTTCAAGGACAGCCGCATCGCCGCCTTCGTCACCGACGTCGGTGGCGCCACCAGCCACACCGCCATCCTCGGCCGCAGCCTCGACTTGCCGTCGGTGATCGCACTGCACCACGGTCGCACGCTGATCCGCGAGGACGAGTGGGTGATCGTCGATGGCCAGCAGGGCGTGCTGATCATCAACCCGGAAGAGCTGGTGCTGGCCGAATACCGCCAGCGCCAGCGCGCTTGGCTCGCCGCACGCCGCAAGCTCTCCAGTATCCGCAAAGTCAGTGCCGAGACCCGTGACGGTGCGCAGATCGAACTACTCGCCAATATTGAACTGCCCGAGCACGTCGACATGGCGCGCGAGTCCGGTGCCGCCGGCATCGGCCTGTTCCGCAGCGAATTCATGTTCCTTGGCCGCGACACGTTGCCGAGCGAAGACGAACAGTATGAGGCGTACCGGCGCGTCGCCGAGGCAATGAAGGGCGCGCCGGTGACGGTGCGTACCATGGACCTGGGCGCCGACAAGAGCCCGCGCTGGCTCAGCCACGGTGTCGCCGACAATCCGGCGCTGGGGCTGACCGGCATCCGCCTGTGCCTGGCCGAGCCGTTGATGTTCCGGGCCCAGCTGCGCGCGCTGTTGCGCGCGTCGCTGCATGGCCGCATCCGCATCATGTTCCCGATGCTCAACGCACTGCCGGAGCTGAAGCAGGCGCTGGCGCAGCTTGCCTACGCCAAGGAGGAACTGCGCGACGAGGGTATCGCCTTCGCCGACAGGATCGAGATCGGCGCGATGATCGAAATTCCGTCGGCGGCGCTGGTCGTCGGCAGCTTTCTGAAACAGGTCGATTTCGTGTCGATCGGCACTAACGACCTGATCCAGTACACGCTGGCGGTCGACCGCAACGACGATGCAGTCAGTCACCTTTACGACCCGGTGCACCCGGCGGTCCTCAAGCTGATCGCCCACACGATCAAGACCACGCACCGTGCCGGCAAGACCGTGGCGGTGTGCGGCGAGATGGCCGGCGATGCGCGCATGACCCGACTCTTGCTCGGGATGGGGTTGCGACGCTTCTCGATGGACCCGGTGCATGTGCTGCCGATCAAACAGGTGGTGCGCAATACCCACCTCGACGACGTAGTGCCTGTGGTCGGGCGCATGCTGCGCACCGAAGACCCTGATAAAATCGCCGACCTTCTCGATCAACTGAATGCCGAGCCGGCCCTCTGAGCCGGCCCTTCTCGATGCCGAAACAACCTGTAGATCTATCCGCCGTCCAACGGGTCCTGGTGGTCAAGCTCCGCTTTCATGGCGATGTTCTGCTGTCTTCCCCCGTTCTGAGCGTGTTGAAGAACGCACTGCCGCATGCGGAGATCGATGCGCTGATCTATCGGGAAACCTGCGACATGATCAGCGGTCATCCGTCGCTCAGTCAGCTGTTTGCCATCGACAAGGCGTGGAAGAGGCTCGGTCCCGTTGGCCACTGGAAGGCGGAGTGGCGGTTGCTACGGCAGCTCAAGGCGAGGAAATACGATCTGGTGGTCGTGTTGACCGAGCAAAACCGTTGCGCCTGGCTGGTGCGTTTGTTGAAGCCCCGCTGGTCGGTCGGCCCCGTCTGGGGGGGCACCGGTCGCTTTTTCAAGAAGAGCTTCACCTTCCTCAATCGGCTGGTTCCCGACAATAGTCGGCACATCGTCGAGCTCCACCTCGATGCCTTGCGGCACTTGGGCATTTACCCCGCCGAAACGGCGCGCCAGCTCACCATGCCCGTTCCGGCGGAGGTACAGACCGACACCCTGGCGATGCTGCAGTCGGCCGGGGCGCAACTGCAGCGCTATATCGTGGTGCATCCCGCCTCTCGCGGCGACTACAAGTGCTGGAAGCCCGAACGGGTGGCCGAGGTGATCAACCGGCTGACGGCCCGTGGAGAGCAAGTGGTGCTGACGGCCGCGCCGACGGCCGATGAGCAGGCGATGGTCGCGGCGATTCGTCAGCGCCTGGAGAGGCCGGTGCTCGATCTGACCGGCCAGCTCAGCCTGAAACAGCTGGCCGTGGTCATCGATCAGGCCAAGCTGTTGCTGGGAGTCGACTCGGTGCCCATGCACATGGCTGCGGCGATGCAGACCCCGGTGGTCGCTCTGTTCGGGCCGACGTCCCCCGTGGTGTGGGGGCCCTGGCAGGTGCCGCATCGTCTGGTCACGGTCGACATGAGCTGTCGTCCCTGTGTCATGGAAGGCTGTGGCAATAGTCGCTATAGCGAATGCATCGAGCGCATTACCGTAGAACAGGTGATGTCGAGCATCGACAGCTTGCTGGCTGAGACCGCGTCGTCGCGCGCGGACTAGCCGTTCGGCGATCCCGAAAGACGGTTGCAAGGCCGGTTGGTGATATAATCGGCTGTTTTATTTATGATTTCTCGGCGGTTCACCTCCTGATGGCCTCTTCCCCTCACACCTCCAGCAGTCTCGCCCTGTATCGCCGCCTGCTCGGTTATCTGCGCAGCGACTGGAAGATTTTCTGCGTCTCGTTGGTGGCGATGTCGATCGCGGCAGCGACAGAGCCGGCGTTCGCCCGGCTGATGAAGCCGCTGGTCGATGCCATCTTCGTCGATAAGAGCCAGATGGCACTGCTCTTTGCCCCTTTGGCACTGGTTGCACTGTTTCTGCTGCGCGGACTGGCAAGCTTCGTCAACGACTACACCACCAGCTGGCTGTCCGGCAAGTTGGTGATGCGCATGCGCGAAGCGATGTTCAGCAAGCTGATGCGCCTGCCGGTGCACTATTACGATGACCACCCGACCGGCCGTACCCTGTCGCGCATCACCAACGACGTTAACCAGGTCACGGAGGCCGGCTTCAGCGTGATCACCGTGGTGGTCAAGGACGGCATCACCGTGGTCGGCCTGTTCGGCCTCTTGCTTTATACCGACTGGCGGCTGACGCTGATCTGTATCGCGGTGATGCCGCTGGTGACGCTGTGCATTCGTATCGTCAGCAAGCGGCTGCGCGGTCTGTCACGCGAAAACCAGCAGCACATGGGCAAGCTCACCCAGGTGCTTGGCGAAACCATCGACGGCCAGCGCGTTGTCAAGGTGTATGGGGGCGAGCAGCGCGAGGGCAGCCGTTTCACCCAGGTCGCCAACTCGCTGCGACGCAACAACATCAAGCAGAACAGCATGTCGTCATTGAACACCGGGGTCACCCAGTTGTTCATCGCCTGCGCGATCGCGCTGATCCTGTATTTCGCCGGCTTGCGGGCGCAGCACAATGCGTTCACCGCCGGTGACTTCATGTCGTTTCTCACCGCGATGTCGCTGCTGTTTCCGCCGATGAAGCGGATCACCAGCATCTCGCAGGCGCTGCAGCGCGGCCTCGCCGCCGCCGAGAGCGTATTCGAGCTGCTCGACGCCGAAGAGGAGCCGAACCGGGGGACGAAGCGGCTGGATCAGCCGCGCGGCCGGCTGTCGTTCCAAGATGTCGGCTTCCACTACCCGGCAGGCGAGCGCTTGGCGCTGAACGGGGTGTCGCTGGACATCGCCGCCGGCGAAACGGTCGCGCTGGTCGGCGCCTCGGGCAGCGGCAAGAGCACGATGGCGAGCCTGCTGCCGCGTTTCTACGAGCCGAGCGAGGGGCAGATCTGCCTTGACGGGGTGCCGCTGCCCGAAATCGAGCTCGCCAGCCTGCGCGCGCATATTGCGCTGGTCAGCCAGGAGGTGGTGCTATTCAACGATACCGTCGCCGCCAACATCGCCTACGGCAGGCTCGGCGACGTCAGCCGCGACGAGGTGATTGCCGCTGCCCGCGCCGCCAACGCACTGGAGTTCATCGAGAGCCTGCCTGATGGCTTCGAGACACTGATCGGCGAGAAGGGCACCAAGCTGTCCGGTGGCCAGCGCCAGCGCATCGCCATCGCCCGCGCGCTGTTAAAAAATGCACCGATCTTGATCCTTGATGAGGCGACCAGCGCGCTTGACACTCAATCGGAGCGGCTGGTGCAGGGGGCCCTAGATCGGCTGATGCAGAACCGCACGACGCTGGTGATCGCTCACCGCCTCTCTACTATCGAGAATGCCGACCGCATCGTGGTGATGTCCCAGGGGCGTATCGTCGAGGTCGGCACCCATGCGCAGTTGCTGGCGCAAGAGGGTACCTATGCGCATCTGTATCGGTTGCAGTTTGCCGAGAAGGACACGGTTTGATGGAGCGAAGTTTGTTGTCTGCAAATCAGATGGCAGGAAAGCTGAATGAGATTCGGCCCTATGAGGGCTCATCCTGGTTACGGGGCTTCTTGCTGGTGTGCCTGTGCTGTTACCCGGTGATCGGCGCGCGCTATCTGCCCTTCGGCGACAGCGGACGCTATATGTCTGTGTTGGCGGGACCATTGTCGTTGTTGTTCCTGCTGACGACAGGGGCTCGGCAATGGCGAACTGTGCTTGGTGAAGCGCTGCGTTGGGCATTGCCGTTTCTGCCATTCCTGGCGGCCTATACCATCGTTGTGTTGTGGTATGGACGAGCGTTCGACTACAGCAGTGTGTTGACGCGTGTGTTGTATGGCGCGCTGATCTTTGCCGCCGCCCGGATGTTGGGGGTTCGCGTGCGTCATTTGGTCTGGGCTGCAGCTATCGGGTGTGTGCTGTATCTAGGAGCAGCACTTGTTGAGGTGATCGGTTTCAAACTGGGGCATTCGATGCTGCCGGCTGGCCGTGCGGTTTATATGACGGAAAATGGCCAATTGCGGGCCAGTGGTGGCGGGGGCAATCCGATTCACTTCTCGGATGTGGCGATGTGGCTGGTCGGCATTAGCGTCCTGGGCGCGGTGTGTGTGAAGCAGATCGGGACTGGCATAAGATGGGGCTTGCTAGCTGCCGCTACGGCGGGCCTGCTGGTCTGTGTGCTATCGGGGAGCCGTGGTGCGTTGGTAGCACTGCTGCCCTTGCTGGTCCTTGTGCTGATCCAGATGCCGAAGCGCCGTCGTCCCTTAGCCTTAGGCCTCAGCCTGTCGGTTATTCTGGCATCGGCTTGTTTGTTGATTCTTTATCCACCGTTTAGTGAGCGGCTATGGCTGGCCTGGCTGGAGGTGAAGCGCTATTACACCGAACCGGTATTCACCTATTCATCGGTCGGAGCGCGCCTGGAAATGTGGCGCATAGCCTTGCGGGTCATGCAGGAGTCGCCGCTGTTCGGTGGGGGCTTTGTCAGCTATCCACAGTTGATGAAAGACATTCCCGCACTTGGCCCCATTGCTCCCAGCCTTTTACAGCACGCCCATTTGCATAATGACCTCATGCAGTCCATGGCGCTTGGTGGTGCTGTTTTGTTTCTTGGACAGCTCATGACGCTGGCGGGCTTGACTCGACGTGCTTTCGCCCAGCCCTTCCTGATGTGGATATTGCTGGCAGGGTTGTCTTTCAGCCTGACCGATCTGGTGTTTCACAACAACATGATTTTTACGTTCTTCGTTGCCACGTGGGCCCTGTTCTCGGCTGCCAAGGTTAATGATGAAGGACAGTAAGACCGTCTTATTGATCGTTGACCGTTTGGATAAGGGCGGGCTGGCCCACGTCCTGCTGACACTGGCCTGTGGGCTGCTGGCCCGCGGCCACCGTGTCGGGCTTGCATTGCTGGAGAACAGTGTCGCCTATCCGTTGCCTGAAGCCGCATGGCTGCGCATCAACGAAGCGGAGCGGCCGTCGCGGCGCTGGCGACATGCGGCCTTTCGGCGGGAGGTAACCGGCTTTGCCAGGCAGGCGATCTCGGATTTCGAAACCGAGCATGGCAAGGCGGATTTGATCATTGCTGCAGGCGAGCTGGCGATCCGTTGTGTGCCGCCAATCCACCACCCTCGCATTGTTTTCAGCTCTCATTCCTCGCAGCTGCAGGCGGCCAAAATGTCCGGCCTAATTGGCCAGCTGCGACTGGGGTTCAAGCGTTTGCGCAGGGGGTGGCGCCTGCAACGCTTGCTCAATGGACGACATGTCCACGTGGTCTCTGATGGTCTTGCTAAGGAGCTTACGGGGTCGTTGAAGGTCAGACCAGCATCGGTTCATGTCATCTATAACCCCTTCGATATTGATGCGATTCGTGAGGCTGCGAGACAGTCGACACCAGAGTCTCTGAAACGACTGCGCCCTTTTGTAATAGGGATCGGGTTGCTGACCAAGAACAAGCATTTTTCCCGGCTGTTAGAGGCGTTTGCGGCCAGTGGGGTAGATGGGGATCTGGTGCTGGTTGGTCAAGGTGGCGATGAGGAGGCGCTTTGGCAACTGGCTAGGGCCAAAGGACTTGATGGGCGGTTCGAGATTGTCCCATTTCATCACAATCATTATGCCTTGTTGGCTAAGGCCAGCTTGTTGGTTGTGACTTCGGACAGTGAAGGGCTCTCGAATGTCCTGTGTGAGTCCCTAATTGTCGGTGTCCCGGCGCTGAGTACAGATTGTCCACATGGACCGCGCGATATCCTTGGGGGGATTGATGAAAGAGCGTTGGTGCCACTTGATCGGATCGACTTATTGCCTGAGCGGATCCACTCTTTGCTCGACAAACCCTATGACATAACCGATGCGATGGTTGAGCGGTTCTCTGTTGATAAGGTGATCGATCAGTATCTAGCCTTGATTGACATGTTGGATGAGTGAGTTTGCCTGATGAGGCAATTAAAAAAACGACCCACTAACAGCGGGTCGTTTTTGATCTTAAATCCTCAGTTTTGATACAGCGGATTGCCCGGGTCCATCACCTTGCCTTCGCACTGGATCGTCTGCCACAGCGGCTGGCCTTCCAGACGGTGTTTCACGTCGCGGGCGAGGACCGAGTAGTCGCGGTGATTGCGCTGGTAGGAGTAGGCGCGCAGCAGCGTGACCTTGGCGGAGAGGTTGTCCGGCTCATCCTTGACGGTGTCACGCAGCACCTTGATTGCTTCGTCGACCTTGCCGTAAGCGAGGAACACTTCGGCTTCTCCGACCGGATCGATGCCCCGCTGGCTCGGCTTCACATAGGTGAAACGGCGCCACGCGCGGCGGGCGATGTAGTAGGCGAGCATCAGCAGTAGACTGCTTCCAAAGGCGGCCCCAGCTTCAAGGATCATGATTGTTCTCCGGTGCTTATGGCTTGTTGTGTCACCATTATTTTGCTTTGTCGCCACAAAGACAATCCGTAGAAATCCTTAGTATTTCCCCGCACTTAGCACGCCTGGATATGCTCTCCTTGTAGCACCGCGTCCAGCTTGGCTTTGGGCACGTCGTCGGCGATCACTGCCTGACCGAGACTATGTAGTAATACGAAGCGCAAACGGCCAGATTCGACCTTTTTATCGTGGCTCATATGCGACACCCAGGCGTCGACGCCCAGATTTGGGGCCTTGGCGGGCAGCCCGGCAGCCTCGATCAGGCGCACGGTGCGGGCGACATCGTCGGCCGTCAGCCAGCCCTGCTCACGCGACAGGTCGGCGGCCAACACCATACCGGCGGCGACTGCTTCGCCGTGCAGCCAGGCGCCATAGCCGAGGCCTGCCTCGATCGCGTGACCGAATGTGTGGCCCAGGTTCAGGAGCGCGCGTACACCCTGTTCCTTCTCGTCCTGGCCGACGATGTCGGCCTTCATCTCGCAGCTGCGTTTGACTGCGTAGGCGAGCGCCTCGGGGGCACGGGCACGCAGCTTGGCCATGTTCTGTTCCAGCCAGGTGAGGAAATCGGCGTCGCCAAGCAGGCCATACTTGATCACTTCAGCGAGGCCCGCCGACAGCTCGCGGTCCGGCAGCGTGTCGAGCAGCGCCATGTCGGCGATCACTGCTTTGGGCTGGTAGAACGCGCCGATCATGTTCTTGCCGAGCGGGTGGTTGATCGCGGTCTTGCCGCCGACCGAGGAGTCGACCTGGGAGAGGAGTGTGGTCGGTATCTGGATGAATGGTGCGCCGCGCTGGTAGCAGGCCGCGGCAAAGCCGGTCATATCACCGATCACGCCGCCGCCCAATGCGATCAGCGTGGTCTTGCGTTCGGCGCGGTTGGCGAGCAAGGCGTCGAAGATCAGGTTCAGCGACTCCCAGGTCTTGTGCTCCTCGCCGTCCGGCAGCACCACCGAGATCGTGCGCACCCCGGCGGCGTTGAGGTTTTTCTCAAGCCGTGTCAGGTAGAGGGGGGCGACGGTGGTGTTGGTGACGATGGCGACAGATGGTTGCGCCAGGTGCGGGAGCAGGAGTTCGGTTCGGTCAAGCAGGCCATGACCAATGTGAATCGGGTAGCGGGTATCGGGAAGGCAAAGGTCAAGCGTGATCATGCAAGCGGGCTCCGGCGCGGCGCTCCCTGCAGGGCAAGCAGTTGCTGCTCGAGCCGCGCCACCAAATGGGTGACATTCTGTTGGGTGGTATCGACGATCAGGTCCGCCACTTCGCAGTACAACGGGTCGCGCTCGGCGAACAGCGCGGCGAGTTTGGCGCGTGGGTCGGCCGTCTGCAGCAGCGGGCGGTTCTTGTCGTGCTGGGTCCGGGCGAGGAGGTCGTCAATAGTGGCCCGTAGGTAAATGACAACGCCATGGTTCTTCAGGTTGCGGCGGTTCTCCGGGCGGAGTACCGCGCCGCCACCGGTGGCGAGCACGACATTGTTCATCTGCACCAGGTCGGCGATAACCGACACTTCGCGGTCGCGAAAACGGGCTTCCCCCTCGATATCGAAGATCGTGGCGATACGCACACCAGTGCGGGCCTCGATCTCATGGTCCGAATCGTAGAAAGTCTTACCCGTGCGCCGCGCCAGTGCACGTCCCACGGTGGTTTTGCCGGCCCCCATCAAGCCGACCAGAAATAAATTGCCTGCCAGTTCCATGCGAACCATTGTAGCGGAATGTCCTAAGCCTCTGTTACGAATCTGCGCGGAGGCCGTCAACGCCGTCTAGGTACCGGAATCAGTGCGGGGCGTGCCGTTGTCGACGACGCGTGGGGTGATGAACATCAATAGCTCGCGGCGGCTGTGCTGGCGCGAGCTATTGCGAAATAGTGCGCCCAAGAACGGGATATCGCCCAGATACGGCACCTTGTTCTCGATCTCGCCCTGCTCCTGCACGTAGATGCCACCGATCACGATGGTGTCACCGTTCTCGACCAGCACTTGCGTCTGGATCTTCTTGGTGTCGACCGCAGGCGTGCCGCCGACGATCAGTCGGTGGTTCGGCGTGTCCTTGTTCAGCTGAAGATCCATCAGGATGTGGTTGCCTGGAATGATCTGCGGCTTTACCTTCAGACTCAGCACCGCCTTCTTGAACGACACGCTGGTCGCGCCGCTCGAGGTGGCTTCCTGGTAAGGTATCTCAGTGCCTTCCTCGATGGTGGCCTCGGTGCGGTCGGCCGTCATCACTCTGGGGCTGGAGATGATACGGCCCTTGTCCTCTGCCTGCAGTGCCGAGAGTTCCAGGCCGATGATCGAGCTTGCACTGCGGAATACTGTGGCGATGGTCGCGGCGTTGCGCAAGCCGGCCGGCAGGTCGACCGCTGGACCGAAAGGGCGCGGGTCGACGGCGGGGTTGCCGGCGATCACCGCGTTGCCCAGCGTATTGTTGATGGAGAGGTCGCCACTGACTCGCGCGAAGCCGAGCTTTACGCCGAGGTCGCGCTGGAAGTTGTCCCCGGCCTCGACGATGCGCGCCTCGATCAATACCTGTTTGACCGGCAGATCAAGCCGATCGATGAGGTGGCGGATCTTGCCGATCGCCGTTGGCGTGTCATGGACGATCAGCGTGTTCGACTTCGGGTCGGTCATCAGGCTGCCGCGCTCGGACAGCAGTCCCTGACGCCGGCCAGTCTCGCCGCTCTTCGGGCCATCGAGCACACGCAGGAAGTCCTCGACGCTCTTGAAGCGCAGCACGAAGCTCTCCGTGCGCAGCGGCTCGAGACCGGACAGTTGCTGTGTCGCTTCGAGGCGCTGCTTGTCGCGTGCCGCTGACTCTTCATAGGGCGCGATATGGATCACATTGCCGACGCGGCGTTGCTCCAGACCTTTGCTCCGCAGGATCAGGTCGAGTGCCTGGTCCCACGGCACCTCTTTCAGGCGCAGGGTGATGGTGCCGTTCACCGAGTCGCTGGCGATGATGTTGAGCCCGGTGAACTCCGCGAGCACCTGCAGCGCAGCGCGTACCTCGATGTTTTGGAAGTTTAGCGACAGCTTGTTTCCATGGTAGGCCGGCTTGAGTTCGACCGGCGTTGGGTCAGGGGAAGATGGAAGGGTGCTGGCGATGCGCTCGTCGGCGATCGCAGTAGTCCAAGGTTGGCCGAATGCCAGTATCAGCGCGGTGCCGGATAGGAGCTTGAGAAGAGGCGAGGTCATTGTGGTTTCTGTTCTTGGGGTCCGTCGAGGCGCAAGGTGGCGAGGCGTTGTACCCAATCGCCGTTGAGGTCTTCGACGGTTTCTATCAACTCGATGCCATCCTCCCTGATCCGTTGTACGCGGCCGAAGTTGGCGCCGACGTAGCTGCCGAGCTGTACCCGGTACACGCTGCCATCTGGTGTGCGGACCAAGCCGTAGGCTTCGTTGCTGCGGCGGATTCCTCCGACCATCTGCAGCTTGTCGAGCTCGTAGTGTTCCAGTGGCTCGCGAGGGCGCCGGAAATCCGGTGCGTTGGCCTGGCGCTGGGCGAGGAGCAGCTTCTGCGGATCGAATGGTGAGAGGAGGCCGTCGGGACGATAGCGGTAGGGTTGCTCAGTGTGGATATCGGCCAAGGGCTCGACCCGGCCGCGCAGATCCCGACTTGCCCGGCGCATCCAGTCGTCCAGCTCCTGTTCGACCTGGCGGCCGCAGCCGAGCAAGGTGGCGCCGGTGATCAGCAGGATCAGGCAGGTGGCAAAGCGCTTCATCGTGACTGCCCCCCGCCACTCGTCTGCGTAGAGCGTTCCTCCGGCTCCAGCGTGCGATAGGTATGCGCCACCGCTTGCAGGGTCAACCGGCCATCCTGGCCATTGGCCGGTGTCAGTACCAGACTGCCGAGCGTGACGATGCGCGATAGCTGGCCGATATCGTCGACGAAGGCCAGGAGTTCGTCGTAACTGCCGGTCAAGCGCAGGTCTATCGACCGTTCAGCCAGTTCGGCAGACTTAAGCTCGCCGCCCGGTCGAAACAGCTCGAATTGCAGGCCGCGCCTGGCACCAGCCTGTTGGATCTCGGCAAGCAGCGCCTCCATCTCCGTGCGGGCCGACAATTGGTTGAGCAAGGGACTGAGCGATGTGCGGAGCACACCGACTTGGCGCTCGAGCGCGGTCCGGGTGACGGCCTGGCGTTTCTTGGCGACGAACTGTTGCTTTAGCGTGGCTTCCTGCCGCACGGCTACATCGAGGCGGGCCCGCTGGTCGCCGAGCAATAGGAGGTAGCCGAGCAGTACCATCGCCAGCGTAGCCACGCCGAGCGCGATCAGTTGTGCCGGCAGCGGCCAGTTGGCCAGGTCCTTCGGGTCGAGCCGGCAGAATTCGGCGAGTGTCAGCGCGGGTCTCCCGAAGGTGTGGCCGGCGGCTTCCCGGTCTGTTTCAGCACGATGGCCACTGCGAACTCGCTGACGCGCAGTTCGTTGACGGTAACGGTCTTCACCTCGACCAGTTGCGGCATGTCGAAAGCATCTGATTCGCCGAGCGCCCGCAGGAAGCCGGGTACTCGTGCGCCGGAGATCGCGTAACCCGACAAGGCAATATGCTCGCCGTCCTGCTTGAGCTCACGCAGGTAGACGCCGTCCGGCGTCAGACGCGCCAATTGGTCCATCAGCCGTATGGCGTCGCTGCGGCGGCGCAGCAGGCTGTCCAGCCGGGTTTTTCGGGCCAATAGCTCACTACGTTGTCGCTTTAGAAGGTCGATGCGGCCGATGTCTTGATCAAGCTTGGTGATTGCCTGTTGCAGATAGGCATTACGCCTCTCCTGCACGGTGATGGCCAAGGACAGCCACATGGCGGTGGCCCCAACCAGCAGCACAGCGATGCCGGTGCTGGTCGCGCAGAGCCACCGGAAGCGGCGGCGGTGGGCGTGCTGACGCGCTTCACGATGTGGCAGTAGATTGATGAGGATCATCGCGCCATGCCTCGCAAGGCCAGGCCGCTGGCGGTGAGCAGCACCGGTGCATCGTCGTGCAGCCTGCGAGGCTGCAGAGTCGGTGCCACCGGCATCGCCGCGAAGGGATTGGCGAGTTGTGCGTTCAGCCGGGTCACCTCTGTCACTGCCGCGGCGAGGCCGGGAAGCCGGCTGGTGCCCCCCGACAGCAGGATGGCATCGACCTCGTGGTAGTGTTGGCTGCTGACGGTGCTGGCAAACAGTTGCAGTGCCCGTGCCACTTCCTGTGCCAGCGTATCGGCGGGCGATTGCGGCCATGCCGGCAGCGCTGGGAGGTGCTCGGAGGGCTCGGGCGCGGTCCAGTCGAGGCCATCAGGCTGGTCGGACAGACCGGGCTGAGGGATGCCGCCGAGTGCCTGCTCGCGGAAATACAGCGGAACACCGTCGCGAACCACATGGCAGCGCAGCTTGTGGCCGCTGAGGTCGAACAGCGCAACGGTTTGGGCGTGGCCTTGGCCGGCGGGCAAGAGGCGGAGTCCGTCGAACAGGCGGATTGTCGCAAACGCCTCAACATCGACAATGCGGGGCCGGAGGCCGGCCAGTTCGGCGAGTGCGACGCGTTCCTCGACCCGTTCCCGGCGCGCGGCGCAGACCAGTACATCGGTCTCTTCGGTCTGCCCGGGGCTGGGGCCGAGCACCTGGAAGTCGAGATTAACCTCGTCGAGCGGGAACGGGATCAGTCGTTCGGCCGCAGCGTGGACCAAGGCGACGAGCTGGTCGTGTGAACTGGCCGGCAGACGTAGCGTCTTATGGATAGACTGCGTGGTCGGAAGGGCAATCGCGACGTCGCGGGTAGTCGTGCCGAGCCGCTCCCAGGCTGAGCGGACCCGGTGGGCCGCCTGCTCCAGGTCGACGAGATTGCCGTCGACGATGATACCGCTTGGCAAGGATTCGATCAGATAGCGTTCCAGTTTCGGCATCTGGTTGTGAGGTGTCAGCTCGACCAGCTTGATTGCGCTGCAGCCCAGATCGAGGCCGAGTAAGGGCCCCGATATCGGTGACAGAGTGGCGAGCTGGCTAAGCCAGTCGGTAAGTCTGGAAATTTTGCCGCGAAGCATTGATTTTCCATCGTTATTAATGACATTGACATTATCGCTGGGCGCAGTTGTTGTACTGACGCTTCGGCGCAGCGCATATAATTGCCGCTCCAGCGAACCACTGAGACATTATGCTCAAACGATTTTTTGCGATTCTGGCCGGTTTGGTCCTGGGTCTTGGCCTACTGGGCGCCGGTGCTGCCGCGATCGCGGTGATCGTGACGTACCCGCGCTTGCCTAGCCTCGACGTCCTGACCGATTACCGGCCGAAAATCCCGTTGCGTGTCTATACCGCCGACCAGCAGCTGATCGGCGAATTCGGCGAGGAGCGCCGCTCCTTCGTGCGCATCCATGACGTGCCGCAGCTGATGAAGCAGGCGGTGCTCGCCGCCGAGGACGAACGATTCTACCAGCATAGCGGCATAGATTATTCCGGTGTCATTAGAGCTGCGGTTGGCAACCTGGTGTCCGGCCACACTCGCTCCGGTGCCAGTACCATCACGATGCAGGTGGCGAAGAACTTCTTCCTTTCCAGCGAGAAGACCTTCACCCGCAAGTTCAACGAGGCGCTGCTGGCGTTCAAGATCGAGCACACCCTGTCCAAGGACCAGATCCTCGAGCTCTACTTCAACCAGATCTATCTCGGCCAGCGCGCCTACGGCTTCGCCGCAGCGGCACAGGCGTACTACGGCAAGTCGTTGAACGACCTGACGCCGGCCGAGATGGCGATGCTGGCCGGCCTGCCCAAG
The DNA here is from genome assembly GCF_030385785.1 of Crenobacter oryzisoli. Lineage (GTDB taxonomy): Bacteria > Pseudomonadota > Gammaproteobacteria > Burkholderiales > Chromobacteriaceae > Crenobacter_A > Crenobacter_A oryzisoli. The sequence goes on from NZ_JAUEDK010000010.1 coordinate 63,335, forward strand.
GCGCCGTCGGCGTACAACCCGATCGTCAATCCGGACCGGGCCCGCCTGCGTCAGCTCTATGTGCTGCGTCGCATGCGCGAACTGAACTTCATCACCGAAGACCAGTACGAAACCGCCAAAGCGCAGCAGCTGAAGTACGCGCGCTCCAGCGAGGACGCGCCGCTGCCGGCCCACTACATGGCCGAGATGGTGCGTCAGGCGATGTACGAACGTTACCGCGACGCGGCGTATACCGAGGGCTTCAAGGTCTACACCACCATCGACAGCCACCACCAGCAGTGGGCGTTCGACGCGCTGCGTGCCGGCCTGGTCGATTACGACCGCAAACAGGGCTATCGCGGGCCTGAGTCGTTCATCGATCTGAACGCCTTGCCGGCCGACACTGACAAGGGCGAGGCACTCGACGACGCACTGTCTGAAATCCGCGACAGTGGCGACATGTTGGCCGGTGTGGTGCTGTCGGCCAGTCCGTCCGGCGTGAAGGTGTATCTGCGCGGTGGCAAGACCGCCGAGGTGAGGGGGGCCGGTCTCGACTTTGCGCGCCGAGCACTCAGCAGCCGTCTGCCGGCCGAGAAGCAGTTGCGCCCAGGGGCGGTGGTGCGCGTGCGTGCCAATGCTAGGGGCTACTGGGAAATCGTACAGATGCCGGAGGTCGAAGGAGCCTTCGTGTCGGTCGACCCGCACAACGGTGCGATCAAGTCGCTGGTTGGCGGCTTCGACTTCAACCGCCGCAGCTTCAACCATGTCACCCAGGCTTGGCGCCAGCCGGGTTCGGGCTTCAAGCCGTTCATCTACTCGGCGGCACTTGAGCGCGGCCTGACCCCGTCGACAATGATCAACGACGCACCGATCACCGTCCCGGCGCCGCCGGGTGGCGAGGTGTGGAGCCCGAAGAACGACGACAGCAAGTACCTGGGCATGGTGACGATGCGCCGCGCGCTGTCGCTGTCACGGAACATGGTGTCGATCCGCATCCTGATGTCGATCGGGACCGACTACGCGCAGCAATACATCCAGCGCTTCGGTTTCTCGCCCAAGCAGCACCCGGCCTATCTGCCGATGGCGCTGGGCGCCGGCTCGGTGACGCCGCTGCAGATGGCTGAGGCGTATTCGGTATTCGCCAACGGCGGCTATCACATCAAGCCGTACTTCATCGACCGCATTGAGGACCAGACCGGCCGGGTGCTGGCTCAGACCGCACCGCAGGTGGCCGGTCAAGGGGCGCCGCAGACGATCGACCCGCGTAACGCCTTCATCATGTCGAGCTTGCTGCGCGATGTGGTGCGCTACGGGACCGCGACCAAGGTGATGGAACTGGGACGGATGGATCTGGCCGGTAAGACCGGGACTACCAACGAGTTCCGCGATGCCTGGTTCAACGGTTTCAACCCCAACCTGGTGGCGATCACCTGGGTTGGCTACGACCAGCCCAAGAGCCTGGGCCGTTATGGCTACGGCGCGACTGCGGCACTGCCGATCTGGATCAACTACATGGCCAATGCCCTGAAGAACCAGCCGGAGGTCGAACTGCCGATGCCGGCCAACGTGGTGGTGAAACCGGGGGCGGGCCTGCGTGGGGGCGACGAGTACTACTACGCAGAGTTCCAGCGTCCGAATCCGGAGCTGAAACTCGATAACTCCGGCTCGGTACCGCACGGTGAGAGCGCCAGCTCCGATGCCGCCAGCGAAGCCCAGGACGAGAGCCAGAAGGCGCCGCCGAAGGACGCGGTGGATAACGTCAAGGACCAGTTGTTCTAATCTCATGACCGCAGCCGCATTCGGCCAACCCCGTCCACAGCGGACGGGGTTTTTTCTGGCAGGAGCGAGGCGGGTTCAGATTCGCAGGAGAAAACGATGCGCAAACTATTGCTCGCCGTAATGCTGGCGTTGTTCGCCGCATTCGGCTGGGGGTGGTACTCCCCGTACTACACCCTGGGCAAGCTGCGAGACGCGGCGCAGGCGGGCGACGCCGAGTATGTGAACGCTCATATCGATTACCCGGCGGTGCGAGAAAGCCTGCAGGCGTCGATGAAGGCCGTGGTGACACGCAAGCTCGGTGGCGAAGCCGCGGTGCAGCACAACCCCTTCGCTCGCTTCGGCGCGGCCATTGCCGGCGCGGTCAGTGTACCTCTGACCGAGGGGCTGGTGACGCCGGAAGGCATGCGCGAGCTATTGCGCCATACAGCTCACCGCAGCGGGGGGGAGCGTACGGAGGACGAGAGCGACAAGTCGGCCGAAGTGGGCTCCGGCACGGAGGGGGCCGCCCCGTCGGGTGATGGCGAGCGGCCGTTCCACAATGCCGGTGCCGGCTACCGCAGCTGGCGCGAATTCAGCGTCCAGGCCGACAGCCGCATCGGGCCGCTGGCGCTGGTGTTCAAGCGCCAAGGCCTGTTTGGCTGGAAGTTGAAGGCGCTGGAAGTCAGCGGTAACTGATCCGAGCAGACCGAGCCTAACAAACTCCGCATCCGCGGGGCGTTGTCGTATGGGCTTATGCCGTCGCGAGACCTTCCGCTCGTTTGCATGGGCGGGGCCGTCTGGTCCGCCAATGTGCTGAGTGCACTGGCCGTATAGCTGGGCCTGATGGTGCGCGGAACTGTGGCGGCCGCTCATGTTTGAGGTGCTGCGCGGCTACGGTTTCGCCGAGTTGCCAGGACTGTCGTGCTTGTCATGGTTGAGGCGATGACGCCCAAATGGCGCGGCTTGGGTAGAATGGGCGTTTTCCTTCTGCCCGGCTCCGGCCGGACCTGCGCCAGAGATGAACAGCGACATCATTGAAACCAAGCCCAAGCCGCCCGAAACCGAAGACGTCGGCTCCCTGCTGGTCGACGAGATCGTCCAGTGGGTCGCCAAGGCGATAATCGAAGGTCACCTCGCACCTGGCGCCGACCTCAACTCGGTGGAGCTGGCCAAGCGCTTCCATACCAGCCGTACCCCGGTGCGCGAGGCGCTGCTGATCCTCAGCCGCGAAGGCCTGGTCGAATGGTCGCCGCGACGTCGACCACGGGTGTCGGCACTGAGCCTGAAGGAGGTGCGCGAACTCTATCAACTGCGTGCCACCTTGTTTTCGATGGTCGCGGTGGCGATCGTCGAACAAGCCACCGAGGCGCAGATCGATGAGCTCTGGCAGGTGCAAGCCGAACTGGCATCGGCGGCCGAGGCCGGCGACGTCGACCGCTACTTCTGGGCCAACGTGGCGTTCCGCGACAAGGAGCTCCTGATCAGCAATAACGCGGTGATCAAGCAGGTGCTTGACTCCTTGCGGCTGCGCACCCACCGGCTGCGCCACCTCAGTGCCTCGCTGCCCGGTCGTCTGCAGCGCTCCTGTACCGATCACGAACGGTTGTGCCAGGCGTACCGAGACCGCGATGCGACGCTCGCCTCGGCGCTGAACCGCTCACTGGTGATGAGCGCACTGCAGGGGGTCGAGCAGGCGTGGGGCGAGCAGCCGGTGACGGGGCGGCGTGGCGAGAGCTGGTAGGCATGGTCGCGAGGTCTGCTCCCTAACTTCTTCGTTCCCCGGAGACACCCTCGCTCGCGCTGCACCCACCTGCAGCTCCAGACAGTAGTCGGGCACAACCCTTAGTTGTGCTTCTGACGTTGTCTGGTGCGCTACTACCTCTAGCCGACCTGTTCCCGTCATGACTTCCCGATAAGCCGTTTGCCTTGACACTGGCTTGGCGGTGATTTAATCAGAATTTATAAAATCATTCTGCAAACGTTTCGGCATGAATATGCCGATCTTGGCCCAGCTGGGCTGGATGTGGCGCCGGGCCTGTGTGGCGAGTCCGGTACCGCACCGACGGCGAGCTTGTAAGGGGAGGGGAATGGGAAAGATCACCACGCCGAACCGGGGGCGTGTCCGGGGCGGGCTGCTGCTTCTTGCATGTGGCCTGCTCGGCCACGGCTTACAGGCTGGGGCCGCGTCCTCCTGGCTCTATACGGGGGCGGCGTTTTCGGAACAAGGGGGACGCTATGAGTACTTGGGGCTGATGGCGCCCTTGTTCTCCAGCACCTACCTGACCCAGCGCTATCTCATTAGCGACTACTACTATCGCTACGGCCTGAACGGTGTCAGCGTAAAGGTACGGGGACAGGCCGCAGAGGCCGAGCTGGGCGTCAAGACCGGCTGGGACAGCGGCTGGGCAGGCGCGTTCGCCGGCCCGCGCTACCGCGACAACCGGGTTTCCCCCGACGGGGCAGATCCACGGGCAGACGGTACCGAGCTGGGCGCCGTGGTCGGCCTGGAGGGCGAACAGCGCTTCGGCCCCCTCTGGGCGCTGAACGGCACGGCGGCCTATACCTTTGGCCCGGACTCATACTGGGGGCGGCTCCGTTTACTGCGCCAGGTCTTGGACGGCAAGGCCTGGGTGGGCATCGAGGGAGTCGCGCAGGGCGACCCGAGCTACCATGCCCACCAGGGCGGCTTGGTGGTCGACAAGATCAAGCTGACCGACACACTGTTTCTGGGCTTCAATGCCGGTGTGAAGAAGAGCTCGGGTGAGTCGCGCGCCTTCTACGGAGGGTTCAACCTGGCTGTCGGGTTCTGAGCGATCGCTTGCACGACTAATACGTAAGCTTTTTTGCCGAACCTACTTCGGCGGGAAGCGGCTCTCCTGCGGTGGATGGCGAGTAACGGCGATCTTGCCGGTGCTGCTTGCCGAGCCAGGATTCGCAGGGCGATAACCCCCGTACGGCTTTTGCCGGGCGGGGGTTATTCGTTTGTGCCGTCGCCAACTGGCGCGCGAGTGCTTTCTCTGCCCCGCCATCGCCAGCACCCGCTCGCGCAGCCAGCGCTGTGCCGGGTCGGCATGGGGCGCGGCTTTCGTTGATTGCTTCGGACTGCTTTGGAATGTTTAGAGGGAGGGCCTAAGCTGTCTGAGGAGGTGAGAGATAAGCCGGATGGTATCGATTGCGCGGGAAATGCAAAATGGTTGCTTCACCGCATGCACGATGGAAGGCAAGTGGGTGTGGCTGAGTCGTCTCCCACTGCTGAGCGACGTCGCAAATAGCCCTAAGTAAGCAGGCCTAACCAGAAGGAGTCAGTAGAACTCCCTATCTGCAATGTCTGGGCCGTCTGCTGTTATCGGCCTGATGTGTTTTACCAGATAGCAGCAGGCATAACAGCAGTTGCTGTGGGCTCTTACCGGATGGGGTTGGAATGTTTCGGACAACAAAAACCCGCAAAGCCTTGTGCTATGCGGGTTTTCTGGACTTGCTCGGACTTGCTTGGAAGTGAAGGTGGCGCCCCCGACAGGAATCGAACCTGTAACTGCCCCTTAGGAGGGGGCCGTTATATCCATTTAACTACGGAGACGACGAAAATCAGGCGGCGCGTTGCACCGACAGCAGTGCCAGTTCGGCGAGCGCGTCCTTGGCCGGGCTGTCCGGCAGGCAGGTCAGCGCGTCGACGGCGCGGCGGGCGGCGGCTTCGGCTTCGCCGCGGGCGTAGTCCAGCGCACCGCAGGATTGTACCGCAGCAAGCACCGCGTTGAAATGTTCGCGGCTGGCGTGTTCCAGCGCGTGGCGCACCAGCTGGGCCGATGCTTCGTCGCCCTGGCGCATCGTGTAGATCAGCGGCAGCGTTGGCTTGCCCTCGGCGAGGTCGTCGCCCAGGCTCTTGCCGATGGTTTCGGCATCGCCCGAGTAGTCGAGCACGTCGTCGATGATCTGGAAGGCGGTGCCCAGGTGCATGCCGTAGTCGGCGAGCGCCTGCTCCTGCTCGGTGTTGGCGCCGGCGATCAGCGCGCCGACGCGGCAGGCGGCCTCGAACAGCTTGGCGGTCTTGTACTGGATCACCTGCACGTATTCGGCTTCGTTGATGTCGGTGTTGCCGATGTTGAGCAGCTGCAGCACCTCGCCCTCGGCGATCACGTTGGTGGCGTCGGCCATTACCTGCAGGATGCGCATGTCCTGCGGGGCGACCATCATCTGGAACGCGCGGGTGTACAGGAAGTCGCCGACTAGCACGGCGGCGGCGTTGCCGAACAGCGCGTTGGCGGTGTCGCGGCCGCGCCGCAGGTCGGACTCGTCGACCACGTCGTCGTGCAGCAGCGTCGAGGTGTGGATGAACTCGATCATCGCCGCGAGCGAATGCAGGTGCGGCCCGTCGTAGCCCAGTGCCTTGCCGGCCAGCAGCGCCACGGCCGGGCGCATCCGCTTGCCGCCGGCCGAGATGATGTATTCCGCCACTTGGCGGATCAGCACCACGTCGGAGTGCAGTTGCTCGCGGATGACGCGATCAACGGCCTGCATGTCTTCGGTAATCAGTGAGCGGAAAAGCGGGGCGGTGGACACGGTGAGAACCAGGTTAGGGACGAGCCAATAAAGCGGCGATCATAGCAGATAGGGACCGATTACGGCCAAGGCGTGCAGTGGCGTGGGGGGTAGTGCGGGGGCGGTGTGGGGGAAAAGTTGACAGCTATCAGTCACTTGCGTACTATCACGGGCTCTTCGCGCGCATCTGGCGTGGAGTTTATCCATTAGGAGTTCAATCGAATGTACGCGGTCGTAAAAACCGGCGGCAAGCAATACAAAGTTGCCGTTGGCGAAAAACTCAAAGTAGAACAGATACCTGCCGACATCGATAGCCAAATCGTACTTGAAGAAGTGCTGATGGTTGCTGACGGTGAACAGGTTGTCGTAGGCGCCCCGCTGGTGGCTGGCGCTACCGTGAAGGCCACTGTTGTTGCTCATGGTCGTGGCGAAAAGGTTCGTATCTTCAAGATGCGTCGCCGTAAGCACTACCAGAAGCACCAGGGTCATCGTCAGAACTACACCGAAATCCGCATCGACGCGATTTCGAAGTAAGGAATAACTAGCTATGGCACACAAAAAAGCAGGCGGTAGCTCCCGCAACGGTCGCGATTCCGAAGCCAAACGCCTGGGCGTTAAGGTTTACGGCAGCGAACTGATTCCGGCTGGTTCGATCATCGTGCGTCAGCGCGGCACCAAGTTCCACGCAGGCGACAACGTCGGCCAGGGCAAGGATCACACCCTGTTCGCCAAGGTTGACGGCTACGTGCAATTCGCGGTTAAGGGCGCTCTGAAGCGCAAGACCGTTAGCGTGGTTCCGTACACCGGCGTAGACGGCGAGTAATTCCCGCACGTCTGGAAAAAGCCCTGTCCTCGGGATAGGGCTTTTTTGTTTGTTGTGAGGCGCGAGGTGTGGCGGGTCGGATGAACGACCCTTCACACCTCGCTCCTCAGGCAAGGGAGATAGCATGAAATTCATCGACGAGGCCCGCATCGAAGTGGTGGCGGGCAAGGGCGGCAACGGTGCCGCCAGCTTCCGTCGCGAGAAGTTCGTGCCGCGCGGCGGCCCGGACGGCGGCGACGGCGGCAAGGGCGGCAGCGTGTATGCGGTCGCCGACGAGAACATCAACACTCTGGTGGAATACCGCTTCGTGAAGCGCTACCAGGCGCAGCACGGCGAGAAGGGCCACGGCGCCGACCGCTACGGCAAGGGCGGCGACGACATCGAGCTGCGCATGCCGGTGGGCACGGTGATCGTCGATACCGACACCGACGAGCTGATCGCCGACCTGACCCACCACGGCCAGCGCGTATGCCTGGCGCGCGGCGGCAAGGGCGGCCTCGGCAACATCCACTTCAAGACCTCGACCAACCGCGCGCCGCGTCAGTGCACGCCGGGCGAGCAGGGCGAGATGCGCGCGCTGAAGCTGGAATTGAAGGTGCTGGCCGACGTGGGTCTGCTGGGCATGCCGAACGCCGGCAAGTCGACCTTTATCCGCTCGGTGTCGGCGGCCCGCCCGAAGGTGGCCGACTATCCGTTCACTACGCTGCACCCGAACCTGGGCGTGGTGCGCATGGACGATACCAAGAGCTTCGTGATCGCCGACATTCCGGGCCTGATTGAGGGCGCGGCCGACGGCGCGGGCCTGGGGCATCGCTTCCTCAAGCACCTGTCGCGTACCGGTCTGCTGCTGCACTTGGTGGACGTGGCACCGTTCGATCCGGATGTCGATCCGGTTCGTGAAGCACGTGCGATTGTCGAGGAACTGCGCAAGTTCGACGAGGAACTGTTCCAGAAGCCGCGCTGGCTGGTGCTGAACAAGGTCGACATGCTGCCGGACGAGGAGCGCGAGCTGACCGTGTCGGCGTTCCTGGAGGCCTATGGTTGGCCGAAAGAGCAGCCGGACGACCGCTTCGGTTTCGATATGAACGCGCCGCGCGTGTTCGTGATCTCGGCGCTGACCGGTGACGGTACCCGCGAGCTGACCTTCGCGATCCAGGAATACCTGGAGGCATGGCGTGCCGCCGAGAAGGCGAAGGCCGAAGCCGCCGCCGCCGAGGCCGCGGTGTTGAAGCCGGTGCCGGAAGCCGAGCCGCCGCGTACGCCGGGTCTGGTGATCCGTCCGATTGCCTCGGACGAGTAAGCCTGTTGCTGGATGCAAGAAAAAGGGCCGCCCCATGGGGCGGCCCTTTGCGTTGGTGGTGTTTAGCTGCCGGTGCCGGCGTGGAACTGGGCATTCCAGCGGATGCCGAGCAGCGTCTGCCAGCCGCTCTGGTGGCCGTTGTCCGGTCGTGCTTCCCAGCGTGTGCCGGCACCGGCGACCAGCTGCCAGCTGGCCTTGCTCGGATAGGTGGCGGTGAGCATCCAGTTGCCCTGTTCCAGCCGGTATTCGCCGCCGTAGCTGGCGTTGCCGAGGCTCTCGCGGCGGGTGCGGTCGGCGGCGGTGCCCCAGTAGCTGAAGCCCCAGTCGGTATTGCGCCAGGTGGTGATCGGCTGATCGAGCCCGAATACGGCGAGCTTGCCCGGTGTGTGCGAGCCGATTCGGTCCGCGAGGCCGAACGACAGCGTGCCGTCTTGCGGCAGATCGAAGCCATAGCGCAGCAGCGCCATGTTCGACGAGCTCGGCCCGCCGTAGCCCCACAGCCGTTCGTTGGCGACGCCCACCGCGGCGAAGCCGCCCGGTGCCGGCACAGCCCAACCGAACTCGCCGTCGTCGATATAGCCGCGGCCGTAGGCGGTGTCATGGTGCGCCTCGACCATGGTCTGCAGCCGGGTGGTGATGCCGTCGGGCACCTTGCGACTGAGCGCGCCGATGGTGATCGACAGTGCGTCGGGCTCGTCGGCCAGGGCGGCTTGGCTGAGGCCGAGGGCCAGCAGGACAAATAGGGCGCGGGTAGGCATGAATGACTTGGTCAGGGGGCCGGCACAGGGGCAAGATCGGCCGAGTGTAGCATTTCCCGATGGCTTGGCGTGCGCCACGACGGTTGCCTGTCGGCCCAGGGCAAGGTGCAACATACTGAAAAGAGGGACTCTTCTTGGTTGACCTGTCATGGCCACGGCCGGTCGCTGTGTTGACCGAATCCCGCCTATCCGTGGCACAGGGAGTCCGCGGGAGGGGGAGTCGTAGGTGCTGAGTCAGAGCCGCTAAACACCCTTCCGGCGTTATTACGCTGCCTTGCCGTACGTAAGGGCATGCCCAGGTCGACTGGCCGAGTACTGCGCTCGCCAAGGCATGAAAGACGGCCCGCTTTACGCGGGCCGTCTTTGTGGAGGGTCAGGCTTCCGGCCCGCCGGGCAGGCCGTCCTGCCACTGTGCGCTGGCATGGCTGCCGTCGCAGAACGGTTTGTTCTGCGAGTGCCCGCATCGGCACAGCGTGACGCGATTGCGAATCTCGTAGACGCTGCCGTCCGCCGACTGGATGGCGATGCCGCCACGCACCCACAAGGGGCCGCTGGACTGGCTGGGCGGGTCCTCGATCAGCCCCAGCTCCGGGGCGTCCAGTGCTTCGAGCGGCACCCCGCTCGCCACGTCCCAGGCGAGCAGCCGCCCGGACGGGCAGTGGTGGGTTTCGTGCAGCACGTATTCGGCGGTTTGCGGGTCGTCGCTGCGCAGCACCAGCTTCCAGACGCTGCCGTGACCGTCGCAGAAACGGCTGTTCGCACAGTAGTCGGGGTTGTCGCTCACGCGCAGCGTCGGGCCGTCGAAGACTTTCGCGCCGTCGAGGATGGGCTGCAGCGAGGCGGTTTCGGTGCCATCGAAACCGACCCGCTTATGGCTGCCGTCGCAGAACGGCTTGTGCTGCGAGTGCCCGCAGCGACACAGCGCCGCCGGTTCATCGAGCTCGAAGCGCTGCCCAGTGCGGTAGGTCCACGAGTGTCCGCTGCTGTCCGGCGTGATGAACTGCTGTACGAGCGGTGGCTGGCCGTGGACGATGAACGGGCCATTTGTGGTGATCACGATGCGGTAGCGTGCCGGCGCCGCTTGCGATCCGGGCGAGACCACCGCATCGTTATCGGCAGAAGGGGGATTGGCCATGGCTGTGCCTCGGCAGTGAGCGGCAAAGTTACATCTAGCTTTAGCCGCCGCCCCCGCAAACATCAAGCCGGTCTGCCGCTCCGCCGTCGGGCGAGGCAGGGCACGGCCTTGCCGGTCTCGGACTATCATGGCATGGTCGCGGTGATGCGTAGTCAGCCACGACAAAGGAGCCGTGATGAGCGAACAGGACCGAGAGCGGGGTCTCGCGACCCGTACCGCCGTGATGGGCGAGGCGTTCGTCGAACGCGCGATGGGCGATCTGGACGGTTTCACCCGACCGCTGCAGGAGTGGCTGAACGAGCATGCCTGGGGCAGCACCTGGCAGCGCGACGGCATCGACCTGAAGACGCGCAGCCTGGTCACCTGCGGCATGCTCGCCGCGCTGGGGCGCAGCACCGAGCTGAAGGGCCATATCCGTGGCGCGCTCAACAACGGTGCGAGCCTGGTCGAGCTGCGCGAGGTGCTGTTGCATTCGGCGGTGTACGCCGGTGCGCCGTGCGCGGTGGAGGCGTTCCGCGCCGCGCGCGAGGTGCTGGCCGAACAAGGGCTGAAGCTGCCGGATTAGCTCTGAGAACCTGTTCACGATCTGCTGCGCTCTATCTTCTAGGACTTGGGTGATCCTGCGTTGAAATGACGCTCAACATGCTTATCTACTCGATAAGTACATTCCGCTTTTTCGCGTCATTTCGCCTTGGCTGACCCTTTGTTCGCGAGATCGTGAACAGGTTCTGAGAGAAACGCCCACATCTGCGGTGCCGTCCGGAATGCTTCGTCGGGCAGTCGGCAGGCGTATCTGTGGTATGTCCAGCGATCAGAAATCCTCATGGACATCGAGTCCATTTCGGTTTTTGCGTTTCTCTTGTTCAATCAACGGCTTCGGCCAACCCTGCTGCCGATAGGGTTGAAATGTCACACGGCTACGGCAAACTGCAAGCCGCTGTAATCCCATGACCAACAAGGAGACATCAACATGGCAAGCGTTACCCTGAAAGGCACCCCGCTCGAAATCATCGGCAACCTGCCGGCCGTCGGCAGCAAGGCCCCGGCGTTCACCCTGACCGGCGGCGACCTGGCCGACGTGTCGCTGGAATCGTTCGCCGGCAAGAAGCTGGTGCTGAACATCTTCCCGAGCATCGACACCCCGACCTGCGCCACCTCGGTGCGCAAGTTCAACGAGAAGGCCGCTGCGCTGGCCAACACCGTGGTGCTGTGCATCTCGGCCGACCTGCCGTTCGCACAAGGCCGCTTCTGCGGCGCCGAAGGCATCGCGAACGTGAAGACCCTGTCGACCTTCCGTAGCCCGGGCTTCGACGAAGCCTACGGCGTGAAATTCGCCGGTGGCCCGCTGCGCGGCCTGACCGCCCGCGCCGTGGTGGTGCTGGACGAGCAGGGCGTGGTGAAGCACACCGAACTGGTGGGCGAAGTGGCCGACGAGCCGAACTACGACGCCGCCCTGGCCGCGCTGTAAGCGCCAGAGCCGTCCACGACAAACGGAGCCTGCGGGCTCCGTTTTTTTGTCGCTGCCGAGAACCCTGACCCTGGCCGGCACCGCGACGACGGCAGGGCGAATCGGGTTGGGCGGTGGCGCTTACTCCTCGTCCAGGCTTGCCTTGTGCTTGGCTGCCAGGCGGATGTAGTGCTGGGCCGAGTACTCGAAGTTGGCCAGCTCCGACTCGGTGAGACGGCGCACCGGCTTGACCGGGCTGCCCATGTACAGCCAGCCCGACTCCAGGCGCTTGCCCGGCGGTACCAGGCTGCCGGCGCCGATCATCACGCGCGATTCGATCACCGCGCGGTCGAGTACGGTGGAGCCGATGCCGACCAGCACCTCGTCGCCGATGGTGCAGCCGTGCAGGCTGACATGGTGGCCGATGGTGACGTGGCGACCGATGATCAGCGGCGCGCCGGCCGGGTCGGACTCGCGCTTGTGGGTGACGTGCAGCATCGCGAAATCCTGCACATTGCTGCCCTCGCCGATGTGGATGTGGTTGACGTCGCCGCGCAGCACCGCACACGGCCAGATCGACACGTGTTCGGCCAACTTCACTTCGCCGATCACCACCGCGCTCGGGTCGACAAAACAGGTGTCCGGCACTTCCGGGGTATGGCCGTCGTAGCGGCGGATATTGCGATTCATCGGAACTGTCCTTATCTAATCGGTCAGACTTCAAACGCCTATGATACAGGCGAACCCGCGGGCCGTTGGCCTGCCCGAACAAGGACGCCCCATGACTGCCAATCCGCTCCTGTCCATCACCGACCTGCCGCGTTTCGCCGACATCACCCCCGAGCATATCGGGCCGGCGGTCGACACCCTGCTTGCCGACGCGCGCGCCACCGTCGAGCGCATCACCGCCGATGCCGTGGCCCCCAACTGGGCCAACACGGTGGAGCCGCTGACCGACGCCACCGAACGACTCGGCCGCGCCTGGGGCGCGGTGCAGCACCTCAACAGCGTGGTCAACACGCCGGAACTGCGCGACGCGTACAACGCCAACCTGCCGAAGCTGTCGGTGTTCTGGACCGAGTTGGGCCAGAACCTGGTGCTGTTCCAGCGCTACAAGGCGCTGGCGGCCGGCCCTGAATTCGCCACACTGAGCCCGGCGCAGAAGAAGCTGCTGGAAAATGACCTGCGCGACTTCCGTCTGTCCGGTGCCGAGCTGCCCGAGGCCGAGAAGGAGCGCTTCGCGGCGATCCAGACCGAACTGGCCGAACTGGGCGCCAAGTTCGAGCAGAACGTGCTCGACGCCACCGACGCGTTCGAGCTGATCGTCACCGACAAGGCAGAGCTCGCCGGCGTGCCGGACGATGCGCTGGAGATGTTCGCCGCGGTGGCCGAGGCCGAGGGTAAACAGGGCTACAAGATCACCCTGCAGTTCCCGTTCTACTTCCCGGTGATGCAGTACGGCGACAATCGTGCCTTGCGCGAGCAGCTGTACCGCGCCTACGTGACCCGAGCGTCCGAGTTCGGCCCGGCCGAACTCGACAACACTCCGGTGATCCGCGCCCGCCTGCCGCTGGTGCGCGAGGAGGCGCAGTTGCTCGGCTATAAGGACTACGCCGAGTTGTCGCTTGCGACCAAGATGGCCGAGAGCCCGGAACAGGTCAGCGCCTTCCTGCGCGACCTGGCCGCGCGTGCCAAGCCGTTTGCCCAGCAGGACCGCGCCGAGCTCGAGGCGTTCGCCAAGAGCGAGCTGGGCCTCGACAGTCTGGAAGCCTGGGACATCGCCTACGCGGCCGAGAAGCTGCGCGTGGCGCGTTACGCGTTCTCCGACCAGGAGGTGAAGCAGTACTTCCCGGAACCGAAGGTGCTGGCCGGCCTGTTCGGTGTGGTCGATACCCTGTACGGCGTGAAGGTACGGCCGGCCGAGGCTCCGGTATGGCACCCGGACGTGCGCTACTTCGAGCTGGTGAAGGACGGTGCGGCGATCGGCGGCTTTTACCTCGACCTGTACGCGCGTGAAGGCAAGCGCGGCGGCGCCTGGATGGACGACGCGCGCGGTCGCCGCGTCAAGGCCGGTAGCGTGCAGACCCCGGTGGCCTTCCTCACCTGCAACTTCACCCGCCCGGTCGGCGACAAGCCGGCGCTGTTCACCCACGACGAGGTGACCACGCTGTTCCACGAGTTCGGCCACGGCCTGCACCACATGCTGACCCGCGTCGACGTGCTTGGTGTCGCCGGCATCAACGGCGTGGAATGGGACGCGGTGGAGCTGCCGAGCCAGTTCATGGAGAACTTCTGCTGGGAGTGGGACGTGCTGCAGGGCATGACCAGCCACGCCGACACCGGCGAGCCGCTGCCGCGTGCGCTGTTCGACAAGATGCTGGCGGCGAAGAACTTCCAGAGCGGCATGGTGACGGTGCGCCAGATCGAGTTCGCACTGTTCGACATGCAGCTCTACGGCGACTTCGATCCGACCGGTGACTGGCAGGCGCTGCTCGATGCGGTGCGCGCCGAGGTGGCGGTGAACTTCCCGCCGGCGTACAACCGCTTCGCCAACAGCTTCAGCCACATCTTCGCCGGTGGTTACGCGGCCGGCTACTACAGCTACAAGTGGGCCGAGGTGCTGTCGGCCGACGCGTACGCGGCGTTCGAGGAGGCCGGTGGTGCCAATCCGGTGACCGGTGCGAAGTTCTGGAACGAGATCCTGGCGGTGGGTGGCTCGCGCCCGGCGATCGATTCGTTCCGCGCCTTCCGCGGTCGCGACCCCGAAATCGACGCGCTGCTGCGCCACAGCGGCATGGTGGAAGCGGGCGAGGCGGTGGCCGCGTAAATTTCTGCAAAAAAAATTGCAGTGGCTCGGAACTTCCGACAGGGGGTGAGGCTCTTACCCGTGTTGCTTTCTCCAGAGCAGCAGTAGCAAGCGAGCTAGACGCATTTCCCCCTTTGTGTGGACATTCATGTGTCGTTGAGTACCCTCCGGTAAACCCCGGAGGGTCTTTTTTTTGTCCGCCGGGTTTGGCCTAGATTGGCCAAACCCGGCAGGCAAGAAAAAGCCGCCTGGCGGCGGCTTCAATCTATCTAACTGGCGCTGCGCCTCACACCACGCCCTGTGCGAGCATCGCCTCGGCCACTTTCACGAAGCCGGCGATGTTGGCGCCCTCGACATAGTTCACCTTGCCGTGGCGGCTGCCGTGCAGCACGCAGGCGTCGTGGATGCCGAGCATGATCTCGTGCAGGCGGGCGTCCACCTCGTCGGCGCGCCAGTTCAGCCGCATCGCGTTCTGCGCCATCTCCAGGCCCGAGGTGGCGACACCGCCGGCATTGGCGGCCTTGCCCGGTGCGAACAGCACGCCGGCTTCGATCAGCGCCTCGGCAGCGGCAGCGGTGGTCGGCATATTGGCTCCCTCGGCAACCGCCTTCACCCCGTTCTTGATCAGCGCCTCGGCGTCCGGCAGGCCCAGCTCGTTCTGGGTCGCACAGGGCAGCGCGATGTCGACCGGTACGCCCCATGGCCGCAGGCCGGCGTGGTAGGCGAGGCCGCGCTCGGCGGCGTAGTCGGCCACCCGGCCGTAGCGGTGGTTCTTGATTTCGGCCAGTTGCGCCAGCTTGTCGCGGTCGAAGCCGTCCGGGTCGTGCACGAAGCCGGCCGAATCGGAGCAGGTGACCACGCGGGCACTCAGGCTCAGCGCCTTGTCGATGGCGAACTGGGCCACGTTGCCGGCGCCGGACACCGCCACGGTGGCGCCGTTGAAGCCCTGGCCGTGCTTGGCCAGCATCGCCTCGGTGAAGTACACCAGGCCGTAGCCGGTGGCTTCCGGGCGCATCAGGCTGCCGCCGAAGCTCAGGCCCTTGCCGGTGAACACGCAGTCGGCGCGGTTGGACAGCTTCTTCATCATGCCGGCCATGTAGCCGACCTCGCGCGCGCCCACACCAATGTCGCCGGCCGGTACGTCGGTGTCACTGCCGATGTGGCGGTACAGCTCGGCGATCAGCGCCTGGCAGAAGCGCATCACTTCGCCCGGGCTCTTGCCCTTCGGGTCGAAGTCGGCGCCGCCCTTGCCGCCGCCCATAGGCAGCGTGGTCAGCGCGTTCTTGAAGGTCTGCTCGAAGCCGAGGAACTTCAGGATCGACAGGTTCACCGACGGGTGGAAGCGCATGCCGCCCTTGTAGGGGCCGATCGCGCTGTTGTGCTGCACGCGGAAGGCGCGGTTGACCTGCACGCGGCCCTGGTCGTCGACCCAGGCGACGCGAAACTGGATCACCCGTTCCGGCTCGACCAGCCGCTCGAGCAGGCCGTGTTCGGCATAGCGCGGGTTGGCCTCGATAAACGGCCAGATCGAGGAAAACACCTCGTGGACCGCCTGGAGAAATTCGGGTTGCTGCCCATCGCGATGGGCGAGCGCCTCGAGGAATTGCCCGAGGCTCTGGTGATGACGTTGCATGGTTGTCCCTGATTTTGTGATGACAGCGCGCTGTTGCGCATTGCCTAGGATGCATTGCCCGGAACCTACAATAATAACAACGTCATTATCGTGCTTCGCGCCGGCGTTTCTCGCGCCGTCCCGACCTGCTACGATGCGCCGCATTGGAACCCCTCAAGGAAGCCGCGATGCAATTTGCCACCTGGAACGTCAATTCGCTGAAAGTGCGCCTGCCGCAGGTGCTGCAATGGCTCGCCGACAGCCCGGTCGATGTGCTGGCGCTGCAGGAGCTCAAGCTCGACCAGGACAAGTTTCCGCTCGAGGAGATTGAGGCAGCCGGCTTTCGCGCCGCCTGGTACGGGCAGAAGACCTACAACGGCGTGGCGCTGCTCGTGCGCGCGCCGCTGACGCTGGAGGACGTGGTGCTGGGTATCCCCGGCTACGACGATCCGCAGCGCCGCGTGATCACCGCCACGGTGGATGGCGTGCGGGTGATCGGCGCCTACTGCGTCAACGGCGAGGCGGTCGACTCGGAGAAATACCCGTACAAGCTCGAGTGGTACGCGAAGCTCACCGAGTTCGTGCGCGAGCAAATGGCCCAGCATCCGCAGCTGGTGCTGATGGGCGACTTCAATATCGCGCCGGCCGACGCCGATGTGTACGACCCGGCCGCCTGGCAGGACAAGGTGCTGTGCTCGGTGCCGGAGCGCGCCGCGTTCGCCGCCCTGTTGGAGCTGGGGCTGACCGACAGCTTCCGCCATTTCTACCCGGATGAGGTCGCATACAGCTGGTGGGACTACCGGATGATGATGTTCCGCCGCAATCTTGGCCTGCGCATCGACCATGTGCTGATCAGCGATGCGCTGAAGGCGCGCGCGACCGACTGCGTGATCGACAAGGTGCCGCGCAAGTGGGAGCGTCCGTCCGACCATGCACCGGTGGTGCTGACGGTGACCGGCTGAGCGCCACTGACGAGGCGGCCGCAAGGTTAAGGCTGGGTTAAGTCGCGTGTCCTTTAATGACAGGGTGGCATCGGGCCACTCCAACCCTGTAAAGGAAGCGCGAATGAACAAACTGCTGGGCGCCGTGCTCGCTGCCGGTGTCGCATTCCCGGTGCTGGCCGCCAGCTTCGACTGCCTGGCCCATCCGCAGGCGCAGTGGCTCAAGCCGTCCGACTTCATCGAGCGGCGATGAGCAACGTGGCACGGCCCGACGAATCGGGTATCGATCCCTATCTGCGCCTGCTCGACTGCTGTCTGGCCGGCTGCGTGCTGCTCAACCTGACGGTGATGGTGCCGGCGGCGATGCCGCACCGGATCATCGGCTATCTGGCCGCCGGCCTGTTGCTGGCGCGGTTGCTGTACCGGGCGAGCGGGCTGGCGGTTCCGATGCCGGCCTGGCGCAGGCGCGGGGTGACGCTGCTGTTGACGATGCTGGCCTCGCTGCTGGTCAGCGGCACGCTGCTCGCCGGCGGGCCCCTGCGTGAGACGCCGTGGCTGGAGTGGCTGCATCTGGCGCTGGCGCTGGTGCTGCCCTTGGGGCTGACGCTGCTATTTGCCATCGGTGTGCTGCACCGGCGCGGCGAAATGGAACAATGACGGGGAAACGATGCGGATTCTGGTAGTGGAAGACGATGCGCTGATCGGCGACGGTCTGCAGGCCGGCCTCGCCCAGCTCGGTTTCACGGTCGACTGGTTGAGGAATGGCCGGGACGGTCTCGCCGCGCTGGCCGTGGCGCCGTACGATGCGGTGGTGCTCGATCTGGGCCTGCCCGGCATCGACGGCCTGGACATCCTCGCCGCCTGGCGACGCGCCGGCCAGCAGGTGCCGGTGCTGGTGCTGACCGCGCGCGATGCGCTGAGCGACCGGGTTGGCGGGCTCGATGCCGGCGCCGATGATTACCTGACCAAGCCGTTTGCGCTGGTCGAGGTGGCGGCGCGGCTGCGCGCACTGATCCGGCGCAGCCACGGCCAGGGGGCGCCGCTGCTGTGCCACGGCAAGCTGGTGTACGACCCGACTGCGCGGCGCGCCATGCTCGACGGGGAGGTGCTCGACCTGACTGCGCGCGAGCTGGCGTTGCTGGAGCTCTTGCTCGCCGGCAAGGGCCGGGTGCAGCCGCGCGCGCTGCTCGAGGAAAAACTGTATGGCTGGGGCGAGGAGGTCGGCAGCAACGCGGTCGAGGTGCATATCCATCACCTGCGCAAGAAGCTCGGCAGCGACTTCATCCGCACCGTGCGCGGCGTCGGCTATACGTTGGGGGACGAAGCGTGAAGGTGCGCAGCTTGCGGTTGCGGCTGTCGCTGATCCTGCTGGTGGTGGCGCCGCTGGTGTGGGCGCTCGCCACCGTGGGCGCCTATTTCCAGACCCGTCACGAGGTCAACCAGCTGTTCGATACCCAGCAGACGCTGTTTGCCCGCCAGCTGCTGTCGTCCAACCTGGCCACTCGCGTCGACGAGCTGCCGGAGCTGCCCAAGACCAAGCGACTGATCCGTGGCGGCGAGCACGGCGGCTTCGACGACGACGCCTTGTCATTCGCGGTGTTCGATGCTGCCGGCCGGTTGTTGTTCTATGGCGGCGACGGCAAGCATTTCCCGGCCGACCCGGCCCGGCGCGGTTTCGTGGTGGCGACGGTCAAGCATCAGGGGCCGTGGCGGTTGTTCTACCTGCCGGCGCCGGACGGGCAGCGCATCGTGGCGGTGGGGCAGAAGGAGGGCTACCGTCGCGAGCTGGTCTGGGAGGTGGTCGGTGTGCAGCTGGCGCCGTGGCTGGCCGCACTGCCGCTGCTGCTGCTGGTGCTGGTGTGGGCGATAGGCCGCGAGCTGGCGCCGCTGCGCGCCACCGCGCATGAGCTGGCGGTGCGTCGGGCCGACGACGCCAGTCCGCTGCAGGTGGCCCGGCTCGCGTCCGAGGTGGCACCGATGGTAAGTGCGCTGAACCAGTTGTTCGCCCGGACCGCCGACACGCTGGCGCGCGAGCGGCGCTTCACTGCCGACGCCGCGCACGAGCTGCGCAGTCCGCTGGCCGCCTTGAAGGTACAGGCCGAGGTGGCGCAGTTGGCCGAACACGATCCGGCGGCACGCCAGCGCGCGCTCGGCAACCTGACCGTCGGCATCGATCGTGCCACCCGGCTGGTCGAGCAGCTGCTGGCGCTGTCGCGGCTTGACCCCTTGTCCAGGCTGGCTGACGCCAAGCCGGTACGCTGGCAACGGGTGGCCGACGCGGCCTGCGCCGACGTGGCTCCGCTGGCCGCGCAGCGCCAAGTGACGGTCGAACGCGTCGGCGACGCCAGCGCCGCGCTGCCGCTGCCGGGCGACGAGACACTGCTGACGCTGCTGCTGCGCAACCTGCTCGACAACGCGCTGCGCTACGGTCCGCCCGGTGGGCGGGTGGTGCTGACGCTAGCGCCGGATGCGATCCACGTCGACGACAATGGCCCAGGCATCGCGCCAGACGACCTGCCGCGGGTGCGCGAGCGCTTCTTCCGCCCGCCGGGGCAGAGCGAGCCGGGCAGCGGTCTGGGGCTCTCTATCGTCGAGCGCATCGCCAGCCTGCACGGCCTGACACTCTTGCTTGCCAACCGGCCGGGCGGCGGTTTCGTGGCCAGCCTGGTGCGTGGCTGAGCCGGGCTGCGACACCATGTCGCATGGCCGCCCTCGCTGGGGCGCGTTACGCTACCCAGACCGAGCGAAATCGGTATCCAAGGTTACCCCCGCCATGATGGCGGGGTTTTTTTTTGCCTTCGAGTCATGGAGCGGGTGGCTGGCTATAGTGAAACTCGATGCCGGCTATCCCTGATTTGACGCCGATCAACATCGGCGCCCAGCCCGCCTCGTATGATGCCCGCGTTCTAAATTCCAAGCCGGCAAGGCCAAGGAGGTCTCATGCCGAAATTTTCCTCTCGGCTGGGCAGGGAGATCGTGCTGGTGCTGCTGATCAAGCTCGCGCTGATCGCCGCGATCTGGCAGCTGTGGTTCAGCGACCGCACCCCGGTCGACCCGCAGCGAGTTGCCATGCACCTGTCCGCCAACCAACAAGGGGGTTCCCCATGACCGAATCACTGGTCGACCTATCGCGGCTGCAGTTCGCGGTGACTGCGCTTTACCATTTTCTGTTCGTACCACTGACGCTGGGCATGGTGTGGATCCTGGTGATCATGGAGTCGGTGTTCGTGATCACCGGCAAGGAGATCTACCGGGATATGACCCGCTTCTGGGGCAAGCTGTTCGGTATCAACTTCGCGCTCGGTGTCACCACCGGCATCACCATGGAGTTCCAGTTCGGCACCAACTGGGCCTACTACTCGCACTACGTCGGCGACATCTTCGGCGTGCCGTTGGCGCTGGAAGGGCTGATGGCGTTCTTCCTCGAGTCGACCTTCATCGGGTTGTTCTTCTTCGGCTGGGAGCGGCTGTCGCGCACCAAGCACCTGATGGTGACCATCCTGATGGCGGTCGGCTCCAACCTGTCGGCGCTGTGGATTCTGGTCGCCAACGGCTGGATGCAGGAGCCGATCGGCGCGCACTTCAACTACCAGACGATGCGGATGGAGTTGACCAGCATGTGGGACATCTTCTTCAACCCCACCGCGCAGGCCAAGTTCGTGCATACCGTGTCGGCCGGCTACGTGACCGCCGCGGTGTTCGTGCTCGGCGTATCGAGCTGGTACCTGCTGCGCGGCCGCGATGTCGCGTTTGCGCGGCGCAGCTTCCGCATTGCCGCGGCGTTCGGCTTCGCGTCGGCGCTGTCGGTGGTGGTGCTGGGTGATGAGTCCGGTTACACCGTCGGCGAGGCGCAGCAGACCAAGATGGCAGCGATCGAGGCGATGTGGCACACCGAGCCGGCGCCGGCGAGCTTCACCCTGGTGGCTTCGCCCGATCAGGCGAAGCGGCGCAATGACTACCAGATCCAGATCCCGTATCTGATGGGCGTGATCGGTACCCGTTCGCTGACTAAGGAGATCCCCGGCATCCACGAGATCGTCGCCAAGAACAAGCACCGCATCGAAAACGGCCGCGAGGCGGTGATCGCGCTCGAGGCGCTGCGCAAGGATCCGCAGAACGCTCAGCTCAAGGCGGCGTTCGAGGCGCACGAGGCCGACCTGGGCTTCGGCCTGCTGCTGAAGAAATACGTCGCCGATGTGCGCCAAGCTGACGCGGCGCTGATCGACAAGGCGGCTTGGGACACGATACCGAATGTGGCGCCGATGTTCTGGAGCTTCCGCGTGATGGCGGGGCTGGGCTTCAGCCTTATCGTGCTGTTTACGCTGGCGCTGTACTTCTCGCTGCGCAACACCTTCCAGCAGAAGCGCTGGCTGCTGCGCTGGGCGATGTTGTGGGTCCCGGCGCCGTGGATCGCGATCGAGCTCGGCTGGGTGGTGGCCGAGTACGGCCGCCAGCCGTGGACCATCTACGGCGTGCTGCCGACCCACTTGTCGGTGTCGTCACTGTCGGTGGGCAGTGTGGTCGGCTCGCTGACCGGCTTTATCGTGTTCTATACGGGCCTGTTGATCGCCGAGGTGTACCTGATGATCAAGTACACCCGGATGGGGCCGTCCAGCCTCGGTACCGGCCGCTATGCCGGCGAAACCCCGCTGACGCAGCCGGCCTGAGGGAGACATCATGTTCGATTACCCGACTATCCGTTTTATCTGGTGGCTGCTGGTCGGCCTGCTGTTGATCGGCTTCGCCATCATGGACGGCCACGACATGGGCGTGGGCACGCTGTTGCCGTTCGTGGGCCGAACCGACGGCGAGCGACGCGTACTGCTCAACACCATCGGCCCGCACTGGGAGGGCAACCAGGTGTGGTTCATCACCGGCGGCGGCGCGCTGTTCGCGTCGTGGCCACTGGTGTACGCGACCGCGTTCTCCGGCTTCTACTGGGCGATGCTGCTGGTGCTGTGGGCGCTGTTCTTCCGCCCGGTGGGCTTCGACTACCGCAGCAAGCTGCAGGACCCGCGCTGGCGCGGCTTCTGGGACTGGGGGCTGTTCGTCGGTGGGGCGGTGCCGCCGCTGGTGTTCGGCATCGCGTTCGGTAACCTGTTCCTCGGCGTGCCGTTCCAGTTCGACGACACGTTGCGCGTCACCTACAGCGGCAGCTTCTGGGCGCTCTTGAACCCGTTCGGCCTGCTCAGCGGCCTGGTCGCCAGTGCGATGCTGACCTTCCAGGGCGCCACCTACCTGATCGTGCGCACCGAGGGGGCGATCCAGCAGCGTGCGCGCCGCGCCGCACAGTGGAGCGGCCTCGCGACCGTGCTCTTGTTCGTCGCCGCCGGCTTCTGGGTTCGCACGATGGCGGGCTACGTGATCGTGGCCGGCGCCAGCCCGAGCGCACCGTCCAATCCGCTGGCGAAGGTGGTGACCGAGGGGCAGGGTGCCTGGCTCGCCAACTACGCGCAGTGGCCATGGCTGTGGGCGGTGCCGCTGCTGGCGATCGTGGCGGCGCTGGCCGGTGTGGCGCTGTCGCGCAGCGGGCGCGGCGTGGCGGCCTTCGTCGCATCCAGCCTGACCCAGGCCGGGGTGATCGTCACCGCCGGCGCCAGCCTGTTCCCCTTCGTGCTGCCGTCCAGCCTGCACCCGAACTCCAGCCTGACGGTGTGGGACGCCACGTCCAGCCTGGGGACGCTGAACATCATGTTCTGGGGGGCGATCATCTTTACGCCGATCATCGTGCTCTATACCGGCTGGTGCTACCGGGTGATGCGCGGCAAGGTGACGGTGGAGGGGGTCGAAAGCTCGCACAGCGCCTATTGAGAACCGGCTCACGATCGACCGTTCGCGAGATCGTGGCCTGAGAAACGGCGCGGCCGGGCCGCGCCGCCTGTTTACGACAAGGAAACCGTCCATGTGGTATTTCGCCTGGATCCTCGGCCTGCCGCTCGCGCTGACGCTGGCCATCATCAACGCGGTGATCGAGGAAAACCTGCATCACGACAATGACTGAGCGCGGCGGGGGGGGGGGGGGGGGCCCCCCCCCCCCCCCCCCGGGGGGGGGCGCCCCCCAACGCGGGCGGCCCCCGCCC
>NZ_JAUEDK010000010.1:86519-128885 GCF_030385785.1 Crenobacter oryzisoli
CCGGGTTGAGCGCTCAAACCGGGAACCCCCAAACGTCGGGCGCGGGGCGCGGATTGGCCGATCCCCGGCCAATCCGCGCTAGCTTGACGCGCGTCAACATTCGGCCGGAGCAGCCGTCCGACAATGGCGATCTTTTTAGGTTTAGCTACTTGAAAGCATCGCCATGACCACCCCCACCGAATTCTCTCCCTTGCGCCTGAAGGGGCGCGAGCTCTTGCCCATCGTGCAGGGCGGCATGGGCGTCGGCATCTCGGCCAAGAGCCTGGCCGGCGCCGTCGCCCGCGAGAATGCCGTCGGCACTATCGCCAGCGTCGACCTGCGCCACCTGCACGAGGACCTGGTCGCCCAGTCGCAAGGCGCCGACCTCGATGCGCTGAACCGTCTCAACCGCATCGCGCTCGACCGCGAGGTGCGCGGCGCGCTCGTGCGTGCCGACGGCCACGGCTTGGTTGCGGTCAACGTGATGAAGGCGGTCGACGACCACCCGGCGCTGGTGCGCCAGGCCTGCGAGTCGGGCGCGCACGCGATCGTGATGGGCGCCGGCCTGCCGCTCGACCTGCCGGAGATGGCGGCCGAGCACCCGGACGTGGCGCTGATCCCCATCCTGTCCGAATCGCGCGGTATCGGCATCGTGCTCAAGCGCTGGATGAAGAAGAACCGTCTGCCCGATGCGATCGTGATCGAGCACCCGAACCACGCCGGCGGCCATTTGGGTGCGGCGCGCATCGACGACCTGTCCGACGCCAAGTTCGACTTCAAGCGCGTGCTGGACGAGACCTTCGAGCTGTTCAAGGGGCTGGGCCTGGAGCGCGAGAAGATCCCGCTGATCGTCGCCGGCGGCATGAGCCGCTTCGACAAGGTAAAGACCGCGCTGACCGAATGGGGTGCCTCAGCGGTGCAGGTCGGCACCGCCTTTGCCGTCACCCGCGAGGGCGATGCGCACGCCAACTTCAAGCGCACGCTGGCCGAGGCGCGGCCCGAGGACATTGCCGAGTTCATGTCGGTGGCCGGCCTGCCGGCACGCGGCGTGCTGACGCCATGGCTGAAGAACTACCTGAAGCGCGAGGTCAAGCTGCAGGCCAACGCCAAGGCCGACCCGCGCCGCTGCACCCAGGGGCTGAACTGTCTATCGGTGTGCGGATTGCGCGATGGCCTGAGCAAGGTCGGGCAGTTCTGCATCGACCTGAAGCTGGCGGCGGCCTTCCGCGGCGAGGTCAGCAAGGGGCTGTTCTTCCGCGGCGCCGATCCGCTGCCGTTCGGCGAGACGATGCGCTCGGCGAGAGAGACCATTCACTATCTGCTGACCGGGGAGAAGCCGGGCGAGTTGGTCGCCGGCTAAGTCGGGTTCGGTAGGCCGGGAGGTTGGCCGAATGAATAGGGATGACGGGCGCGACGTGGTGACGTAGCGCCCGTTTTGTTTGGGGGGATTGGTGTGGTGCCTTTCGGCCAACGTTGGAGGGGATTGTGGGACCCGGATGAGGGGGCGGGTGGTGGCCCGTCATTAAGGTAGAATGCCAAAATCACATCAAAAATTCCTTCTCTATTTGTTCGGTATAAATAAACAGCATCCAGAACAACAATGAATCCTAAACCAACCATTCAATCCATCCAGGCGCTGCGAGGTTTGGCGGCGCTCCTCGTTGTCGGGTTCCACTTCCGAAGTATCGCCGGCCCGGCGAACCAAGCCCTAGCCGACTTGCTGTTCAGCCAGGGGGCGATTGGAGTGCCCTTATTCTTCACCATCAGCGGCTTCATTGTCGTGTATATCACCGAGGATCACGCCCAGGGGCTGGCCGGCGGACGCGACTTTCTGGTAAAGCGCGCCTGCCGTGTACTGCCGCTCTACTATCTGGTCACACTAGGGGGAGCGGGCTCCTCCTGGGACAGCCTGTATGAAACTGGCCGCTCGATGTTGTTCATTCCCCTCGGTGGCACAGGCGGGGGGCCTACCTACGGCTACGCTAGGCTGTTTGTCGGTTGGACGTTGAACTACGAAATTTTCTTCTACCTGCTGACGGGCCTATGTATCGTGGTTGCCGGTCGCTGGCGCTGGCAGGTCCTGTTGGCCTGCTTGGCGGCATTGGTGTTGGCGCCCGCGCTGTATTTTGGCTGGAACGGATTGAGCACGTCGGCAGGTTATCCGTTTGGGAACGTCTACTTGGCGATGATCACTAACCCGATCTTGCTGCAGTTCGCGCTGGGCGTTCTGATTGGGCTATGGCACCGTGCTGACCCGAAGCGAGGCATGGGCTACTGGGGGTGGGGCCTCGCCGTGGCGGGGCCGCTCTTTGTGTGGGATTACGTCACGGGTCGCTACAATGGGCATGATCTGACTGGCTGGGGACTGATTTGTGCAGCGTTAGTGCTAACGCTGGTGATGTACGAACGGCAGAGAGCTGTCCGCTGGCCCCCTTTCCTCCTGTTCCTTGGTACGATTTCGTATTCGTTGTACCTGATGCACGAAAAAGTCTGGTTTTTCTGTGAGCGGTTGCTACCCCGTCTCGGAATCGCGAAGGATACCGGCGGATGGCCATTGTTGATCGCGGTGGCCATCGTGACGCTGCTGGTGTCAATGGTGACCCACAAATACATTGAACAGAAGCTGTTGGGGTGGATGCGAGCTAAGCTCTTTGGGGCATCGCGTGGAGGTTCCGAAAGACCGCGCCAACCTGCGCCAGCCGGTTTGTAACATGGTGGGATGCACGGACGGGGCTCTCGTGGAGGGCCCCATTTTTTTTAATAAAAACCTGTCAGTCAGATAGCGCTTCTTGAAAGAGGCGCCGTTGGCAGGTGTCTGACTGTGGATAAGCCGCAAGGTCGGCCGAAAGTATCCGATGCGTGATTTAGTGTAAGAAAGCCGGATTTGGCCAACATGATGAGTAGGCTCACGAACCTGCCCTCGTTTTCAACTTTCCAAATCCACTGTCGATGCAATCATCCTGCCCATCCCCCTTTGCGCTGCCGAGCGATCGTCAAGCGGCCAGGTTTTAAGCCGCCGCTTGTTCGAGCACCGCGACGTTAGCGCGGTGCGAGTTCGGCGGCGCCTGGCCGTTTGGCTGGCGCGAGGGAAGCCGAAGGCCGGCGCATCGGGGGTCGCCTTTCTTTGCTTCCTTTCTTTGGCGAAGCAAAGAAAGGAAGTCGCCAGTCGGGCGAGGCCGACAAGGCCGCTGTTCTCGCCAACGTTGGCCGAACGACAAGATGGGTTGCGGCGCCAGCGTCTCCACCCATCCTACGGGCTACCTATTGGCTACATCGCCAAGCCGCAGCCAGCCCCGTCCCCGCCCCATAACAATTCGTCGCGAAAACACACGTGCCCCGTGTTTTCCCCTCCTGACGCCGCTCCCCCGTTTTTGCTACCCTTGGGTCATGACTGCCTATACCAGCTGCAACCCCGCCACCGGCGAGGTCGTCTTCACCCGTCCCGCCGAATCCGACACCCGTCTGGCCGAGCAGATCGCCGCGCTGAAGCAGGCGCAACGTGACTGGCGTGGCCTCTCCGTCGAACAGCGCATCCCGCCGCTGCTGAAGCTTGCCGACCTGCTTGAGGCCGAGCGCGAACGGCTCGCCGACCTGGTCACGCTCGAGGTCGGTCGACGCACCGCCGAATGCCTGGCCGAGATCGACAAGTCGGCGCAGTTGATCCGCTACTACGCGCAACTGGCGCCGGGCCTGTTGGCGTCGCAGCCGATTGCGACCGGCGCGAGCAAGAGTGGCGTCGCATTCGAGCCGCTGGGGCTCGTGCTGGCGGTGATGCCGTGGAACTATCCGATCTGGCAGGTGCTGCGTTTCGCGGTGCCGGCGCTGTTCGCCGGCAACGCCTGTCTCGTCAAGCCGGCGCCGTCGGTGCCGCAGGCGAGCGCCGCGCTGCTGGAGCTGGCGCATCGGGCGGGCCTCGCGGTGCTCGATATCGGCTGGCTCGATAACGAGCAGGTCGAGGAGGCGGTGCGGCTGTGCGACGCGGTGGCGTTCACCGGCTCGACCAGCACCGGCCGCCTGATCGCGGGCCTGGCCGGCAAGCATCTGAAGAAGACCGTGCTGGAGCTGGGTGGCAGCAACCCGTTCATCGTCCTGCGCGATGCCGACATCGCCGCGGCAGCGAAGGAAGCGTGCCACTCGCGTTTCCGCGACGCCGGCCAGAGCTGCAACGCCGCGAAGCGGCTGATCGTGGTGCCGGAGATCGCCGACGAGTTCGTCGCGGCCTTCCTCGCTGAGGCGGTGGCACTGCAGCCGGGCGACCCGCGCGACCCGGCGGCGACGTTGGCGCCGCTGACCCGCGCCGATTTGCGCGAGGCGCTGCACGCGCAGGTGCTCGACGCGCAGGCGAACGGCGCCGAGCTGCTGCTCGGCGGCCAGATGCCGAGCGGGCCGGGTTTCTTCTACCCGGCCACCGTGCTCGATCACGTGAATCCGGCGTGCCGCGTTTACCACGAGGAGGTGTTTGGGCCGGTGGCGAGCATCCTGCGCGCCGATTCGGAGGCCGACGCGATCCGCCTCGCCAACGATACGCCGTTCGGCCTGGGCGCGGCCATCTACACCGCCGATACCGAGCGCGGCTGGCAGCTGGCGCGCCAGATCGAGGCGGGCAGCGTGTTCCTGAACCGCCATACCAGTTCCGACCTGCGCCTGCCGTTCGGCGGCGTGAAGGCGTCCGGCTACGGCCGGGAGCTGTCCGAGTTCGGCCTGTACGAATTCGTCAATGTGAAGACCTACTGGCAGAAATAATCCGCCGATGCCCCGTTTCTGCCTGATCCTGCTGCTGGCGCTGGTCGCCGGCTACTACGGCGTCGTCGCGTTCGCGCCGTCGCTGCTTGCCGGTAGCCTATCCGGCTGGCCGGTGTCCATCGTCGTCGCGCTGGCGCTGTTCGCGCTTGGCTTCGCGATCACTGTGCTCTACGCCCGTGCGGCCGATGTTGGTCGAAAGGGGGCGAAATGAGCCCGGCGGCGATGCTGTCCATCCTGTTCGTGCTGCTCACCCTGGGGGTGACCCGCTGGGCGGCGCGCCGCCAGGGCGATGGTGCGATGGCGTTTTTTACGGCGGACGGGCGGCTGGCCGGTTGGCAGAACGGCCTGGCATTGGCCGGTGACTACCTGTCGGCGGCGGCTTTCCTCGGCGCGGCCGGCCTCTATTTCACTAGCGGTTACGACTCGGCGGTGTACGCGGTCGGCACCTTGTTCGGCTGGCCTCTATTGCTGATTCTGCTTGCCGGACGGCTGCGCGATGAGCGTGAGTACACGCTCGCCGGGGTGCTCGCGAAGCGCTTCGACACCAGGGCGGTGCGCGGCCTCGCCGCCGCCTCGTCGCTGACGGTGACGTTGTTCTACCTGATCGTGCAGATGGTCGGTGCCGGCAAGCTGGTGGCGTTGCTGTTCGGCCTGCCGTACGCGGCGGCAGTGAGCGTGGTCGGTGTGCTGATGGTGCTGTACGCAGCGGGCGGGGGCATGCTCGCGACCAGCTGGGTGCAGATGATCAAGGCGATGCTACTGTTCGGCTGCGGCGGCGCGCTGGCGGCCGGGGTGCTGGCCGTGCACGGCGGCAGTGTTGCCGCGCTGTTCGCCGACGCGGCGGCGCACTCGGGCCAGGCGATCTTCCTGCCGAGCCGTGCGCTGGCCGACCCGGTCGAGGTGCTGTCGCTTGGCGTTGGCCTGGTGCTCGGCCTGTTGGGCCTAC
This sequence comes from Crenobacter oryzisoli, assembly GCF_030385785.1. Classification (GTDB taxonomy): domain Bacteria; phylum Pseudomonadota; class Gammaproteobacteria; order Burkholderiales; family Chromobacteriaceae; genus Crenobacter_A; species Crenobacter_A oryzisoli. The sequence continues at coordinate 92,188 of NZ_JAUEDK010000010.1, forward strand.
CCCACGTGCTGATGCGTTTTGTCACCGTGCCAAACGCGCGTGCGGCGCACCGCTCGGTGCTCTGGGCGACCGGGCTGATCGCGCTGTTCTTCGCCATCAATATGGTGATCGGCTACGGTGCGGTCGCGCTGCTCCCCCCCCACGCGGAGCTGTTCGACGCGGCTGGCAAGCTCGTCGGCGGCAGCAATATGGCGGCGGTGCAGCTCGCGCGGGTGCTCGGCGGCGCAGTGCTGGGCGGCTTCGTCGCGGCGGTGGCGTTTGCGACGATCCTCGCGGTGGTCGCGGGGCTGGCGCTTGCTGGTGCCAGCGTGGTCAGCCACGACCTGTACGCCGGGCTGCTGCGCCGTGGCCGCGTCGATGCGGCCGCCGAACTGAAGCTGGCGCGCTGGGCGGTGATCGCGCTCGGCGCGTTGGCGGTGGCGCTGTCGCTGGCGTTCCAGGACCAGAACGTCGCGTTCCTGTTCGGCCTTGCGTTCGCGCTGGCCGCGTCGAGCAATTTTCCGCTGCTGCTGCTCAGCCTGTTCTGGCCTAAGCTGACGGCACGCGGCGTGATCGCCGGCGGCATTGCCGGCATTGCCGCGTCGGTCGGCCTGATCGTCGCCGGGCCGGCGGTGTGGGTGGCGGTGCTGGGCTTCAAGGCCCCGCTGTTCCCATACACCAATCCGGCACTATTCTCGGTGCCGCTGGCATTCGCCGCCGCCTGGCTGGGCTCGGTCACTGACCGTGCCGCTCGCCGGGCTGCCTTGTCTTCCTCATTGTGAAAGTCCTGTCTATGTCCCGTCTGCTGCTCTACGGCAACCGTCTTTCCGGCCACAGCTACAAGGTGCGCCTCGCGCTGATGCTCGGCGACCTGTCGCACGACTACGAACACGTCGACCTGGCCGTGGCGCGCGACGCCCGCCTGGACGCCTTCCGTGCCGCCAGCCGTTGGGGTGAGGTACCAGTGCTGCTGGTCGACGGTGTGCCGCTGGTGCAGTCGAACGCCATCCTGCAATGGCTGGCCGAGAGCGAGGGCGTGCTCGCCGCAGCGCCCGGCGAGCGCCAGACGGTGCGCGAGTGGCTCAGCTGGGAGGCCAACCGCATCGGCATCTCGCTGCCCAACCTGCGCTATATCCGCCTGTTCGGCGGCGCGAACGAATCGGTGTGCGACTGGCTGGCCGCAAGGCTGCGTGACGATCTGAGCGTGCTCGATGCGACGCTCGCCGGGCGCGCGTGGCTGGTCGGCCAGCATCCGACCATCGCCGACGTGGCCTGCGCCGCCTATCTGTGGTGGCTGCCCGACGCCGGTCTGAACCTGCAACGTTGGCCGAACGTCGCCGCCTGGCTCGCGCGCATCGAGGCGCTGCCGGGCTGGGCGCATCCGGATACGCTGATGGCGCCTGACCTGGCCGACGAGGAAGAGGACGAATAATGAGCACGCCGCTCGCGCAACTGGCCGCCATTGTCGGCGACGCGCACCTGTTAACCGCCGAATCCGACATCGCGCCGTTCTGCCTCGACTGGCGCAAGCGCTACCTCGGTCGCCCGCTGGCGGTGGCGCTGCCGGGCAGCACCGCCGAGGTCGCCGCGCTGGTCGGCTATTGTGCGGCGAATGGCATCCCCATCGTTCCGCAGGGCGGCAACACCGGCACCTGCGGCGCGGCGACGCCGGACGACTCCGGCCGGGCGCTGGTGATCGCGATGCGTCGGCTGAACAAGGTGCGCGAGGTCGACGCGGCCAACGCAACGATGACGCTGGAGGCCGGCGTGACACTGGCCGAGGCGCAGCAGGCGGCGGCTGCGGTCGATAGGCTGTTCCCGCTGTCGCTGGCGAGCGAGGGCAGCTGTCAGATCGGTGGCAACCTGTCGACCAACGCCGGCGGCCTCGCGGTGCTGCGTTACGGCACGATGCGCGAGCTGGCGCTGGGGCTGGAGGTGGTGCTGCCGGACGGCCAAGTGCTGAACCTGCTGTCGGGGCTGCGCAAGGACACGACGGGGCTCGACCTGAAGCAGCTGTTCATCGGCGCCGAGGGCACGCTCGGCCTGATCACCGCGGCGACGCTGAAGCTGTTCCCACGGCCGACCGCGCGCGCAACCGCCCTGATCGGCATCGCCGACGCCACCGAGTCGGTGGCCTGGCTCGCCGAGCTGAAGGCGGTGTTCGGCGACCGGCTGACCACCTTCGAACTGATCTCGCGGCGCTGTCTGGAGCTGGTCGACCAGTACCAGCCGCAGGCGCGCGTGCCGTTCATCACGCCGTGGGCGTTGCTGATCGAGCTGTCCGATGGCGGTGCTTCGGCCGAACTCAACGAACGGCTGGTCGGCTGGCTGGCCGAGCGGGCGATGCTCGACGGCGTGATCGCGCAGTCCGAGGCCGAACGGCAGGCGCTGTGGGCAGTGCGCGAGGCGATCTCCGAGGCGCAGGCGGCGCACGGCCCGAGCATCAAGCACGACATCGCGGTGCCGGTGTCGGCGATCCCTGCGTTCATGCAGGATGCGGCGACCCGGCTCGAGGCCGCCTTCCCCGGCGTGCAGATCGTCGCGTTCGGCCATGTCGGCGATGGCAGCCTGCACTACAACGTGTCGTATACCCGCCCCGGCAACGCCGACCTGTTCGACGACGAGGAGCGCGTCAACGCCATCGTCTACGACGCAGTGTATGCCGTGCACGGCACGCTGGCCGCCGAGCACGGCATCGGCCAGCTCAAGGCGCACTGGCTGGCGCGCTACAAGGACCCGGCGGCGCTGGCGCTGATGCGACAGATCAAGGCTCTGCTTGACCCGCAGGGGCTGATGAACCCGGGCAAGCTGTACTGAGTCGCCGCTGCGACCAGCAACGAAAAAGCGCCCCGCGGGGCGCTTTTTGTATGGTGTGGGACACGACTCAGAGCTTGAAGCGCCCGAACGCCGCGTCCATCCGCGATGCCGCCTCGGCGAGGTGCTGCAGCGTGCCGCTGACGCTCTGCAGCTGGTCGTCGCTCTCCAGCACCCGGTTGTTGATCGCCTCGGTGCTCTGCGCGATCAGCGTCGACGCGTTGTGCTGCTCGGTGGTCGACAGCGTGATGTCGTTCATCTTGCTGACCACCGACTCCATCGAGCCGCGGATCGTGCGGATGTCGGCGACCGACTGCTGGGTCAGCGACACGCCCTGGTCGACCGACTGCACCGTCTGGTTCACGTCGCCGACCGCGCGGCTGGTCTCGCTGCGGATGGTGTCGACCTGCTGCGCGATTTCCAGCGTCGCCTGCGCGGTGCGCTCGGCGAGCTTGCGCACCTCGTCGGCCACCACGGCGAAGCCGCGGCCCTGTTCGCCGGCGCGCGCCGCCTCGATCGCCGCGTTCAGCGCCAACAGATTGGTCTGGTCGGCGATGTCGCGGATCACGTTGGTGATGTTGCTGATGTCCTGCGAGCGACGGTCGAGCGAGCTCAGCATGGTCTCCAGCGAGCGCACTGCGCTGACGGTGACTTCCATGCCGTCGGACAACTGCTGCATCTTGGTCGAGCTGTCGGCCAGTTCCCCGTGCGTGCTCTTCACCAGCGAGTCGGCCTGGCCGGCGCTGTCGGCGATGTGCGCGATGCTGACGGTGATCTCCTCGAGCGTCGCGGCGTTGGACGAGGACACGTCGGCCATCTGGCGCGAGCCTTCGGCCAGGCGGACGAGCTGGCCGTTCGCCTCGCGCACCCCGCCGATCAGCGTGTGCGCCTCGCCCTGCAGCTGGCCGAACAGCTTGCGCAGCTGGCCGATGAACTGGTTGAACGCGCGCGCGGTGGCGGCGATCTCGTCGCTGCCGGTGTCGTCCAGGCGCAGCGTCAGGTCGCCGTCGCCCTGGGCGATGTCGGCCATCGCGTCGCGCAGCCGGTGCAGCCCCTGCAGCATGCGGCCGATCACCACGCTCGCCAGCGCCGCCATCAGCACGAAGGCGAACAGCGAAATGCCGATCAGCGTGTAGAGCAGGGTGTGCAGCGGCGCCATCAGCTCGGCCTTCTTGGCGGCCACGCCGATATACCAGTTGGTGCCCTCGATCGGCTGCAGCGCCACCAGCATGGTCTCGCCCTGGATGTCGACGTCGGCGGGGCTCGCCTGCTGAGCCAGGCTCGCCATCGCCTCGGCGGTCAGGCTCGGGGCGATCTGGGTGATCGGCTTCAGGGTCAGGTCGGCCTGCGGGTGGGCGATGATGGTGCCGTCACGGCCGACGATGAATGGGTAACCGTCGCCGCGGACCTTCTGCGACAGCACGGACTTGACCACATCGTCGACGAATACGTCGCCGGCGGCCACGCCGCCGAACTTGCCGTCGGTCTGGAACGGCGCTGCGACGGTCACCGTCAGCTTCTTGCTCTGCGCATCGATGTAGGGGTCGGTGACCACCGGTTGACCGGCGGCCTGCGCCTGCTTGAACCACGGGCGCTCGGTGACGTTGTAGTCGGCCGGCGGCACCCAGCTGTCCGAGAACAAGACGCGCTTGTCCGCATAGCCGAAGTAGGTGTCGTAGAAGCGGCCGCCCTTGGTCAGCTGCTTGAGGAATTCGATCGCGTCGGGGCGCTGCGCCACGTTGGTCTCGTTGGCGATCAGCGCGCGCTTCTCGTCGAGCCAGGTGCGCATCATGCTGCCCTGGCCGGACAGAACGCTCTGGAATTCCTGATTGATGCCCTGCTGGATCTCGCTGCGCATTTGCACATACGCAAATGCAACCAGCGCCAGACCGAACAGTGCGGTGATCAGTATGGTGAGGCCGATCAGTCTACTTCTAAGAGTTTTCACGTCCGATTCCTTCTTGGGTCCATTCTCTGTTCCGTCGTCTGGCCGGGGAGAGGGGGCCATGCGGATTTGTTTTAACTGTGTCGATTGTTTTTTGTATTTTGATTACGAATCAGCATATTAACATTCAGTAAGTTACTTGTTGATTGCAAAATGGCAGAGATGTGCGTGACAGCTTGGAAATGGAAGAAAAATGCTGCAGTAGTAGACGTACGGGCCGAGGGGGATTGCGCTGTTGCCGGGCAGTTTGGGGGGAGTAGCGTAGGGGGCCGACGGGTGGGGGCGTTGCGGCGCTGGCCAAAAAAAATCCCCTGGCGGGATTCCGGCAGGGGCCAACACGAGGAAGAAACATCGTCCGCCGGTAGGCGAAGCGACGTTTCGAGGGGCTAACACCACAAAAACCTTTCAGTTTCTGTGCGGGGCACAATTTAAGGTAATTGCTCTAATTTGTACAGTTCTTCTTCGTTCTAAGCGCCATCCGGCCAGCGATAAGCGCGAAATCGCTCGCGCAACGCCATCTTCTGCAGCTTGCCGGTGGCGGTGTGCGGCAGCTCGTCGACAATCACCACGTCGTCGGGCAGCCACCACTTGGCCACCTTGCCGGCGAAGAACGCCAGCAGCTCCTCGCGGCTCACCGTCGCGCCGGGCTTGAGCACCACCACCATCAGTGGCCGCTCGTCCCACTTCGGGTGCGCGACGCCGACCGCCGCCGCTTCGGCCACCGCCGGATGGCCGATCAGGATGTTTTCCAGTTCGATCGAGCTGATCCACTCGCCACCCGACTTGATCACGTCCTTGGTGCGGTCGGTGATCCTCATGTAGCCGTCCGCGTCTATCGTCGCGACGTCGCCGGTGTCGAACCAGCCGTCGTCGCTGTGGCTGGCGTCGCGTTCGCGGTGGAAGTAGCGCGACAGCGCCCAGACGCTCTGCACCTGCAGCCGGCCGAAGGTGACCCCGTCGTTCGGCAATACCTTGCCGGCGGCGTCGACCAGGCGCAGTGCCACGCCGTAGATCGGCCGGCCCTGCGTCAGTTGCAGGCGGCGCCGTTCTGCCGCGTCGGCACGGCGGTGCTTGAGCTTGGGCGAACTGGTGGTGCCCACCGGCGACAGCTCGGTCATGCCCCAGAGCTGGCGCAGATCGGCGCCGTGGAAGGCGAGCTGCTCGATCATCGTTTCGGGCACCGCCGAGCCACCGACGATCACTCGCTCCAGCGAGCTCAGTGTCAGGTCGCGCTGCTCGCAGTGCTGCAATAGCGCCATCCACACCGTAGGCACGCCGGCGGCGAGGGTGACGCCTTCGGCCTCGATCAGCTCGTACAGGCTTTCCGGGTCGAGCTTCGGCCCCGGCAGCACCAGCTTGGCGCCGTTCAGCGTGGCGCTGTACGGAAAGCCCCAGGCGTTGACGTGGAACATCGGCACCACCGGCAGGATGCAGCTGTCGGCCGACACGCCGAACGCGTCGGGCAGCGAGCTCGACAGCGCGTGCAGCACGGTCGAGCGGTGGCTGTACAGCACGCCCTTCGGATGGCCAGTGGTGCCCGAGGTGTAGCACAGGCCCGACGCGGTCTGTTCGTCGAGGCGCGGCCAGGCGTAGTCGTCGCGCTCGGCGGCGAGCAGTTCCTCGTAGCAGAGCAGGTCCGGCAGGCTGGTCGTTGACGGCATGTGGGCGCGGTCGGTCAGCAGCACGTAGTGGCGGATCGCCGGCAGTGTCGGTGCCAGCTGCTCGACCATCGGCAGGAAGGTGAGGTCGAAGCACAGCACGCCGGCCTCGCCGTGGTTGACGATGTAGGCGATCTGGTCTGCGAACAGGCGCGGGTTGACGGTGTGGCAGATGGCGCCGGTGCCGGAGATCGCGTAGTAGAGCTCGTAGTGGCGGTAGCCGTTCCACGCCAGCGTGGCGACGGTGTCCCCTTCGGCCACGCCGAGCCGGGCCAGTGCGTTGGCGAGCTGTCGGGCACGTCGCGCGGCGTCGTGGTAGCTGTAGCGGTGGACCGGCCCCTCGACGGTGCGCGACACGATCTCGGTATCGCCGTGGTAGGTCTCGGCGTGACGCAGCAGGTCGGTGATCAGCAGTGGCGCGTCCATCATCTGTCCCAGCATGTTTGTCCCCTCTTGTGGTTGTCCCATCGGCCGGCGGGTGCGCCGCCGACTTTCCATGGTAGGAAAGCGGTCGGGGGAATGACAGGAGGATGGCGATGGGATCCGGGCGAGGCTTGATCCGGGTCAAGCATTGCGGCGATGAGCCGCTGGCAAGCGCGCTTGGTTGGGGGCGTCGTAGGCAGCGCGTACGGCAAGACCGGGCAGCAGGGACCGCGTCAGCGCGCCACCGGCTTCTTCGCCAGCATCCGTTGCAGGGTGCGGCGATGCATGTTCAGCGCCCGGGCGGTCGCCGACACATTGCCGTCGTGCTCGGCCAGCACCCGCTGCACATGCTCCCAGGTCAGCCGCTTTACCGACATCGGCTGCGCGGCGACCGGCAGTGCCGGGTCGGGCTCCTGCTGGCCGAATGCGGCGAGGATGGCGTCGGCGTCGGCCGGTTTGGCGAGATACTGGGTGGCGCCGAGCTTCACCGCCTCGACCGCGGTGGCGATGCTGGCGAAGCCGGTCAGCACCACGATGCGGGCCATCGGACTGCGCGCCTTGAGCTTGGGCAGCAGCGCGAGGCCGCTGTCGCCGGCGAGATTCAGGTCGAGCAGGATGCGGGCGGGGGCCGGGTCAAGCGACTGCAGCGCGGCGGCGGGGCTCTCGACATGGCGGCTGGCGACGCCGCGCCGCGCCAGCGCGCGGGCGAGCACCGTGGCGAATACGGCATCGTCGTCGATGATCAGCAGTTCGTTCATCAGGTGTCCTTCGCGAGAGGCAGCACCAGCTCGGCGCATACGCCGCCTTCTGGGCGGTTGATCAGCCTCACCCGGCCGCCGAGGCGCGACAGCGTCGCATGCGTCAACAGCACGCCGATGCCGAGCCCCGCCGGCTTGTCGGTCGGCAGCTCGGCCAGGCCGGCGCGCGCCAGCTGTTCGGCCGACAAGCGGCCGCTGGGGTTGACGATGGTCAGCGTCAGCGTGGCGTCGGTGAGCGTCGCCGCGAGTTCGACCCGGCCGCCGCCGGCCTCGGCGGCGTTGTCGAGCAGGTTGTACAGCGCCGGCCAGAATGTCGCATCCAGCGCTACCGTCGGCCCGGGCGCGCACGGCAGCTGCTGCTCGAGGCGAACCTGCGGGCGCAGCGTCGCCCAGGCGGCGAGCCGCTCGGCCAAAGTCGGGAACAGCGGTGCCGCCTCGGACGCCGGTTCGCCACCGCGTTTCAGTGCCGCCAGCGCGTCGCGGCAGCTGGCGAGCTGCGCCTGCATCAGCGCCAAGTCCTCGCTCAGTGCCGCGTCGTGGCAGTGACCGGCGGCCAGTTCGTCGGCCAGCAGCGTCAGCGTGTTCAGCGGCGTCGACAGCGCGTGCGCGGCGCCGGCCGCCTGCACGCCGAGCGCCACCAGTTGTTCGTTGCGCAGCTGGATCTCGCGTGCGCGCGCCAGTGCCGCCTCGCGCTCGGACAGGTCGTGAGCGAGCCGGGCGACGACGATGGCGATCAGCAGTGCCGACAGCGCGAAGGTGAACCACATCCCGGTCAGGTGCAGGTGAAAGGCGTAGGCGGCGTCACCGCCGAGCAGCGGCCACGGTGCATGCCAGTAGAAGAGGGCACCGTAAGCGGCCGTCGCCGCCAGCGACAGCCCCCAGGCGAACCAGCCTGGCGACAGGAGGGCGGCGAACAGCACCGGGCCGAGGAACAGCGAGGCGATCGGGTTGGCGGCGCCGCCGGTCAGCGCGACCAGTGCGGACAACGCCAGCGTGTCGGCGACGAGCCCGGCGCGCAGTGCGGCCAACGGTGTGAGTGGCGCGTGGGCCAGCAACAGGTTGGCGCTGGCGAGCAACACCAGCGTGGCGCCGAGTTCGGGCAGCGGCAGCTGCCAGCCGGTCTGGCTCAGTGCCGTGAGCGTCAACACGGCGATGGCCAGCAGCACCCAGCGCAGTCGGGTCAGGCCGGCGAGGGCGCGGGCAAGATTGGCCGAATCGGAGGGGGAGGGAAACGCGGTCATGTCGCGACTTTACCACTGGGGCGAGTGGGGAGGCTGCGACACGATGTCGCATCGTTCCGCGCTGCCGACGGGCCGGCCGATTGATAAGGAAATGATAAGGAAATGATAAGGAAATGACCATTTCCACGTCATATAATGGGCTCATAATGCTTCGAGTGACAATGCCCGCTGGGAGCAAGCGAGCGCTTGGTTGCGATGCAGTGCAAAGCCTTTCCAGGCAAGGCTTTGCACTGGATTTACATCGATGCGGACAGGGTCATGCAGGAAGAATTTTTTCTGAATTAAGAATTTTGATAAATTGTTTTTTTCTACTATTACCCCGCATATTCGTGTATCGTTTTGTAATACATACTATAAATTGATACTACTTGATGAGCCTGGCCGGATAGCCCCGACCCCTGGAACGAGCCAATGGATACCCTCAAAGCACTTCAGGTTTTCATGACCACGGCTGAGAATGGCAGCTTCTCCGACGCTGCCCGCAAACTCGGCGTTTCGCCCGCCGCCATCAGCCAGAGCATTGCCCGTCTCGAGCAAGAGCTGGAAGTGCGGCTGTTCAACCGCACTACTCGCCAGCTGACGCTGACCGAAGACGGCCGACGCTTCTACGCGCAGTGCCGCGGCCCGGTCAACCACCTCGACACCGCGATCAACCAGCTGAAGGAGAGCCGCGACGAGCCGGCCGGCCATCTGCGCGTGAGCCTGCCCAACTCGTTCGGCCGGCGCTTCATCCTGCCGCTGATGGGCGAGTTCTGTGGGCTGTATCCGAAGATCAAGGTGTTCTTCGGCCTGGACGACCATTTCAGCGACCTGATCGAGGACGGCTACGACGTCGGCGTGCGGGTCGGCATGCTGCCGGACAGCCGCATGGCGGCGCGCCCGCTGGCGCAGATCCCGCAGTACGTAGTGGCGAGTCCGGCGTACTGGGACAAGCACGGTCGGCCGAGCAAGCCCGAGGATCTGGCGCAGTACGACTGCATCAACTTCCAGTTCCCGACCTCGGGTCGCTTGTACAAGTGGGAGTTCGACTGCGATGGCGAGCGTCTGCCACTCGAAGTCGTCGGTACCTACACCGTCAACGACATCGAGGCGGTATGCGAGCTGGCACGCCTGGGCCTCGGTGTCGCGCAGCTGCCCGGCCACGAGATAATGCCCTACTTGCGCAGCGGCGAACTGGAGGTGGTGCTGACCGATTTCGTGTCGCTGCAGCGCAATATCACCATCTGCTTCCCGCATCGCGAGCACATCGCGCCACGCACCCGCGTGTTCGTCGACTTCATCGTCGAGAAGCTGTTCGATCACCCGGACATCGTCGCCGAGCTGCCGGGCCTGGACCTGTCGGCCAAGCGCAGCGAGTTGGCCGCCGCCGAGGCGTAAACGGCCCCACCGTACCGTTCGTCCCACAAACCCGGCCTCGGCCGGGTTTTTTTGTGCGTCGGGTGTGACAAAGTCCGGAACGTGTGTTTAATATGATTAACACAACGATGGTTGAACCGGACTGGACTCGCTATGGCTACCCAAAAGATCGCGCACACTTCTTCCTACTACGCCGCCTCGGCCAACCCGTCGCCGGAACGCCCGCCGCTGCGCGGCGCCGAGCGCGCCGATGTTTGCGTGATCGGCGCCGGTTTCACCGGCCTGTCCACCGCCCTGCACCTGGCCGAACAGGGGTATTCGGTGATCGTGCTGGAGGCGGCGCGGGTGGGCTGGGGCGCCTCGGGGCGCAACGGCGGCCAGATCGTCAACAGCTACAGCCGCGACATGGACGTGATCGAGCGCTGGCACGGCAAGGCCACCGCCGATGCGCTGGGCGGCATGGCGTTCGAGGGCGGACGCATCATCCGGGAGCGGGTGGCGAAATACGGCATCCAGTGCGACCTGAAGGACGGCAACATCTTCGCCGCGCTGACGCACAAGCAGCTGAAAGAACTGGAAGACAAGAAGGCGCTGTGGGAACGCTACGGCCACACCCGGCTGGAGCTGGTCGACGCCACCGGTATCCGCCGCCATGTCGGCACCGATCGCTATGTCGGCGGGCTGATCGATCACTCGGGCGGTCACATCCACCCGCTCAACCTGGTGCTGGGCGAGGCGGCTGCGTTCGAGTCGCTGGGTGGAAAGATTTTTGAACAGTCGGCGGTCACCAAGATCACCGAGGGCAAGACGGTGAAGGTGCATACTGCCGCCGGCGAGGTGAGCGCGCGCTTCCTGGTGGTGGCCGGCAACGCCTACCTCGGCGACCTGGTGCCGAAGCTGGCCGAGAAGTCACTGCCCTGCGGCACCCAGGTGCTGACCACCGAGCCGCTGCCGGAATCGCTGACGCGTGAATTGCTGCCGACCGACATGTGCGTGGAGGACTGCAATTACCTGCTCGACTACTATCGGCTCACCGCCGACAACCGGCTGCTCTACGGCGGCGGTACCGTGTACGGTGCGCGCGATCCGGGCGAGATCGAGCAGTTGATCCGGCCGAAGATGCTGAAGACCTTCCCGCAACTGGCCAAGGTGAAGGTCCAGTTCGGCTGGACCGGCAACTTCTCGCTGACGCTGTCGCGGCTGCCGCAGGCGGGCAAGCTCGCCGACAACATCTATTACTCTCAGGGCTGCAGTGGCCACGGCGTCACCTACACTCATCTGGCCGGCCGCCTGCTGTCCGAGGCGATCGCGGGCAAGCCGGAGCGCCTGAAAGCCTTCGCCGGCCTGCCGCACTTCCCATTCCCGGGCGGTCGCCTGCTGCGCGTGCCGATGCTGACGGCCGGCGCGTGGTACTACGGGGTGCGAGACAAGCTCGGAGTGTGAGCGGTCGCTCGTTTTGAGACATCACGATAACGCCGCGGTCTTCGGACTGCGGCGTTTTGCCTGTTAGGGTGGTAGGGGTGCCCTAGGACGTTGTGCGGTTCGGCCAAGGTTGGTGAACTCTGTGGCTTTACTCGGTCTTGCCCGACTGGCGGGACTGGCGCTGTGACATTGTGTGTGACCGTTACCCAATTTAACCGCAAATGGTCCTACTCTTCAAAACGGCCACACCATCTTCGTCTTCGCCACCGTAACGATATACAGCACCGTCGCCAGCGCCGCGATGAACGCCCCCCAGCGCACCCCCGGCGTCTTGCCGCGCTTGAGCGCTACCGTGCCGAGCCCGATGTAGACGACGAGGGCGACGATCTTCGCCTGCAGCCACGGGATGTGCAGGGGGTTGAGCTGGCCGACTACCAGCAGCGCGATCGCGCAGACCAACAGCAGCGTGTCGATCAGGTGCGGCGCGATGCGCACGGGCTTGGCGGCGAGCCAGGCGGGTCGCGCCGCCATCATCAGGCCGCGAGCGACGAAAGACAATACGGTCAGATAGGCGAAACCGGCGTGGGCGTGCTTCAGCATCAGATAGGCGGGCATGGCGATGTCGATGTCTTAAAGGTTGGCCGAAGCGTTGATTCTAGCTTGTGTCACCGATGTGGATGCTGCGCAGGATCAAGCCTGCTGTCCGTGCCGGGCCTCCGACTCGGCGATGCGGCCACGCGACACGCTCTCCCAGATCGCCACTACCGCCAGGATCAGCGTGGTCAGCCCGCCGACCATCAAGAGGTCGGTGCGAAAACCGAACGGGGTCAGCACCGCCAGCAGCGCCAGGCCGGCTAGGTGCGACAGCGGCAGGCGGCCGTACACCATGCGCTTGAACAGCGCGTTGGCGAGCAGGTACAGCGCCGGTCCGCCGATCAGCACCGCCAGCGTGCGCGGCACGAGGGAGCCGTCGGGCTGGGCGATCACCAGCTCGTTGCCGACCGCGTTGACGATGATCGCGCCGACCAGCGCCACGTGCACATAGTGGAAATGCGCGCCCATCTTGCCCGGGTCGTCGGCATGCGCGATCGCCTCGGTGGCGGCGCGGCAGCCGGTGTCGAAGTACACCCACCACAGCGCGAGGCTGCCGACGAAGGCGACCAGCGTGGCGATCAGCACCGGTGCGTTCCAGGTGGGCAGGCTGCTCAGTGTGGCGCCGGTGATCAGGATCGCTTCGCCGAGCGCGACGATCACGAACAGCTGGCAGCGCTCGGCGAGGTGTCCGCCTTCGATCGTCCACTCGCGGCGCGAGTCGGAACGGCCGAGCCCCGGTAGCCAGAAGCCGACCATCGGTGCCACGTATTCGGCCAGCACTGCCAGCGCCCACAGCGCCAGCCGTATCGGCTCGCCGCTGACGCCACCGGTCAGCCATAGCGCCGCCGACAGGCTCTGCCAGCCGAGGATGCGCCGGTAGTTAGCGGTGAGCGCATGCTCGCCTCCGAGAAAGAACAGGATGCACAAGGTGCGGCCCAGCTGGATGACGGCGAAACAGGCGCCGACCACCAACGCACGCCCGGCGAAGGCCTGCGGCAGTGCGGCCGCCAGCACCAGGCCCACGCCCATAATGGCGAACAGCAGCAGCCGCACCGGCTTGCTCTCCGGGTCGAACCAGTTGGTCATCCAGGCGGTGTACTGCCACGCGAGCCACACCGCGAACCATAGCAGCAGCGTCTCGATCGCGCCCGCCAGCGACAGATCGGCGAGCAGCCGGTGCGACAGTTGCGTCACCGCGAACACATAGATCAGGTCGAAGAACAGCTCGGCGTTGGACACGCTGGCCTCATGGCCGTCGCGCTGGCGCAACAGGTGGTGGAAGGCGCGGGACATGGACGCTCCTTGTCGAGGGTGTGCTTGCGGTATGGCATAAGCGGGCGACAGCTGGAAAGCACGACGTCGCGCAGTCCGGCACGGCACGGGTGGTAAACTGCGGCTCCATCCATTCGCCACGGCCAGCCGATGCTGTATCTCTACCAGTCCAACCGCCTCGAGGCGCTGTCCGAATTCCTTGCCGCGTTCAGCAGCGCGGTGCCGCTGTCCGACCCATTCGTGGCCGAGACGGTGATCGTGCAGAGCCGCGGCATGGGGCGCTGGATCAGCCTGGATCTGGCGAAGAAGAACGGGGTGGCGGCGAATCTCGAATTCGTGCTGCCGGCAGCGTTCGCCTGGCGGCTGATGCAGCGGGTGATTCCCGGCCTGCCGAAGAAGTCGTTCTTCTCGCCCGACGTGCTGGCCTGGCGGCTGATGGAATGGCTGCCGACGCTGAGCGATCCGGTGTTCGCGCCGCTGCAGCGCTATCTCGCCGGCGGCGAGGCGGCCGCGTTCGAGCTCGCCGGCAAGATCGCCGACGTGTACGACCAGTATCTGGTGTTCCGCCCCGACTGGGTCCGTGCCTGGGAGGCCGGCCAGCTGCTCGACCTGGGTGAGGACGAGGCCTGGCAGGCGGCGCTGTGGAAACAGTTGGCCGAAGCCGACGACGCGCGCCACCGGGTGCGCATGCTCGACGAGGTGCTGGCCGGGCTGCGCCCCGAGCACGTGCCGGAGCGGGTGGTGCTGTTCGGCATCGCCAGTCTCGCACCGATGTACCTCGCGCTGGTGAAGCGGCTCGCCGAGATCACCGACGTGCTGATGTTCGCGCTCAACCCGTCCGAGATGGCCTGGGGCGACATCGTCGACGCGCGCCGCGCGCTGGCGCTCGGGGAAAACGCCGCCGAGGCGGCCGGCCATCCGCTGCTCGCCTCGCTCGGCAAGCAGGGCCGCGACTTCTTCGACCTGTTGGTTGCCGAGTGCGCTAACGAGCTGAAGGACCTATTCGTCGAACCGGCCCCGCAGACGCTGCTCGGCCGCCTGCAGTACGACCTGTTGACGCTGTCCAACCCGCAGTCGCCCGATTACGACCATCTGGCGATGGACGAAGCGGACAACTCGGTCGAGGTCCATGTCGCGCATGGCCCGATGCGCGAGCTGGAAATCCTCAAGGACCGGCTGCTCGCCCGCTTCGCCGCCGACCCGACGCTGACCCCCGCCGACGTGGCGGTGCTGACCCCAGACATCAATACCTACGCGCCGTTCATCCACGCGGTGTTCGGCAGACGCGACGACGCGCCCAGCCTGCCCTACAGCGTGGCCGACCGCCGCGTCAGCCGCGAGCATCCGCTGTTGTCCACCTTTGCCGCGCTGTTGGAGCTGGCCGACAGCCGCTTCGAGGCCGAACGGCTCTTGGCCTTGCTCGACTGCGCCGCGCTGCAGCGTCGATTCAATCTCTCCACCGACGAGCTGCCCTTCCTGCGCCGCTGGGTGCGCGACGCGGCGATCCGCTGGGGCCGCGATGCCGCGCACAAGGCCGGTCTCGGCCTGCCCGCCGATGCGGCATTCAGCTGGCGCCAGGGACTGGATCGCCTGCTGCTCGGCACCGTGCTGCCGCCCGAGCTGCTCGGCGACGGCATGCCGCTGTTCGAGGGCCTGCTGCCGCTTGCCGGCGCCAGCGGCAGCCTGGCCGACACACTGGCAGCCTTGGTCGCGCTGTTCGACGCGCTGGCAGGCTTGGCCGAACAGTGGGCGGTGCCGACGAGCCCGGCCGACTGGGCGGCGCGCTGCCACGCGGCGATCGAGGCGCTGTTCGAGCCGGACGACGAGGACGAGGCGGCGCTGTCGCTGTTGCGCGACGCGCTGGCGGAACTGGCCGGCGATGCCGAATTGGCCGGTTTCGGCCAGCCGGTGGGCCTGGCGGTGCTGCGTGACTGGCTGGCGCGGCGGCTGACCCTGTCGGTCGACTCGGGCTTCTTGACCGGAGGAGTGACCTTCTGCGCGATGGTGCCGATGCGCAGCCTGCCGTTCCGCGTGCTGTGCCTGGTGGGCATGAACGACGGCGTCTACCCGCGCGACGAGCGCCCGGTCAGCTTCGACCTGATCGCCCGCCACCCGCGCCGCGGCGACCGCTCACGCCGCTACGACGACCGCTACCTGTTCCTCGAGGCGCTGCTGTCGGCGCGCGAGGCGCTGTATCTCTCTTACGTTGGCCGGAGCGCGCGCAGCGACGAGCCGCTGCCGCCGTCGGCGCTGCTGTCCGAGCTGCTCGACACCTTCGCCGCGATGGCCGGCGAGGGCGTGCGCGAGACACTCGTCACCGCCCATCCGCTGCAGCCGTTCTCGCCGCGCTATTACGACGGCAGCACCCTGCGGCTGTTCAGCTACGAACCGGCCTACGCCGCGGCGCTCGCCGCCGAGCGCCACGAGCCCGCGCCGTTCGCGACGCCGTTACCGTTGGCCGAGACGCCGCGCGTGCTGCCTTGGCCCGACCTGCTGCGCTTCTGGCAGAACCCGGCGCGCGCCTGGCTCGCCGACCGGCTCGGCATCCGCGTCGCGCGCGAGGAGGACGAGCTGCCCGAGCGCGAGCCGTTCGCACTCGACCGCGACGGGCGTGAGCGGGTGCGCGGCGCGCTGCTGGAGGGGCGTCTGGCCGGCGCCGCCAACGACGCCACCGCCACCCGGCTGCGCGCGGCCGGCGCCTTGCCGCCGGGCGAGCTCGGCGAGGCCTGGCTCGCCGCCGAGCAGGACGCCACCCGCCGGCTGCTGCGCCAGCTGCCCGCCGCGCTGTTCGAGCCGCCGCTGCCGCCGTGGCCGTTCTCGCTGGAACTCGCAGGCCTCACGCTGACCGGCACGCTGTCCGGGCTGCGCCGCGACGGCCAGTACCTGGTCAAGGTGCGCCGTGCCTTCGCCGGCGAGAAGATCGGTCTGTGGCTGCAGCACCTGCTGCTCAACGCCCTGGCGCCGGACGGCTTCGCCACCGAATCGACCCTGCTCGACGACGAGGGCCGGCTGACGCTGGCGCCGCTGCCGCCGGCCGAGGCACAGGCGCTGCTCGCGCCGTGGCTGGAAGGGTGGCTGGCCGGGCAGGAGTCGCCGCTGCCGTTCTTCCCGCGCACCAGTTGGGCGGCGGCCGTGTCGCTGGCCGACGCCAAGCTAGCCCGCGAAGCGGCGCTGACCGCCGCGCAAAACGAATGGGCGCCGGCCTTCGACGGCAACGGCAAGGTCGCACAGCGCGACGATCCGGCCATCGCGCTGGCGTTCCGCCATGTCGACCCCTTGGCCGATCCGGTCTTCCTAGATTGGGCCGAGCGGCTGCTGTTGCCGCTGTTGGCCGCCTTCCAACAAGCCGAGGAGGGCGACGCATGAGCGCCTTGCTGCCGTTTGCACCGCTCAATGTGCCACTGATCGGGGTGAACCTAGTCGAAGCCTCGGCCGGCACCGGCAAGACCTGGAACATCGCCGCGCTGTTCGTGCGCCTGCTCTTGGAGGCGCAGCCGGGCGAGGCGGCACCCGCCAGCGTCGAGCAGATCCTGGTGGTGACCTATACCAAGGCCGCCACCGCCGAGCTGCGCTCACGACTGCGCGCGCGCTTGGCCGAAGCGCTGGCGGCGCTCGATGTCGACGAAGTGGGCGATGCCTATCTCGCCGAGCTGCTGGCGCCGCACCGCGAAGACACCGAGCGACGCGAGACGGCGCGCGCGCGCCTCACCGCCGCGCTGACCGGCTTCGACGCCGCGTCCATTTATACGATCCACGGCTTCTGCCAGCGGGTGCTGACCGACGCCGCCTTCGAGTCCGGCCAACCGTTCGACGCGGAGCTGGTCGCCGACGACGAGGCACCGCTGCTGGAGCTGGCCGACGACTTCTGGCGCCAGCGCGTGCTCGGCGATCCGCTCTACGCGCGGCTGCTGGCCCAACAGGGCGATACGCCGGACGCGTGGCTCGCCGCGGTGAAGCCCTTCCTCGCCAAGGATTACCTGACGCTGGTGACGCCGCCGCCCGGCCAGTTGGCCGAACGCGAGGCGGCGCGCCTGGCCGCCTGGCAGGCCTTGTGCGCGGACCCGGCCAGCATCGAGGCCGGCGCCGCCGCGTTCTGGGACGGCTTCGCGGCGCTGAAGGGCAATCTGTATCGCCAGCCGACCTATCAACGGCTGTTTGGGTGGCTTGCCGGCATCGCCTTGCCCGATACCGCGCCGCCGACGCTCGGCACCGACATGCTCAAGGCGCTGGGCCGGCTGACGCCGAATGGCCTGGCCGACGGCGCGAAGAAGGGCCAGGTGCCGCCGGCCCACCCGCTGTTCGCCCGCCTCGGCGACTGGCTGGCTAGCGAGCTTTCCTGGCAGGACGCGGCGGCCGAGGAGGTGGCGCGGCTGAAGATCGAGCTGATCCGCTGGATCGACACCGAGCTCGCCGCGCGGCGCCGCGCCGCCCGGCAGCGCCGCTTCGACGACCTCTTGACCGACCTCGCCACCGGCCTGCGTGACCCGGTGTCCGGGCCGCTGCTCGCCGAACACATGGCGCGCAGCTGGCAGCTGGCGCTGATCGACGAGTTCCAGGACACCGACCCGGTGCAGTACGCGATCTTCCGCGCCGGCTTCATCGAGCGGGGCCGACCGGTGTTCCTGGTCGGCGACCCCAAGCAGGCGATCTACAGCTTCCGCGGCGCGGACATCTTCGCGTATCTGGCCGCCCGCGACGACGCCGGCGCGCGCTACACGCTGTCGACCAACCACCGCTCCACCGACCAGCTGGTGGCAGCGGTGAACGCGCTGTTCGCGCGCGAGCAGGCCTTTTTGCTCGACATCCCCTACCAGCCGGTAGCGAGTGCTGGCGGGCGCGGCACGCTGACGCTGGACAAAGATCTGGCGCCGCTGACGCTGCAATGGCTGTCGCCGGAACAGGACAAACCCTTGCCCAAGGACCGTGCCGCCCGGCTCGCCGCCGCCAGCACCGCCGACGCAATCGCCGGGCTGCTGGTCGACGCGGGGCAGGGCGGGGCGACACTGACGCGCGACGACAAGAGCCGGGCGCTGAAGGGCGGCGACATCGCGGTGCTGGTGTCCACCCACCGCCAAGGCGAGCTGGTGCGCGCGGCCTTGGCCGAACGCGGCGTCGCCAGCGTGGCGCTGACCCAGGAGAGCGTGTTCGCCAGCCGCGAGGCGCGCGAGCTGGCGGCCTTGCTGCGTGCCTGGGTCGACCCGGCGCACGAGGGCCGGCTGCGCGCCGCGCTCGCTACCGAGCTGATCGGCCTGACCGCCGCCGAGCTGGTCACGCTGATCGACGACGAGACCGGCTGGGAGACGCGCCAGGGCGCGTTCGCCGCCGACCACGCGCGCTGGCGCGATGCCGGCTTCATGGCCGCCTGGCGCCAGGCCTTCGTGCGCGAAAGGCTGGCCGAACGGCTATTGCCGCTGCCGGACGGCGAGCGGCGCCTCACCAACCTGGCACAGCTCACCGAGCTGATCCAGCAGCAGTCTGAGCACCTGGCCGGCCCGGCGCCCTTGCTCGCCTGGTTCGAGGCCTGCGTGGTCAACCCGCCTGCCGGCGAAGAGGCGATGATGCGGCTGGAAAGCGACGCGGCGTTGGTGAAAATCGTCACCATTCACGCCTCCAAGGGCCTGCAGTACCCGCTGGTGTTCTGCCCCTTCCTGTGGGATGGTGCGCTATCGCGCAAGGACACCGCGTTCTGGCGCTATCGCGACGGCGGCGAAACCCGGCTGGTGCCGGACGAACTGGCCGGCGACGCCGACCACCTGGCGAGCGACAGCGAAACCCTGGCCGAAAAGCTGCGCCTCTTGTATGTGGCGCTGACCCGCGCCGAGCACCGCCTCGTCATCGGCTGGACCCGCGCCAGCGGCATGGAGACCGCCGCGCTGACCTGGCTGCTGCACGGCGAGGGGACGTCGTCGCTGGAAGGTCTGCGCGAACTGAAGGACGAGCTGAGCCACGACCGGCTGGTCGCCGACCTGCACCGCTTCGCGGGCGCCAATGCTGGGGCGGTGCGATTGCAGAGCGAATTGCCCGAGCCGGCCCGGCTGGCGCGAGAGCATGCCGAGCACGGCGACTGGCAGGTGCGGACGCTGACGCGGCCGATCTTCACTCCGTGGCGGGTGACCAGTTTCACAGGTCTCGCCCAGCACGGCAGCCGCCACGCCGCCGAGGCGCCGGACCACGACCGACTGGCGGCGCGGCCCGTCGAGCCGGCCGAACCGGTCTACGACCGCTTCAGCTTCCCGCGCGGCGCGCGCCCCGGCACCTGCCTGCACGCAATCTTCGAGCATATCGATTTCACCGCGCCGGCCGACGCGCACGCGAAGGTCGTCACCGAGCAGCTGGCGCGCGCCGGCTTCGGCGAGGAATGGCAGGGCGCCGCCGCCGACATCGTCGCGCGCACGCTGGCCGCGCCGCTCGACCCGGGCGCACGGCTCGCCGACGTACCGAATGGCCGCCGCCTGGTCGAGCTGGAATTCCTGCTGCCGCTGCAGCCTTTGCAGGCGGAACGGCTGTCCGCCATCCTGGCCGACCCGGCGCACGGCCTGCACCCGGCCTGCCGCGCCGCGGCGGTCCAGCTCGAATTCCGCCACGTCGAGGGCTATCTGAAAGGCTTCATCGACCTGGTCGCCGAGGTGGACGGCAAGCTTTATCTCGTCGACTACAAGTCCAACCATCTGGGTGATGCACCGGACGATTACGGCACGGAACAGTTGGCCGAAGCGATAGCACAGGAGCATTATTACCTGCAGTACCTGATCTACACGGTGGCGCTGCGCCGCTATTTCACCGCACGGGGTATCGACTTCGGCCAGCGCTTCGGCGGGGTGCGCTACCTGTTCCTGCGCGGCCTCGACGACACCGGCCGCGGCGTGTGGCACGACGCGCCGAGCGAGTCCTTGCTGGCCGCGCTCGATCAGCTATTCCAATAATGATTCCGGTGCGTTGCGCCCCTGTATGCCGGGGGCGCCGCCCGACCCCGACGCCCAAGGAGCGACCATGTTCGAATCCGCCGAAATCGGCCACGCGATCGACAAGCAGACCTATAAGAGCGAGGTGCCGGCGCTGCGCGAGGCGCTGCTCGACGCGCAGTACGATCTGAAGGAAAAGGCCGACTTCCCGGTGCTGCTCCTGCTCCACGGCCTCGACGGCGCAGGCCGCGGCGAGACGATGAACCTGATCAACGAATGGCTCGACCCGCGGCTGATCGACAACGTCGCGTTCGCTGGCATGAACGACGAAGAGAAGGCGCGGCCGTGGATGTGGCGCTACTGGCGCGAACTGCCGCCGAAAGGCCGCATCGGCATGTATTACGGTTCCTACTACTCAGATGCGCTGTTCCCGCGCATCTACGGCAAGAGCGACCGCGACACCTTCGACAGACAGATCTTCGACATCTTGCGTTTCGAACGGATGCTCACGCAGGACGGTGCGCTGGTGCTGAAGTTCTGGTTCCATCTGACCCGGGAAAAGCAACTGGCACGGCTCAAACAGCTCGAGCGCGATCCGGACACCGCCTGGCGCGTTACCGATATCGACTGGAAGCACTACGACCGCTACGACAAGATCCGCAAGCACGGCGAGCACATGCTGCGCCTGACCAATACCGCCCATGCACCGTGGATCGTCGTCGAGGGCGAGGACCCGTACTACCGCAATCTGACGGTGGCGCGCGGCATCCTCGCCGCACTGCGCAAGCGACTCGACAGCAAAGTCCCGCAGCCCATGCCCAGCGAGGTGCCGCCGCCGATGCCGCCCATCGACAACAAGCTGGTGCTCGATACTCTCAAGCTCGACCAGAAGCTGGACAAGGACGGCTACATCGAGAAACTGACGAAGCTGCAGGGACGGCTCAATCTGCTGACCCGCAATCCGCGCTTCGCCCAGCATTCGCTGGTGCTGGTGTTCGAGGGAAACGACGCCGCCGGCAAGGGCGGCAGCATCCGCCGGATCACCCAGGCACTCGATGCCCGTCACTATCGCGTGATGCCGGTGGCGGCGCCCACTGAAGAGGAGCGCGCGCAGCCGTGGCTGTGGCGCTTCTGGCGGCACGTGCCGCGCAAGGGCGGCATCACCATCTTCGACCGCAGCTGGTACGGCCGGGTGCTGGTCGAGCGGGTCGAGGGCTTTGCGTGCGAGGAAGACTGGAGCCGCGCCTACTACGAGATCAACGACTTCGAGCACCAATTGCACGAGAACGGTGCGGTGGTGGTGAAGTTCTGGCTGGCGATCAGCCAGGACGAGCAGCTCGAACGCTTCAAGGCGCGCGAGGAGAGCGGCTTCAAGCGCTTCAAGATCACCGAGGAAGACTGGCGCAATCGGGACAAGTGGGACGACTACCGCCTGGCCGTGTCCGACATGATCGACCGCACCAGCACCAACCGGGTGCCGTGGACGTTGGTCGAGGCCAACAACAAATACTATGCACGTCTGAAGGTGCTGCAGACGGTGTGCGACGCGCTGGAGGCGGCACTCAATGGCGGTAACTGAGGCCCGGCTGCCGGAGCAGCTCGCCGGTCTGTTCGCCCGGCTCGCGCCCGAGGCCGCACCGACGGTCGCGCCGTATCTGGCGCGTCTGGTGTCGGCCAACCAGGCCGGTCACGTCTGTCTTGCACTGCCGCCGGCGGAAGCGCGCCGCCTGGCCCGTGCGCGCCCGCTGGTCGGCCAGCCCGGCGAGGCGGCGCCGCTGATCCTCGACGGCGCGCGGCGGCTCTACTTCGCGCGGCACTGGCGCGACGAAGCAACGTTGGCCGACCGGCTCGCCGCGCTCGCCGCCGACACCGTGCCGCTGGCGTCCGAGGCGGCGCGCCGCGTGCTCGACGCGCTGTTCCCGCCGCGCGCCGACGGCAAGCCGGACCGGCAGAAGCTCGCCGCCGCGCTGGCGCTGCGCAAACGCTTCACGGTGATCTCCGGCGGCCCCGGCACCGGCAAGACCACCACCGTGGTGCGGCTGATGGCGGCGGTGGCCAGCCTCGCACCGCGTCCCCTGGCGATCGCGATGGCGGCGCCGACCGGCAAGGCGGCGGCGCGGCTCACCGAATCGGTGCGGCTCGCCCGCGCCGCGCTGCCGGTGCCGGAGGAAATCCGCGCCCAGCTGCCAAGTTCCGCGCAGACCCTGCACCGGCTGATCGGCCTGGTGCCAGGCCAGGCCGCGCCGCGCCACCACGCCGGCCACCCGCTGCCGCTCGACCTCTTGGTCGTCGACGAGGCGTCGATGGTCGACCTGTCGCTGATGAGCCGCACGCTGGCGGCGCTGCCGCCGTCGGCGCGGCTGGTGCTGCTCGGCGACCGCGACCAGCTCGCCTCGGTCGATGCCGGCGCGGTGCTGGCCGACCTGTGCAGCGAGCAGATATACGGCGCCGATACGCTGGCCTGGCTGCAGGAGGCGGCCGGCCACGCGCCGTTCTCGGCCAATCTTGATCCCCTGCCGGCGCTGGCCGACTGTGTCGCACTACTGACCGAGAGCCATCGCTTCGGTGCCGACAGCGGCATCGGCGCGCTGGCGCGTGCGGTCAACGGCGGCAACAGTCGTGCCGCGCTGTCCTGCCTCGATGACCTGTTCACTCCCGACATCGGCTGGGGGCCAGAGCGCGAAGCGCTGGCGGCCGAACTCTTGGCACGCCGCGAGGCCTATTTCGCCGCGCTGGAGCAGGGCCCGGCGGTGGCATTCGCCGCCTTCGGCCGCTTCATGCTGCTGGCCGCCGAGCGGCGCGACGTGGCCGCGCTGAACGAGGCAGTCGAAGCGCGGCTGGCACGCGCCGGGCGCAAGCGGCACGACGCCGACTGGTACGCCGGCCGACCGGTGATGATTCGCGAGAACGACTATGCGGTCGGCCTGTTCAACGGCGACATCGGCCTGGCGTTGCCCAGCCCGGACGGTCTGCGCGTCTGGTTTCCCACCGCCGACGGCGGCTACCGCGCGCTCGCTCCGGGCCGGCTTCCACCGCTCGACACCGTGTATGCAATGACGGTACACAAGAGCCAGGGCTCCGAGTTCGACGAGGTGTGGATGCTGCTGCCCGGCGGCGACAGCCAGGTGCTCGACCGCGCCTTGCTCTACACCGCCATCACCCGCGCCAAGCGAGAATTTCGCCTGTGTGGCGAGCCGGCCACGCTGTCAGAGGCAGTCGGGCGCGTCTTGCCGCGCCACAGCGGTCTCGCCGAACGGCTGTGGGCGACGGCGGGTTGATCCTTGTTCTGTCCGACAGGCCATTCGGGCTGGGTGGTTTGCCGATCGCCACGGCACTCCTCGATATGAAGCTAGTGCTCGGAAAACGAAAGCGTTTTCCGTAAAAACCACGTAAGATGGCGCGCTTGTTGCTAATGCCATATATCATGGAGGGCGCCATGCCTCAGCTGGACCGGGTACTCGATTATCTTTCGCGCATCACGCAGTTCGACCGCACCGCTTTCACCCCGTTGACCATCGCCGGCGAACGGGTCGGTTGCGTCAACGCGCTGTGGAAGGAGCGTCTGCTCGGTAGCGAAACGACCCTGTTCAGCGACAGCCCCAACGGTCTTATCTGCCAGGCCGGCGGCGACTACGCCGCGCTGAGCTCCACCCTGGACGCCGAGGCACGGCGCTGGCACGAGGCAGGCTGGCTCAACGGCTGGCGCAACGAAAACTTCACCGCCTTCCGCCCGGACGGCGCGCAGCTCTTCGAGCTGGAGCGTGCCGCATTCCGCCCGCTCGGCCTGACCAGCCGCGCGGTACACCTGAACGGCCTGGTGCGCGACGCAGACGGCTCGGTCCGCATGTGGGTGGCGCGCCGCAGCCCGCACAAGGCGGTCGACCCCAACCGCATGGACAACCTGATGGGCGGCGGCATCGCCGCCGGCGAGAGCATCGAAGTGGCGCTGGAGCGCGAAGGCTGGGAAGAGGCCGGCATCCCGGCCGACAAGCTGGAACTCTTGCCGCAGACGGCGCTCTTGCTGGCCGAACGGCCGGTACAGCGTGGCCTGCACCGCGAATGGCTGTACGCCTTCGACCTGTGGCTGAACCCGGGCGAGATCCCCTGTAACCAGGATGGCGAAGTCGCCGAGCATACGCTGATGACGCTGGCCGAGGTCGAGCAGCTGCTGGTCGACGAGCGCTTCATGATCGACGCCGCGCTGGTCGCCAGCGACTGCTTGGCACGGCTCGGCTATTGGGGCGCCGACAACGCCCGTGTCGAGGCCGTCCTCGCCGCGATCCGCCACCCGGTCGGCACGACGGTGCACGGGCGCTGAGACGGTTAGAGCAAATAAAAAGCGCGGCTTCGGCCGCGCTCTTTATTTGTCCGGATGCCATACAGGCTATTTCTACATGCAATGTACCCGTTCACGAATGCGGTATCGGCGGGCATCGGATCGGTGCATTGTTGATGTAGGTTCTGGGATGGCACTGGCCTGATTAGGGTGGTGCGGGGGGGCAAGGGGCGACCGTGATGCCGTGACGTCCCAACTCAAGCCGGATCAACCTGGCAAACGCCACGGCATGCTCGCTGTCGCCATGCAGACAGATCGTGTCGGCGTGAATGGCCAAGCTCGCTCCGTCGAGCGTGGCTAAGCTGCCGTCTCTTACTATCCGCAACACCTGGGCCAGCGCTTGGGCTTCATCGTCGATCAGCGCTCCTGCGGTGTTACGCGGCACCAGGGTGCCGTCGGCGCGGTAGCGGCGATCGGCAAATGCCTCGTCGAGCGCCTTCAGGCCTGCTGCCCGGGCGGTACGTACGAGCGCTCCACCGGCCAGTCCGACTACGGACAGCGTAGGGTCGGCCACTCGCACCGCCGAAACGATCGCCGCGGCGAGAGCGTCGTCGCACGCGGCCTGGTTGTAGAGTGCGCCGTGTGGTTTGACATGACGCAGCTTCGCCCCCTCGCCACGGGCGATCGCCTGTAGCGCGCCGATCTGATAGAGCACCCCGGCGTAGACGGCATCCGGCGCGATGGTCATCTCGGTGCGGCCGAAATACTGCCGATCCGGGTAGCTTGGATGGGCACCGATCGCGACGCCGCGAGCCAGCGCCCAGAGCACGCACTGGCGCATCGTGTCGGCATCGCCGGCATGCCAGCCGCAGGCGATGTTGGCCGAACTGACGTAGTCGAGAATCTCTTCGTCATGGCCGCCGCCTTCGCCGAGGTCGGCATTCAGATCAACCACCATACAAGCTCCAGTCCAGATAGCGCAGGTAGCCCGTCTGCTCGACCCGAGCGGCGGTAGCCTCGGCCGCATCGCACAATTGGAAGGCCAGTCGTGCGCCTATCCGCGTCTGCGCGACCTTCCACAGGTCCGCTTCGATCACCACGGCGATACGGGGGTAGCCGCCGGTGGTCGGGGCATCGGCCAGCAGCACGATGGGTAGGCCGCTCGGCGGTACCTGCACCACGCCGGGCAGTACGCCATGCGACGGCAGCTCCCGTTCAGCATCGCGGTGCAGCGGTTCGCCGTGCAGCCGGTAGCCCATCCGGTCGCTCTGCGGCGTGACTTGCCAGGCTTCGCCCCAGAACCGCTGCCTGGCGGCGTCGGTAAACTCGGCATGCTCAGGCCCAGGCAGTGCACGCACCAGCGGTGACCAGTCGGGCAGTTTCACTCCCTGTCGATGTAGCAGCGGGTGAGGGTGCCCCAGCGGTAGCCTGTCGCCGCTTTGCAGGGAGCGTCCCTCCAGGCCGCCGAAATGGGCGTGCAGATCTGTACTGCGCGAGCCGAGCACCATGTCGGTTTCAATCCCACCATCCACCGCTAGGTAGGCGTGCGTACCGATACGTGCCGACCCTAGGTGCAGATGCTGGCCGGCCCGCACCGGAGTGCGCCACCCCGGCCAGACGGCGACCCCGTCAAGCGTGGCACCGAAATCGGCACCGGCCAAGGCCAGCCAGCCGGCACGAGCGAAGCACAGCTCCACCGGGCCTAGGGTGATCTCCAGGCCGGCATAGCCGACAGGGTTGCCGACCAGCCGGTTTGCTATCGCCAACGCCAGCGGGTCAAGCGCGCCGGCGTGACCGATGCCGAGGTGGCGCGAGCCCTGGCGGCCAAGGTCTTGGACGGTGCACAGTGCTCCGCCCTGGATTACTTCAAGCATGTCGTGGCCTCCACCGGGACGAAGCGGACCCGGTCGCCCGGTTGCAGCAGCGTCGGCGGGCTGGCCGAAGGGTCGAACAGCCTCACGGTGCTGCGGCCGATCAGGTTCCAGCCGCCGGGCGTCACCGCCGGATAGATGCCGGTCTGGCAGCCGCCGATGCCGACCGAGCCGGCCGGTACTGACAGGCGCGGTTCGGCAAGCCGCGGCGTTGCCAACTCCTCGGGCAGGCCGCCGAGGTAGGCGAACCCCGGTTGAAAGCCGAGGAAATAGACGAGGTAGTCCGCACCGGCGTGCCGCGCGATCACCTCGTCTGGACTGAGCTTCGCATGGTGGGCGACATCGGGGAGGTCGGGGCCGGCATCGCCGCCGTAGACCACCGGGATGCGGACTTCGTGCGAGTGTGGTGGCTCCTCCGTCGCCTGCTGCCATAGTGCCTCGAGTTCAGGGAGAAAGTTGGTGGGCAACAGCAGGGCCGGGTCGAGCAGCACGGTCAGATTGTTCATGCCCGGAATCACGCCGCGGACCGCCCAATGGCTGCTCAGTCGCCGGGCTAGCCACCAGATCTTCTGCTGGCAGGTCTCCTCGACGGGAGGGGGCGATTCGATGACGACCGCTCGCTCACCGAGCGCGTAGAAGCGGGCGCTTGCAGTGGTCACGACGTTCTCCAGTGCGGTGGGCCATCGGGTGTGCCAGGCCTTGTGCCTTGTGCTGCCAATGGCCGCTCTCAACGTTTCATTGTTGTACCGCGTAGAACGTGCATGGCAAGACCATGCTGCCGGCCGGCAGGGCCGATGGTCAGGGTGGGGGAGGGGCGGCAGGGACGATGCGGTTGGCGAGAGTCGGGGAAGGACGATGGAAGGTCCGATAGCCGGTTTGGCCTTGTCCAGCGGGGCAGCGGGACTATAGTGCTCTTGCTATTGGGGCGGTCGAGCGGGCTGCGTTCCCGCGGCAAGCTCGCTACCTTTTCTGGAAGGAGCAACGACAATGTCACTAACGCTCACCTCACCCGCATTCGATGCCGGCGGGGCAATCCCGCCGCGCTATACCTGCGAAGGGAAAAACGTATCACCACCGCTCGCCTGGAGTGGTGCTCCGGACGGCACGCAAAGTCTGGTGCTGATCGTGGATGATCCCGATGCACCGGACCCGGCTGCACCCAGGATGACCTGGGTCCATTGGGTACTCTACAACTTGCCCGCCAGCCTGCAAGAGCTGCCCGAGGGGCTGCACACGCTGCCGCACGGGGCATTGCCGGGGCTGAACGACTGGCAGGACAGCGGTTACGGTGGCCCTTGTCCTCCGATCGGCACCCACCGGTATTTCCACAAGCTCTATGCGCTGGACACCATGCTGCCGGATCTGGGCAAGCCCACTAAGGCCAAGCTTGAGAGCGCGATGCGCGGCCATGTGTTGGCACAGGCTGAGCTGATCGCTACCTATCGCAAGGCCAGATGAGCGAGAACGGCCCTGGAAGGGGACACACTCGCCTGGCCAAAGCAGGCGGGCGCCTTACAAGATTGCTGCCTATACTGCTTCGGCCGCCCGTTTCGACGCAGCGCCCCAGAATCGCAACCGCTATCGAAACGCTGGCACCCCCCATCACCCATAAGGAGGTCGGACATGGCAATCCGTATTGGCGACGAAGCACCTGATTTCACCGCCGAAAGCACCGAAGGGACAATCCGTTTTCACGAATGGATCGGCGACCACTGGGCCATCCTGTTCTCACATCCGAAAGATTTCACCCCGGTCTGTACCACCGAACTTGGTTATATGGCCGGGCTCAAGCCGGAGTTCGACAAGCGCCATACCAAGATTATCGGGCTGAGCGTGGATCCGGTCAGCGACCACCGCGCCTGGGTCGGTGACATCGAGGAAACCCAGGGGCACGCAATCAATTACCCGCTGATCGGCGATGCAGACCTGACGGTGGCGAAGCTCTACGACATGATTCATCCGAATGCCAGCTCCGGCCCACGTACCGCGGTGGACAATGCCACTGTGCGCTCGGTGTTCCTCATCGGCCCGGACAAGAAGGTCAAGGCGATGTTGGTCTACCCGATGAGTGCCGGACGCAATTTCGACGAAGTGCTGCGCCTGCTCGATTCGCTGCAGTTGAACGCGAAGCACGCGGTCGCCACGCCGGTGAACTGGAAGCCGGGCGATGATGTCATCATCCCGACGTCGGTATCCGACGAAGAGGCCAAGAAGAAATATCCGCAGGGCTTCAAGACACTGAAGCCTTATCTGCGCGTCGTACCGCAGCCGAAGTAGCCGCGGGCGCCAAGCCCTTGGCGTGAAGGCGCGAGCGCATGCCGAGCGCCGATAAAAAAAAGGCGCCGCTGAATCCAGCGGCGCCTTGTTGCGAGAGGAATATCCCGATCTTAGAAGGTAAAGGCCAGTACCCCGTGAGCGGGGGTCTGGAAGTCTACCGCCATCATCACCGACAGCGAGGTGATGGTGATGATCGAGAAGAAGAACACCTGACGTGCCCAGGTACGGTCGTCGATGCCGTGCTTGTAGCCGGACAGCGCCATCTTCAGCCACCACAGGCTGGTGGCACAGGCCACCGCCAGGTAGCCGTAGCCGACGTAGCCGCCCAGCGACAGCATCACCGTCGCCGCTGCGAACGCCAGGATGTACAGCACGATCTGCTGCTTGGCGGCCGATACCCCCTTCACCACCGGCAGCACCGGGATGTTGGCGGCTTCGTAGTCCTTGAAGCGGAAGATCGCGATCGCGTACGAGTGCGGCATCTGCCACAGGCAGAACATCGCCAACAGGATCAGCGCACCCATGTCGAAGCGACCGGTCACCGCGCAGTAGCCCGCCACCGGCGGCACCGCGCCGGATAGGCTGCCGACCACGGTGCCGTACACCGAGTGGCGCTTCATGTACAGGCTGTACACGCCGACGTAGATCACGAAACCGAACAGCGCGCAGGCGAACGCCAGCGGGTTGGTCCAGTGCCACAGCGTCCAGAAACCAGCGACACCCAGCAGCAGGCCGTGCACCAGAGCGGCCTTGAATGACATGACGCCAGTAACCAGTACGCGGTTCTTGGTGCGCGCCATCTTGCAGTCGATATCCATGTCGATGCAGTTGTTCAGCGAACAACCGGACGCAACGACCAGGGACAGACCGATCACCGTCGCCAGAAACACGCTCAGGTCGGCATGACCCTTGGCGGCGAGCAGGAAGCCGCCCGCCGTCGAGATCAGGTTGCCGAAGATGATGCCGGGCTTGGTGACCTGCAGGTATCGCTTGAGTTTCACGTGCGACCTCTTAGCGCATCATCAGCGCGTCGGCGCTGAAGATGATCCAGACGGACAGTGCGATCAGCAGCACGATGACCATCGCGGTGAACAGGAAGGACAGGGTGTTCAGGCGACCCTCTTCCGAGAAGTTCAGGTGCAGGAAGTACTTCAGGTGCACCAGAACCTGTACCACCGCGAAGCCGACGATACCTAGCATGGTGTCGTGCTGGCTGAAGTTGCCGCTCATCACCATCCAGAACGGGATCACCGTCAGGATCACCGACAGCACGAAACCGATGCCGTAGGACTTGACGCTGCCGTGGCTGGCGTGGTCGTGGCTATGTGCTTGACTCATTACATGGCCCCTTTCAGGTAGACGACGGTGAACACGCAGATCCAGACGATGTCCAGGAAGTGCCAGAACAGCGACAGGCAGTTCAGGCGGGTCAGCGAGCGCGAGGTCAGGCCGGTCTTGACCACCTCGAACATCATCACCGCCATCCACACGAGACCTGCGGTCACGTGCAGGCCGTGCATGCCCACCAGAGCGAAGAACGACGACAGGAAGGCGCTGTTCTGCGGGCCGTGGCCCTCGGCGATCAGGTGGTGGAACTCATTCAGTTCCATGCCGATGAACGCGGCACCGAACAGGAAGGTCACCACCAGCCAGCCGAGCACGCCCGACTTGTTGCCCTTGTGGGCCGAGATCATCGCGAAGCCGTAGGTGATACTGGAGAACAGCAGGGCGAAGGTTTCCACGAGCACGTACTTCAGCTCGAAGATGTCCTTGCCGGCCACGCCGCCGTTCACATTGCCGAACAGCACCGCGTAAGCGGCGAAGGCGCTGGCGAACAGAATGCAGTCGGTCATCAGGTAGAGCCAGAAGCCCAGGACCGTGCTTTGCCCGCTGTCGTGATGCTCATGCTCGTCGTGAGCGTGAGCGCTATCCATATGGGTTGCGTGAGATGCCATGGCTGCTTACACCTGCTCCAGAGTTTTAGCCTTGCTCGGACGGGCTGCCGGGTTGGCTTGCCCATCGTTGCGGTCCACGTTGATGCCGAGTTTCGCGAGGCGAACACGCTCGATGCGCTCGATCTCGTCCGGCTGCACGTAGTAGTCGATGTCGTTGTCGTAGGCGCGCGCCAGCATGCTGGCCACGATGCCGACGAAGCCAACGATCGCCATCCACCAGATGTGCCAGATCAACGCGAAGCCCATCACGGTGGTGAAGGCACCGATGAATACGCCGGCCGAGGTGTTCTTCGGCATGTGGATCGGCGCGTACTTGGCCGGAGCGGCGTAGGCGACACCCTTTTCCTTCATGTCGGTGAAGGCGTCGATGTCATGCACGTGCGGCACTACGGCGAAGTTGTAGAACGGCGGCGGCGACGAGGTCGACCATTCCAGGGTATGGCCATTCCACGGGTCGCCGGTTTCGTCGACCAGTTTCTTGCGGTCGCGCAGGCTCACCGCGATCTGCAGCAGCTGGCAGGCGATACCCAGGGCGACCAGCACCGCGCCGATGCAGGCCACGTACAGCCACGGGGTCCACAGCGGGTTATCGGTGTGGTTCAGACGACGGGTCATGCCCAGGAAGCCCAGCACGTACAGCGGCACGAAGGCGAAGAAGAAGCCCGACTGCCAGAACCAGAACGCGGCCTTGCCGATCTTCTCGTTCAGCTTGAAGCCGAACGCCTTCGGGAACCAGAAGGTAAAGCCGGCCAGGTAGCCGAACACCGCACCACCGATGATGGTGTTGTGGAAGTGCGCGATCAGGAACAGCGAGTTGTGCAGCAGGAAGTCCGCACCCGGTACGGCCAGCAGCACGCCGGTCATGCCACCGATCGAGAAGGTGACCATGAAGCCCAGGGTCCACAGTACCGGCGTGGTGAAACGCAGGCGGCCGCGGTAGATGGTGAACAGCCAGTTGAACAGCTTCACCCCGGTCGGGACCGAGATGATCATGGTAGCGATGCCGAAGAACGCGTTAACGTCGGCACCCGAGCCCATGGTGAAGAAGTGGTGCAGCCACACAATGAAGCCCAGCACCGAGATCACGCCGGAGGCGATGATCATCGAGGTGTGGCCGAACAGGCGCTTGCCCGAGAAGGTCGAGATCACTTCCGAGAAGATACCGAAGGCCGGCAGCACCAGGATGTAGACCTCGGGGTGACCCCAGGCCCAGAACAGGTTGATGTACATCATCGGATTACCACCGGCTTCACTGGTGAAGAAGTGGAAATCCAGGTAGCGGTCCAGGCTCAGCATCGCCAGCGCGCCGGTCAGGATCGGGAACGAGGTCACGATCAGCACGTTGGCCCAGGTGCAGGTCCAGGTGAAGATCGGCATCTGCATCAGCTTCATGCCCGGTGCGCGCATCTTGATGATGGTTACCAGGAAGTTGATTGCCGTTAAGGTGGTCCCCACCCCCGCTATCTGCAGCGCCCAGATGTAGTAGTCGACCCCCACGCCCGGGCTGTAGGACAGCTCGGACAGCGGCGGATAGGCTACCCAGCCGGTGCGGGCAAATTCGCCGACCCCGAGCGATACGTTGACCAGCACCACGGCCGAAACCAGCAGCCAGAAGCTTAGCGAGTTCAGGAACGGGAAGGCCACGTCACGCGCACCGATCTGCAGCGGCACGACGATGTTCATCAGGCCGGTCATGAACGGCATGGCCATGAAGATGATCATGATCACACCGTGGGCGGTGAAGATCTGGTCGTA
The DNA here is from genome assembly GCF_030385785.1 of Crenobacter oryzisoli. Lineage (GTDB taxonomy): Bacteria > Pseudomonadota > Gammaproteobacteria > Burkholderiales > Chromobacteriaceae > Crenobacter_A > Crenobacter_A oryzisoli. Next base: position 124,686 of record NZ_JAUEDK010000010.1, read on the forward strand.
GTGTTCAGGCGGGAAGATGCCCAGGTGGCCGTTGGTAGCCAGCGCGAGCTGGGTACGCATCATCGCCGCATCGGCAAAGCCGCGCAGCAGCATGATCAGCGCGACCACGATGTACATCACGCCGATCTTCTTGTGATCGACCGAAGTCAGCCACTCTTTCCACAGGTAGCCCCATTTGCCGAACTTGGTGATCAGGGCAAACACCACGAGCCCCATCAGGCCGGCGCCCGAGAGCGCCCCCATGATGATCGGCTCGTGGAACGGTATCGCGTCGAGCGTCAGTTTACCTAACAACATTTCTTTGATTACTCCTTAGCAACCGGCGGCGTGATGCACAGGCTCTTGGCGAGCGAGGCGAGCTGGACCGAGCCTAGACCGGACTCCATCGCGGTCTGGTGGCTGGCTACGTACTTGTTCAGTACCCCGTAGAACAGGCTCGGCGTCACCGACGCGTAGTACTGCACCGGGTTGTTCTCGCTACGCTTGAGCAGCTGCTGGTAGGCACCAGCATCGAGGGTCTTGCCCTCACGCGCTTTCTTCACCCAGGCGTCGAATTCGGCCGGGGTAGCGGTGGCGATGGCCTTGAACTTCATGCCGGTGAAGCCGCCGCCGCTGTAATTGGAGGACATGCCGTCGAACGAGCCCGGCTCGTTAGCGATCAGGTGCAGCTTGGTCTGCATGCCGGCCATTGCGTAGATCTGGCCACCCAGCTGCGGAATGAAGAACGAGTTCATCGCCGCGTCGGAGGTGATCTTGAAGTTGACCGGGGTGTTGGCCGGGAAGGCGATTTCGTTGACCGTGGCGATGTTCAGATCCGGGTAGATGAACAACCATTTCCAGTCCAGTGCGACCACTTGGATGTTGATCGGCTTCTTGTCGGAGTCGAGCGGGCGGTAAGGGTCGAGCTTGTGCGTGCTGTTCCAGGTGATGACTGCGAGGCACGATACGATGATGATCGGGATGATCCAGACGACTGCCTCGATCTTGTTCGAGTGCGACCATTTTGGCGTGTAGGTGGCATTCTCGTTGCTGGCCCGATATTTCCAGGCAAACGCCAGTGTCATCAAAATGACCGGGACAACCACTAACAACATCAGCACGGTTGCCGTGATGATCAAGGACTTCTCATCCGCCCCGACCTGCCCCTTTGGATCGAGGATGCCACCTTGGCAACCCGTCAACAAAGCGGCAGCAGTGAGAGAAAGTCCCCGTAGGAGGCGGGGGTATTTTCTGAATATCATCTTACGACCTTAGTGGATAGAAAGTGGCTTTTTATCGTGCCTCAACGAAACAAACGTCTTAACCCCCACGGCGTCTCCGGACGCAATGGGGGCTAGCAGCTACTTCGCTAAAACGAAATAACCTGGCCGAATGCCGCAGTTCCGATCACCCATAAAGCCGCGACCGAAGCAGACAGGAATCCATCTCTAGATCGCGCGGGTGTCGGTGATCACTGGATAGGACAACGGTTCATCGTCCCAATAGATGGCGTGACTGTAAGAAAATCAGGGCTCGATATTGCGAATGGTGCAGCCGGCCTTATCTGGATCATTCTCGACAGCGAATGTCCGTTGTTTTGAACGAATGGGCGGCACTCAATCGTTATGCTTTTCGAATCAATATTGCGCGAAAGAAAAGCAGGTGGAATTTGATTATTCCATCCTGGATCTGAACTGGACGGGGGGTATTGAAAGCCATTTCTGCCACATCTTCAATGGTCTTCTGCGACACTTTGTCGCAAAAACGGTCCTTGGTCCGCGTCGAATCTGTGCAGCGCAGCACGTCGACAAGCTGCAAGTCGTTGCCCCTGCTTAATTTAAGCAATTATCATATTAGAAATTGATTGTATTTTGCCGTTACAATTTGTTACATTTCGGCGGCCGACAATGATGGCCTTTGCTGCTACCAAAACGCCACAGTGCGCCATGTAAAGCGGAACCGCAGCACGAATAGCCGTCTGGCCGCCCTTGTACCGGAACCATGCCCCAGCAGTTTCCTGTCTGGCCCGATCGGGATGGCCTGTTATTGTGCTAGCGGCGCAGTTCCGGTGCCGCCGAGCGGTGTACCAGACTCACCGGCATTCCCAAGTCTTAGAACCTATTCACGATCTCGCGAACGAAGGGTCAACCAAGGCTGACGTGAAAAAGCGTAATGTACTTATCGAGTAGATAAGCATGTTGAGCGTCATTTCAATGCAGGATCACCCGAGTGCAGCAGATCGTGAACGGGTTCTTAGGCTCTCTGGTCTGGTAACAATGTTGGGCGAGGGAGGGAGACAGTTCGCGCCAGGCCTTTGGCCCGGCCTCAATCAGTGCAAAGGTGGCTCAGGGCGTCCACGAAGTGGCTGTGACGGCTTGAATTGAAATTCTCCCGGATTGCAACACTGTGAATCGTATTGTGAAGGGAGTTGGGCTGAAAGCTAGGCAGCGGAACAGTCTATCGGCAAGATGCCTGAGGACTTTGCGATATGCAGATTTGATGAATCTGGTGTGGATGGCGCACCCGACAGGGATCGAACCTGTGACCTTCAGCTTCGGAAACTGACACTCTATCCAACTGAGCTACGGGTGCGCAGAGCCTCAGAGAATAGCCGAATGCTTGTACCATGTCCAGTGTAGGGTTTTTGCCATGCCGTTGGGCTTGCCGTATAATCGTGTGCAATGATTTGAATGTCATCAAGATGTTTTTCAGGCGAGGCATAGTGCGATGAGTAATGAAAACAACATGGCTCCTGGCTCGGTCATCAAGGTGATCGTGGGCATCATCGTTTTTGTGGTGGCGGCGATTTGGCTGCTCGCCAAGCTGGCTACCAGTGGTTATGAAATTGATGCGCAAGTGATGACCAAGGAGGCGGTCGCCGCTCGCCTGAAGCCGGTCGGTGACTCGGTCGCCAGCGACGCACCACCTGGGCAACGCACTGGTGAGCAGGTGTTCAAGGCCATCTGCATCTCTTGTCATGGCACGGGCCTGGCAGGTTCGCCGAAGTTCGGTGACGCGGCAGCTTGGGCGCCGCGCATCGCCAAGGGCTATGACACTCTGATCGACCATGCCCTGCACGGTTTCAACGCGATGCCGGTCAAGGGTGGTTCGCCGGATTTGTCGGATGACGAAGTGAAACGTGCGGTAGCGTACATGGCCAATGCCGGTGGGGCGAAATTTACCGAGCCGCCAGTAGGCGGTGCCGCCGCAGCGGCTTCTCCTGCCGGGGCTAGTGCGCCTGCTGCCGTCGCCGCCCTCGACCCGCAGGTGGTCGGCAAGAAGATCTTCGACAGTGTCTGCACTGCCTGCCATTCGACCGGCGCCGCCGGTGCGCCGAAGTTCGGCGACAAGGCCGCCTGGGCGCCGCGTCTGAAGCCGGGCATCGACGAGGTGGTGAAGATCGCTACCAAGGGGCTGAACGCGATGCCGCCGAAGGGGGGGTACACCGGTAGCGACGCCGAGTTCCGTGCCGCCGTCGAGTACATGGTGAACGCCTCGAAGTAAGCCTCTCGGTTTTGCATGATAAAAAACGCACTGTCTAGACAGTAATGCCGTTCACTTAAGCAAGTGAACGGCATTTTTCATGGTGCGAATCTTGCTCATATTCCGGCCAGGTTGACTCCCTCACGTTGGTCAAGATGGTAAGCAAGGCTCATAAACACCCTGATTTCTCTGCACTTTCTCAGCAAATTGACCCCGCATGGATCGCCCACGCGCTTGCAGTGACCGGCAAAGCCAGCGTGCGCCGGCGTAGATTGCCGGCCGAACAGGTCGTCTGGCTGGTCATTGCGTTGGCTATGTACCGGCATCAGCCCATCCCGGAGGTCGTCGCTCATCTCGATCTGGTGCTGCCTGACGAGGTCAATCCAGAGATTGCCAAGAGCGCCTTGACCCAGGCGCGGCAGCGCCTCGGCGAGGAACCGTTGGCCCAACTCTTCGGGCTCAGCGCGCTGGTTTGGGATGAGCGGCATCAGCGGGGAAGAAGCTGGCGCGGATTGGCCCGCTACGCGATTGATGGCAGTACCTTGCGCACCTCGGATACCCCAGAGAATCGTCAGCACTTCGGAGCACAGGCTTATGCCTCCGGCGTAGCAGCCAGCTATCCGCAGTTGCGGCTGCTGACGTTGACTTCGCTGGCGACGCATCTGGTGCGAGAGGCTGTCTTTGGCGAATACGCCAAGAATGAAATGCGCTATGCCCGTGACCTGCTCCAGGCGATCC
>NZ_JAUEDK010000100.1 GCF_030385785.1 Crenobacter oryzisoli
CAGTACAACGAGCTGCTGTTCGACGACACCCCCGGCGAAGTCCGCGCCAAGCTGTCCAGCGAACACGGCAAGACCCAGCTCAACCAAGGCTATCTGATCCACCCGAGGAGCGACGGCAAGGGCCAGCCGCGCGGCGACGGCTTCGAACTACGCACCGACCAGCACGGTGCGATCCGCGCCGCCCACGGCCTGCTGCTCAGCACCGAAGCGCAGCCCTCAGCCTCCGGCAAACAGCTGGCGCGCGAGCAGGCCCAGAGCCAGCTCGACGCCGCGCTCAGCCTCAGCCAGAGCCTGGCCGAGACCGCCACCGGCCAGCTGGCCGACACCATGGAGACCGGCCCGGAGCAGATCCAGCCGGACAACAGCAAGGGATCAAAGAAGCCCGACGGCCACCTGCAGCACCACGCCGAGGCGTTGAAGGCCTGGGAAGCCGGCAGCAACACCGACCAGGAATCAAAAACCGCGAAAGGACAGGCGGGCCAGCAACCGCTGCTGGTGCTGTCCGCCCCGGCCGGCATCGCCAGCGTCACCGCGCAGAGCCAGACCCTCGCCGCCGGCACCAACCTCGACCTGGTGGCCCAGCGCGACACCAACCAGACCTCGGGGCGGCGCTGGATCCACAACGTCGGCCAGCACCTCAGCCTGTTCGTGGCGGGGGTGAAGGACGTAATCAGCCTGAAGCTGATTGCCGCGAAGGGCAAGGTGCAAGTCCAGGCACAAAGTGACAGTGTCGAAATCACCGGTGACAAGGACGTCAATCTCACCGCCATCAAGGGGCAGCAACTATTCAACGGCAAGAAGGAAATCCTGCTCACCTGCGGTGGCGCTTATGTACGAATCAAGGATGGCAAGATCGAGCTGCATGCGCCGGGCAAGGTGAGCTTCAAGGGGGGGAGTCACGATTGGAGTGGGCCGACGAGTATGAATATGCCGTTCCCACGTTTTCCCAACACCGTCTGCAAAACCTGCATGCAGCGAGCCTTTAATGAAGGCAACCCACTGGTGACCGGCCGATGATCGCCATCAATATGCTTGCCCCCACCCCATCTCCAATCGACTGGGAAACCTTGCTCCGAGAGCGAGCCGAATTACTCGGTTTGAACAGTATTGATGTTGTTGTCGATCAAGCAAACATTGGCACAAGCTGGCAACGCAAATTGCATGCAGTCGCCCCTCCCATAGCACTACTGAACAACACTCCCCATGCGGATGCCGCATCGGAGGGGCCTGTTCTGGTGCGACTTTCCATTGGACCTTTAACTGCGAGCCGTGGGCTACGCCAATTGATCAAGCATTTCTCGGGACAACCCAGACTGCTCGTCTTGTTGAACGACTGGCCCTATGACCAGCTGGCAGAGCACCTACGCTATTACCTTCAACCTGAATGGGACGGCGGAAAAAGCAAAGGAGTGCTTCGCTTTTACAACACAGGGTTATTTCGAATCGTCATTTCTACATTGGATGAGTCCATACGCCAACACTTGCTCGCAGGTGCATCGGAGTGGCACTGGATAGATCGCGATGGAAATGCGATGGCAATCTCTTCGAAATACCGAACAAGCAACGAAGCGTTACCACCTTTATACTCCGAACCTCTTCAATTGGAGCCGAAGCATATTGATGTGCTGTCAGCTTGGCATCAAGCCGAGTTATGGAGCCAAGACGAACTGCCCACACCGTCGCAATGTGGGGTACACAGCAAAGAGGCAATGCTAGAAAAGCTGGCTGCAGCCCAGATGGAAGCCGATGCCCAAAAACTATGGTCTCAGCCCGAGCGACACGCTTTTCTGGAAGCACAGATATTTTTCAACTTATAGAAGATCGCTATTTAAAAAAACATGGATATCATCTCATGAATCGAGCGCTGCTATATTGCCTAGCATTACTATTAACCAATTTAGTTACATGCCAAATTTTTGGTAATCCGTAAATTGTCAGCGTCGGCGCCAATGCCGTGAACACGGTGCCCAATACTACGATTGTCAGTGTCTGCTACAACGGGCAAGGGGTTACGAGCGGAGAGGGAGAAAGCAGCTGTGTGAGCCTTCCGCCAAATGGCAGCCTCGCATGATGGCGATGGTAAAGAAATTTGGGATGACACGAGTACAGTTAACTAGTCTGCTCTTATTTTTGGCTAACCTGGCCGCCTGCCAAGGTTTTGGCCAACCACAAGCTGTCGGTGTGGGCGCCCATGTAGTGAATACGGTGCCCAATACCACCATTGTCAGTGTTCGCTACAACGGTCAAGGCGTAAGCAGCGGTGGAGGTGAAGGTTGCTGCGTAAGCCTGCCTGCCAAATGGCAACCAGGTATGGTGGCAACGGTAGAGTGGGTAAAATACCCGAGCCCAGGAATAAACCTAGGGGGAATAAAAGCTCCAAATTGGAATACAGATGGAACAACACCTCCTGTGTGGCACAAGTGGATGGATATTCACGAAGCCAATTACACTCGCCATTCAGTGACCAACCCCGTGCCGAGCTATTGAGAAACATGCGGTCTGGCCCTGGTTTTTGTGCCGTGTGGAGAAGTCCGTCCCGTGATTGACTGCAAGGAGCACAGCCGGGGCTTTGGTGGCGCACGGGGGCAGCTTCGGGTAATTCAAGAAAGAGTAGGAGGGAAAAATACATGTCCGAAGTCATGATGATACCCACATTGCCGTCGAAAGCCACTTGCCAACAAGGTGGCCCGCTTTGGTCTTATACAGAACTTATCACCATTTTTCCGCCGCAAGGTAATGCGGGATGACACGAGTACAGTTAACTAGTCTGCTCTTATTTTTGGCTAACCTGGCCGCCTGCCAAGGTTTTGGCCAACCACAAACTGTCGGTGCGGGTGCCAGTGTAGTGAATACGGTGCCCAA
>NZ_JAUEDK010000101.1 GCF_030385785.1 Crenobacter oryzisoli
ACTCGAACTTGAACTGCTGCGGCGTATTGTCTTTCACCGCCTTGGCCAGCCAGCTCATCTCATCGGCCGTCACCTTCGGTGGACGCCCCGGGATCGGCTTGGCCAGCAGGGCGTTTTGGCCGCCATTGGCAAAGTCTGCTAACCAGCGAAACACCGTGCGCGGGTTGACACCGTAGGCGGCTGCTACGCTTTGCACCGATTGGCCCTCTCGAATCGCCTTGACGGCTTGCTGGCGCATGACCTGGAGGGTGTGGTGGTCAATCCCGCGGGCGTCAGAGTTTCGTTTGCATTTCATGAAGAAAATTATCACATGAAATGGCATTACTTTCTAAAAGGTTAGTAAGTGCCGATATCTATTCGGCATCCAAAAAACCGGGCATCAGTACAAATGGCAGGTGTGAGGTTATCCTAGTCGGTTAGTCAGATGGCATGATGTGCGGGTTCGGTTGAGCTGGAAGATGGCGTAGTGAAATGGCTCGATAGTCGTGCGGACGGTGCGTGGAATGTTGAGCGTGAAGGCTTGGCGTAGCGTTACCGTCGTCTGCATGACCTGACTCTTTGGGGCGAGGCTGCTGGTCTGGGGTTGGCAAGAGGTGAAGTGAGTTGGGTGTGTTGGAAGTGTGTGACTAAGCTCGAGGGCTGCGGGTTCACTCTTGGGCACCTCGAAAAACCCCAGCTCGTGGCATGATGGCATCATGACTCATCGGAGCGTTCGAGCATGATCAAGAACAGCCTGTTTGCCGGACAAGAACGGGAAGCCAAGCTCGACAAGCTCGGGGATGTGCTGCGTATCCTGCAGGAACATGTCGACTTTGCCGCCCTGGCCGCCGAGATCGACCGTGCCGCCCCTCGTCCCAACCGAGAGCGTGGTGGGCGTCCCCCGTTCCCTACTGAACTGATGGTGCGGGTCTTGCTGATTCAGCAACTGTTCAACCTCAGCGACGAACAGATGGAGTTTCAACTGCTCGACCGCCTGAGCTTTCAGCGTTTCGTTGGTTTGCGTGACAGCAGTCAGATTCCGGACCGCACCACGATCTGGCTCTTCAAGGAGCGCCTGATCGCCGCCAATGCCAGCGACACCCTCTTTGCTGCGGTCAATCGGCAGCTCAACCAGCACGGCTATCTCGCCCGTGGTGGCCAGATGATCGATGCCAGCATCGTCCCCGTGCCGCGTCAGGGCATGACTGCCGAGGAGAAAGCGCTAGTTCAGCAGCAGGCCACTCCGGCCGAGTGGTCGCCAGCCAAGCGCCGGCAGAAAGACATCCATGCCAAGTGGACCAAGAAGCATATATGGTCGCCCCTGTATGCCAAGCCCTCAATCATGATGGTTAAGATAGGTTGAGATTGCAGTCATATATTCGTACATGGACGCCCCAAATTTGCCAAGCGCTCATTTCATGGTGGCTCGAAGGTAGAGATTGCAGCCGTACATGCGGATTTTCAGCGGTAGCGACGTCGCTACCCATCCCTGATGGAATCTGCTGGTTGGGGCCCCAATCGGACTGACGCACTTGATGTGCTCCGGATATAGCGGGCTCTGCCAACCACGGTCTAACCTGTTTCGCCATCACTCGTTGATCGCCTGAGCAATCGGTGGGTTGAATCTCCTGCAGATGTTGAACTTTCCTCTCCCTGCTCACGCGGACTGTCCATCAGGGCTGTAATCAACCTGGTAGGTTCGGTCATGGGCCAGTAGCGCCCACGCAATGCGCGCATTCTTGTTGGCGAGCGCGACTACTGCGATGTTGACGCATCTTCGCTGCTGCAATCGCTGCAACCAGTTGTCCTGGCTCACCTTGCCTTCCTTTTGCGTCTTGCGTTGCATGGCGAAGAGAACCGCACGAGCACCGTGAATCAGCAACGTGCGTAGATAGGTGTCGCCTCGTTTGCTGATGCCGAGCAGCGTCGCTTTCCCTCCGCTGGAGTGCTGTTTGGGAACCAGCCCCAGCCAGGCCGCCACTTGCCGCCCATTCTCAAAGCTTTTTGCATCCCCGATCGAAGCGACCAATGCGGTGGCCGTGATGGGGCCGATTCCTGGAATCTCGGCCAACTGACGGCTCGCCGTACAGTCACGGTGCCATTGTTGAATCTGGAACTCGACCTCTCCGACCTGACGGTCAAGCTCTTTCAAGTGGTCGAGCAGGCGCCCCACCAACTGGCGGAAGGTGGCGGGCAATTCGTTGCTCGTCTCTTCCAATAACGCTGGGATGCGCTGTGGTAGATGTCAGATACCTTGAGGAATGATCAGCCCGAATTCGGCCAGCAAGCCACGAATCTGATTTGCCTGTGCCGTCCGGGCCTTCACGAATCCTTGCCGAACTCGATGTAATGCCAACACCGCTTGCTGCTCCATGCTTTTGACCGGAACGTAGCGCATATTTGGTCGAGCCACGGCTTCACAGATGGCCTCGGCATCGGCCATATCGTTCTTGTTGGTCTTTACGTAAGGCTTCACGAACTGGGGCGCCATCAAGCGTACCGTGTGGCCCAAGCTCCGCAGCTTCCGTGCCCAGTGATGAGCACTGCCACAAGCTTCCATGCCAATCAGGCAGGGAGGCAGATTCGCAAAGAAGCTTGCCATCTGGTCACGTTTAAGTAGCTTCTTGAGAACAGTCCTGCCTTGTTCATTGACCCCATGAACCTGAAACAGATTCTTCGCCAGATCGATACCAACTGTCGTAATGTTCATAGTGGACGCCCCTTCCATTCGAGTGGTGGATGACGCTTCCACTCTGGCACACCGATGCCGCTACTGGGTGGGGCGTCCATTTCATTGGACT
>NZ_JAUEDK010000102.1 GCF_030385785.1 Crenobacter oryzisoli
ACTCGAACTTGAACTGCTGCGGCGTATTGTCTTTCACCGCCTTGGCCAGCCAGCTCATCTCATCGGCCGTCACCTTCGGTGGACGCCCCGGGATCGGCTTGGCCAGCAGGGCGTTTTGGCCGCCATTGGCAAAGTCTGCTAACCAGCGAAACACCGTGCGCGGGTTGACACCGTAGGCGGCTGCTACGCTTTGCACCGATTGGCCCTCTCGAATCGCCTTGACGGCTTGCTGGCGCATGACCTGGAGGGTGTGGTGGTCAATCCCGCGGGCGTCAGAGTTTCGTTTGCATTTCATGAAGAAAATTATCACATGAAATGGCATTACTTTCTAAAAGGTTAGTAATTTTACGCGGCGCCACATTTCGAGCGGGCGCCAAGGGGGGTATTGAATGGCATAATCACGCCGATCAAGACGAGCACCGGCGAATCAGTGAGGATCTTCAGTATTACTATGCCAACATGGGCTGGCTTGATGGCTTTGGTAGGGAAACGGCCTGGATGGCGCATGCCATGTTGGCGTTTAGTATCTACCTCTTCATGGCCTATCGGCCGGTGGTGAGCCATTTTTTTTCGATGAGACTGGGGGAGTGGTCGTACGGCATTGATGGACAAACTAGCTTGTACGAAGTGCTGGCGGGTCACCTGGAGGTGCCCGCGCTGGCAACCCCGGTGTTCCTGGTGTGGGGGGCAACCCTACTGTGCTATCTGAGCCTGGGCTGGCGAGGGGCTCGCGGTAATAGCTTTATGTTTGTCATGATTGTGGGGCTCATTGCCTATCTCCACCATCTGGGCTTTTAAGTGCGGTAGCGCCGCTAACCACCCCCGACGACGGGTACGGTCTGCGTCGGTGCGGCTTGGCGCCGCGTGGTACTGAATGGGGTTAGCGGCGCTGCGCGGGTGACGCGGGACGACCCCTCTAGTCCCCGCCCTAGGCAACCGCCTACAAGCTGTCGCCTTGGCCGAGGCCGAACCCTGCTGGCCTTCCTCCTGGAAACACCTCTTGAGGGACGCTATTCCGAGAACAGGTTGAAAAAGCCTCGACGTAGGGCCGTCCAGCAAGGCTAAAATAGGTGGTCACTCAATGAGAAATCAAGGGGCCAGTCAATGGCGCCCACTTAGGCCATGGCATCGAAGCGCAATCAACCACATAAAACCATTTCCCGTTGGCAACTCCTTGAACTCATCGGACTCGGCCAAGAGCGGGGGCTGGAAGGGTCGCAAATCCGTCAAGTTCTGGCGAGCGAATATGGTGTGAATCCGGACTACACTTCGCGCTTGCTGGTCGACTTCGTCCAAAAAGGCTACGTGACCAGCCAAGCGGCCCCGCCGGCGCCAGGCGCGAAAGGCGGCCGCAACCGCAAGGTGTACATTCGGACCGACAAAGCCAATGATCTGGCGGATAAACCGATTCCCCGCTCGGCCGCCTTGGTGGCGAAGTTAACTCCCGCCGCGCTGGCGCCTCAGGAGGCGACCCCCATCCCGGCTAGCCAGGCGGAGATCCTGACCACCCCGCCAACCGACCAACCGGTGCAACAGGAGATCCCGGTCACGGAGGTCGTGCCCCCACTGCGCCAAGAGACGACGGTGGCGCCGGAGGCAACGCGCCGTCGCGGTCGCCGCCCCCTCGCGGAGGCCACCGCGAGCGAAACACCTCCCCAACAATCCCTGCCTTACTCCACACCGGAGGCCGACGCCGCGCGTGAGGGCAGGGCGGAACCGTCCCGATCCGCCTCATCGACACCGGTCCCCGTTCAGGACCTAGCACTCGATGCGGACGTCCCGTTCACTCCGGCCGACGCCGCACCGACCAATAGTGCACCGCTCGCTACGCCGGAGACGCTGGCGCACGAGGTGGCCCCGAGTACCCCACCGGCAGTGCACGATGCCCTCACGTCGGCAGTCGACCAGTTCTCCGACCTCTTGCTGTTACAGGTCGCGCAGAAACTGGGCACTTTCGTCGCGAATCAGATGGCCCCGCTGGAACAGGCCACCCAGGAATTGTGCGCCCAGATCGACGTCATCCGCGCCCGGCTGGACGCCATGACCCAGCAGCTCAGCACCGCGTTCACGGCGCCGGTAGCGGCGCCACACCGTGAGCGCCCGCCGGTGACGGGGCGGTCAACGCCGGGCAACGTCGCGCCTGCGGCGGAGCGTCCCACCCCGCCCGGCCAAGGGCGTGGCAAGGTCGGCAAGCAGCCCCCCGCCAGCCAGGCCGAGCGCAAAGGCAACCCGCAGACGACCATGGCCGGCCCGCGCAAATTGCGCGCCCTGTTGATCGGCGTGCCCGCCGAGCAGGAACAGGCCCTCCGCGAACGTTTCGGCGCGCGCTACGATTTGCTGTTTCTCGGCGCCGATGCGCGTTTTGGGAAAGTCCGCGCCATCAAGGACAAGCATGATATCGTCCTCGGGCTGGAAGAGACCTGCAGCCCGGCGATCAAGGACGCGCTCAAGGGGCACCCGCACAAGGCGGTCTTGCCGCATCCCGCGCAGTTGATGGATGAACTGGAGGAATATTTCCAGCTGCACCAGGAGCAGTCACAGGGCGGGTCAGCTGGCTGACGGTAGTACCCGGCGGGGATGACCCGTAGTAGGGAACGGCCATCATGAGTGACACCGTTCCAGGCGAGTAGTAGGCAGACGGGCCTCCGGGACTGTGGCCACCCGGTCTCGCTCGCCCGTTTCCGCTGCCTACTCATTGTCCC
>NZ_JAUEDK010000103.1 GCF_030385785.1 Crenobacter oryzisoli
CTCAAGGGCGATTCACTGCGCAAGAAGCGCAGCTGTTTGACGGTGGAGGCGGCTCAGGAGTAAAACGTCGTCCTACCTCGCGACGCTACGCTCGTAGTGTCCAGATTGAGCTGGAATGACTGTCCAGATTCGCCGGAATCCGCAAAGACGAGCGCCCCGTTGGCCGCGTAGCTCTTCAGGTGACGAACGAGATGGGCCCAGGGTCTGTTGCCCAATCTCAGCTCCCTAATGAACGAATCCATCCTTGTCGGTTGCAAAAAACCCCTCTGTTTCACAGAAGGGGCGCTCGGGGGCGTGAAACGCCCCAGATTAGTGCAGCCTCAGAGCGAACATTGACACCATTCAGAGGGGCGCGCACGCTGGCCGGTGCACCCCGCCATCCCAAGAGGCCGTCCAACTTGGCCAACCGTTATCAATAACGAGACGGCCATGGTTCATACAAACAGAGATCAGTAGCCTCGGTGGTCACTGTCTTGTCGACCTTGGTCTTCCAGTGGGCGCTGTCCGCCTCCATTCATGCCGTGGTCACCGTGGCCGTATCTTTCTCCGTTATGGTCATAGCCACAGCCATGGTCATAGCCTTCGTCTCTATAGGTAGCCCGGCCCCCAGAAACAGCCTCCGAGGGCTGCTGCCAGCAGAAGTAACGCGATTTGTCGAGTCAATTTCATGGCGATCTCCTTATGATCGTCGGGGCCTTATGTGCAAGGGTGGTTTGCTTCAGCCAAGCCCTAGCTCATTGAGCCGGCCAAACTGGCCAGTGATTGAATGCCCCCGCAGACACATTCATTGCTGCTGATAAGGGCGCTGGTGCTCAGGTCCCTGTTGATGTGGTTCGCCCTGCGCATTGCCCGGACCACCCGGTTGATGTTGCTGAGGGTTCGCTGGGCGCTGTTGATGGGGGGGCGCCTTGCGAGTGGTCGGAGTTGCCTTGCTGCTGCCACGGCTGATTTGGCGGCCAGCCCGGGGCCGGTTGATGTGGCGCCGCCGGGTTGGCCGAATGCGCTGGTGCCAGGGTACTTTGCCGCGTTATCGCTTCTCGTGGTTGATAGTGGTAGCTCTGAGCGCGTATCGAATGCTGTTGTTCGACCGTGTGAGGGTAACGGCTCCCTGTGCACTGTCGCTGGTAAAGCGGCAACGGCGCGGGAGCGGGGGCCGCGTAGTGATTCCAATGGTCCCACCCTTGTCGACGCGCTGCCCAGCTATGCCCCCAGTGATCCCCCCAACGCGGAGGCTGATCGATACGCCAGCCGCGAAAATAAGGCGGAGGGTAGCGGTAGTAACGCACCGGCACGCGCAACAAGTACAGCGGTACATAGTCCGGTCCGATCCACTGCCAAGGCCCGTTGTACCAACTGCTCTCATACCAGTTGCCGCCCTGGAACACCCAGTACAGGCCGTCGTAGAAAAAGTAGTTCGATCTGGCGCCGGGGTAGTAGTAGACAGGATAGCCTGGCACCAGGACCAGATTCGGATATACCGGTACGTTGATGCTGATGCTGACTTGAGCATGGCTTAGAGTCGCTAACAAAACCTGCTTGATGCCGAGGTCGTAATACCCCATCTGGTGGGCATGAAGCGAAGTGTTGTCAGCCAAAAGCTCTGGAAATCGTTGCAACCGTTACTGTCGTCGCCAGCTCGTTCCCGCCGGGGCGGCCGTCCTCGCCTTGATGACCGGGCGGCCATGAATGGCATCCTGTTCGTCCTCACCACTGGCATTTCTTGGGAGGATCTCCCGCAGGAACTGGGCTTTGTCAGCGGCATGACCTGCTGGCGACGTCTGCGTGACTGGCAAGCAAGAGGTCTCTGGGACCGCTTACATCTGGCGCTTTTGACCCAACTGCGTCAATGCGACCAGATTGACTGGAGCCGAGCCAGTATCGATGGGGCGAGTGTCGCCAGCCCGGGGGGCCAGGAAACGGGCCCCAACCCCACCGACCGGGGCAAATTGGGCAGCAAGCGACACATCATCGTCGACCGGCGCGGCATTCCTCTGGCGCTGAGCATCACCGGAGCCAATCGCCATGACTCGATGGTGTTCGCCCCCCTAGTGGATGCCATTCCCGCAGTGCCCGGCTTACCCGGTCGTCCGAGGCGGCGACCAGACAAGCTGCATGCCGACAAGGGGTATGACTTCCGCCGCTGTCGTGAGCACTTGGCTCGACGCGGCATTCAGGCCCGCATTGCCCGTCGTGGAGTGGAAAACCGCGAAAAACTGGGACGGCACCGCAGGGTGGTCGAACGCACCCATGCTTGGCTGGCTGGGTTCGGCAAGCTTCGCATCCGTTTCGAGGATAGAGTCCACGGAAGTGGTGTAAATGCAGGCCGATGGTAGAAGGCCATCGAAGAACTCCGGTAAGGTCGATTTTGCGAAGAATCAGACTTACCCAATGGAGAACTCGATGGCCAACGACAGCATGGCATTTGTGGAGCGGTTGAAGCAACAAGGTGGAGGTGATTTCCTACGCGCACTGGTGGAGTCGGTGCTCGCTGACCTGATGGAGTGCGAGGTCACCAACCAGATCGGGGCTGACTTGCACGAGCGCAACGGGGAGCGCCAGGCCTATCGCAATGGCTACCGTGACCGCATC
>NZ_JAUEDK010000104.1 GCF_030385785.1 Crenobacter oryzisoli
CTGGACAGTCATTCCAGCTCAATCTGGACACTACGAGCGTAGCGTCGCGAGGTAGGACGACGTTTTACTCCTGAGCCGCCTCCACCGTCAAACAGCTGCGCTTCTTGCGCAGTGAATCGCCCTTGAGCGCGAGCATGTGGGCGTTGTGCACGAGCCGGTCCAGGATCGCATCCGCCAGCGTCGCGTCACCGATCGCGTCGTGCCAGAGCTCCACCGGCAGCTGGCTGGTGATCACCGTCGAGCGCTGTCCGTGGCGGTCATCCAGGATCTCCAGCAGGTCACGCCGTTGGGCATGGTCGAGCACCGCCAGCCCCCAGTCATCCAGCACGAGCACGTCGATCTTGGCCAGTCGGGCCAGCAGCTTGCCGTATCGCCCGTCGCTGTGGCCGAGGGCCAACTCCTCCAGCAGGCGCGGCACCCTGACGTAGTGGGCGCTGTAACCCTGCCGGCAGGCCTGATGCGCCAACGCGCTGGCCAGCCACGATTTGCCGACGCCGGTCGGCCCGGTCAGCAGCACGTTCTGGTGCTGGCGAATCCACTGCCCACTCAGCAGACGCTGGAACAGCGCCGCATCGAGGCCGCGCGGGTGCTGATAGTCGATGTCCTCGGCCACCGCCTGCTGCCGTAGCTTGGCTTGCTTGAGCCGCCGGGCCAGTTGCCGGTTGTCGCGTTCGGTCTGCTCGCGATCAACCAGCAGACCGAGCCGTTCCTCGAAGCTCAGGTGTGACAGATCGAGGCGCTGCTGTTCGGCAAAGGCGGTCGCCATGCCGCCCAGTTTCAGGGTGAGCAGTTTGGCGTGAGTCGGATGGTTCAACATCGAGATCTCCTTATCAGTGCAGGGTAAGTTGGGTTGGGCGGAAGTAGTCGGCGCCGCGCACGTTGTCGTGCTGACTGGCCGGCGCCTGCAACGGCGCCGGCAGGGTTTGCTGGTCGAGGTTGTGCTTCAGGATGCTGCTCAGGCTTTTCCAGCTGACGGTCTGTAACCGCAGCGCGCGCAGGCACGCCGCTTCCAGCCGGGCATTGCCGTAGCGCTCGCCAAGTCGCAATACGCCGAGACAGCTGCGGTAGGCCTGCTGCGGATGGGCGCGCTGCCGGAGCAGTCGTTCGAGCACGGTTTCGGTCTTGGGGCCGATCTGCCGCGCCTTGGCCAGCAGCCGTTCGGCGGTCCAGCCGGCTACCGCCTGATGCTGCAGCGGCATGTGGGCATCGACCGTGGTGTGGCGGTGCGGCGTGCGGCTGCGCACGTGGCTGGCAATGCGCTGGCCGAGATGGAAGAGTTCGACGCACGACTCGGTCAGGCGTACCTGCACCTGCTGGCGGGCATGGCGGTACGGCACCGAGTAGAAGTGGCGCTCGACCTCAACGTGGTAGTCGAGGCCGACCCGCGCCAGCGACCATTGGGCAAACTGGTACGGCTGGGCCGGCAACGGCTGCAATGCCGGTCGGTCGAGCCGTTCGAACCAGTCGCGGCGGCAGCCATCCAGCTTCTTGAACGGCCGGGTGTTCAGGTGCTCCAGGCACTGACGCAGAACCAGGTTGAGTTCTTGCAGGCTGAAGAAGCGCTGGTGACGCAACCGGGCCAGCACCCAGCGCTCGACCACCTGGACGCCGACCTCGACCTTGGCCTTGTCGCGCGGCTTGTACGGCCGCGCCGGCAGCACCGCGCAGCCGTAATGTTGTGCCAGGTCCTGGTAGGTCGGGTTCAGGTCCGGCTCGTAGCGGGACGGATGGCGCACGCCGCTCTTCAGGTTGTCGGGGACCACCAGCGCGGTGACGCCACCGAGATAGTCGAAGGCGCGCACATGGCTGCCGATCCAGTCTTCCAGCTGCTGCGTGAAGGTCGCTTCGAGGTAGGTGTAGTTGGAGGCGCCGAGCACCGCGACGAAGATCTGCGCGGCGTGAATTTCGCCGGTATGCGGGTCGATGACGTCGACCGTCTGCCCGGCGTAGTCGACGAACAGTTTCTCACCGGGTGTGTGGTGCTGGCGCAGCGTCACTGCCAGCGTCTTGCGCCAACGGCGGTAATGGTCGCAGAACGCGCTGTACTGGAGTCCGTCCGGTGTTTCGGCCTTGTACTCCTGCCACAGCAGCTCCAGCGTCACGCCTTTGCGGCGCAGTTCCTGGTGCAGCGTCGGCCAGTCGGGTTCGGTGCGGCGGACTTTCGACGGCGCCGTCGGGGGAAATAGCAGGCCATTGACGGTGGCTTCGTCCAGGCCGGCGGGTAGCGGGAAGCTCAGCCCGGCGAGCTTGGCGCGGGCGAGGTAGTCGCTGACCGTGGTGGGGGATGCGCCGATCATTCGGGCGATCGCGCGCCGCGAGTACAGACCTGCGTGATGCAGGCGAAGGATTTCGACGATTTTGCGCATGGATAACCTGTGGTTAGACATCGGGCACCCAGGAAAAAAGCTCGAGGGTGCCACGGGTTACCCCGCGCGCTACAGCTTGTTACGGCAATGTTGCAAGCCGTCCAGGTTGGCCTGGAACGGGTGTCCAGTTTGCGCTGGAACGACTGTCCAGGTTCAGC
>NZ_JAUEDK010000105.1 GCF_030385785.1 Crenobacter oryzisoli
TCACCGGCTTGCTGGAAGGCAGGCGGGTGGGCGACAAATTTCACCGTGCCAACGGGGACGTGACCCAAGCGGATTTCAACGCTGCCCGGAATGTGAAACACCGGCTCCATGACCCGGCTATTGCCCGGTTCATGCCGCACCGCGAGGTGCTGCGGATTCTGCAATCACGTTCCTCCGGCGCAACTGAGCGTCAAGAGGCTTCAGTTGGTCGGCGCAAGCCGCGTCAACGAAGTGCGGATAAATCCATTGCTCTACTTTGAGCAAGTTTTTTGGAACAGCTGAATCAGGATTTCCTTGGAGTCGCTGATGCTGAGGCCTGCATCGAGGCCCTGATTCAGCGCGCCGTTGAGGCTGGGCATCTCCCCCGTCGCAGTAAAGGCCGCGATCGGCGCGATGGCTTGCTGTCTGGCAGACAACACTTGTTCTGTCATCATCATCATTGTTTCCTCTTTAGGAAAAAGCGCTACAGGGCTGGCAGCTAGGCACCATGTCGCTGTCGCGCCCATGGTTGCCAATAAGGCCGCGTTCGCGACCTGCCTGCCAAGCGGCCACCGAATGCGCGAGGGGTTGGGCATCGCCGTCGTTCCCCAGCCAGTTCACGTGGTTACTTAAGCCAGGTCGGCGCAGTATTGCTCGGCACTCACCTGTTCCTGCCAAGTAACTGCGGAACCTTCCAGAGCTTCCTGAATGGCTATATGCGTCATTGCCGTGGTTGGTGACGCGCCATGCCAGTGCTTTTCCCCGGGAGCAATCCACACCACATCGCCGGGGTGAATGGCCTGGGGAGCCTCACCCCATTTCTGCACGAAACCGCTGCCCGCCGTGACGATGAGAGTTTGTCCCAGCGGGTGGGTATGCCAAGCGGTGCGAGCGCCTGGCTCGAAGGTCACGGATCCCCCGCTGGTGCGGGCCGGTTCTTGCGGGGAAAAGGCGGGTCGACCCTTACCGTGCCGATAAACCAGTCTTGCGGACCTTTAACAGAGGGGGTGCTGCCATTACGTTGAATCTTCATGATGCTTTCCTTTCTGCAGCCTTGGTCGGCCTATCTTGCAGCTGACGTTAGTGTAGAAAGTAACGATTTGCCTGAGAAGACTGTAAAATGTGCACACACTTGTGCATTCAATTCACCAATGAAAAAAGAAAACCTGAACGACCTTCGGGCGTTTGTGGTGGTAGCCAGAGAGCGTAGCTTTACGCGTGCCGCGGCGCAGTTGGGCTTGTCACGCTCAGCACTGAGCCATGCGATGCTCGTGCTGGAGGAGCGCCTGGGCGTGCGGCTGCTGACGCGCACGACCCGCAGCGTCTCAACGACAGAGGCGGGCGCGCGCTTGCTGAGTACCTTGCTCCCCCGGCTGGATGAAATCGATGCGGAACTGGCCTCTCTCAGCTCCCTGCGGGACAACCCTGCGGGAACGGTGCGCATCACAGCGCACGACCATGCGATCGTGACGACGCTGTGGCCTCGGCTTCTACCATTACTTCGTGAATACCCTGATGTGCAGGTTGAGTTCAGCGTGGACTATGCACTCACCGACATTGCGGCTCAGCGCTTTGATGCCGGCGTACGTTCAGGGGACCGGATAGACAAGGACATGATCGCCGTGCGGATCGGCCCGGATCTGCACATGGCAGTAGCAGGGTCACCGGAATACCTGAGTGGCAAACGGATGCCAGTGATTCCGCGTGACCTTACCGATCACCAGTGCATCAATCTGCGTCTGCCTACTCATGGCGGCTTATTCGCTTGGGAATTCGAGAAAGATGGCCTGCAGGTCAATGTGCGTGTGCACGGTCAGACCGTCTTCAACAATACCTTCCTAATGCTGCAGGCGGCGCTGGATGGCATGGGACTGGCGTATGTTCCGCTCGATCTGATGCAACCCCACATAGAGGCGGGACGGCTCATCCCAGTGCTGCAGGAATGGTGGCCAAAATTTCCAGGCTATCACCTGTACTACGCCAACCGCCGACAGATTTCACCAGCACTAGCGTTAGTGATCGAGGCGCTGCGATATCGCTTACCAAGCTGAGTTATCTCCGCTCGCATAAAGCGACAGGTACTCCAATAGCCAAGCACTCACTCTCGGTTCGTAATGGTTAAAAGTGAAGCACTCGTAGCTTGTCGATACCAAAATGGCAGCTTCCATATTTGATGCTCTTTAGTACTAAGCTTTGCAAAAGTATTGTCACTGGCAGGCATATTGGCACTCAGGCTGGCGGAAGAACGATTTCACCAGCCCGGGTAGCTTTTGGATTCGACGCAAGGCGCCGATTGCTAGCCGCTTCATTTCCTCATGGTTTTGCACCAGACGCTTTGATACCTGGCGCTTCACGTGCGCCCAGACCTGCTCGTCCGGATTCAGTTGCGGCGAGTAAGGCGGCAAGTAGAACAGGTTGAGCTTGCCTTCCAAGCTCTCCACATAGTCCCTGACCAGCTTCGCCTTGTGGATCGGATGGCCATCGACGATCACAAAC
>NZ_JAUEDK010000106.1 GCF_030385785.1 Crenobacter oryzisoli
ACTGGGAAGCGCGGGCCATCGAAACGGTGTCTCGGCATGGGCGCCGGCGCATCTTGTTGACCTCCTTGCTGGATACCAAGGCGTGGCCGGCCAAGGAGATCGCGGCGCAATACCAGGAACGCTGGCACATCGAGACCAGCTACCGCGAGCTGAAGCAGGACATGTTGGGGGACGAATTGACGTTACGCAGTGGCACTCCGGAGACCGTCCGACAGGAAGTGTGGGGGACGCTCTTGGCCTACAACCTGGTCCGACTGGAGATGGCTGAGATCGCGCGGGAAGTGGGGGTTGCGCCGACCGATCTTAGCTTTACGACAGCGCTGCATTATTTGCGCTATGAGTGGAGCTGGCTGGCGATCAGCAGCCCCGGCACCTTGCCGGCGCGCTTGCTGCGTCTGCGGGAACGCCTCGGGGAGTTGTTGCTACCGAAACAACGGCGGGGGCGTGAATGCCCCCGCGTGGTGAAAAAGCTGCCGTCCCGTTACCCAATCAAACAGGTTCGATCCGCTAAGTGAACGGCATTACCGCATCCGCGGGGCTTTGTCATGGCTGTTCCAGCTCGGGAGGCGGCATCATGCCGCGCTTGCGGTATTCGGCCGCCATGTGGGCCTTCAGGCAGCCGGGGCAAAGACAGTCGCTGCCGTCGATGCTGAGCGGCAACACCTGCGGCAGCTCGTTGCACCAGCATCCACCGTCCACCGCGCCGCAGCCGAATGCGGCACCACAGCGCTCGCAGCGCTTCTCGCGCACCACCTGCACCGGCAAGGTCATCAGCCGCGCCCACACCGCGCGCTTCTCGGCGTTGCTGTAGCGCGACCAGCCGGCGATCTCGGCCAAGGTGCGCTGGCAGCCGGTGCAGTGCGTCCCGCTCACGTCGAGCTGGCACTGCTGGCGGCACGGCGAGGCGACGTCGGGTTCGCGGGGAGTGGCGTGATCGGTCATGGCGGGAAGACTGGGGAAAACGCGGCCGACTGTAGCACGAGCACCCATGTCCCGCGACCCGCCACTGCCGGGCGGCGGTACCCTGCCGACCAGCCATTCCCGCTTGCCCTTCTTAGCCTCGCTGTGCCACATTGTTGAACATAATTAACAGTTCAGCGGCAGCCGTCACAGAGGAGAGACCATGAAGCATGCCAGCGATATCGTGCTGTTCCACCGTCACCAGCCGACCGTCCACGATGAATTCACTACCGCGCCGGAGAAGCGGCTGTCCGGCGAGGGGGTGCAGACTGTCGATAATTTTTACAGCGACGAGACCAGTCAGTTCCACGCCGGGCTGTGGTCGGGCGGCATCGGTGCGTGGACGGTGCGCTATACCGAGCATGAGTTCTGCACATTGCTGGAGGGGCGGGTGCGGGTGACCGACCGGGATGGCCAGAGCGTCGAACTGAAGGCGGGCGACCATTTCGTGATTCCGGCGGGGTTCGAGGGGGTGTGGGAGGTGTTGGAGCCGGCGAAGAAGACGTATGCGATTTTTGAGGCGAGTCGCTGAGGGCTGTGACTCTTCATAGCAGCGAACAAGGCCGGACTCGCAGATGCTGGGTTCGGCCTTGTTGTTTTTGAGCTTTAGTAACAGTTACTCAAAAAGGCATTTCACACCACGTAACACTACGCTTTCGCCAAGAATTTCTATGTGGCAATATTTACCTAGCAACGGTTCCTGTTACTCGAAAAATTAAGAGAACTGTTTATATAGTCTTATTTCAATCAACGTAAGTCTAATTTACGTAAAACGGATCAATTAAATGAGTATCGAATTTCTAAAAACAACCTTCGAAAAAGTTAGTTACTTACAAAATTTATTGATTGCACACGCCACGGGAAAACCCGCAGACCAAAATGAATATGAACAACTACGAAACGAACTATTAAATAACTCAGAAATCGTAAGCTTTCTCCCCTCGTGGTTGAAATTACATAGAAATCTCGAGTCACTCTGGGGGTTCATTCAACCAAAGTTCAAGACCTACGCTGAGCGCAGAGCTTTTCTGTCCCAAGAGTTTACACCCGCACTGGATTTATTAGAGTTTGGCAGCACAACCTCTAAAATGACTATTTCCACATCAAAAAAATCGGACATTCCAAACTTCATAGCCAGAAACAAAAGAAAGGTCGGCGGCCTCAATAACCAAGTGCAACAGGGTTAATGTTTCTCTGCTTGTCGCGATTCAATCACGGCATCCAGATGTTCGGCAAACACCTCGATCGGCATCTTGAATTTCAACACTGCACGTGGGCGTGTGTTCAGCCGGTGCGCGATAGCATCCAGCTCTTCCTGGCTGTGCACGG
>NZ_JAUEDK010000107.1 GCF_030385785.1 Crenobacter oryzisoli
GCTTTACGACAGCGCTGCATTATTTGCGCTATGAGTGGAGCTGGCTGGCGATCAGCAGCCCCGGCACCTTGCCGGCGCGCTTGCTGCGTCTGCGGGAACGTCTCGGGGAGTTGTTGCTACCGAAACAACGGCGGGGGCGTGAATGCCCCCGCGTGGTGAAAAAGCTGCCGTCCCGTTACCCAATCAAACAGGTTCGATCTGCTAAGTGAACGGCATTAGGGCCAACTGCCCGGTTTTTTTCATTTAGACGATGCCATGCCCCGAAGAACCGGGGCCTACAAGGGATAACCCAGCCCCTGCCACTCCTAGTCGCGTGCGGCGGCATAGTAGTGCGGCAACACGGGCTGCTTCAGCATCTCGGCAGCGATCACCGTACCTTACGATGCGGCCGACCTAGATGTCACCCTGTGCCTGCTCGGATAGGCGCCACTGTTGGACATCTTCGCAAACACTACCCCGGCGGCGCTTGGGCCGGCGGGCTACGATGACCGTATCACATCCCACATCCGATGAACCAAGGAGCTGCGATGCGCCTGCCGTCCCCGGATGAGCGCCGCCCGCTCTTGCTGGCGCTGCGCAACCTGAAAATGGCCGAGTCGCCGCACGCCTACGTGCGAGGCAACACCGTGCAGTACTACGACTGGCTGCACAGCCTTCGCGGCCACGCGCTGCCGCACGGGCCAGCCGTGTGGATCTGCGGCGACTGCCACCTTGGCAACCTGGGCCCGCTGGGCCACCCCAGCGGCAAGGTCAAGGTGCAGATCCGCGATCTCGACCAGACGGTGATCGGTAACCCGGCACACGACCTGGTCCGCCTAGCGCTGTCGCTGGCCACCGCCGCGCGCGGCAGCCGGCTGCCCGGCGTGATCACCGCGCAGATCCTCGAACAGATGATCCAGGGCTACGAACACGCCTTTCTCAGCCCCAAGCGCCAGCAGCAGCCCCCCGAGGTGATCGACAGCCAGATCCGCTCTTCCAAATCGCGGGGCTGGAAGCAACTGGCGCGCGAGCGCATCGACAACCCCAAACCCAAGATTCCGCTGGGCAAGCGCTTCTGGCCGCTCAGCGCGACCGAACGTGAGGCCATGCACGAGCTGTTCCAAAACGGCGACCTGCACCATCTCGTTACCCGGCTTAAATCGCGCGATGACGACGCCCCGGTGGAGCTGCTCGACGCCGCCTACTGGGTGAAGGGCTGCAGCTCGCTCGGCCTGCTGCGCTACGCGGTGCTGCTGGGCGTCGGTGACGGCGAGGAGCGCGACTACTGCCTGATCGACATCAAGGAAGCCGCCCGCGCCGCCGCCCCCCGCTTCGCCCATGCCAAGATGCCGCGCGACAACGCTCGTCGCGTGCTCACCGGCGCCCAGCAACTGTCTCCTGCCCTCGGGGAACGGATGCTGGCCTCACGTTTTCTCGACCGCGGCGTGTTCATCCGCGAACTGCTGCCGCAGGATTTGGCGCTGAAGATCGAACAGCTCGACTCCGAACAGGCGATGCAGATCGCCCGCTACCTCGCCTGGGTCGTCGGCACCGCCCACGCCCGCCAGATGGACGAGACCATCCGCAAGGGGTGGCTGTCCGAACTGAAACAGCAGCGCAGCAAGACGCTGGATGCCCCGTCGTGGCTGTGGAAGAGCGTGGTGCAACTGGTGGCGAGCCACGAGCAAGGCTATCTGGAACATTGCCGCAAGTATGCACTGAGCTTAAAGAAACCGACCTAGCTGTTTATTACCTCGCGACTTCAGCTAACCGCCAGGCAGAGCGAGCGCACCGTGCACTTGATCGTAGTTCCAAAACTCGGACGCATCGGCCAGGTCCGCTCGGCCCCATATTGATGACATTGAATTACTAACCTTTTAGAAAGTAATGCCATTTCATGTGATAATTTTCTTCATGAAATGCAAACGAAACTCTGACGCCCGCGGGATTGACCACCACACCCTCCAGGTCATGCGCCAGCAAGCCGTCAAGGCGATTCGAGAGGGCCAATCGGTGCAAAGCGTAGCAGCCGCCTACGGTGTCAACCCGCGCACGGTGTTTCGCTGGTTAGCAGACTTTGCCAATGGCGGCCAAAACGCCCTGCTGGCCAAGCCGATCCCGGGGCGTCCACCGAAGGTGACGGCCGATGAGATGAGCTGGCTGGCCAAGGCGGTGAAAGACAATACGCCGCAGCAGTTCAAGTTCGAGT
>NZ_JAUEDK010000108.1 GCF_030385785.1 Crenobacter oryzisoli
GGGACAATGAGTAGGCAGCGGAAACGGGCGAGCGAGACCGGGTGGCCACAGTCCCGGAGGCCCGTCTGCCTACTACTCGCCTGGAACGGTGTCACTCATGATGGCCGTTCCCTACTACGGGTCATCCCCGCCGGGTACTACCGTCAGCCAGCTGACCCGCCCTGTGACTGCTCCTGGTGCAGCTGGAAATATTCCTCCAGTTCATCCATCAACTGCGCGGGATGCGGCAAGACCGCCTTGTGCGGGTGCCCCTTGAGCGCGTCCTTGATCGCCGGGCTGCAGGTCTCTTCCAGCCCGAGGACGATATCATGCTTGTCCTTGATGGCGCGGACTTTCCCAAAACGCGCATCGGCGCCGAGAAACAGCAAATCGTAGCGCGCGCCGAAACGTTCGCGGAGGGCCTGTTCCTGCTCGGCGGGCACGCCGATCAACAGGGCGCGCAATTTGCGCGGGCCGGCCATGGTCGTCTGCGGGTTGCCTTTGCGCTCGGCCTGGCTGGCGGGGGGCTGCTTGCCGACCTTGCCACGCCCTTGGCCGGGCGGGGTGGGACGCTCCGCCGCAGGCGCGACGTTGCCCGGCGTTGACCGCCCCGTCACCGGCGGGCGCTCACGGTGTGGCGCCGCTACCGGCGCCGTGAACGCGGTGCTGAGCTGCTGGGTCATGGCGTCCAGCCGGGCGCGGATGACGTCGATCTGGGCGCACAATTCCTGGGTGGCCTGTTCCAGCGGGGCCATCTGATTCGCGACGAAAGTGCCCAGTTTCTGCGCGACCTGTAACAGCAAGAGGTCGGAGAACTGGTCGACTGCCGACGTGAGGGCATCGTGCACTGCCGGTGGGGTACTCGGGGCCACCTCGTGCGCCAGCGTCTCCGGCGTAGCGAGCGGTGCACTATTGGTCGGTGCGGCGTCGGCCGGAGTGAACGGGACGTCCGCATCGAGTGCTAGGTCCTGAACGGGGACCGGTGTCGATGAGGCGGATCGGGACGGTTCCGCCCTGCCCTCACGCGCGGCGTCGGCCTCCGGTGTGGAGTAAGGCAGGGATTGTTGGGGAGGTGTTTCGCTCGCGGTGGCCTCCGCGAGGGGGCGGCGACCGCGACGGCGCGTTGCCTCCGGCGCCACCGTCGTCTCTTGGCGCAGTGGGGGCACGACCTCCGTGACCGGGATCTCCTGTTGCACCGGTTGGTCGGTTGGCGGGGTGGTCAGGATCTCCGCCTGGCTAGCCGGGATGGGGGTCGCCTCCTGAGGCGCCAGCGCGGCGGGAGTTAACTTCGCCACCAAGGCGGCCGAGCGGGGAATCGGTTTATCCGCCAGATCATTGGCTTTGTCGGTCCGAATGTACACCTTGCGGTTGCGGCCGCCTTTCGCGCCTGGCGCCGGCGGGGCCGCTTGGCTGGTCACGTAGCCTTTTTGGACGAAGTCGACCAGCAAGCGCGAAGTGTAGTCCGGATTCACACCATATTCGCTCGCCAGAACTTGACGGATTTGCGACCCTTCCAGCCCCCGCTCTTGGCCGAGTCCGATGAGTTCAAGGAGTTGCCAACGGGAAATGGTTTTATGTGGTTGATTGCGATTCGATGCCATGGCCTAGTGGGCGCCATTGACTGGCCCCTTGATTTCCCATTGAGTGACCACCTATTTTAGCCTTGCTGGACGGCCCTACGTCGAGGCCTTTTCAAGCTGTCTCGGACTTTCCCTGCCTCAAGCGCTGTTAGTCGGCTGAAGGCCACCATGGTTCGTCTTCGGCGGGGGCGGCTGATTTGGTTATATGAGGTTTCATAGGCCTGTGGCTAGATGGGAGCGTCCCGAATCACGCACGAAGCGCCGCTAACAAAAATCGGCAAAACAAGTTGGCACTAAGCCTGTCAAACGTGCACGAACAATCATGCACATCGTGCATCTCCACTTTATTTCGAAAAGCAGCTTTGCTTGTCAGACGCATTCATTACTTATGGACATGATGAAACATCATAGAGTTACGATAAACATCGTCTCCATTTTCATTGGCGGCCTCAATAACCAAGTGCAACAGGGTTAATGTTTCTCGGCTTGCCGCGATTCAATCACGGCATCCAGATGTTCGGCAAACACCTCGATCGGCATCTTGAATTTCAACACTGCACGTGGGCGTGTGTTCAGCCGGTGCGCGATAGCATCCAGC
>NZ_JAUEDK010000109.1 GCF_030385785.1 Crenobacter oryzisoli
CTCCAGGCACTGACGCAGAACCAGGTTGAGTTCTTGCAGGCTGAAGAAGCGCTGGTGACGCAACCGGGCCAGCACCCAGCGCTCGACCACCTGGACGCCGACCTCGACCTTGGCCTTGTCGCGCGGCTTGTACGGCCGCGCCGGCAGCACCGCGCAGCCGTAATGTTGTGCCAGGTCCTGGTAGGTCGGGTTCAGGTCCGGCTCGTAGCGGGACGGATGGCGCACGCCGCTCTTCAGGTTGTCGGGGACCACCAGCGCGGTGACGCCACCGAGATAGTCGAAGGCGCGCACATGGCTGCCGATCCAGTCTTCCAGCTGCTGCGTGAAGGTCGCTTCGAGGTAGGTGTAGTTGGAGGCGCCGAGCACCGCGACGAAGATCTGCGCGGCGTGAATTTCGCCGGTATGCGGGTCGATGACGTCGACCGTCTGCCCGGCGTAGTCGACGAACAGTTTCTCACCGGGTGTGTGGTGCTGGCGCAGCGTCACTGCCAGCGTCTTGCGCCAACGGCGGTAATGGTCGCAGAACGCGCTGTACTGGAGTCCGTCCGGTGTTTCGGCCTTGTACTCCTGCCACAGCAGCTCCAGCGTCACGCCTT
This sequence comes from Crenobacter oryzisoli, assembly GCF_030385785.1. Lineage (GTDB taxonomy): Bacteria > Pseudomonadota > Gammaproteobacteria > Burkholderiales > Chromobacteriaceae > Crenobacter_A > Crenobacter_A oryzisoli. Next base: position 597 of record NZ_JAUEDK010000109.1, read on the forward strand.
TGCGGCGCAGTTCCTGGTGCAGCGTCGGCCAGTCGGGTTCGGTGCGGCGGACTTTCGACGGCGCCGTCGGGGGAAATAGCAGGCCATTGACGGTGGCTTCGTCCAGGCCGGCGGGTAGCGGGAAGCTCAGCCCGGCGAGCTTGGCGCGGGCGAGGTAGTCGCTGACCGTGGTGGGGGATGCGCCGATCATTCGGGCGATCGCGCGCCGCGAGTACAGACCTGCGTGATGCAGGCGAAGGATTTCGACGATTTTGCGCATGGATAACCTGTGGTTAGACATCGGGCACCCAGGAAAAAAGCTCGAGGGTGCCACGGGTTACCCCGCGCGCTACAGCTTGTTACGGCAATGTTGCAAGCCGTCCAGGTTGGCCTGGAACGGGTGTCCAGTTTGCGCTGGAACGACTGTCCAGGTTCAGCTGGAACAGGTGATCAGGTTGCCCCGGAATACGCAGTCTGAAAGAAGCGCAGGCGCTGAAGAAGGCTCTGGAAACAAGGATGGCGGAATGTCGCTTACAGTTGCATCCGGAGAAGACCAAGGTGGTCTTTTGCAAGGATGCCAACCGGAGGCTGGAGTACGAGACATGCCAGTTTGACTTTCTGGGCTATACGTTCCGTCCCCGCCTTCTTAAATCGAGGACGAACACACTATTCGTTGGGTTTGCGCCCGCGATCAGTCGGAAGGCGGCCAAATCGATTCGACAGACGGTCAGGCGGTGGCGGCTACATTGCTGGCACACCGTGGAACTCGTGGATGTGGCTGAAGCAATCAATCCGGCGCTACAAGGCTGGGTGAATTACTACGGTCGGTTCTCTCGATCCGCCTTGTACGATGTGTTCGATACGCTGAATCAGTACCTGGTTCGATGGGTGCGCAGGAAATACAAAAAGATGAAGGAGAAGGTGAGTCGGGCGAGGGATTGGTTGAACGCAGTTTGTCAGCGTCATCCCACGCTATTTGCTCACTGGGACCTGTCATCGAGTGAACGGTGGGCAATAGGAGCCGTATGAGTCGAGAGGCTCACGTACGGTTCTGGGAGGGCGTCAGGGTGAGATTCCTTGGCGCTACTCAACTATGCATACTAAGCTTTGCAAAAGTATTGTCACTGGCAGGCATATTGGCACTCAGGCTGGCGGAAGAACGATTTCACCAGCCCGGGTAGCTTTTGGATTCGACGCAAGGCGCCGATTGCTAGCCGCTTCATTT
>NZ_JAUEDK010000011.1 GCF_030385785.1 Crenobacter oryzisoli
GGGGGTTGCGCCGACCGATCTTAGCTTTACGACAGCGCTGCATTATTTGCGCTATGAGTGGAGCTGGCTGGCGATCAGCAGCCCCGGCACCTTGCCGGCGCGCTTGCTGCGTCTGCGGGAACGCCTCAGGGAGTTGCTGCTACCGAAACAACGGCGGGGGCGTGAATGCCCCCGCGTGGTGAAAAAGCTGCCGTCCCGTTACCCAATCAAACAGGTTCGATCCGCTAAGTGAACGGCATTACCCCAAACGGGGCGCTTTTTCGTGGCGAATCGCCTTACAGCTTGAATCGGCTGAACGCCGCGTCCATCCGCGACGCCGCCTCGGCCAACGCTTGCAGCGTGCCGCTCACTCCCTGCAGGCGTCCGTCAGTTTCCTGCACGCGGTTGTTGATGGTCTCGGTGCTCTGCGCGATCAGCGTCGAGGCATTATGCTGCTCGGTGGTCGATTGGGCGATGTCGTTCATCCGGGTCACTACCGACTCCATCGACGCGCGAATGGTCTCGATGTCGCTAACCACCAGTTGCGTCTGCTCCACCCCGCCATCCACCGACTGCACCGTCAGGTTGACGTCGCCGACCGCTTGACCGGTCTCGCGGCGGATCGTCTCTACCTGCTGGGCGATCTCCAGCGTGGCCTGGGAGGTGCGTTCGGCCAACTTGCGCACCTCGTCAGCCACCACCGCGAAGCCGCGACCCTGCTCGCCGGCACGTGCCGCCTCGATCGCCGCATTCAGCGCCAAGAGGTTGGTCTGGTCGGCGATGTCGCGAATCACATTGGTGATGCTGCTGATGTCCTGCGAACGACGGTCGAGCGAAACCAGCATCGACTCCATCGAACGAACCGCCGTCACCGTGCCTTCCATCGCATCCGACAGGTTCTGCATGCGCGTGGCGCTCTGCGCCAGCTCGTCATGCGTACCCTTCACCAACAGGTCCACCTGCCCCGCACTGTCGGCGACGTGGGCGATGCTGACGGTGATCTCCTCCAGCGTGGCCGCATTGGACGACGATACTTCGGCCATCTGGCGCGACCCGTCGGCCAGGCTGCTCAGCTGCGAGCTGGCTTGGTGCACCCCGCCGATCAGCGTGTGCGCCTCGCCCTGCAGTTGGCCGAACAGCTTGCGCAGCTGGCCGACAAACTGATTGAAGGCGCGGGCGGTCGCCGCGATCTCGTCGCTACCGCTGTCGTCCAGCCGTAGCGTCAAGTCGCCATCCCCTTGGGCAATGTCCTCCATCACGTCACGCAGGCGATTCAGACCCGCCAGCATGCGGCCGATGGCGATGCTGGTCACCGCGACGATCAGCACCAGCGCGACCGCCGAGATGGCTAACAGGGCATACAATAGCGAGGACAGCGGTGCCATCAGCTCGGACTTCTTGGCCGCCACGCCGATGTACCAGTTGGTGCCGGCGATCGGCTGCAGTTCGACCAGCATGGTCTCACCGTCGATGACCGCCTCGCTCGGCACGGTCTGGCTGGCCAGAACGTTCAGGGCGCCGGCGGTCAGCGACGGTGCGATGTCGGTGATGGGCTTCAGGGTCAGCTCGGCCTTGGGATGGGCGATGATCAGGCCATCGCGGTTGACGATGAACGGATAGCCATCGCCGCGAACCTTCTGCGACAGCACCGCTTTCATGATGTCGCTGGCGAACACATCGCCCCCGACCACCCCAGCGAACGTGCCGTCGACATTGAAGGGACTGGCCACTGTGATCGTCAGCTTCTTACTTTGCAAATCGATGTAGGGATCGACAACGATCGTTTTGCCGGCAGCCTTGGTCTGCTGAAACCAGGGACGGGCATTCGGGTCATAATCAGCGGGCGGGACCCAGCCGCTGGCAAAGGTGGTGCGCTTGTCGGCAAAGGCCACATAGACATCGAAGAAGCGCCCGCCCTCGGCAGCGCGCTTGAAATATTCGACGGCGTCCGGTCGCTGGGCAATTTTCACCTGGCTGCTGATCTGCGCCTGTTTCTCCTCCAGCCAACTTTTCACCACACTGCCCTGCCCGGCGAGGATGGAGTGAAACTCCTGGGACACCCCGTCGCGGATCTCGCTGCGCATGTGAAAATAAGAAAATAGCAGTACCGCCGTGCCAAACAGCATGGTCAATAACACCGTCAGGCTGATCAGCCGACTCCTTAATGTCTTCATCATGAATACCCTCTGTAAGTTTTTATGTAGTTTTTTTATTTCTCAATCGATCGATGACCGATTGTTCTCCCCACGCTACTCGTAATGACTGGCTGCTTCAGTATGTCTGCTGCGAGGTGCTTCCTCGGCGGGTCACGCTCAGGTGCGCTACCGGCGGACGAAGCTCAAGCCCTTGCCGTTGGCGGTCGGGTTGCCCCTGCCTGTGCCCCACTACGGCGACACCTTGTTGGAATCGACCCGGCCGCTGAGCTGCCCGACGTCGCTGGCGTTGCAGTTATGGCTGTCGATGGTGAAGGCGGCGTTGGCCGGCTTGCAGATCCGATTCAGCGTGCGGCCGTTGTAGTAGACCGCACCGCCGGACAGGCAGCCCCTAGAAGTCGCGCGTTCAACATGTCTACAGTCCTGTCTGCTTCCCCGTCTCCTGCACCATCCCCACCGGCGTGGCCATACGGCAGCCAGCGAGACGACTTTTTCACTATGTTTCCTTGTGATCTGGCCGATCTACCATTAAGCATCTGCTTTATATTTTACCCGCAGTAAGCATGCAATTCGAGTTGCAATACAATAGAAAAGCACCAAAAGCATTGTGGCAAAATCGCCTCAGCCAGAATCAGCGCCACGGTACGTATTCCCCCTGTGCGAACCTTGCGATGACACCATCGTCCCACTTTTTCAATGGCCCCCATGGTGCTTCGCTCAGTCGACCGGGGCCGGCCTGCACCTCGTTCGGACGCCATCTTCACGACGCCCTGTAAGAAACGCGGCCGTGACGCGACTGACTCAGCGGAAACGGCCTTCGCCGTCCTCCCCCTCTACTAGGAGAAACACCATGAAAGCATCCCGCACCCTGATCGCTTCCGCCCTCGGCGCCGTCGTTGCCATCGGTGCCGCCAGCCTGCCGGCCCAAGCCGCCGAGAAGGAAAAATGTTTCGGTATCGCCACCGCCGGCAAGAACGACTGCGCGTCGGCCTCCGGCCTGCACAGCTGCGCCGGCCAAGCCAAGACCGACCATGACCCGGGCGACTTCAAATACGTCGCGAAGGGCAGCTGCCAACAGATGGGCGGCATGCTGCAACCGAAGAAATAAACCCGCTCCCTCCGCCGGTGGGGTGGGCCGAACACCGCCCCGCCAGCCCCTTCCCTGATTCGTGAGACCCCACCATGACCACGACCCTGCCCGCCGCCAGCGGCATCGGCCTGCGCGCACCGCACTATCGACAGGTGCTCGACAGCCGGCCTGCCATCGGCTGGCTGGAGGTACACAGTGAGAATTTCTTCGACGGCGGCCTGCCGCTGGCGATGCTGCGTCGCGTCGCTGCCGACTATCCGCTGTCGTTGCACGGCGTCGGCCTGGGCCTGGGTTCGGCGAGCCGTCCCGACCCGACCCACCTCGCGTCGCTGAAACGCCTGGTCGACGCAATCGAACCGGCAGCGGTGTCGGAGCACTTGGCGTTCAACCACGCAGGCCAGCGCTACGCCAACGACCTGTTGCCCATCCCGTACACCCGCGCGGCGCTCGACACCATCGCCGCTCACGTCGCCGAGGCCCAGGACGCAATCGGTCGACCATTGCTGCTCGAGAACCTATCGAGCTACCTCGAATACCCGGCCAACGAGCTGACCGAGGCGGAGTTTCTCGCCGAACTGGTCAGCCGCACCGGTTGCGGCCTGCTGCTCGACGTCAACAACCTGTACGTCAACCAGCAGAATCTCGGCACCGACGTCGATGCCTTCCTCGCCGCACTGCCGGCCGAGACAATCGGCGAATACCACCTGGCCGGCTACTCGCAGCGCGGCACACTGCTGATCGACACCCACAGCCGGCCCGTGCACGACGCGGTATGGGCGCTGTACGACCGGGTGCTGGCCCATTTCGGGCCGCGCCCCACACTGATCGAGTGGGACATCGACATCCCGCCGCTCGATACCCTGCTCGGCGAGGCGGCCAAGGCGCAGCGCCGGCTCGACGCCGACGCAACGAGGGGGGATGCACGATGAGCGACTGGCAACGCTGGCAGGCCGGGCTGATCGCCGCGATCCACGACCCCGCTCTGCCCGACACGGCCTACGGCGCCGACGGACTCGCGGTCTACCGCAACAACTACCGGGTCGGCCTGATCGACACCGTGAAGTCGCTGTACCCGGTGATCGCGCAACTGGTCGGCGACGATTTCCTGACCGGCCTCGCGCGCGAATACGTGAGGCGCACCCCGTCGGCCAGCGGCAACCTGCACCGCTACGGCGAGGGCTTCGGCAACTTTGTCGACGGCTTCGAACCGGCCGCCGACCTGCCCTACCTCGGCGGTGTAGCACGGCTGGAATGGGCGCTACACCGCGCCTATTACGCCGTCGACGCCACGCAGTTCTCCCCGGCAACGTTGGCCGCAATCGCCCCGGAAAGCTGGGGCGAGCTGTGCCTGGCCTTTCAGCCGGCCTGCGCGCTGGTGCGTTCGGCCCACTGGCCGATCGTCGCTATCTGGCAGGCGCACCGCCCCGGTGGCGCCCCGTCCCGGGTCGACCTCGGCAGCGGAGGCGAAAACGCACTGGTGTACCGTCAACCGGACCTTGAGGCCGGACTGCTGCCGCTGAGCGATGCCGACGCAGCATTCATCGCCGCACTGATGGGCGGCGCGACGCTGGAAACGGCCACCGATGCTGCGCTGACGCTCGACGCCGATTTCGACCTGCAACCGCTGCTGGTGACGCTGCTGCAAACCGGCTGTCTCGCAGCCTGACCCACGGAGGTCCATGATGAACGCGCTGTGCCGCCTGATCGCCTATTTCACCCCGCCGATCCGCCTAGCCAACGCGCTGCAGCCCTTGCTGCTGCTGGGCCTGCGGCTGTTCCTCGCCAGCGTGTTCTTCAAGTCGGGGCTAACCAAGATCGCCGACTGGGACACCACGCTGACGCTGTTCACCGAGGAGTACCACGTCCCCCTGCTGCCGCCGGCGGTGGCAGCGGTGATGGCAACCTGCGGCGAGCTCGGCCTGTCATCGCTGCTGGTGGCGGGGCTCGCCGGCCGCTTCGCCGCCACCGGCCTGTTCATCCTCAACACGGTCGCGGTGATCAGCTACCCGGGGCTGACCGAGATCACCCGTTCCTACCACTACTACTGGGGCACCGAACTGATGGCGCTAATGCTGTTCGGCCCAGGGCTCGTCTCGCTCGACGCCTGGATCACGCACCGCTGCCGCACCCGACGGTGAGCGGCGTGGCATAATCGGAGGTATCCATTCAACAGCCGTGCTGCCCCGAACCATGTCGAACGCTTCCTACACCCTGGTGGTTCAGTCCGCCGATCTCGATACCCTCGATTTGTCCGAGCTCGCCGAGTTGGCCGAAGCCGGCGAAGTCGACCGCCCCACCGCCGGCGTGGCACGGCTCGCATCGGCCAACCTGGCCAACCGCGAAACGGTGATCGACTGGTGTGAAGGGCGCGAGCTCGACGCCGCTTTCGTGCCGAGCGAACGCTACTTCGCCGACTTTGGCCTGATCGTGTCCGACATGGACTCGACGCTGATCACCATCGAGTGCATCGACGAAATCGCCGGCCGGCTCGGCATCAAGGACAAAGTCGCCGCGATCACCGAGCGCTCGATGGCCGGCGAGCTCGATTTCGCCGACAGCCTGCGCGAACGCGTCGCCCTGCTCGAAGGCCTGGCGGAGCGCGAACTCGAAGCCGTCTACAACGAGAAGGTCGCACTGACCCCCGGGGCGCGCGAACTCTTGGCCGCCTGCCGCCAGCACGAGCTGCGCTTCATGCTGGTATCGGGTGGCTTCACCTTCTTCACCGAGCGCCTGAAGGAAGACCTTGGCCTCGATTACGCCTTTGCCAATACTCTGGAAGTGAAGGACGGCAAACTCACCGGCGGTCTGGTCGGCGACATCGTCGACGCCGCCGCCAAGGCACGCCTGCTGGTCGAGGTACGCAAGGAGCTGAATCTCGCCCCCGAACAGGTGATCGCGATGGGCGACGGCGCCAACGACCTCCTGATGCTGGCCGAAGCCGGCGTCGGTGTCGCATTCCGCGCCAAGCCGGTGGTGCGCCGCCAAGCCGACGTGGCGATCAACCATGTCGGCCTGGATGGTGTCCGTCATCTGTTCCTGTAAGCGGCCCTCTGAACAGTGAAGGGCCGCACAGCAAGATGGTGAACAAGCTTGTAAGGAGACGTGCATGTCGGTGACCCTGCCTCCACTCGACACTGTCAGCTTCGACGCCGAACTGCCGCTGCAGAGCCGTCCGCTCGACGCTCTGCCCGCCCGGCTCGACCGAGAGACGCGGCTGGCGCTGCGCCTGCTGGCGGCTCCGACCGAGACCCGGGAGAACAGCGACCCGCTGCTGCTGCGCGTCGAGGCGAAGCTGGATCTGGCGCTGGAACTGGGCCTGTTGGCTCGCCACCAAGGCCACCCGTCGCAGCGCGCCAGTCGGGTCGGTCTCGAGGCGCTGGCATGGCATGCACCGACGTCGATAACGGTCGGCGAACGGCTGCTGCTGACGCTGTTCCCCAATGTCGACTCGGCGCTGGCGCTGTTGCTGCCGGTCGTGGTCGAGTACAGCCAGGGCGACGGCGAAGGCGGCAGCGTCGTTAAAGCCCGGCTGATCGCGCCGTTCGACGATGGCAGCCGCGAGAGCTGGGAGCGCTGGGTATTCCGCCGCCACCGCCTCGGCCTGCACAGCCGCTGAATCCGCCCTTCAACGCATAATGCACCGTCCTGGGTCGGCTCGATACGCCGATCCGCCGCGGGCTTCCCCAGCCCCTTACCGATGGCACCACACCAGCGGCTTCTAGCTGATCTGCGGAAACCACGGCCCCTCCACCCACTTGCCCCCCTACCCGCCTGACCTCGCCATTTGGACCGACGGCCACCAGCGAAACAGGGCTCTAGCTGTCCGCTGCGATCAAGCTGAATCATGCGGTAAGACCAAGAGCAGCAAGGGGCCCACAGACGTTCGATTACCTGCGCACGATGATCGACAGATGAGACAGCCAGAGCTGTCGACTGCCTTGGCAAGCACTGCAAGCAGCCAGCAACGCCGTCCTTGCGCCCACCAATTGAGACAAGCCAGGCGTGAAGCGGGAAGAGGATAGTTACCGATTAAGGATGTGGGGCCGCCGGACGGATGTTCAGGTCGTAGTACATATGGCGCTTGGCCATGAACGTGTCGCCCACCCGCACTGCCAGCGGTTCCAGTCCGTAGCTGAGGAAACCGCAGCGGGCATAGAGCCGGCAAGCGGCATCATTGTCGTCGGTGACAGTGAGCTGCACGATGCGCACACCGCCACGTAGCTTTGCGTAATTCAGCACCGCCTGGATCAGCCGCTGCCCGAGCCCCTGTCCCCGGTAGCGGACCGGAACGTACATGCCGAACAGATTGGCCTTGTGCCTCACCTTCTCGCGCGACTCGAAAGCGATGCCGGCCACACCGGCCAGTCGCCCGCCGTCGAAGGCGGCGAACACGACCTCGGGGGCCAGGGAGGCTTCGGTCAGGCGCTCGCCCCACCAGGACAGGGGCAAGGCGGCTCGCTCCTCCACGCTCGACGTGAACGCTTCGGGATGGCTTTGATAGGCTTCCAGCATCAACTGTCGGTAGGCGACGGCTTCGGAAGGAATAAGGCGGCGAATGTCGATGTGCATTGCCCAACCATAGCACGAGCCCGCAATCGTTGGGCAGCCACGGTCTCAATGACCCGCCGCGACCCGCCCTGCTCCGTTTGTCATGCGCAGGCAGCTCACCCCGGCTGCACTGAGCGCGAACGCCGCGCCGACGATCAGACCGGTATGCGTGCCGTGATGTGGGAACAGCGTAAACAGCAGCGCCACCAGCGAGGCGCCGGTCGTCTGGCCGAGCAGACGCGCGGTGCCTAGCATGCCGCTGGCCCCGCCGCTACGGTGCGGTGGCGCGGATGACAGCATCGCGAAGTTGTTCGGCGATTGGAAGAAACCGAAGCCGACCCCACACAGCGCCATCCGCCAGACGATGTCCAGATAGCTCGGCTGCGCGGGCAGCAAGGCCAGCGACAGCAGGCCTGCCGCGAACAGGGCGAGCCCGACCGCGCCGAGCAGGCCCGGCGAATACTTCTCCACCAAGCGGCCGGACAGCGGCGCTACCGCCATGATCACCAGCGGCCACGGCGTCATCAACAGGCCAATCTGGGCCGGGCCGTAACCGAGCGATTGCAGGTAGAACGGCAGCGACACCAGCGCCAGCATCTGAGCGGTGAACGAGCAGATCGAGGTACCGACCGACAAGCCGAACAAGGGAATGCGCAGCAGATCGACCGGCAGCAGCGGTGCGGCGAGGCTGAGCTGGCGGCGCACGAACACGTAGCCGACCGCCAGCGAGACCATGAGCATCCCGCCGACCAGGAGCGGGCTCTCGCCGTGACCGAAACCGTCGACGCTGAAGATCAGCAGGCCGAAGGTCAGCGCGTTGAGCAGCGCACTCCGGATGTCGAAACGATGGCTGACCTTGTGCGGGTTGGCCGGCAGCGCGCGCAGCGCCACCAGCCAGGCGACGAGGCCGATCGGCAGGTTGATCGCGAACAGCCACTGCCACGAGGTCAGCGACAGGATCGCCGCCGCGATGGTCGGACCGGCCGCCGACGACAGCGCCACCAAGAGCGAGTTGAAGCCCATGCCGCGACCGAGCTGCGCCTTCGGGTAGATCACCCGGATCAGCGCGGTGTTCACGCTCATGATCGCCGCGGCTCCGAAACCCTGCAGGATGCGCGCGATGGTCAGCGTGGTCAGCGAGTCGGACAACGCGCAGCCCACCGAGGTGAGGGTGAACACCGCCAGCCCCCATTGGTAGATGCGCTTGTAGCCGATGATGTCGCCGAGCGAGGAGAACGCCAACAGCGACACGGTGATCGCCAGCTGGTAAGCGTTGACCACCCAGATCGAGGAAGCGGGGCTGGCGTTCAGGTCGCGGGCGATGGTCGGCAAGGCGACGTTGGCGATCGCTCCGTCGAGCACCGCCATGCTGACGCCGAGCGCGATAACGAGGATCGCCCAATAGCGCTGCGGCAAGGGGACGCCGTCGTGTGGACTGCTCATGGAAACCTTCTGCACAGAGGCCGTGGGGCCGATGGATCGTGGTACTGCAGAATTGAAGTGTAGAAACGTGATTGATTGCTGTCGATAATAGCTATCGACCTCTTTGATAGCTTTTACGACTCAATCCATGGAACTGCGCCAGCTGCACTATTTCATTGCCGTCGCCGAAGAATTGCACTTCGGCCGCGCCGCCGAACGGCTCGGCATCACCCAGCCGCCGTTGAGCCAGCAGATCCGCGCGCTGGAGGACAGCATCGGCGCGCGGCTGTTCAACCGCACCAACCGCCGCGTCGAGCTGACCGAGGCAGGACGGCTGTTCCTCGCCGAGTGCCGCGCCATCCTCACTCGCCTCGACGATGCAGTCGAACAGGCCGCGCGCGCGCACCGCGGCGAGGTCGGCGAGCTGCGTCTTGGCTTCACCGTGTCTGCCCCATTTACCACGGTGTTCCTGCGCTCGATCTACGCATTCCGGCAGAGTCACCCGGATGTGCGCCTGGCGCTGCAGGAGCTAAACACCGTCGACCAGATCGAGGCACTGATGGAGCGGCGGCTGCATGCCGGGCTGATCCGCCCGACCGACCTGCCCGAGGCGCTGACCGCGATCGAGCTGATGCGCGAACCGATAGTGATCGCGATGCGCAGCGACCACCCTCTGGCGCAGCAGGCACCGGGCGAGGCGCTGCCCCTGGCCGCGTTCGCCGACGACGACTTCGTGATGTTCCCGCGCAATCTCGGCATCCCGCTCTACGAGCAGATCATCGCACTGTTCCGCCATGCCGACTTTACACCGCGCGTCGCGCAGGAAGCGCGCGAGGCGTCGACGCAGATCGCGCTGGTCGCCGCCGGCTTCGGCGTGGCGATCCTGCCGGCGTTACAGCAGCGCATTCAGCTCGACAACGTCACCTACCGCGCGATCGCCGACCCTCAGGCGCGCACCGCGGTGTGGCTGGCCTACCGCGAGGAGGACCATTCGCAGCTGCTGCAGGGCTTCGTGCGCCAGGTGAAGACGGAGGTGGCGCGGGCATCGGCGTAGCTCAAAACCCTTTTTCGCCCGCATTCCACGAAAAAACATGCACGAATGAAATGCCGTGTTGTGTCGTGGGGTTCGTGGCAAAAAAATTGGCCGAACCCATCAGTTCGGCCAATCTTGTCCAACAGCACGACGACTCAGAGCCCCAGCCGCGCCAACAGCTTGCCGTGGATGCCGCCGAAGCCGCCGTTGCTCATTACCAGCACCTGGTCGCCGGGGCGCGCCTCGGCGACCACCGCCGCGATCAGCGTGTCCAGATCGTCGAAGGTCTGCGCCTTGTCGCCGAGCGGCACCAGTGCCTCGGCCGGGCTCCAGCCCAGGTTGGCCCCGTAGCAGAACACCCGGTCGGCGTCGGCGAGCGAGCCTGGCAACGCGCCCTTCATCGTGCCGAGCTTCATCGTGTTGGAGCGCGGCTCCAACACCGCCAGGATGCGGGTATCCGGCCCGACCTTGGCGCGCAGGCCGGCCACCGTGGTGGCGATCGCGGTCGGGTGGTGGGCAAAGTCGTCGTAGACGGTGATGCCGCTCACCACGCCCTTCACTTCCATGCGGCGCTTCACGGTGCGGAAGCGGCCGAGCGCGGCGATCGCGTCGGCCACCGGCACGCCGACATGACGGGCAGCGGCGATCGCTGCTAACGCATTCATCCGGTTGTGCTCGCCCAGCTGGGTCCAGACCACCTTGCCCTGCACCGAACCGTCGAGCCACACCTCGAAGCTACCGTCGGCGTCGACCGCACCGACCTGCCAGCCGCCCTCGCCGCCGAAGCGCTCCACCGGCGTCCAGCAGCCGCGCGCCAGCACCCGGTCAAGACTCGCCTCGCGGCCGTTGGCGACGATGCGGCCATTGCCCGGCACGGTGCGCACCAGATGGTGGAATTGCGTCTCGATCGCGGCCAGATCGGCGAAGATGTCCGCGTGATCGAATTCCAGATTGTTCAGCACGGCGGTGCGCGGCCGGTAGTGGACGAACTTGCTGCGCTTGTCGAAGAAGGCGGTGTCGTACTCGTCGGCCTCGATCACAAAGAACGGGCTGACGCTCGCCGGGTCCTGACGCGGCGCACCCGGGAGCCGCGCCGACACACCGAAGTTCTCCGGAATGCCGCCGATCAGGAAGCCCGGTGCCAAGCCGGCGTCTTCGAGGATCCACGCCAGCATTGAGCTGGTGGTGGTCTTGCCGTGGGTGCCGGCCACCGCCAGCACCCAGCGCTCGTGCAGCACGTTTTCGGCCAACCATTGCGGGCCGGAAATATACGGCAGGCCGCGGTTGAGGATCTCCTCCATCAGCGGCTTGCCGCGGGTGACTACGTTGCCGATCACGTAGACGTCGGGATTCAGTTCGACCTGCTCGGCGCCAAAGCCCTGGGTCAGCTCGATGCCCATCGCCTCGAGCTGGGAGCTCATCGGTGGGTAGACGTTGGCGTCGCAACCGGTGACGCGGTGGCCGGCCTGCTTGGCGATGGCGGCGAGGCCGCCCATGAAGGTGCCGCAGATGCCGAGAATGTGGATGTGCATGACGACTCTTGCTTGAGAAAACGGCAAAACGCCAAGGATACCGCAAAGCACCCCAACCGCGCCGCCGCGCATCGACCCTGCGGTGATGACGGCACTGGCCGGACGGGGTTCCCTAGCCTACCTAGCCCGCGGCTTCCAGACCCCGCCACACCCGCCGCAGTGCATGGCCCGAGTCGAGGTGTTTCTGCTCGAACGGGGCTAGGCAGACCTCGGGCAGCCAGCGCGCGGCCGGTCAGCGCACTCAGCCCCAGCGCGAACCCCTCGACATAGATCGCCCAATTGCTGCGCAGTTCCATCACCCCGCCAAGCTTGGGCAGCAACGGAAACACCACGTGGCCGTGCCAGCGCCGCTGCAGGTGATGGCGCTCCGGCCAGGGGTTCGGGTAGAGCAGCCAGTGCTGGGCCAGCTGCACGCCGTCGTCGACCATCAGTCGCCACAGGTCGACCAGATCGGCACGCAACAGCAGCGCGTTGTCCGGCAACGCCAGCGGCTTGGCGTGCGACAGCCGGTCGAACGACGGGTCGACGCCTAGCACGAAATGATCGGGATGACGTTTGGCCAGACGGATCGTCGACAGACTAACGCCGCAACCGGTGTCGAGGACCAACGGGGTGCCGCCGCCCCAGGCGGCACGGGCCTCGGTCCAGGCTGCACAGTTGAAATCGGCCAGCGGCTTGGCGAACGGCCGGGCGCGGTGGTGGCCCTCATGAGGGCCAGGCTGGTTGCTGGTGACGAAACGGGTGTTGGCGTGCATCGGGCAAATCAAGAGAAACGACAGCCCCCTCGTATCGCCGCTTCTCGACGCTGGGCCGAACCCGGACGGCGGCAAGGCACTATGAACAACGCCCGCCGGAGGGGCGGGCGTTTCAGCTAGCGTCGTGGGTCGTCAGAGACGAAAGAACACCAGCGTCAGCAGCGCGAACAGCGGCAGCAGGAACACGCCGGACCAGGCGAGGTAACCGAAGAAGCTCGGCATCGCTACGCCGCGCTGCTCGGCGATCGCCTTGACCATGAAGTTCGGTGCGTTGCCGATGTAGGTCATCGCCCCCATGAACACCGCGCCCATCGAGATCGCCAGCAGCGTCTGCGACAGCTGAGTCATCAGCGTGGGTGCATCGCCGGCGGCCAGGTTGAAGAACACCAGATAGGTCGGCGCATTGTCGAGGAAGCTCGACAGGATGCCGGTCATCCAGAAGTACATCGCATTGATCGGCATGCCATCCTCGCCCGACACCATGCCGACCAGGCCCGCCAAGTGACCATCGCTGCCGGCACGCAGGATGGCGATCACCGGGGCGATGGTGATAAAGACGCCGGCAAACAGCTTGCCGACCTCCAGGATCGGGGCCCAGTTGAACTCGTTGCCGGCACGCACCTGCTTCGGCGTCATCGCCAGCGAGGCGAACGCCAGCAGGAGCAGCAACAGGTCGCGCACCAGATTCTGTAGCTCCCAGTGGGTACCAATGACATCGAAACTGACGCCCGGCTTCCAGAAGCCCGACAACAGCACCGCGCCGACCACACCGGCGAGGAGCACGAAGTTGAAGGTGCCGTACAGCTTGATCGGCGAGTCTTCGCTCGGGTCATACGGCTCGACGCCTTCTTTCTTGAAGTAGTAGCAGTCGACCGCGTAGAAGATCGCCAGCAATGCCAGCGACAGCAGCAGCACCGGCAGCGCCATGTGCTCCATCGTCCAGAAGAAATCCACGCCCTTCAGGAAACCGAGGAACAGCGGCGGGTCGCCGAGCGGGGTCAGGCCGCCGCCGACGTTGGCGACGAGGAAGATGAAGAACACCACCACGTGCACATTGTGCTTGCGATTGTCGTTGGCCCTCAGCAGCGGCCGGATCAGCAGCATCGCCGCACCGGTGGTGCCCATCAGCGATGCGAGCACGGCACCGATCGCCAGGATGCTGGTATTGAGCTTGGCCGAGCCGCGCAGATCGCCCCACACCAGGATGCCGCCCGAAACAGTGTAGAGTGCGAACAGCAGCACGATAAAGGGGACATATTCGGTCAGCAGCGCATGCACCAGCAGTGCCAGCGTGACGTGGCTGCCGAAGGTCAGTGCAAACGGCGCGAGGAACAGCGCAGTCCATATCGCGGTGATCTTGCCGAAATGGTGGTGCCAGAAGCCGGGCGCGAAGATCGGAAACAGCGCGATCGACAACAGGATGCCGGCAAACGGAATCGCCCAGGCGAGGCTCAGCGTCGCGCCGTCGAGGTCGGCTGCCTGGGCAAGCCCAGGCACCAAGAGCAGCAGCGGCAAGAGGGTCCTCAGGATGGGGGTCATTGTTTCTCCTGTCTGATGGGAAGCCGGTGCGGGTCAACCGCCGACGAAGGCGCAGCGTTGGGCGCTACGTCACAGTGTAGCCGCCGACTTCCAACGGGCATATCGCCCGATTGCAAAAAGGGACGGACAGTCCGCCCCAAACACGATACGACGCATAGCGTGCCTTGGCTCGTCCCTCTGGAGGAGATTCGATTTCAGGTCATGCGCTAGGCACAGCCGGACGAGCAGGCCGCCCCACGACAACGACGGCCGTCCAAGAACCGCAGCCACAACTTGACGTTGTGATGCTGTCTTGCCGTTCTATTTGTACTGTCTGAGGCCGCGCGCCTCGCCAAGGCCGCTTCACTGAGTGTTGTTAGCGGCTCTAAAACGGCTTCTGAGGAAAGGGGGCGTCGTCGCTTAGCGGCGGCCCTTCTGGATGAACTCGATCTTGTAGCCGTCCGGATCCTCGATGAAGGCGATCACCGTGGTGCCGTGCTTCATCGGGCCGGCTTCACGGGTTACCTTACCGCCCTTGGCGCGGGCCGCGTCACAAGCGGCGGCCGCGTCGTCGACCTCGACCGCGATGTGGCCGTAGCCGGTGCCCAGTTCGTACGATTCGGTGTCCCAGTTATGGGTCAGTTCAAGTACAGCAGTGTCCTTCTCGTCGCCATAGCCGACGAAGACCAGGGTGAAGCGACCTTCCGGATAGTCGGTCCTGCGCAGCAGCTTCATGCCGAGCACGTCCTGGTAGAACGCCAGCGAGCGCTCGAGGTTGCCGACGCGCAACATGGTGTGTAACAGACGCATGGGGGTTCTCCTTAAGTCTTGCCGCCAACCGCCGCCCAACCTGCTGGCTGCGGCAGGGGCTCAGCCGATTTCGAACAGCTCGGCCGAATGCTGTTTGAGCCAGTCGCGCCGGGCCTGCCACTCCGGACAATGCTGGCCGACCAGCGCCCAGAACGCGGCAGAATGATTCATGTGCTGAAGATGGGCGAGTTCGTGCACGATCACGTAGTCGCTGATCGCCACCGGTGCCTGCACCAGCCGCCAGTTGAGCCGCACCACGCCGGCGCTGCTGCAGCTGCCCCAGCGGCCGCGCGCATTAGCGAGTTTCACCTCGCGCGGGATCAGGCCGGTATGGCGCGCCAGCGCCGCAGTGCGCGCGGGCAGGTACAGCGCCGCCTCCCGCGCTAGCCATTGCGCCAGCAGCGCGCGCTGTTCGGCCGGTTCGATGGCTCCGGCCAGCCACAGCGTGTCGCCATCGCGCCGCACGCTGCGGCGCTTTCCCTCGTACGGCGCGGGTCGCAGCGCCTGACCGAACAGGCTGACTCTCTCCGGCAGCGCCTCGCTCACGATCGGCGCAGCCCGCCACTGCTGGGCAATCCAATCGCGGCGAAGTTCCAGGATGCGCTGCAATTCGGCCAGCGGCACCCCGGGCGGGGCGGCCAGCTTCACCTCGCCATTGGCGATGCGCAACGAGATGCGCGTGCGCGCCTTGCGCGACACGCGTACCGGCACCCTGCCCTCAGGCAGAGTGAGATGCAATACGTCGGGCACGATCGTCCGGGTTAGCAAACGGGCCGACCCCGCCGATCTCGCACTGGCGCGCCTCGATCCACTCCTCGGCCTCCCTCATCAACGCCTCGGGACCGCGCGCCTCGTTCGGATAGAGCGGCTTACCGATCACTACGGTGATCTCGCCCGGCTGCTTGATGAAAGCATTGCGCGGCCAGAATTCGCCGGCGTTGTGAGCCACCGGCACCAGCGGCATCTCCAGCGTCTTGGCAAGACGCGCCGCACCGAGCTTGTACTTGCCGCGCTTGCCCGGCTTGATGCGGGTGCCCTCCGGGAACACGGTGATCCAGAAGCCGTGGCGCAGCCGCTCCTTGCCCTGTTTCAGCAGCCGGTTGTTGGCGGTCGCTCGGTCAGCACGGTTGATGGTGATCGGGTTCATCAGCGCCAACCCCCAGCCGAACACCGGGATCCACAACAGCTCGCGCTTGGCGACATAGATCTGCGCCGGGAAGATCGCCTGCAGCGCCAGCGTTTCCCAGCCGGACTGGTGCTTGGAGCAGATGATGCCGGGATTATCGCCGATGTTCTCGGCGCCGATTACCTTGTACCTCAGGCCGACCACGTGGACCAGCGTCCAGGTCAACACACGCGCCCAGGTCTGGCCGATCACGTGGCGGGTGCGGCGTGGCAGCGGCGCGGCGATGAACAGGGCAAGGAAAAACAGCGGCGTGATGATGATCAGCACCAGCCAGTAAATCAGGTTGCGAAGCAAAATGGACATAATGACACCGTTCGTCCAAGCTCGAGGCCGGCCGAACACTCCTGCAAATCGGTCAGTCGGTGGCACCGCCGATTAGGTAATCGGCAGCATCGAAAAGGTTGTCGAACACCAGCGTGCCCTCGGGCAGGCCACCGGCGGCCAGGGTCTTCTCCCCCTTGCCGGTCTTTACCAACAGCGGCTGGCCACCGACTGCGGCAATCGCCTGCAGATCACGCAGGCTGTCGCCGATCAGCGGCAGGCCGTTGGTGTCGGCGTTGAAGCGCTGGGCGATCTCCTGGATCATGCCCGGCATGGGCTTGCGGCAATCGCAGTTGTCGTTGGCGGTGTGCGGACAGAACAACACCGCGTCGATGCGGCCGCCTGCCTGGCCGACCAGCCGGTGCATCTTCTCGTGCATGGCATTGAGTGCCTGCACGGTGTAGAGCTTGCGGCCCAGCCCCGACTGGTTGGTCGCCACCACCACGCGCCAACCGGCCTGGGTGAAGTTGGAGATCGCCTCCAGGCTCTTGTCGATCGGCACCCACTCGGCCGGGCTTTTCACAAAATCGTCGCGGTCGTGATTGATCACGCCATCGCGGTCCAGAATCACCAGTTTCACAGCATCCCCTCAAGAGACACGAAAGGCGCACGCCCCCTCCCCCGAGGACGTGCGCCCGCTTGCAGCGGCCTTACTCGGCCAGCAAGGAAATGTCAGCCACGCGGTTGAACAGCGCCGACAGGCGCGCCAACAGCGCGATCCGGTTGGCGCGCACCGCGGCATCGTCGGCCATCACCATCACGCCGTCGAAGAACGCATCCACCGGTGCCTTAAGGCCGGCCAGCAGCGACAGCGCGGCGGTGAAGTCGTGAGCGGCGAACTTGGCCTCCACCTGCGGCGCCAGCGCCTCGACCGCCTGATGCAGCGCGGTTTCGGCCGCCTCGGCGAACAGCGCCGGGTTGACCGCACCGACCTCGCCCTCGGCCTTCTTCAGGATGTTCTTCACGCGCTTGTTGGCGGCGGCCAGCGTGGCCGCTTCCGGCAGGCGCTTGAACTCGGCCACCGCGGCCAGCACCGCACGCACCTCGTCGAGGCGGTCCGGGGTCTGCGCCAGCACGGCGTCGATAACACTCAAATCAATAACTGGTCTATTACCAGACAACTGACCCGCTAGCATCTCCCCAGCTTCCTGAGTAGAAAGCTTGCCAGCATTAACTTGTGCATGAACCTCTTGAGCAAATGCATGTTGCGCAGCGAGGTTTGGCACAACACTACCCTCCTCTAGAAGCTCCATGCGCAACAAGTTTCTGAGGCGTTCAAGCATGAAGCCGTACAGCTCGTCGGCTGTGTTGGCCGCCAGCTTGCCGGCCGGGAAGACCTCGGCTACCAGCTTCAGCAGTGCCTTCAGGCTCAGCGGCGATTCGAGCAGCATGCGCAGCACGCCCAGCGCGGCGCGGCGCAGCGCGAACGGGTCCTTGTCGCCGGTCGGGATCAGGCCGATGCCCCAGATGCCGACCAGGGTTTCGAGCTTGTCGGCCAGCGCCACCGCGGTAGCGATCGGGCCGACCGGCAGCGTGTCGCCGGCGAAGCGCGGGTGGTAGTGGCCCTCGATCGCGGCAGCCACCTCCGGGTCGTGACCGTCGTGCAGCGCGTAATACATGCCCATCACGCCCTGCAGTTCCGGGAACTCGCCGACCATGTCGGTGACGAGGTCGGCCTTGGCGAGGTAGGCGGCGCTTTCGGCACGGTCCTGATCCGCCCCCAGCTGCGCGGCGATGCCGCCGGCGATCGCCTGCAGGCGCTCGACGCGCTCCAGCACGGTGCCGATCTTGTTGTGGTAGACCACGTGCGCCAAACGCGACAGACGGGTGTCGAGGCGGTGCTTCTGGTCCTGCTCAAAGAAGAACTTGGCGTCCGACAGGCGCGCGCGCAACACGCGCTCGTTGCCGTGGATGATGTTGGACGGGTCTGCCGCCTCCAGGTTGGATACCAGGAGGAAGCGGTTCATCAGCTTGCCCTGACCGTCCAAGAGCGGGAAATACTTCTGGTTCTGCTGCATAGTCAGGATCAGGCACTCCTGCGGCACGCGCAGGAACTCGGCCTCGAAGCCGGCCTCCAGCACCACCGGCCACTCGACCAGCGCGGTCACCTCGTCGATCAGCGCGTCATCGGCGGCGATGGTCGCGCCAAGGTCGGCGGCGTGCTTGTCAAGGCGGTGACGGATCAGGCTGCGGCGGGTATCGAAGCTCGCCACCACCTTGCCCTGTTCGAAGAGTTCGACCGGGTACTGGTCGGCGTGGCTGATCACCACCTCGCCCTGCGACAGGAAGCGGTGGCCGCGGGTGGCGTTGCCGCTCTTAAGGCCCAGCACCTCGCCCGGCACCACTTGGTCACCGTGCAGCATGATCAGGCCGTGCACCGGACGCACGAACTGGTGGTCCAGGTCGGACCAGCGCATCAGCTTCGGCACCGGCAGCTTCTTCAGCGCGGAGGCCACGATGTCGGACAGCGCGGCGGACAGCGGTTCGCCGGTCTTGGTCGACTCGTAGGCGTACACGTCCTGCTTGCCGTCGTTGGAGACGGTCAGCTCGTCGACGCTGACGCCGCAGGAGCGGGCGAAGCCTTCCAGCGCCTTGGTCGGCACGCCGTCTTTCATGCCGGCGGCGAGCGACGGGCCTTTCTTCACGATGTGCTGGTCCGGCTGCAATGCCAGCACGCCGGCGATCTGCACCGCCAGGCGGCGCGGGGAGGCGAACACGTGCACATTGGCATCGGCGGCGGCAAACTGCAGTTTCCTCAGTTCGTCGCTAATCGTGTCGGCGAAGCTGGCCGCCAGCTGAGGCAGCGCCTTCGGCGGCAGTTCCTCGGTCAAAAGTTCAATCAGCAGGGTTGCGTTCATGGTGTCTGTTCTGTTCGGTCGCACGAATGCGCCGCCGGCGATGGCACGGCGGCGCGGCTCGGGTCAGTCGCGCTTGAGCATCGGGAAGCCCAGGGCTTCGCGCGAGTCGTAGTAGGCCTGCGCCACGCCGCGCGCCAGGTTGCGGATGCGGCCAATGTAGGTGGCGCGCTCGGTCACCGAGATCGAACCGCGCGCATCGAGCAGGTTGAAGGTGTGGCCGGCCTTGAGGATCATCTCGTAGCCCGGCAGCGGCAGGCCGGCTTCCAGCAAGCGCTTGGCCTCGGCCTCGTAGTCGTTGAACTGGCGGAACAGCAATTCGACGTTGCTGTGCTCGAAGGCGTACTTCGACTGCTCCACCTCGTTCTGGAAGAACACATTGCCGTAGGTGACCGGGGTGCCGTCCGGCAGGTAGGTCCACACCAGCTCGTAGACGTTCTCGATGTTCTGCAGGTACATCGCCAGACGCTCGAGACCGTAGGTGATCTCGCCGAGCACCGGCTTGCAATCGAGGCCGCCCACCTGCTGGAAGTAGGTGAACTGGGTCACTTCCATGCCGTTCAGCCACACTTCCCAACCGAGGCCCCAGGCGCCCAGCGTCGGGTTTTCCCAGTTGTCCTCGACGAAGCGGATGTCGTGCTGGGTCGGATCGAGGCCCAGTTCCTTCAGCGAACCGAGGTACAGGTCCTGGATGTTCGGCGGCGACGGCTTCAACACCACCTGGAACTGGTGGTGCTGGAACAATCGGTTCGGGTTCTCACCGTAGCGGCCGTCCTTCGGGCGGCGCGACGGCTGCACATAGGCGGCGTTCCACGGCTCCGGGCCGAGGGCGCGCAGGAAGGTGGCGGTGTGCGAGGTGCCGGCGCCGACTTCGGTATCGTAGGGCTGCAGCAGGGCACAGCCCTGGCGATTCCAGTAGTTCTGCAGCGTGAGGATGATTTCCTGGAAAGTCAGCATGTCACGTGAATGGGTAATGGACAAAATTGGATCGATTTTACTTGCCTTTACCGACGCGGGAAAGCAAGCATCGCGCCGGATTGGCGGTATATGTCCTTCACACTGAATGACTAGGACATTAGCAACATGACTGCAGAGCGATGCTGGGCCGAGGCCGGCGACGGCCAAAGCCGGCACACACTGCCGAGCCCTGTCACTGGATCACGCAAATCCGACACCGGCCCTGCTGCCAACGGCAGCGCAATAGGGAGCGATAGCCATCACTTCGGCTTCACCAAGGGGGAATGACTCAAAAGCACCGACGCTTTCACGCAGCCCCAATGACAACGGGCCGGCCCCATGAGGAGCCGGCCCGTTAGACCAACTTAGCGGTCAGTCGTCGGCGCTTACGCCGCCTGCCAGTCCAGGATCACCTTGCCCGACTGCCCGGACAGCATCGCCTCGAAGCCGGCTTCGAAGTCGTCGACCTTGTAATGGTGAGTGATGATCGGGCTGATATCGAGGCCCGATTGCAGCAGCGCCACCATCTTGTACCAGGTCTCGAACATCTCGCGGCCGTAGATGCCCTTGATCTCCAAGCCCTTGAAGATCACCTGGTTCCAGTCGATCGCGGTGTTGTCCGGCGGGATGCCGAGCAGCGCCACCTTGCCGCCGTGGTTCATCACGTCGAGCAGCTGACGGAATGCCTGCGGGTTGCCGGACATCTCCAGGCCGACGTCGAAGCCCTCGTGCATGTCCAGCTCGGCCATCACTGCCTTCAGGTCCTGCTTGGCGACGTTGACCGCTCGGGTCGCGCCCATCTTCTCGGCCAGACCCAGCCGGTACTCGTTGACATCGGTGATCACCACGTGACGCGCGCCGACGTGGCGTGCGATCGCCACCGCCATGATGCCGATCGGGCCGGCGCCGGTGATCAGCACGTCCTCGCCGACCAGGTTGAAGCTCAGCGCGGTGTGCACCGCGTTGCCGAACGGGTCGAAGATCGATGCCAGGTCATCGGAGATGTCGTCCGGGATCGGGAAGGCGTTGAACGCCGGAATCACCAGGTATTCGGCGAAGGCGCCCGGGCGGTTCACGCCGACGCCGACGGTATTGCGGCACAGGTGGCGGCGGCCGGCGCGGCAGTTGCGGCAGTAGCCGCAGGTGATGTGGCCTTCGCCGGACACGCGCTGGCCGAGCTTGAAGCCCTGCACTTCCGAGCCGATGCCGGCGACCACACCGACGTATTCGTGGCCGACGTGCATCGGCACCGGGATGGTCTTCTGCGCCCAGTCGTCCCAGTTCCAGATGTGGATGTCGGTGCCGCAGATCGCGGTCTTGGTGATCTTGATCAACAGATCGTTGTGGCCGATTTCCGGCACGGCCACGTCGGTCATCGTCAGACCCTTGGCCGGTTGCAGTTTTGCCAATGCTTTCATGAAGCTGCCTCTACTTGTCCTTGTCGGGTTAGCCGAAGGATCGCCCCGGCCCACCCTGTCTTAATCCGGCCCGCTATCGGGGCCGCTCGGCAAACGGCAACAGGTGATGCGCCGCCCGCCATGATCATTATGCCGGGATCACGCCCAGCTTCTGCCCTACCTTGATGAACGCCGCCACCGCCTGCTGCACCTGCTCGGTGGTGTGGCCTGCCGACATCTGGGTGCGGATGCGTGCCTTGCCTTTCGGCACCACAGGGTAGGAGAAGCCGATCACGTACACGCCTTCCTTCAAGAGTTCGGCCGCCATCTCGCCGGCCAGGCGCGCGTCGCCGAGCATCACCGGGATGATCGGGTGCTCGCCCGGCACCAGCTCGAAGCCGGCTTCAGCCATCTCATTGCGGAACAGCTCGGCGTTGGTCTTCAGCCGCTCGCGCAGCTGGCGCCCCTCGTCGGACGCGAGGATCTCCAGCACTTTCAGGCTGGTGGCGGCCAGCGCCGGGGCCAGGCTGTTGGAGAACAGATAGGGGCGCGAGCGCTGGCGCAAGAGCTCGACGATCGGCTTGTGCGCCGACACGTAGCCACCCGATGCGCCGCCGAGCGCCTTGCCCAACGTGCCGGTGTAGATGTCGACCCGGTCGGCCACGCCGCAGTATTCCGGGGTACCGGCGCCGGTGTCGCCGATAAAGCCGACCGCGTGCGAGTCGTCCACCATTACCAGCGCGTCATAGCGTTCGGCCAGATCACAGATGCCCTTCAGGTTGGCGATGATGCCGTCCATCGAGAACACGCCGTCGGTGACGATCAGCTTGAAGCGTGCGCCTGCCTCGTCGGCAGCCTTGAGCTGTGCCTCGAGGTCGGCCATGTCGTTATTCTTGTAGCGGTAGCGCCGAGCCTTGCACAACCGAATGCCGTCGATGATCGACGCGTGGTTCAGCTCGTCCGAGATCACCGCGTCCGCCTCGCTCAGCAGCGTCTCGAACACGCCACCGTTGGCGTCGAAGCAGCTCGAATACAGGATGGTGTCGTCAGTGCCGAGAAAGCGCGAAATCGCCGCCTCGAGCTCCTTGTGCACGCTCTGGGTGCCGCAAATGAAGCGCACCGAGGCGCAGCCGTAGCCGTAGTCGTCGAGGCCCTGCTTGGCGGCGGAGATCAGCCGCGCGTCATCGGCGAGCCCCAGATAGTTGTTGGCGCAGAAGTTCAGCACCGCGGAACCGTCGGCCAGCGTAATGCCAGCGCCCTGCGGGGTGGCGATGATGCGTTCGGGCTTCTCGAAGCCGTCGGCGCGGATCTGGTTCAGCGTGGCCTCGAGATGGGCGAGATAGGTATGGTTCATGAAAGACTCTGTACGTGTCGGTTACACAAGCGAGCGCACTGCCGCCGGGGTGGCCGGTAACAGTGTTCAGAAACGGGAGCATGGAGCGGTGCGCTGCCGGCAAGGTTGGCCGAAAGAGCGCGCTCCGGCCCTGTCTGCGTCGATTGTAGCCAAAGCGGCCGGTTTTGACCGGCCCCACGTAACAGGTCGCAATAAAAAACCCGCCTGCATTCGCAGGCGGGGTGGTTTTTGCTACAGCGACAGGGCCACTGCCCTGCCAGTTGGCGAGTGCCCCACTAAGCAGTGAAAGTCATAGGGCCAGGCAGGACAATAACGCCGGAAGAACTCGGGTACTCAGCGTTGCAAAGCGCGCGCGGCGTCCAGTGCAAAATACGTCAGGATGCCATCTGCGCCGGCGCGCTTGAACGCCACCAACGATTCCATCATACAGGCCTGTTCGTTCAACCAACCGTTGGCGAACGCCGCTTTCAGCATCGCGTACTCGCCGGACACCTGGTAGGCGAAGGTCGGCACCTTGAACTCGTCCTTCACGCGGCGGATCACGTCGAGGTATGGCATGCCCGGCTTCACCATCACCATATCGGCCCCCTCGGCGAGGTCCAGCGCGATTTCCTGCAGCGCTTCGTCGCTGTTGGCCGGGTCCATTTGGTAGGTGAACTTGTCGGCCTTGCCAAGGTTGGCCGAAGAGCCGACCGCGTCGCGGAACGGGCCGTAGAACGCCGAGGCGTACTTGGCCGAGTACGCCATGATGCGGGTGTGGATCAACCCGGCCTCTTCCAGCGACTCGCGGATCGCCCCGATGCGGCCGTCCATCATGTCGCTAGGCGCCACCACCTCGGCGCCGGCCTCCGCATGACACAGCGCCTGGCGCACCAGCACGTCGACAGTCTCGTCGTTGATCACGTAGCCGGACGCGTCGAGCAGGCCGTCCTGGCCATGGATGGTGTACGGGTCGAGCGCCACGTCGGTCATCACGCCCAGCTCCGGGAAGCGCGCCTTCAGCTCGCGGATCACGCGCGGCACCAGGCCATCCGGGTTGTACGCCTCTTCGGCCAGCTCGGTCTTGCCCGACTCGATCACCGGGAACAGCGCGATCATCGGGATGCCCAGCTTGACCATTTCTTCGGCGGTGTAGAGCAGCTTGTCCAGGCTCTGGCGCGCCACGCCCGGCATCGACGGCACCGCCTGCTCGCGGTTGGCGCCATCGAGCACGAATACCGGATAGATCAGGTCGTTGGTGGTCAGCACGTTCTCGCGCATCAATCGGCGCGAAAACTCGTCACGACGCATCCGGCGCATCCGGGTCGACGAAGCATAGCGGTTGGCAAAAATCATGATCACTCCCGTTATTAAATCGGTGCTGTTACAGACCATTGTCCTGACAAGCGGTTCAACCGGTCACAGGCAAAGCACGCAAAAAAACGCGTCAACGCTGACGCGGCGGCTCGTCCTTCTTCAGCGGCTCATCGTCCTCGGGCGGGTCGTCGTCGAAGCGACGGTAGGTACCGGGCGACACGCCGGGGGGCAGATTCAGCGGCGGCTCACGCTTGGCCAGCCGCACCAGCGTGCCGACCACGGTGGCGATCGGCGCGACGATAATCACGATCCAGAACCAGATCGAATGCAGCATGGCAGCGGTCTTTAACAGAAAAACAGGCAGTCTACTCTTTGCGACTCGGCCCGGCAAAAACGGGCCGGCGACAGGCGGCACATCACCGGCGATGATCATAACGAGAGGGGTTGGGCTTTTGACCTCTTCAAGTATACGAGTCAGCCCTTCCGAAAAGCAGACATGAAAAAACGGCGGCCAATCGGCCGCCGTTCTCAAACGCATCGCGTAGCAAGCTTAGTCGAAGAACTCGCGCAGCTTGTCCATAAACGACTTGGCGCGCGGGTTGTGAGTGGCCTTGTCGCCCTCGCCGATCTGCTCGAACTCGCGCAGCAGTTCCTTCTGGCGATCGGTCAGCTTCACCGGGGTCTCGACCACCACATGGCACATCAGGTCGCCGTAGTCGTTGCCGCGCACCGCCTTCACGCCCTTGCCGCGCAGGCGGAACACCTTGCCCGACTGAGTCTCGGCCGGGATCTTCATCTTGGCCATGCCGTCCAGCGTCGGGATCTCGATCTCGCCGCCCAGTGCCGCCGTGGCGAAGGTGATCGGCATCTCGCAGTGCAGGTCCATGCCGTCGCGCTGGAACACCGCATGCTGCTTGATGTGGGTGACCACGTACAGGTCACCGGACGGGCCGCCGTTGGTGCCCGGCTCGCCCTCGCCCGCCAGACGGATGCGATCGCCCTCGTCGACGCCGGCCGGGATCTTCACGTTCAGCGTCTTGTGCGTCTTCAGCTGGCCGGCGCCGTGGCACTTGGTGCACGGGTCGGTGATCTGCTTGCCGCTGCCGTGGCAGGTCGGGCAGGTCTGCTGCACCGAGAAGAAGCCTTGCGACACACGCACCTGGCCATGGCCACCGCAGGTCGAGCAGGTCTTCGGGCTGGTACCCGGCTTGGCGCCCGTGCCGTGGCAAACATCGCAGTTCTCGTGGGTCGGGATGCGGATCTGACGCTCGCAGCCCTTGGCAGCCTCTTCGAGCGTGATCTCCATGTTGTAGCGCAGGTCTGCACCACGGTAGACGTTGGAACGCCCGCCGCCGCCCGCGCGACCACCGAAGATGTCGCCGAAGATGTCGCCGAACGCGTCGGCAAAGTCGCCGAAGCCGCCGGCACCACCGCGGAAGCCACCGCCCGCGCCCATGTTCGGGTCAACGCCGGCATGGCCGAACTGATCGTAGGCGGCACGCTTGTCCGATTCGGACAGGATCTCGTACGCCTCCTTCACTTCCTTGAACTTGTCCTCGGCTTCCTTGCTGTCCGGGTTGCGGTCCGGATGGTACTTCATCGCCAGCTTGCGATACGCCTTCTTGATGTCGTCGTCGGACGCATCGCGATTGACGCCGAGCACGTCGTAATAGTCACGTTTGGACATGGTGTCTTAACCTTGTGGCCCACTGCAAAGGGTGGCCGAAAACGGAAATGCCGAAACAGCAAAGGCACAGAGGCCGGCGGGATCATTCCCCACCCGCCCCTGTGCCTCTCGAGCCTGTCATCCTCCTGCTACGCGTCCCTGATCGGGGTTCATGTGCGGCTCGGAATCCTCATGTACTGCTGTACATTCCGGTTCCTGCGCTGCGCTTCACCCCGCTGAGGGCCGCTCGCGACAGAGTCTGAACAGGCTCGGGACCTCAACGCTTACTTCTTGTCCTTCACTTCTTCGAACTCAGCGTCGACCACGTTGCCGTCGTCCTTCTTGGCGTCGGCACCGGCGGCCGCTTCGCCTTCCGGCTGCTGCTGAGCGTACATCTGCTCAGCCAGCTTGTGCGACGCTTCCATCAGCGCCTGTACCTTGGCGTCGATCACTTCCTTGTCGTCGCCCTTCACCACTTCTTCGGCTTCTTTCAGCGCGGCTTCGATCTTGGCCTTTTCGGCGGCATCGATCTTGTCGCCGTACTCGGTCAGCGATTTCTTCACCGAGTGGATCAAGCCTTCGGCCTGGTTCTTGGCTTGCACCAGTTCGGCCAGCTTCTTGTCTTCCTCGGCGTTGGCCTCGGCGTCCTGCACCATGCGCTCGATCTCGGCTTCCGACAGACCCGACGACGCCTGGATGGTGATGTTGGCCTGCTTGCCGGTGCCCTTGTCCTTCGCCGATACATGCAGAATGCCGTTGGCGTCGATGTCGAAGGTCACTTCGATCTGCGGCATGCCGCGCGGTGCCGGCGGAATGTCCGACAGGTTGAACTGACCCAGCGACTTGTTGGCCGAAGCGCGCTCACGCTCGCCCTGCAGCACATGGATGGTCACCGCGTTCTGGTTGTCCTCGGCGGTCGAGAAGGTCTGGGTCGCCTTGGTCGGGATCGTGGTGTTCTTCTGGATCAGCTTGGTCATGATGCCGCCCATCGTCTCGATACCGAGCGACAGCGGGGTCACATCCAGCAGCAGCACGTCGGTACGGTCACCGGCCAGCACCGAACCCTGGATCGCGGCGCCAACGGCCACGGCTTCGTCCGGGTTCACGTCGCGGCGCGCTTCCTTGCCGAAGAACTCCTTCACCTTGTCGATCACCTTCGGCATGCGGGTCTGACCGCCGACCAGGATCACGTCGTGGATGTCGTTGATCGACAGGCCGGCGTCCTTCAGGGCCACGCGGCACGGCTCGATCGAACGCTCGATCAGGTCTTCCACCAGGCTCTCGAACTTGGCACGGGTGATCTTCATCGCCAGGTGCTTCGGACCGGTCGCGTCCATGGTGATGTACGGCAGGTTCACCTCGGTCTGCGCGGCGCTCGACAGCTCGATCTTGGCCTTCTCGGCCGCTTCCTTCAGACGCTGCAGCGCCATCACGTCGTTCTTCAGGTCCACGCCCTGTTCGCGCTTGAACTCGGTCACGATGTAGTCGATGACGCGCTGGTCGAAGTCTTCGCCGCCGAGGAAGGTGTCGCCGTTGGTGGCCAGCACTTCGAATTGCTTGTCGCCGTCAACGTCGGCGATCTCGATGATCGAGATGTCGAAGGTACCGCCGCCCAGGTCGTACACGGCAATCTTGGTGTCGCCCTTCTCGTGCTTGTCCATGCCGAACGCCAGTGCAGCGGCGGTCGGTTCGTTGATGATGCGCTTCACTTCCAGGCCGGCGATGCGGCCTGCGTCCTTGGTGGCCTGACGCTGGCTGTCGTTGAAGTAGGCCGGTACGGTGATCACCGCCTCGGTCACTTCCTCGCCCAGGTAGTCCTCGGCCGCCTTCTTCATCTTGCGCAGCACTTCAGCCGAGATTTGCGGCGGGGCCAGTTCCTGGTCGTTCACTTTCACCCAGGCGTCGCCGTTCTTCGCCTTGGTGATTTCGAACGGCATCAGGTCGATGTCTTTTTGTACTTCCTTGTCTTCGAAGCGGCGACCGATCAGGCGCTTCACCGCGTACAGGGTGTGCTTCGGGTTGGTGACCGCCTGGCGCTTGGCCGGGGCGCCGACCAGGATCTCGCCGTCGTCCATGTAGGCGATGATCGACGGAGTGGTACGCGCGCCTTCGGCGTTCTCGATCACCTTCGGCTGGCCGTTTTCGATCACGGACACGCAGGAGTTGGTGGTGCCCAGGTCAATACCGATAATTTTGCCCATATTCTGTATTCCTATTCCTTGTAACTCGATTTTTTGCCGCTCTTGCCGGGCGGCATCGTCTGTCTTGGTTAGCTACATCGTGGCCATTCGCCACGTTTTCAAGAGGGGATTTATGCCTTGGCCTTCGCGACCACCACCATCGCCGGACGCAACACGCGATCGGCCACGGTATAGCCCTTCTGCATCACGCGAATCACGGTGTTCGGCTCGGCGTCCGACTCCTCGGCGCTGATCGCTTGATGCTTGTGCGGGTCGAGCTTCTCGCCGATCGGGTTCACTTCGCTGATGTCGGCCTTGTCGAACGCGGAGGCCAGTTGCTTCAGCGTCAGGTCCACACCGAATTTCAACGCGTCGAACTGACCGCTCTGGTCGGCTAGCGCCATCTCCAGGCTGTCCTTCACGCTAAGCAGCTCGCCGGCAAACTTGTTGATCGCAAACTTGCGGGCGTTCTGCACGTCTTCGGTCGCGCGGCGACGCAGATTGTCAGCGTCGGCGCGGGCGCGCAGGAAGTTGTCCTTCAGCTCGGCGACTTCCTTCTCCAGCTCGGCGATTCGGGTCGCGTCGTCACTCGCTTCGACGCCGGCTGCTTCGGCCAATTTGTCGATGGCGATATCCGCGGCATCCACCGCCCCTTGCTTGCTGTTCTCGTTTTCCTGCATGACGATTCCTTAACTGAATCCGACAATGGTAAAGACTGGATCAAGGTAAGGTCTTTAACCGGTAATTCAAGAGCGATCGACACTGATCGCCACGTTTTCTGTCGCCACCGGCCTGCCCGACAAACAAAAACGGCCCCCGATTACTTTCGGGAGCCGATCGGCTCATTTATATGCAGTGAGACTTACACCGTCTCGCGAGCAATCTCTTCAATGAACTCGCCCTCGTGCTCGTCAATGACCTGAGTCGGACGGCCCGGCAGGATCAGATTCAGGAACAACGCCACCAGCGAGCCCACGGTGATGCCCGAAGCGAAGACTTCCTTGATGAAGGCTGGCAGTTTGGCCAGCAGTTCCGGACGCATCGTCACCGCCACGCCACACCCGATTGCCACCGCAATGATCAGGCCGTTGCGCTTGGTATGTTCGACCCGGCCGAGCATCTGGATGCCGGCAGCGATGATCATCGCGAACATCATCAGCCCCGCGCCACCGAGCACCGGCAGCGGGATGGTCACGATAAATGCCCCGAGGATCGGAAACAACCCGGCCAGCACCAGCAGCATGCCTGTCAGCGTCACCACGTGACGGCTGGCCACCCCGGTCAGCGACACCACACCGATGTTCTGCGCGAACGACGAGAACGGCGTGGTCGACATCACCGCGGCCAGCGCCGAGCCGACGCCATCGCACAGAACGCCGCGGGCGATCTTCTTGCCGCTCATCGGGGTCTTGGTGGCCGCGCCCAGCGCCAGGAAGTTACCGGTCGATTCGACGATAGTCACCAGGTAGGCGATCGACATGCCGACGATGCCCGAGATCGGGAAGGCCAGGCCGAAGTGCAGCGGCTGCGGCACCGCAAACGACTGCGCCTGATGCACCGCCGAGAAATCCACCAGGCCGAACGCCAGGCAGACCAGGTAGCCGACAAACATGCCGATCACGATCGCCGCCGCCGAAATGATGCCCTTGCCCCACTGCACCAGCCCGATCACCAGGATCAGCACGAACAGCGCGATGCCGAGGTTGGCCGGATCGGCATAGTGCGCCGAGCCCACCTGGCCGCCGGCGAACCAGTCGATCGCCACCGGAATCAGCGACAGGCCGATCATCGTTACCACCGTGCCGGTCACCACCGGCGGGAACAGCTTGCGGATCTGCGGCATGAAGAAGCTGCCGACGATCATCACGAAGGAGCCGACCAGCGACGACCCGAGAACCCCCGCCATGCCGTGCTCGAAGCCGACGGCGATCGCGGCGGCCACGAAGGTGAAGCTGGTACCCATCACACAGGGCAGCTTGATGCCGATCGGGCCGACGCCCTTGCACTGGATGATCGTTACCACGCCCGACACCATCAGTGCCGCGTTCACCAGCGCCACTACCTGCTCGGTCGGCAGCTTCAGCACGCCGCCCACCACCAGCGGCACCGCGATGATGCCGCCCAGCGCAGCCAGCAAATGCTGGGCGGCCAGCAAGAACGACGTCGCCAATGGCGGCCGGTCCTCCACGTTGTACAGCAACTGTTCCATCCTGCATCTCCTCAATCGAATTGGACACGGTCGACTACCGCCAGCCTAAAGAGTCTTGTTGTTAAAATTTTTAAGGCGGCAATCTTGTCAACTTCACGTAATGGATGTCAATTCCATTTTCACAAAAACCATCAGATCATGTTTTTTTCATAGAAAAACTGGATTTTTACCAGAAATTACCGGGAATTTATCTCAATAAAAATACATGCCGATTGTCGAACAATGCTTTGCAGAAACAAATTCCAATCATCTATATCGGCATTTAAAAAGCAAAGGCCCACCGCGCGCGGTGGGCCTTCAATTGGAATCTCTCCGTCGGCTCAGGCAGCCTCGCTGGCAATCTCCTCGAGTTCGCGCGCCTGCAGCTCGTGCTCATGTTCGCTCTCGACCGGACGGCCCGGCAGCAGCAGATTGAGCAGCACCGCCACCAGCGCACCGACGGTAATCCCGGAGCCGAACACTTCCTTGACGAAGGCCGGAAGCTTAGACAGCAGCTCCGGTCGCGCCGTCACCGCCAGGCCGCAGCCGATCGCCACCGCGATGATCAGGCCATTGCGCTTGGTATGCTCGACCTTGCCCAGCATCTGGATGCCGGCCGAAATGATCATCGCGAACATCATCAAACCCGCCCCTCCCAGCACCGGCTGCGGCACCGTCACCACCAGCGCGCCAAGCACCGGGAACAGGCCGGCCAGCAGCAGCATCACGCCGGTAAAGGCCACCACATGGCGGCTGGCCACCCCGGTCAACGACACCACGCCGACATTCTGGGCAAAGGTCGACACCGGCGGACTCGACACCAACGAGGCGAAGGCCGAGCCGACGCCATCACACAGGATGCCGCTGGACAACCGCTTGCCGTCCACCTCGGTTTTCGTGGCCGAGCCGAGCGCCATGAAGGTACCGGTGGTCTCCACCATGGTGACCATATAGGCGATCGACATCGCCACGATACCGGACGGAGGAAAGGACAGCCCGAAATGCAGCGGCTGCGGCAGCGCGAACACCACGGCATGCTGCACCTGGGTGAAATCGACCTTACCCATCAGCAGACAGACCAGATAGCCAACGAACATGCCGATCACGATCGCCGACGCCGAGATGATGCCCTTGCCCCACTGCACCAACCCGATCACCGAAACCAGCACCAGGAAGGCAATACCCAGATTGACCGGGTCGCCGTAGTTGGCCGAATGGGCGCCACCGGCAGCCCAGTCGATCGCCACCGGCACCAGCGACAGGCCGATCATGGCCACCACCACACCGGTGACGGCGTGCGGGAACAGCTTGCGGATCTGCGGCATGAAGAAGCTACCGGAGATCATCACCAGCGAGCCGACCAACGACGAGCCGAGAATGCCCGGCACACCATGTTCCATGCCGACGCTGATCGCCGCACCGACGAAGGCGAAGCTGGTGCCCATCACACAGGGCAGGCGAATGCCGACCGGCCCGACGCCCTTGCATTGAATGATGGTGACGATACCCGAGCCGAGTAGCGCGGCATTGACCAGCGCGACCACCTGATCGGCCGGCAGGCGCAACGCGCCGCCTATCACCAGTGGCACGGCAATGATGCCCCCCAGGGCGGCCAGCAGATGCTGGGCGGCAAGCAACAGGGAGGTCAACACGGGCGGGCGATCCTCCACCCTAAACAGCAACGGGTTCATCTGGCTTCTCCATCTACTCTCAATCAGGCACTGCTCTGCTTAAGATTGTTATGTGTGTTTCTTACTGGCCGCCATACTGTAGTTTCCACCTGATGGATGTCAATTCCATTTTATGAATTTGAGACAAAATCAATCGATGCCATCCATACCATTGTTTTCTCTCAACTTTATATCTTCATATAAAGATAAAAATCTTAGACGTCATTGAATTGGCGCATTTCGGAAACAAAGCGCTCTGCCATTGGCACTTTCTGTCCAACTATCACCCGCCACCGGCGAGATTCACCCAAGCCTAATGGTGCCATCTCTGCCCGCCACGGCTAGCCCGCCTCACCGCCCCCCCCTGCCCGTCGCACCACCGCCACAACCTTTTTTTGCAAAAGTGTCGACACTTTTTAAAAAACAGCGCAAATTGTTCGCAAAGACAGCACAGCACAGCACCATTTTTTTTCGATTTTAACCAGACATGTTTGTTTGTGAATAACCCTGATTTTATTAGCTAAAAATGGCTTCACAGCACAAAAAAATGTGATTTAATGGAAGCACAACGACACCAGACGGCACCTAGAAATGCCGCACCGCAGCGAAGCCAGTCGCAACCAAACTGGCGACAGATCGCAAGATCGGCCTGCCGTTCGTCGACAGCAGACCGAAAGGAAGAAAACAGCGCCGACCTTTAAAGCCGGCACCGAGGAAACCTACCAAGGAATAGGGAGAGCACCATGACCACCCGCGAACAACGCATTGCCGCCATTCAACACGACTGGGACACCAACCCGCGCTGGAAAGGCATCACCCGCACCTACACCGCCGCCGATGTCGAGCGCCTGCGCGGCTCGCTGCAGATCGAGCACACCCTGGCCCGCCGCGGCGCCGACAAGCTCTGGCAGCACATCACCAACGAGCCGTTCATCAACGCGCTCGGTGCCCTGACCGGCGCCCAGGCAATGCAGCAGGCCAAGGCCGGCCTGAAGGCAGTCTACCTGTCCGGCTGGCAGGTAGCCGCCGACGCGAACATCGCCGGCCAGATGTACCCGGACCAGTCGCTCTACCCGGCCAACTCGGTACCGGCCGTGGTCGAACGCATCAATAACACCTTCCAGCGCGCCGACCAGATCCAGCATTCCGAAGGGGTGAACGAAGGCGACGCCAACTTCATCGACTACTTCCTGCCGATCGTGGCCGATGCCGAAGCCGGTTTCGGTGGCGTACTGAACGCGCATGAACTGATGAAGTCGATGATCGAAGCAGGCGCCGCCGGCGTACACTTCGAAGACCAGCTCGCCTCGGTGAAGAAATGTGGCCACATGGGCGGCAAGGTGCTGGTGCCGACCCGCGAAGCAGTGGAAAAGCTCTCCGCTGCACGTCTGGCAGCCGACGTGATGGGCGTGCCGACCGTGATCATCGCCCGTACCGATGCCGAGGCGGCCGACCTCTTGACCACCGACGTCGACGACCGCGACAAGCCGTTCTGCACCGGCGAGCGCACCGTGGAAGGCTTCTACCGCGTCAAGGCGGGTCTCGAACAGGCGATCGCCCGCGGCCTTGCCTACGCGCCGTACGTCGATCTGATCTGGTGTGAAACCGGCACCCCGGATCTGGAATATGCACGCAAGTTCGCCGAGGCGATCCATGCTGAGTTCCCGGGCAAGATGCTGGCGTACAACTGCTCGCCGTCGTTCAACTGGAAGAAGAACCTCGACGACGCGACCATCGCCAAGTTCCAGCGCGAGCTCGGCGCGATGGGTTATCGCTTCCAGTTCATCACCTTGGCAGGCTTCCACAGCCTCAACTACTCGATGTTCGACTTGGCTTACGGCTACGCTCGTGAGAACATGAAAGCGTTTGTGGAACTGCAGCAAAAAGAGTTCGCCGCAGCGGAACGCGGTTTCACTGCAGTCAAACACCAGCGTGAAGTGGGGACCGGTTACTTCGATGCCGTTACCCAGACCATCCAGGGCGGACAATCGTCCACCACAGCCCTGAAAGGGTCCACGGAAGAAGCCCAGTTCCACTGAGCGCCCCCTGCTCGACACAGGCCCTCGCCGCGACGTAAGGTGTTGTTTTACCGAACGTTGCGGCGTTCGCATTGCCTAATCTGACAACCATTGAGAAAGAGGCGGATAACCGCCCGCGCAAAATTCAGGAAAACGCATGATGACTCGACCAACCTACCCTGCCGGTATTGAGATCGAGGGCTCGATCACCCCGGAATTTGCCGAGATCCTGACCCCCGAAGCAATGGAATTCATTTCCAAACTTCATCGCAAATTTGAGCCGCGCCGCCGCGAATTGTTGCAGGCACGCATCACTCGACAGAAAGCCCTTGACAGCGGAAAGCTACCTGATTTTCTGCCGGAGACGGCAGAGATCCGCAACGGCGACTGGAAGATCGCGCCGCTGCCGAAGGACCTGCTCGATCGCCGCGTCGAGATCACCGGCCCGGTAGAACGCAAGATGATGATCAACGCGCTCAACTCCGGCGCCAAGATCTTCATGACCGACTTCGAAGATGCCAACTGTCCGAGCTGGGAAAACCAGATCCAGGGCCAGATCAACGTCCGCGATGCCTACCGCAAGACCATCAGCTTCACCTCGCCGCAGGGCAAGGAATACAAGCTGAACGATCAGATCGCCACCCTGCTGGTGCGTCCGCGCGGCTGGCACCTGATGGAAAAGCACGTGAAGATCGACGGCGACATCGTGTCCGGCGCCATCTTCGACTTCGCGCTGTCCTTCTATCACAACATCAAGCACCTGGTTGCCAACGGTAGCGCCACCTACTACTACCTGCCGAAGATGGAGTCGCACCTCGAGGCGCGCCTGTGGAACGACATCTTCTGCTTCGCGCAGGACGAGCTGGGCATCGCCCGCGGCACCATCAAGGGTACCGTGCTGATCGAGACCATCCTCGCCGCCTTCGAGATGGAAGAGATCCTGTACGAGCTGCGCGAGCACTCCGCCGGCCTGAACGCCGGCCGCTGGGACTACATTTTCAGCTGCATCAAGAAGTTCAAGACCAACAAGGACTTCTGCCTGGCCGACCGCGCCCAGATCGGCATGACCGTGCCGTTCATGCGCGCCTACGCCCTGCTGCTGCTCAAGACCTGCCACAAGCGCAACGCCCCGGCCATCGGCGGCATGAGCGCGTTGATCCCGATCAAGAACGACGAAGCGGCCAACGAGAAGGCCCTGGCCGGCGTGCGCGCCGACAAGGACCGCGATGCGGCCGACGGCTACGACGGCGGCTGGGTGGCCCATCCGGGCCTGGTGCCGGTGGCCATGGCTGCCTGGGACGCCGTGCTGGGCGACAAGCCGAACCAGATCGACAAGCAGCGTGACGATGTGAACGTGAGCGGTGCCGACCTGCTGAACTTCCAGCCGGAGACCCCGATCACCGAGACCGGCCTGCGCATGAACATCAACGTGGGCATCCAGTACCTGGGCGCCTGGATCTCCGGCTCGGGCGCGGTACCGATCCACAACCTGATGGAAGATGCCGCCACCGCCGAAATCTCGCGCGCGCAGATCTGGCAATGGATCCGCAGCCCGAAGGGCGTGCTGAACGACGGCCGCAAGGTCACCCACGAGCTGTTTGCAGAACTCGCGGCCGACGAAGTGGCCAAGCTGCGCGACGAGTACGGCAGCAAGTGGACCAAGCAATACGAGGATGCAGCCGAGATGTTCAAGATGCTGACCACCTCGGATGACTTCGTCGAGTTCCTGACCCTGCCGGGTTACGAATACCTCGCCTAAGCCTCGCAACGCAGCAATTTGCCACGTTGCACCCCAAAGCGGCCCCATGCGGGCCGCTTTGTTTTTGCCGATCACTTCACACCGAAACATCCTGCCTACAATATCCAATTTTTGAAATAATATTTTGTCTACTGGCGGATATTTTTTTGTTCTTTGCAATAAAATTGCGAACATGCGCCGGCGCCTGACGCGCCGCCGTGCTGTGCCTTATAAAGATCAGACACACAACAAGGAGAAAGCATGAGACACCTGTCGCGCCGCCTGTTCGTAACGACCGCTCTCGCCGGGTTGGTTGCCAGCGCCTTTGCGGTATCGGCCAATGCAGCCGAAATGAAGAAAGTGGCGATCACCGCCATCGTCGAACACCCGGCGCTCGACGCAGCTCGCAAAGGTATCGAGGACGAGCTCAAGGCTGCCGGCTACATTCAGGGCAAAAACCTCAAATACGAATTCCAAAGTGCACAGGGCAATACCGCCACCGCTGCACAGATCGCCCGCAAGTTCGTCGGCGACAATCCGGATGTGATCGTCGGCATCGCCACCCCGAGCGCACAGGCGCTGGCCGCCTCGACCAAGTCGATCCCGGTCGTGTTCGCCGCCGTGACCGACCCTGTAGCAGCCAAGCTGGTAAAGGACTGGAAACCGTCCGGAACCAACATCACCGGCGTATCCGATGCCCTGCCGCTGGCTCCGCAAATCGAGCTGATTAAGAAGGTGAAGCCGGGCGTGAAGCGCGTCGGCATGGTGTACAGCCCGGGTGAGGTGAACTCCACCATCGTCGCCAAGGAGCTGAAAGCCGAACTCGCCAAGCAGGGCATATCCCTGGTGGAAGCGTCGGCCGCCCGCACCGTGGACGTGCCGTCTGCCGCCAAGAGCCTGGTCGGCAAGGTCGACGTGATCTACACCACCACCGACAACAACGTGGTGTCGGCCTACGAGTCGCTGTACAAGGTCGCCGTCGACAGCAAGCTGCCGCTGATCGCCGCCGACACCGACACGGTGAAGCGTGGTGCCGTCGCCGCGCTCGGCCAGAACTACTACGACATGGGCCGCCAGACCGGCAAGCTGGTAGTGCGCATCCTGAAGGGCGAGAAGCCAGGCGCGATCGCACCGGAAGTGGGCACCAAGCTCAACCTGGTGGTCAACCCGGGTGCCGCCGAGAAGCAAGGCATCAAGCTGTCGCCAGAACTGATCAAGACCGCCAAGGAAGTGATCAAGTAAAGCCTGTCTCGCGACTTCGGCCAACCCTGAAGTCCGCCCTTTCTCCCCAGGCCTGGCCACAAGCCCTTCCTGGGGAGCGAACGTTTCACGAGGTGTCGTTTCATGTCCCTGATCGCCTTGCTGGGCGCCACGGAAATCGGCCTGATCTTTGCGCTGGTGGCGCTGGGCGTGCTGATTTCCTTCCGCATCCTGAATTTCCCCGACCTGACGGCCGACGGTAGCTTCCCGCTGGGCGGCGCCGTGGCCGCCACCCTGATCGCCGGCGGCCACGACCCGTGGCTGGCCACCCTGGCCGGCACCGTAGCCGGCGGCTTGGCCGGCCTGACCACCGCCTGGCTGAACGTGCGACTCAATATCCTCCAGCTGTTGGCCAGTATCCTGGTGATGATCGCGCTCTATTCGGTCAACCTGCGCATCATGGGCGCGCCGAACATGCCGCTGATCGGTGCCACCACGGTGTTCAGCCCGTTCATTGCCCAGGCTCCCGACTCGCAATACCTGATCCAGCCCATGGTGCTGGCGGTGATCGTGGTGATCGCCAAGCTGGCCCTCGATGCCTTCTTTGCCTCGCAGGCCGGGCTCGCGATGCGCGCCACTGGCGCCAACCCGCGCATGGCCCGCTCGCAAGGCATCCCCACCGACCGTATGGTGCTGATCGGCATGGCGCTCTCCAACGCCTTGATCGCGCTGGCCGGCGCACTGTACGTGCAGACCCAGGGCGGCGCCGACATCTCGATGGGCATTGGTACCATCGTGGTGGGTCTTGCCGCGGTGATCATCGGCGAGACGCTGATCCCCGGCCGCACCATCATGATCGCAACGCTCGCTGCCGTACTCGGCGCGCTGGTTTACCGCCTGTTCATCGCGCTGGCGCTGAACGCCGATTTCATCGGCCTGCAGGCGCAGGACCTGAACCTGATCACTGCAGCCCTGGTCGGCTTCGCACTGGTGCTGCCGTCGATCAAACGCAAAATCGCCGCCCGACGCTCGGCATCGACCAAGAGGAACACCGCCAATGATGCGCGCTAACGGCCTCTACAAGACCTTCAACCCCGGCACCCCGATCGAGAACCCGGCACTGCGCGGCGCATCGCTCGATATCCCGCAGGGGCAGTTCGTCACCGTGATTGGCTCGAACGGTGCCGGCAAGTCGACCTTTCTCAATGCCATCAGCGGCGATCTGATCGTCGACCAGGGCACGATCGAAATCGCCGGGCGCGATGTCACCCGTCTGTCAGCCTGGCAGCGCGCCGGACTGGTCGCGCGCGTGTTCCAGGACCCGATGGCCGGCACCTGCGAGGCACTGACCATCGAGGAGAACCTGGCCATCGCCTGGCAGCGCGGCGAAAAACGCGGCCTGAGGGGTTCTCTGAACAGCTCGTTGCGCAGCCTGTTCCGCGACAAGCTTGCAACGCTGAAGCTGGGCTTGGAGAACCGCCTCACCGACCACATGGGCCTCTTGTCCGGCGGGCAGCGCCAGGCAGTCAGCCTGCTGATGGCCTCGCTCAAACCGTCGCAGATCCTGTTGCTCGACGAGCACACCGCCGCGCTCGATCCAAAGACCGCTGCCTTCGTGCTGGAGCTGACCGACCAGATCGTACGCGAGAACAAGCTGACCGCCATGATGGTGACGCACTCGATGCGCCAGGCGCTCGATCACGGCGACCGCACTGTGATGCTGCATCAGGGCCGGGTGGTGCTCGATGTCGCCGGCGCCGATCGGGCCAAGATGGACGTCCCCGATCTGCTGGCAATGTTCGAACGCACTCGCGGTGAAGCGCTGGCCGACGACGCGCTGCTGCTCGGCTAAGTCCCGCCTCCGTCCCCGCCCGACGGCGGGGACGCTCCCCTTCTACAAAAGCGACACAAAACTCGGACGCAAGCGGGTTGGCCGAGCGCCGCCAACGGCGTATCGTAAGCGCTCTATCCCAAAAGGAGTGCTTCATGCGTACGCTTTATCCCGTCCTGTTGACCACAGCCCTACTCGCCCCTGTCTACGCCGTTGCCGCCGAGGCGACCGTCGTTAGCCTGAGCGGTCAGGCGCAACGCGAGGTCGACAATGACGAGACCAGCGTCGTGTTGTACGCACAGGAAAACAACAGCAGCCCTGCCCGTCTCGCCGATAGCCTCAATCGCACGCTCAAGCGTGCACTGGCCGATGCCAGCGTGGTTAAAACGGTCGAGGCCAGCAGCGGCCAGGCCAATACTTGGCCGCACTACGACAAGAACGGCAAGATCAACGGCTGGCAGGGCCGCGGCGAGATCCGCATGAAGAGCCGCGACAGTGCCGCGCTTGCTGAACTGACCGGCAAGCTGCAGAGCTACTTGCAGCTGGAACGGGTCAGCTTCAGCGTGTCCGATGCGGCACGCCGTCAGACCGAAGCGACGCTGATTCCAGAGGCGATCCGCGAGCTGAACAGCCGCGCCAGCGCGGTCGGCAAGGCGATAGGCAAGCCGGCGCTAACCATCAAGGAACTGAATATCGGCGAGAGCCGCGACATCGGCCCGCGCCCGATGATGGCAATGGCCAAGTTCGCCGGCGCAGACGCCGCACCGGAACAGGTCACCGCACCGAGCTGGGAAGCCGGCAAGAGCACCATTTCGGTTCAGGTATCCGGCAAAGTAGAATTGCGTTGATCAACAGGCCTATTCGGGCGGCAACCTGAATATAATTAAGCAAGCCGTGCCCAGAACTTCAGCGCAACCGACCCAAACCATCATGAAACTGATTGCATCGCTGACCAGCCCGTTTGCCCGCAAGGTACGCATCGTGCTGCTGGAGAAGAAGATCGACTGCCCGCTCGAGGAAGTGCAGCCGTGGATACTGGACAGTCATGTCATCGACCATAACCCGCTGGGTAAGGTACCGGTGCTGATCCTGGACGACGGCAGCAGCCTGTTCGATTCGCGGGTCATCGTCGAGTTCCTCGATACCATCTCCCCGGTGTCGCGAATCCTCCCGCAGGACAAACGCGCGCTGATCGCGACCCGACGCTGGGAGGCACTGGCCGACGGCGTGTGCGATGCGGCTACCGCAATCGTGATCGAACAACGCCGACCGGTCGCACAGCAAAGCGAGGACTGGATCCATCGTCAGATGCAGAAGGTGGAACGGGGGCTGGCGATGCTGGCGCACGACCTGGGCGACCGCCACTGGTGCAATGGTGAGGCCTACAGCTTGGCCGACATCGCGGTCGGTGTGTGCCTCGGCTACCTCGACTTCCGTTTCCCGGCGATCAACTGGCGGGACCGCTATCCGCGGTTGGCCGAGCTGCAGCTGCGCCTGTCGACCCGCCCCTCTTTCGTCGACACCGTGCCTCCTCCACATGCCTGAACCGCAGCCGGGCAAGATGACGACAGCCGCCCCTCGGGTCGGCTGTTTGTTTGTGCAGTGCCAATGAAAAAACGGAGGGGATAATCCCCTCCGACAATTGACTGACTTGTCAAACGACTGGAACGGTACGGCTTAGAACCAGTGTTGCAGCGACACCGAGGTGGTGCGCTGTTTCTGGATACCGGTCTGGTTGAGCGGCGAACCGTCGGTGTAGCTGGTATAGCCATTGCCTATGTTCAGCGAGCCAAACTCCAGCGAAGCGGTAGTGCGCTTGGACAGCGCGTAGTCGAGACCAAGGATGTACTGCCAATAACCGCTATTGCCGATGCTGGTGTCGCCGTTATTGCCATCCTTCACATTCCAGCCCTTGGAATAGGTGACGCGCGGGATCAGCGGTCCGAAGCTGTAGGCCACGGTGATGGCAGCCTCTTGGGTCTTCAGGCTGTTCGGCTGGAACGGAAAGGTCGATGCGCTGTCGGCGGCACCGGTGGTTTCGTTGTAGTAGTAGCGGTCGCCCCAGCCCCAGCCGCGCGCCTGTTGATACGCCAAGGTCAGCAACAGGTTGTTAGCGTTGTAGCCCCCCATCAGGGTGCTGGCATAGGCATCCTTGCCCGAACCGTTGGAGTTGGTGCGGTGATCGTAGCCGTACTGCGCGAAGAAACCAGCATTGTTGTAGTTCAGACCGGCTGCCCACATGTCGCTGGCTTTCTGGGTGCTGCCGGCAGGGGCGGTCTTCTTCTCACCGAAGCCGTATTGCAGGCTGCCGTTGAAACCGGCGAAGGTCGGCGAATCATAGCGGATGCTGTTGTTCGGGCGACCGGCGGTACGCTCGAAGATATCGAGTGCGTTGGCACCGTTGCTGTTGCTGCCGACATCGAGGTTGTACATGTCGCGCTGCGGATTTGTCAGCTTACCGAGACGTACCTTACCGAAGTTGCCCTGCAGGCCAACGAAGGTATCACGGGTCGCGAAGGTGCTGTTGCCGTTTTGCGGATTACCAGTGCCATCCACGATTATATAGTTCTCGACCTGCCAGATCGCCTTCAAGCCGCTGCCCAGATCCTCGTCGCCCTTGAAGCCGATCCAGGACAGGTAATCCTCAACGCGG
Organism: Crenobacter oryzisoli; assembly: GCF_030385785.1. Taxonomy (GTDB): domain Bacteria; phylum Pseudomonadota; class Gammaproteobacteria; order Burkholderiales; family Chromobacteriaceae; genus Crenobacter_A; species Crenobacter_A oryzisoli. The sequence continues at coordinate 41,351 of NZ_JAUEDK010000011.1, forward strand.
TTGGTCGAGGTAGTGGTGCCGTCTTTCAGTTGGACGTGATCGTTTTCCAGACCGGCATTGATGCGGCCGTAGATGGTCACGTCGGCCATAGCCGCCATCGGCAGCGCCATCACTGCCAGGGCCAGAATGCGTTGCTTCATCTCCAAACTTCCTCCATTGCGTCATCGTTGTAATAAGTCTTCCACCACACCAAGAATCTTAAGGCATAACTAAAAGACATTCGCGACACTATAAAGGGATGAAGAAAAGCGCTTCAACAGCATCATTTCCAAATCACGATAAAGCCTTTTCCATTAGGTGTTGGGAAATGGAACCCCATAAAAAACAATATCTTAACATCAATTTTCTTGACGTAAAATCACAACACATTTTGTTAATTTGGAAGCGAGTTCCGCATAATGAAAAAGCCTTCCCGAGTGGGAAGGCTTTTCACCGACACCAAGCTGCGACTTAGGCAGACAGCTCGAGCATCAGGCTGTTGATACGCTTGACGAAGCCGGCCGGATCGTCGAGTTTGCCGCCTTCGGCAAGCAGGGCCTGGTCGAACAGCACGTGGGCCAGATCGCTGGCACGGGCTTCGTCCTGTTCGCTGGCCAGGCGCTTCACCAAGAGGTGCTGCGGGTTGATCTCCAGCGTCGGGCGACTCTCCTTCGGCAGGGCTTGGCCGGCAGCCTTCAACAGGCGCTCCAGGTGAGCGCTCATGTCGTTCTCGCCAACCACCAGGCAGGCGGGGCTATCGATCAGGCGGGCAGTGGCACGCACGTCGGCTACCTTGTCGGCGAGTGCGGTCTTGAGGCGGTCGACTACCGGCCGTGCGTTTTCCTCGGCCGCCTGCTGCGCTTCCTTGTCGGCCTCATCGTCCAGCGCGCCCAGGTCGAGCGAGCCCTTGGCCACCGACACCAGCGCCTTGCCGTCGAACTCGGTCAGCGACGCAGCCAGCCATTCGTCGACGCGGTCGCTCAGCAGCAGCACCTCGACCCCCTTCTTGCGGAACACTTCCAGGTGCGGGCTGTTCTTCGCCGCGGCGTAGCTGTCGGCGGTGATGAAGTAGATCTTGTCCTGGCCTTCCTTCATTCGGCCAACGTAATCGCTCAGGCTGACCACCTGGGCATCGCTGTCGCCATGGGTGGTGGCGAAGCGCAGCAGTTTGGCAATGCGTTCCTTGTTGGCGAAGTCCTCGCCAACGCCCTCCTTCAGCACCTGACCGAACTCTTTCCAGAAGCTGGTGTAGTCGTCGGCGCGGTTGGTGGCCAGGTCTTCCAGCAGACCCAGCACCTTCTTCACGCAGCCGGCGCGGATCGTGTCGATGTCGCGGCTCTGCTGCAGGATTTCGCGGCTGACGTTCAGCGGCAGGTCGCTGCTGTCGATCACCCCGCGCACGAAGCGCAGGTAGTGCGGCATCAGCTTCTCGGTGTCTTCCATGATGAACACGCGGCGCACGTAGAGCTTGATGCCCTGCTTGCGCTCGCGCTCATACAGGTCGAACGGTGCACGCGCCGGGATGTACAACAGTTCGGTGTATTCCTGACGGCCCTCGACGCGGGCATGGCTCCATGCCAACGGGTCGGTGAAGTCATGGGCGACGTGCTTGTAGAACTCCTTGTACTGCTCGTCGCTGATGTCGTTCTTGCTGCGCGTCCACAGTGCGGAAGCCTGGTTGACCGCCTCGAGTTCGTCCGATTCGACCGGCTGGCCGTCCTCGCCATAGCTCGGCGCCTTCTTCATCTCGATCGGGATGGAGATGTGGTCGGAGTAGGTGCGCACGATCTGGCGCAGCTTCCATTCGGACAGGAATTCGTCCTCGCCGTCCTTCAGGTGCAGCACGATCTCGGTGCCGCGGCCCGGCTTGTCGACGCTCTCGATGCTGTACTCGCCCTCGCCGGCCGACTCCCAGCGCACCGCTTCGCTGGCCGGCTGGCCGGCGCGGCGGGTGGTGACGGTGACCTTGTCGGCGACGATGAACGCCGAGTAGAAGCCCACGCCGAACTGACCGATCAGGTTGGCATCCTTCTTGTCGTCGCCGGTCAGCGACTCGAAGAAGGCCTTGGTACCGGACTTGGCGATGGTGCCGAGGTGGTCGATCACCTCTTCGCGGCTCATGCCGATGCCGTTGTCGGCGATGGTGACGGTACGGTTGTCCGCATCGACGCTGATGCGAATCTTCAGTTCGGCGTCCTGCTCGAACAACTCGGGGCGGGCGATCGCCTCGAAGCGCAGCTTGTCTGCGGCGTCGGACGCGTTCGATACCAGTTCGCGGAGGAAGATCTCCTTGTTCGAGTACAAGGAGTGGATCATCAGCTGCAGCAGCTGTTTGACTTCGGTCTGAAAGCCCAGGGTTTGTTTTGCGCTCATGGACATCGAGACAGGTTGGTTGAAGATATGCAGCAGATAGGGACTAAACAGCGCTTTTCAATGCCGAATCGCTTTCCTCTCCCACCTAGATGTCAGCCGGCCATGTGTTCTCGGCGACCAGCGTCTCGAGCGCCTGGCGATGCGCCCAGTTTTCCAGCTCCAGCATCGGCTTGGGATAAAAGGCCGGCACATGGCCAAGGCACAGCACCGCGACCGCCTTTGCGCCGGGTGGCAGCCCCAACAAGGCGCCCAGTTGCTGCGGATCGAACAGCGACACCCACCCCATGCCCAGCCCTTCTGCTCGGGCGGCCAGCCACAGGTTCTGGATGGCACAGGCGACCGAGGCAAGATCCATCTCCGGCAGCGTGCGTCGGCCGAATACATGCCGCTCGCGGCCATCCATCAGCGCCGCGACCAACAGCTCGCCACATTCCAGAATGCCCTCCACCTTCAGGCGCATGAAGTCGTCGCTGCGCTCGCCCAGTTGTTCGGCGGTCTGCTGCCGCTCGGCTTCGACCAGCGCGTGGATTTGGCCGCGCAATGCCCGGTCGGTGATGCGGATAAACCGCCAGGGCTGCATGAAGCCGACGCTGGGCGCGAAATGGGCCGCCTGCAGCAGCCGGGCCAGCACGTCGGGGTCGACCGGATCGGGCAGGAAGTGGCGCATGTCTCGCCGCTCCTGGATGACTCGGTAGACGGTGGCAATTTCTTCGGGGCTGTAGCGATGGCTCATGACAGACGGACGATGGGGAATAAAGATTCACGACACCTAACGCGCCAACCGGCCCACGGTGCACACCACCGGGACGAACGACAGCTGTCGCGTTTCTGCCAATAGCAACACGCCGCAGCAAAGACAAAGGGCCCCGCCGTAGCGGAGCCCTTTTGCATAATCTTGCCTGTGGCGATTAGGCAGCCATGGCCTTGACTTGCGCGGACAGACGGCTCTTGTGGCGAGCAGCCTTGTTCTTGTGGAACACGCCTTTGTCAGCGATGCGGTCGAGCACCTTGGTCGACTGCTGGAAAACGACCTGAGCGGCAGCCTTGTCGCCGGCTTCAACGGCCTTGATCACTTTCTTCACTGCGGTACGGAACGCAGTACGCAGGCTGGCGTTATGCGCGCGCTGCTTGAGAGCCTGGCGTGCACGCTTGCGAGCTTGTGCGCTGTTTGCCATGGAAAATCTCCTGATGAGCGGATTCTGAAACGGCCGATTTTAAGCCCTAAACCAAGGTTTTGCAACAACAAACCCGGACGCGTAAACTCACGCGCTTGTCCAGCGTTATGAGCGTGTCGGCCGGCGGCGCAGGCACGCCCCCGACAGCTTTCCAACCCTCAATATCTCCCACGCAATCGGGACCTTGCATGAATCTACTCAAGGCGCTGGCCACGGTCAGCAGCATGACCCTGGTGTCGCGCATCCTCGGCTTTGCCCGTGACGCGATCATCGCTCGGGTATTCGGGGCCAGCGTTGCCACCGATGCCTTCTACGTGGCGTTCAAACTACCCAACCTGCTGCGGCGCATCTTCGCCGAAGGCGCGTTCTCGCAGGCCTTCGTGCCGGTGCTGGCCGAATACAAGCAGCAGCGAACCGACGACGAGACCCGCCATTTTCTCGCCCATATCGCCGGGCTGTTATCACTGATCCTGCTGATCGTCACCGTGATCGGCATCATCGCCGCCCCAGCGGTAGTGTGGATTTCGGCCCCGGGCTTCGCCAACGAGCCGGACAAGTTTGCGCTGACGGTCAAGCTGTTGCAGGTGACCTTTCCGTACATCCTGTTCATCTCGCTGTCGTCGCTCGCCAGCAGCGTGCTGAACACCTGGAACATGTTCTCGGTACCGGCGTTCACACCGACCTTCCTGAACATTTCCTTCATTATTTGCGCGCTGTTCCTCGCACCATATTTCCACCCACCTATCATGGTGCTGGGCTGGGGGGTGTTTCTCGGCGGCGTGGCACAGCTCCTTTACCAGCTGCCCTACCTGAAGAAGGTCGGCATGCTGACTTGGCCGCGGCTGAACCTGAAGGACGCGGCGGTGTGGCGCGTCGTCAAGCAGATGGGACCGGCGATCTTCGGTGTGTCGATCTCGCAGATCTCGCTGGTGATCAACACCATCTTCGCCTCCTACCTGGTGTCGGGCAGCGTGTCGTGGATGTACTACGCCGACCGGCTGATGGAATTTCCGACGGGCATCCTCGGCGTGGCGCTCGGCACGATCCTGCTGCCGTCGCTGGCCAAGCACGCCGCCAACCGCTCGCTGGACGAATACTCGAAGCTGCTCGACTGGGGCATCCGCCTGTCGCTGCTCTTGGCGCTGCCTGCGTCGGTGGCGCTGGCGATCCTGTCCAAGCCGCTGATCGCCACGCTGTTCATGTACGGTAAGTTCAGCGCCTTCGACGCGGCGATGACGCAGCGCGCGCTGATTGCGTACGCGATCGGCCTAGTCGGGCTGATCCTGGTGAAGGTGCTGGCGCCGGGCTTCTACGCGCGCCAGAACATCAAGACCCCGGTGAAGATCGCCATCTTCACGCTGGCGATGACCCAGCTGATGAACCTGGCTTTCGTCTGGCCGCTCAAGCACGCCGGCCTGTCGCTGGCGATCGGCCTGGGCGCCTGCCTGAACGCCGGTCTGCTGCTGACGCTCTTGATCCGGCACCGCATCTACATGCCGCAGCCAGGCTGGAAGAGCTTTGCCGGCAAAACGGTAGTGGCCGTTATCGGCATGGCCGTGGTGCTGCTGGTGCTCGACCATCTACTGCCGACCAACTGGCACGGCCATTCCTATGTGCGGGTCGGCTGGCTGACCACGCTGATCGTCGCCGGTGCGGCGAGCTACTTCGCCTTCCTGTTCGCGCTGGGCTTCCGCTTCAAAGACTTCGCTCGTCGCGAGCACTGAGCGCTCTAGAGGGGGTGGCTCTGCCACCCCCTACGTCCCGTCTCCCCATCATTCCCTTCCACGTGACGTATCATCAAAGCAGGCTTTCGGCCAACCTGTTTGATGAGCCGCCATGCGTTTCCTGCCGCTGTTTCTTTCCCTGTTGCTGTCCGGCTGCGCCACCCTCAACGAGCAGCAATGCCGCACGCTGTCCTCCGCCGCGATAGGCGAGACGGACGGCCGCGCCGGCTACCCGACCACCCGGTTCGACGACAACCAGCAGGCCTGCGGCAAGTACCAGCTAACGCTCGATCGCGATGCCTATCTCACCGGCCGCGCCCGCGGTCTGCAGGACTACTGCACTCCGGACAACGGCACCCGCGTCGGCCTGCGTGGCGAACGCTACTACGGTGTCTGCCCGAAAGAGCGTGAAGACGCCTTCCTGCTCAAATACTGGCCTGCCTACGTCCAGTTCCAGCGCGAAAGCTATTACGGCAGCTATTGGGCCTGGCCATACCGCTACTGGGGTTACCCTCCGTACTGGCGGTAGCGACTGGCATGGGACCGAACGGCCTTGTCCCCTCTGCCTTGGCACGGCATGCTTGATGCATCCAAAGAGGGAGGGCCATCATGCCGGAACAGTTCTACCAGAATGCCTATCTCACCCAGCTCGACACTCGCGTGCTGCGCCATAACGAGGCGGGCCTAGTACTTGAGGACACCATTTTCTACCCGCTCGGCGGCGGCCAGCCCGGCGACACCGGGACGGTGAGCGACGCGGCCGGCACCGCACTAGAGATCACCGACACCCGCCGTGACCGCATGAGCCGAGAGATAGTCCACCTATCAGCCCCGGATGCACCGCGTTTTGCGCCGGGAACACCGGTGACGCTGACACTCGATTGGACACGCCGTTACCGCCACATGCGCCTGCACACTGCGCTGCATCTCTTGAGCTGCGTGATCCGCGCTGGCGTCACCGGCGGCAACCTCACCGCCGAGTCGGCGCGGCTCGACTTCGACCTTGGCGACGAATGGGTGCTCGATCGCGACCAGATCGAACAGGCGCTCAACCGGCTGATCGTCGACGACTACCCGGTCAGCGTCGAGATGACCAGCGGCGCGGCACTGGCGGCCCAGCTGGAACTGATCAAGACGATGTCGGTGCAACCACCGCTCGATCTGCCGGAGATCCGCTTGATCCGCATTGAGGGCACCGACCTGCAGCCCTGCGGTGGCACGCATGTGGCGCATACCGGCGAGATCGGCCGGGTGGTGGTAAAGAAGATCGAAAACAAGGGTAGCCGCAACAAGCGCGTGGTGATCGCGCTGGCCGACTGACACGTCCGGCACCAGATGCAAACAGGGCTGCCCGGGGGCAGCCCTGTTGCTTTGCAATATTGGCCGAAATCTAGACCTTGTCGGCCTGCAGCGTACCGTTCAGGCGAGCTAACAGCCGGCGCACCCGGCCGCGCAGGCCGTCCAGATAGGTGTACACCACCGGCACCACGATCAGCGTCAGCACCGTCGAGGTGACCAGCCCCCCGATGATCGCGTGCGCCATCGGCGCGCGCGTCTCCGAACCTTCGCCACCACCCAGCGCCAACGGCAGCATGCCGAAGATCATTGCCAGGCTGGTCATCATGATCGGGCGCAATCGCACCTTGCCCGCCTCGACGATCGCATCCTCACGGCCCATGCCCTCGCGGCGCACCTGGTTGATGAAATCGACCAGCAGAATGCCGTTCTTCGCCGCCAGGCCCATCAGCATCACGATGCCGATCACCGAGAACATGTTCAGCGTGCTACCGAACAGCAAGAGCGCCACGAACACGCCGACGAAGGCGAGCGGCAGCGCCATCATGATCGTCACCGGCAGCGTAAAGCTCCTGAACTGCGCGGCAAGGATCATATAGATGAAGATCACCCCCATCGCCAGCGCCTGGATCGCAAAGGCCAGCGATTCCTCCATGTCGCGCCGCTCGCCTTCCTGCGCCAGCGTCACGCCAGGCGGCAACTTCAGCGAGTCGGTGATCTTGGCGATGTCGGAGAACACATCGCTGCTGTCGCGTCCGGTGATATTGCCGGTCAGCGTGATCTCGCGCTGCAGGTCGACCCGGTCGATCTGGCGCGGACTGGTCGCATCGCGCAGTTGCGTCACCGACGACAGCGGCACCATCGCCGCGCTGCCGTCGTCGGCCCGCTTGCCCGGCACGGTGATCGCATCGAGCAGCTCGTTCTGGCGCGCCAGCTTCGGAATCCGCAACTTGACGTCGTAGTTCTCGCCGTCCGGTGCCTCCCAGGTGGTGGTGGTCTCGCCGGCCAGCAGGATGGACAGCGTGTTCCCAACTTTGGCCAGATCGACCCCCAGGCTCGACGCCGCGTCGCGGTTCACCTCAACGTTCAGTGCCGGATCGGCATCGGCAAGACTGCTCTGCAGGTCGCTGACGCCCTTGATACGCTTGACCTTCTCGCCGACCTCATCGGCAGCCTGCTCGAGCAGGCGGATGTCGCTGCCACGCAAGCCGATATGGATTGGCTTGCCGCCCGAGCCATTCTTGCCCATCTCCTCGACCGACACAATCTCAACCCCGGCCACATGCGCCACCTGCGCCCGGGCGATGTCCATCAGAGCGAACAGGCTGCGCTTGCGCTCACGCTTCTTGCCGACGTCGACGACCAGCTTGCCGTCGGTCTTGCCGGCGCCGAAGCTGCCGCCACCGACTGAGATGCTGACCGACTTCACCTCGGGAATCTGCTGGCGCAGCAGCGTCTCGATCTCGCGCGCCTTGGTGCCGGTGTATTCCAGCGAAGAACCCGGCGCAGTCTTGAAGCTGACCGAGAACTCGCCCTTGTCGGTACGCGGAATGAACTCGCCGCCGATGGTCGGTACCAGCATGAAGCTGCCGATGGTCAGGGCGATCGCCAGCGCGATCACCGTCTTACGGTGGTGCAGCGACCAACGGATCACGCCGCCGTAGCGCTCGGCCATGCGGTCAAGCGAGCTCTCGAACCAGTCGAGGAAACGGCCGACCGGCCCCTTGTGGCGGTCGCCGTGGTGATGCGGGTCGTGCCAGATCGACGACAGCATCGGATCGAGGGTGAAGCTGACCAGCATCGAGATCAGCACCGCCACCGTCACCGACAGGCCGAACTGATGGAAGAACTTGCCGATGATGCCGCCCATGAAGCCGACCGGCAGAAACACCGCGACGATGGTCAACGTGGTCGCAAGCACCGCGAGACCGATTTCGGCCGTCCCCTCCATCGCCGCCTGGTAGTGGCCCTTGCCCATCGACGCGTGGCGCACGATGTTCTCGCGCACCACGATCGCATCGTCGATCAGCAGGCCGATCGACAGCGACAGCGCCATCAGCGTCATCAGGTTGAGGGTGAAGCCGAGCGCCTGTACCGCGAACAAGGTTCCGATCAGCGCCACCGGCAGCGTCAGGCCGGTGATCACCGTGCTGCGCCAGCTGCCGAGAAACAGGAACACGATCAGCACCGTCAGCACCGCACCCTCGATCAGCGTACTGCGCACATCGGCCAGCGAATTCTTCACGTCCTGCGACTTGTCGTAGGTGTATTTCACCGCGGTGCCGGCCGGCATCTGCGACTGCATTCCCAGCATCACCCGCTTCACGCCGTTGGCGACATCGACCACATTGGCACCGCGCGAGGCGCGCACATCGAGACCGACCGCCGGCTTGCCGTCGAGCAGCGAAATGCTGGTCTGTTCGGCCTCGCCGTCGACCACGTCGGCAACGTCGGACAGCAGGATCGGCCCGCCGGCGCGGTAGGCGATCACGAGCTTCGCGAAGTCGTCCGGACTCTTGAGCTTGCCGGCCACCCGGATCGCCAGCTCGTTGCTGGCGGTGCCGACCTCACCGGCCGGGTAGTCGCGGTTGGCGGCGCGCACCGCGTCGGACACGTCGCTCGGCGACAGGCCGAGCGCTTCGAGCCGGTACGGATCGAGGTCGATCCGGATCGCCCGGTTGACGCCGCCGATCACTTTCACCTCGCCGACGCCGGACACGGTCTGCAACCGTTTCTTCAGCGTATTGTCGACCCAGCTGGTCAGCTCGCGCGGACTGACCTCGCTCGAACTCAAGGCCATCGACATCAAGGGCTGGTCGTTCGGGTTGAACTGCGACACGCTGGGCGTGGAAACCTCGCGTCGGAAGCGCCCCTGCACGCTACCGACGCGGTCGCGTACATCCTGCACCGCCACGTTCGGATCGACGGTCAGCTCGAACTCGACCACGATGGTCGAATTGCCCTCGAACGAATACGAGCGGATGTGCTTGATGCCGCTGATGGTGTTGAGCGCCTCCTCGAGCGGCTTGGTGACCTCGCTTTCGACCACCTCGGGCGAGGCGCCCTCATAGTTGGTGCTGACCATCGCCACCGGGAAGCGGATGTCCGGAAACTCCTCGACCGGCAGGCTCCTCATCGCGAACAGGCCGAGCACCACCAGCGCCAGCATCAGCACGGTGGCGAAATACGGGTTCTTGATACTGATCCGGGTAAGCCACATGGCAGCGCTCCTCAGCCGGCGCGCGGCAGCATCACCGCATCGCCCGGCTTCATGCCGAGTAGCGCCGCCGACAGCACCGTCTCACCGGCGGAAACGCCGGTGACCGCCGCCTGGCGCTCCGACTCCGACGTGAGCAGCAAGGTCACCGGCCGCTTCTCGAGTTTGCCGTTCTTCACCACCATCACCCACGGCTTGCCGCTGCGGTCGTTGATCGCGGCCAGCGGCAGTGCCACATGGTCGCTCACTTCCTTGAGCACCAGCGCACCCTTCACGAACTGGCCGCCCTTGAGCACGCCGTCCTTGTTCTCTACCCGCACGTAGACGGTGAAGCTGCGCGTGCTGACCGATGCCACCGGGTTGATCCGCACCAGCTGCCCTTTGAAGCGCTCGGACAGCCCTTCGACGCTGAAGCGCGCCGGCAGGCCGGTCTTCACTTGCGAGATCTGCCTGGACGGCAGCGTGGCGGCGATCTCCAGCACCGACAGGTCGGCGACCGCGAACAGACGGGCGTTCTTGACGATCTGCTCGCCCGGATTGATCTTGCGCTCGTACACCACGCCGGTGATCGGCGCATGCACCACGGTGTACGACAGCTGCTTGCGCGCCCGCGCCAGCTGACTGCGCTGCGCCTCCAGCTCCCCGGCTTTCACCACGTAGGCGCTCTCCGCTTCATCGAGTGCGGTCTTGGAGATGAAGCCCTTGCCGGCCAGCTCGCGCTGCTGGTTGAGCTTGATCTTGGCGAGTCTCAACTGCGACTCGTTGTTGCTGAGCCGGGCACTTTGCTCGGCAACGCTCTGGCGCAGCTCCTCGCTGTCTATCGTCGCCAGCACCTGCCCCGCTTTCACCCTTTCACCCTCGCGCACCTTCACCTCGCTGACGGTGCCATCGATCTGCGAAGCAAGCACACTGCTGGACAGCGCCGACAGCGTACCGGTGAACGGCAGGCTGTCGGCGACCGGTGCCACGCACGCAGTCAGCACGTCGGCGCTGGCGAGTTCGCGCGCAGGGTTGACGGGCTTGGCATCGGCCGCCGGCTGGGATTTGCCACAGGCGGCAAGCAGTACCACGCTGGCGACGATGATCAGGCGAAGGGTCTTGGTCATAAAGATCGCGAGAGTTGTTGATCAAGGCTGGGGTGGCGTCGTTCGCGGCCAGGCACTGCGACGCCCCCTCATCCGGCGAAGCGAGCCGGCGCTCAGGCCGGCGGGTTGACGCCCTTGGGCAAGAGCAGCCACAGGCTGCCCTGCTGCTTCATCCGCCCCGCGTACATGCCAGCCTCGGTGCCGTAGCCCCAGAAGAAGTCGGCACGCAGCGCGCCGCGGATCGCGGTGCCGGTGTCCTGCGCGTGCATCAGGCGGTTGAGCGGCTGGGTCGACAGCGGGTAGGTGGTCGACAGGTAGACCGGCGAGCCGAGCGGAATGTAATGCGGGTCGACCGCAATGCTATAGCCGTCGGTCAGCGGCACGCCCAGCGCGCCGAGCGGGCCGCCCTCCGGATGGCCGAGGGTGCGGAAGAAGATGTAGCTCGGGTTGACATTGAACAGCTCGTCCTGACGCGAGGGGTTGCGGGCGATCCAGTCCTGGATGCCCTGCATCGACGCATCACCCAACGTCATCTGCCCCTGGTTGACCAGCCACTTGCCGATCGACTGATAGGGATAGCCGTTGGTGTCGGCGAAACCGACGCGCAGAAAGCTGCCGTCGTCGAGCTGGATGCGCCCCGAGCCCTGCACCTGCAGGAAGAACAGCTCGACCGGGTTCTCCACCCAGGCGAGCACCTGTGCGGTATTTACGCCCTGTCCCTGCGCGATTTGCGCGCGGGTGTAGTACGGCACGAAGCGGTTGCCGTCAATGCGCCCCTTCAACGTCTTGCCGCGGCCGTCGTTGGCGAAGTCGGTCGGATTCAGCTCGAACTCTCCTGCCCCGGCGCTCGTCTTACCCGGCACCAGCATCAGGCGCTTGGCGCCGGCACGGCGGGCGACCAGCACCGAGCGTGCACGGTCGGCGGCGGAGACGTCCAGCGACAACAGGTCGATTGGTGCGCCGTACACCGGGTATGGGGTGCGTGCGGACCGGGTGCGGCTACCGGCCAAGAGTGGCTCGTAATAGCCGGTGATCAGGCCGGTGTTGCTCGCGCCGTCGCGCAGCTGCCACGGCACGAAGCGGGCCTCGAAGAACTGGCGCACCATCGCGGCATTGTCCGGCGACAAGCGGGCCGCCTCGCTGCACACCGGGCCCCAGCCAGCGCGGCGCTGCAGCGTCTTGCAGCTTTGCTGCAGTGCCAACAGCGTGGTACCGGATTGCTGCGCTTTCCAGTCGGGCAGCTGGTCGAAGCCGACCGGGGCGTAGCGAGCGTTGCCGCCGAAGGAGGGACCACTGCTACTGGTCGGCGCACGCGGTGCGGTGGAACAGGCTGCCAGCCAGATCAGCGGCAGCAGCAGAAGAAGCCGTTTGAGCATGGGAATACCATCAACAGAATCGGGGCGCGTGGCTCGGACCCCCGGGCCTCACATTGTACGACGGCTGTGACAGGATGACAGCGGCGCAGTTCAGCACCGCCTAATGTTTTGCCGGGCATAAAAAACGCTGCCCGGATGGATGTTCCGGGCAGCGTGTGCAGAGACCTCGACAGAGCGGCCTGATGCTACGAGCCGCTGATCGCCTTCAAGCGGGGAGGCGCTGGCGGCGGCACGCTTGGCGCCGGCGCGGGCATCCCGTTCAGATAGTCCTCGATCTGGCCGATCAATTTCGGGTCGTCCGGCTCGGTGCGGGTGCCGTAGCTCGTCACCGTTGTGCCTCCCGGCGCGATCAGATATTTGTGGAAGTTCCAGCGCGGTGCGTCGCCGCTTACCGTGATCAGCTGGCGGTACAGCGGGATCGCGTCCGGCCCGACTACGTGCGCCTTGGTCGCCATCGGGAAGCTGACACCGTAGTTGGCCAAACAGAACTTGCCGATGTCGCTGTTCCTTTCGAGCTCCTGGTGAAAGTCATTCGACGGCACGCCGACGATGACGAAACCGCGATCGCGATAGCGCTTGTACAGCGCCTCGAGCTTGGTGAACTGCGGGGTGTAACCGCAGTGGCTGGCGGTGTTCACGACCAGCACCGGTCGGTCGGCGTACTGGCACAGATCAACCGTACCGCCCATCAACCCCGGCAGCTGTTGATTCAGCAGCGTCGGGCAGGCGGCCTGGGCGGTGAGTGGCAGCCAACAAAACAGCAGAAACGTCTTCATGAGCCTCGTCTTCAACGCCTCGGGGGGGAACTGATTTGACTCTAGCCGCCCTGCCTTCCGGCGACAATCGCCGATTTGCAGAACAAAACGGGCGGACAGGGTCCGCCCCTGCCCGCCCGCTACCAGCAATCGACAGACTTACTGCTGTTCGGCTTCTGCCAACTCGGCCTTGACCTTGTCCATGTCGAGCGCACGCACTTCGCCGATCAGTTGCTCGAGCTGGCCCCCGCTCAACGCGCCGGCCTGGTTGAACAGCAACACGTTGTCGCGCAGCACCATCAGCGTCGGGATCGAACGGATGTTGAAATGGGCCGCCAGATCCTGCTCTTCCTCGGTGTTGATCTTGGCGAACACGACGTCGGTGTGCTTGTCGGACGCGGCTTCGAACACCGGGCCGAACGACTTGCACGGGCCGCACCACGGTGCCCAGAAATCGAGGATGACGATGCCGTCGGTGTCGACGATGCTGTTGAAGGTGTCGGCGGTGAGGTTGATGGTCGCCATGGCGGTTTCTTTCCTATCGGTTACGGGTGGCTACGTGCCATGGGCTCAGGATAGGGGCGCACCGCCGCTTTTGAAAGGGATAGCACCGCTTATATTTTTCAACCTGTCCGATAGCGGCCGACTATCCCTTGCGATGACAACCTTAGCTGCGATGCTGGATGCGCCAGCACTGGTGGATCTTCTTGTTGCGGAAGTCCTCCGGCACCGACTGCGCGCTGATGTCGCGCACCGCGTAGCGTTCGGCCAACGCGGGTTCCAGCGTGAAGCTGCGCAGGTTGTTGGAGAAGTACAGCGTGCCGCCCGGTGCCAGCAGCGCCATCGCCCCGTCGATCAGCCGCTCCTGGTCGCGCTGCACGTCGAGGATCTCCAGCATCTTCTTCGAGTTGGAGAAGCTCGGCGGGTCCATCACGATCAGGTCGAACTGCTTGCCGGCCGCACGCGCGTCGTCCAGATACTGGAACACGTCGGCGCGGACCAGCCGGTGCGCGTCGAGGTCCAGGCCGTTCAGCTCGAAGTTGCGACGCGACCAGGCCTGATAGGTGTTGGACAGGTCGACCGTCTCGCTCGACACCGCGCCGCCAGCGGCGGCGTAGACGGTGAAGCTGCCGGTATAAGCGAACAGGTTGAGGAAGCGCTTGCCAGCCGCCTCCTCGCGCACCCGCTTGCGGGTATTGCGGTGATCGAGAAACAGCCCGGTGTCGAGATAGGTGTCGAGGTTGACCCAGAAACGTTGACCGAACTCCTCGATCACGAAGTCCTCGCCCTCCTCGCCGGTCTTCTCGTACTGGTTCTCGCCCTTCTGGCGGCGACGGGTCTTCACCGATACCGCGCTCTTGTCGAAACCGGTGACGAAGCAGATCGCCTCCACCACTTCGGCAAGCCACGCCTCGTGCTCGTCATCCGGCATCAGCCAGCCGGTGTCGAACTCCTGCAGGTGCACGCGCTCGCCGTAGAAATCGACCGCGAACGGAAACTGCGGCACGTCCCGGTCGTAGGCGCGCCAGGCGTCGATGCCCTGGCGACGCGCCCACTTGAGGTAATGCTTGATGTTCTTGCCGAGCCGGTTGGCGAAGGGACTGACGTCCACCATGACAGCGCTTACTCCTGATCTAGAAAAGGACTGGCGCCGCCCCGCCCGAGCCGGACGGAAACAGCGCCATCGATAGGAATGGATTGTACACCGGCCACAGCCGGTGGGTCCTACTGGCTCTTCTGATAGGCAATCAGCTTGCGGTACACCGGCTCCGGCAGGTACTGGCGGATCACGTTCTCCCAGCCCTGCGGACCGACCAGACCCTTCACCATCGTCGACGACACCTCGGCGTACTCGCGTGGCGGCAACAGGAAGATGGTGGTGATGTCCGGGTGCAGGTCGGAATTGATGTAGCGCATGGTGCGCTCGTACTCGTAGTCGCTGGCGGTGCGGATGCCGCGCACGATGTAGTTGGCACCGATGCTCTGCGCGTAGTTGACCAGGAACTGGTGCTCGAACACCTCGACGCGCAGTTTGGAGAAGCCGCGCGTAACAGCGCGCAGCATGTCGGCGCGTTCCTCCACACTGAAGGTGCAATGCTTGTCGGGATTGACCCCAATGGCGACCACCAGCTCGTCGAACAGCTCGACGGCCTCGCGGATCATCCACAGGTGCCCATTGGTCGGCGGGTCGAAGCTACCGGCATACACGGCACGTTTCAATTCTCGTCTTCCTCGATAGTGGATCGTATTCATGGCGAATGTACCCCGCGTGACGGAAGGCGGACAAGCCGTTTTTTTGCAGCGCAATAAAAAAACCCCGCCAATGGCGGGGTTTCGCAACCGGCTATCCCAGTCTATCAGACGTTGATTTCCTCGGCTCGGTGGCAAGCCACCTGGCGGCCGCCGATCGGGCGCAGCTCCGGCACCTCCTGCTTGCAGCGCTCCACCGCGTGCGGGCAGCGCTTGTGGAAAGCGCAGCCGGTCGGCGGATTGAGCGGGCTGGGCAGCTCGCCGACGATCTTGATTTTGGTCTTGCGGTCTTCCGGGTGGATCGACGGCGTGGCCGACAACAGCGCCTGGGTGTACGGGTGCAGCGGCTTGGCATACAGCGCCGTCTTGCTGCCCACCTCCACCGCGCGGCCCAGGTACATCACCATCACGTCGTCGGCGACATGCTCGACCACCGACAGGTTGTGCGAGATGAACACATAGGCGGTGCCGAATTCCTGCTGCAGGTCCATGAACAGGTTGAGCACCTGCGCCTGGATCGACACGTCCAGCGCCGAGGTCGGCTCGTCGGCCACCACGATCTTCGGGTTCAGCATCATCGCCCGCGCGATCGCGATCCGCTGGCGCTGACCGCCGGAGAACATGTGCGGATAGCGGTAGAAATGCTCCGGGCGCAGGCCGACCTTGGCCATCATCGCCTTCACCTTGGCCTCGCGTTCGGCGGCGGACAGATCGCTGTTGATCGTCAGCGGTTCGGCCAACTGGGTGCCGATCTTCTGGCGCGGGTTGAGCGAGGCATACGGGTTCTGGAACACCATCTGCACCTTGCGGCGCAGCGCCTTCAGCTCGCTCTGGCCGGCCTTGGCCACCGACACATTGTCGAGGCTCAGCTCGCCCGAGGTCGGCTCCTCGATCAGCGTCAGCTGGCGCGCCAGCGTCGACTTGCCGCAACCGGACTCGCCGACCACCGCCAGCGTCTTGCCCGCCGCTAGCTCGAACGACACGCCGTTGAGCGCCTTGACGGTGGCATGCCCCTTCATAAAGCCGCGCGACACCTTGTAGTGGCGGGTCAGGTCGCGGGCGGATAGAACGATTTGACTCATTGGGCGACCTTCCGATCACGAATTTCGACGGGCTGGGCGATCAGCGGGAAGTGGCAACGCACGCTGCCGTTGGCCGACGGCGTGAGCTGCGGCCGCTCGGCGCGGCAGCGCTCCTGCACATACGGGCAACGCGGCGACAACAGACAGCCACTCGGCCGGTCGTACTGGCCCGGCACGATGCCCGGCAGCGTCGACAGCCGCTCGGCGCCCTTGCTGTGCTCCGGGATCGACGCCAACAGCGCCTCGGTGTACGGGTGGGCCGGTTGGCGGAACAGCTCCGGCACGCGGCCGAGTTCGGCCACCTGGCCCGCGTACATCACCGCCACCCTGTCGGCCATCTCGGCCACCACCGCCAGGTCGTGGGTGATCATGATCAGCGCCATGTTCTGGCTCTTCTGCAGATTGACCAAGAGGTCCATGATCTGCGCCTGGATGGTCACGTCGAGCGCGGTGGTCGGCTCGTCGGCGATCAGCAGCTTGGGGTTACAGGCGATCGCCATGGCGATCACCACCCGCTGGCTCATGCCGCCGGACAGCTGGTGCGGATAGGCGTCCAGCCGGCTCTTCGCCGCCGGGATCTCCACCATCTCCATCAGTTCCAGCGCGCGCTGCTTGAGCTTGGCGCCGCGCAGCCCCTGGTGCACCTTCAGCACTTCCATGATCTGGTAGCCGACGGTGTAGCTCGGGTTCAGGCTGGTCATCGGATCCTGGAAGATCATCGCAATGTCCTTGCCGACGATCTTGCGGCGTTCGCGCGCGCTGAGCTTGAGCAAGTTCTTGCCGTCGAAGGAGAGCTCGTCGGCGGTGACGCGGCCCGGGGCGTCGATCAGCCCCATCAGCGCCATCATCGTCACCGACTTGCCCGAGCCCGACTCGCCGACGATGCCGACGATCTCGCCCTGGTTGACGGTCAGGTCCATGTTCTCGACCGCGCGGAACGGATTGGCCGGATTGCCGAACGCGACCGAGAGGTTCTTGATAGTTAGCAGACTCATCGCATTCCCCTCAGGCGGCGCGTTTCAGTTTCGGGTCGAGCGCATCGCGCAGGCCGTCGCCCATCAGGTTGATCGCCAGCACCGACAACAGAATGGTCAGACCCGGCAGGGTCACCACCCACCAGGCGCGTTCGATGTAGTCGCGTGCGGAGGCGAGCATGGTGCCCCACTCGGCGGCCGGCGGCTGCACGCCCAGGCCCAGGAAGCCCAGCGCGGCGGCATCGAGGATGGCCGACGAGAAGCTCATCGTCGCGTGCACGATCAGCGGCGCCATGCAGTTGGGCAGCACGGTGACGAACATCAGCCGGATCAGGCCCGCGCCGGCGACGCGGCTGGCGGTCACGTAGTCGCGGTTCAGTTCGGTCATCGCCGACGCGCGGGTCAGGCGCACGTAGGCCGGCAGCGCGGTAAACGCGATCGCGATGATGGTGTTGATCAGGCCGGGCCCTAGGATGGCGACGATCGCCACCGCCAACAGCAGCGACGGCAGCGCCATCATGATGTCCATCAGGCGCATGATCATCGGCCCGAGCACCTTCGGGAAGAACGCGGCCAACAGGCCGAGGATGACGCCCGGGATCAGCGCCATCATCACCGAAGACAGACCGATCAGCAGCGACAGGCGGGCGCCGTAGATCAGGCGCGACAGGATGTCGCGGCCCAGTTCGTCGGTGCCGAGCAGGAAGCTCGCATGGCCGCCTTCCAGCCAGGCCGGAGGGGTCAAGAGGTGATCGCGGAACTGTTCGATCGGGCTGTGCGGGGCCACCAGCGGCGCGAACACGGCGGCCAGCAGCACCAGCGCCATGAACACCAGGCCGGCGACGGCCCCCTTGTTGAATGAGAAGCCCTGCCAGAACTCCTTGAGCGGCGAGGGATAGGTCTGCGAGAGGTCCTCGCGAGCGGCGGTTTGGACGGTATTCGCCATGATGTCTCTCCTTGCGGCTTACTTGGCGTGGCGGATACGCGGGTTGGCGATACCGTAGAGGATGTCCACGATAAAGTTCACCACGATGATCAGGGTGGCGACGATCAGGATGCCGTTCTGCACCACCGGATAGTCACGGCGCGCGATCGCGTCGATCAGCCACTTGCCGATGCCCGGCCAGGAGAAGATGGTCTCGGTCAGCACCGCACCGCCCATCAGCGTGCCCACCTGCAGGCCGACCACGGTCAGCACCGGGATCAGCGCATTGCGCAGGGTGTGGATGAAGATCACCCGAGCCGGCGACAGGCCCTTGGCGCGCGCGGTGCGCACATAGTCCTCGCGCAGCACTTCCAGCATCGACGAGCGGGTCATCCGCGCGATCACCGCCAGCGGGATGGTACCCAGCACGATGGCCGGCAGGATCAGGTGCTTGAGCGCGTCGACGAAGGCGCCGGCGTTGGCCGACGGGTCGGCCCGCTCGGCCAACCAGCTGTCGATCAGCATGAAGCCGGTGCGCGGAGTGATGTCGTAGGCAAGATCGAGGCGGCCCGAGACCGGGGTCCAGCCAAGCTTCACCGAGAAGAACATGATCAGGATCAGGCCCCACCAGAAGATCGGCATCGAGAAGCCGGTCAGCGAGATACCCATCACCCCGTGGTCGAAGATCGAGCCGCGCTTGATCGCGGCGATCACGCCGGCGAGCAAGCCGACCACCACCGCGAAGATCATCGCGGCGGTTGCCAGTTCCAGCGTGGCCGGGAACAGGGTGGTGAATTCGTGCCAGACGCTGTCACGGGTGATCAGCGACTCGCCGAAGTTGCCGTGCAGCAGATTGGTGAGGTAATCGAAGTACTGGGCAGGCAACGGCTTGTCGAGACCGAGCCGGTGCATCGCCGCGGCATGCATCGCCGGGTCGAGCGTACGCTCGCCCACCATCACCTCGATTGGGTCGCCCGGAATCATCCGGATCAGACCGAAAGTCAGCAGCGTGACCCCCAGGAAGGTGGGAATCAGCACGCTCAGTCGTCGGAACAGGAACAACAGCATGGGACTTCTCTCGTTTCGGGTTGTCCGAAATGGCGGCGTGGCCGTCGGTATGCCGGTGGATCGGCACGCGACACGCGCAGGACCTCGTCGCCGCATTGCAACGCAGAGTGAAGTGTCAGGATGTCGGGAGAAATCGGGAGGGGGACGGCGGGAGAGGTGTCGGGCAACAGCCACGACCGAACCACCCACCTAAAACGGTCATCGCTGCTGCCTCGACCTGTGCAAGATAGCAGCCGGTACCCGAACCGATCTTGATTCAGGTCAAACCCACGACCATTCCACTCCGTTTTCACCCTTCCGTCCGCTTCACGCTGCCAGGGAGCCAGTCGCCCAGAAAAAATGCCCCCTGGATAAACGACCGTCCCTTAATGCACATCGGGGGCCTGGCCCCCGACGTGCACGCTACAGCTTCAGCAGCAAACCCGCCTTACTTCAGGCTGACGCCGTAGAACGAGTTCAGGCCAAACGGGCTGACCTTGAACCCTTGCACCGACTTGCTCATCGGCTGGTTCACGGTGGAGTGGGCGATCGTGGTCAGCGGAACCTGCTGCTTCACGATCTCCTGCGCCTTCATATAGAGCTTGGTGCGCTCGGCAACGTTGGAGGTCGTCTTGCCCTTCTGGATCAGGTCTTCGAACGGTTTGTAGCACCACTTCGAGAAGTTGTTGCCGTTCATCGCGTCGCAGCCGAACAGCACGCCCAGCCAGTTGTCCGGGTCGCCGTTGTCGCCGGTCCAGCCGATCAGCATGGTGTCCTGCTCGCCCTTCTTGGCGCGCTTGATGTACTCACCCCACTCGTACGACTGGATCTTGGCCTTCACGCCGATCTTGGCCCAGTCGGCCTGGATCATTTCGGCCATCAGCTTGGCGTTCGGGTTGTACGGACGCTGCACCGGCATCGCCCACAGGCCCAGGTCGAAGCCGTTCGGGAAACCGGCCTTGGCCAGCAGCGCCTTGGCTTTATCCGGGCTGTACGGCGCATCCTTCAGCGACTTGTTGTATGACCATTGGGTCGGCGGCATCGGGTTGGTGGCCGACTGGCCTGCACCCTGGTACACCGCGTCGAGGATGGCTTTCTTGTTGATCGCCATGTCGAGCGCTTCGCGCACTTCCAGCTTGTCCAGCGGCTTATGCTTCACGTTATAGGCAAGGTAGCCCAGGTTGAAACCAGGCTGGGTAATCACCTTCAGCTTGGCATCGGCCTTGATCGCCGGCAGGTCGGCCGGACGCGGGAAGGTGGTGATCTGGCACTCGCCGGCCTTCAGCTTCTGGAAGCGTACCGACGGGTCGGTGGTGATCGCGAACACCAGGTTGTCGACCTTCGGACCGTCAGCCTTGTTCCAGTAGTCCTTGTTGGCGGCAAAGCGGATCTGCGCGTCCTTCTGGTAGCGCTTGAAGATGAACGGGCCGGTGCCGACCGGTTGCTGATTGATCAGCTGCGGCTTGCCTTCTTTCAACAGCTTGTCCGCGTATTCGGCCGACTGGACCGACGCGAAGCTCATTGCCAGGTTCTGCACGAAGGCGGCATCGATCTTCTTCAGGGTGAACTTGACGGTGTACGGATCGACCTTTTCGACCTTGGTGATGTTCTCGTCCATGCCCATGTCAGTGAAGTACGGGAACTCGGTCGGGTACGCCTTGCGGAACGCATTGTTCTTGTTGAGCATGCGGTCGAAGGTGAATACCACGTCGTCGGCGTTGAACTCGCGGGTCGGCTTGAAGTAGTCGGTAGTCTGGAACTTCACACCGTGGCGCAGGTGGAAGGTGTAGGTCAGGCCGTCCGAGGAGACGTCCCATTTCTCGGCAAGGCCCGGGATGACCTTGGTGCTGCCGCGCTCGAACTGTGTCAGGCGGTTGAACACGGTTTCGGCCGAGGCGTCGAAATCGGTACCGGTGGTGTACTGACCCGGGTCGAAACCGGCCGGGCTCCCCTCCGAGCAATAAATCAAGGTGCCGGCAGCCTGGGCCATCGAGGCGGCGGTAAGCAGTCCGGCAGTAATCAGCAGCGTCTTGGCAGCGCGCATTGATAGTTTCCTTCTTCTCTGTTTATAAACGGTAATTATTTTTATATAACCTGACGCTCTATGGCGTCGCCGGGATACATTATTCAGGTCGTGATGAATTGGCAAGTGCAATCCGTACCGCACGTTTTGGGTAGTTCGGCGCCACGGTCATTCGACGGAGCACCGCCCTCCCCTAGCCAATTCACCACGACCCATTTGCCCGACTAGTGTGAGCTGTGAGCGCGAGTATTTCAGAAGGCTCCCCTTCCTATCCACTTACAAAAACTTATGCTTGCTACGTTTTTGTTATAGGCGGTGAGGTGGCATGCCTACATTCAGCGGCATCGATGTATCGTCGTTTGTATCGTTGGCGACAAAATGTGACAAATCAATATTTCTTCAGAACGACCGAACCGACCGAATAGCCGGCGCCGAACGACGACAGTACGCCGACCTGCCCTGCCGCCATGTCACGGCTATACAGGTGGAAGGCGATCACCGAGCCGGCAGAACTGGTATTGGCGTAACGATCGAGGATCACCGGCGCTTCGTCGCGGTTGGCTTCGCGGCCGAGCACCCGGCGGGCGATCAGCTCGTTCATGCCGAGGTTGGCCTGATGCAACCAGAAGCGCCTGACGGCAGTCGGTTCGAGCGCCAGCTCGGCGAGGTGGGCGACGATATGCTCGCCGACCATCGGACATACCTCCTTGAACACCTTGCGGCCCTGCTGCACGAACAGCTTGTCCAGTGCGCCGCTACCGCGCTCGTCGCAGCGGTTGAGGAAACCGGCGTTGTTGCGGATGTTGTTGGAAAACAGCGTGGCCAGTTTGCTGCCGAGCACCGCGAAACGCTGCGCCGACACCGCCAGGTCGGCCCGCTCCAGCACCACCGCGGTGCAGGCGTCGCCGAAGATGAAGTGGCTGTCCCGGTCGCGGAAATTCAGGTGGGCGGAACAAATTTCCGGGTTCACCATCAGCACCGCGCGAGCCTGACCGCTCGCGATCGCATTGGCTGCGGTCTGGATGCCGAAGGTCGCCGACGAACAGGCGACATTCATATCAAAGGCGAAACCATCGATGCCCAGCGCGTTCTGCACCTCGATCGCCAGCGCCGGGTAGGCTCGCTGCAGGTTCGAGCAAGCGACGATCACCATGTCGATGTCGGCCGCCGAGCGCCCAGCGTTCTCCAGCGCCTCGCGCGCCGCGTGCACCGCCATCTCGGCTTGGACCGACATCTCCTCGTTGCCGCGCTCTGGCAGGAAAGGTTTCATCCGCTCGGGATCGAGCACGCCATCCTTGTCGAGCACGAAGCGGCTCTGAATGCCCGACGCCTTGACGATGAATTCCGCGCTCGATTCGACCAGCGCTTCGGTCTTGCCGCCTGCAATCGCGTCGGCGTGCTCGGTGTTATAACGGTTGACGTAACGGTTGAACGAGGCCACCAGCTCTTCATTGCTGATGGCATGCGGCGGGGTGAACAGTCCGGTGCCGCTGATAACGACCTGATTCATTGATGGGTTTTCCTGTTGGCGCTCTGGGCAAGGATGCCAGAGCAGATCCGTCGATCCAAACAAATGTTTGCTTGAATCATACACCAAGCATCTCCTTACCATTTAGCCCGCCACACAGAAAAGCGTGCCCAATTCCGACTAAACCCAGTAAAATAGTCGGGTTTGTCCTGAACCGGCGGCGTGCGGGCCGGGGCCTTCGGCCACGAATAGTTGACTAAAATACTCGGAAATAAGATACTGGCCGGCAACCACCCAAGGGAAACCCGACCATGCGACTGACTACCAAAGGCCGCTTTGCCGTTACGGCCATGCTCGACCTGGCATTGCGCGAGAGCAACGGCCCGGTAACGCTGGCCGGTATCAGCGAGCGCCAGAGCATCTCGCTCTCCTATCTTGAGCAGCTGTTCGGCAAACTGCGCCGCGCCAGCCTGGTGGAGAGCGTCCGCGGTCCCGGCGGCGGCTATACGCTAGCCAAGGATGCCGAGGCGATTTCGGTGGCCGACATCATCGTCGCGGTCGACGAACCGGTCGATGCGACGCAATGTGGCGGCCGCGAGAACTGCCTTGGCACCAATCAGCGCTGCATGACCCACGACCTGTGGACCAGCCTGAACACCACGATTTTCGATTATCTGTCCAAGGTCAGCCTGGCCAGTTTGGTCAACAGCCAACGCACCAAGGACGTAAATGTATTGCAGGATCAGCGCGAGGCTCGTCCAAGCCGCCGCAGCCGCTCCGAATCCATCACCGGCCTATAACCGGACCCAGTGGAGAACCCGTAATGAGCCAGCCCAAGCTTCCGATCTACCTTGATTACTCCGCCACCACCCCGATCGACCCGCGTGTCGCCGAGGTGATGATTCCCTACCTGACCGAAAAGTTCGGCAACCCGGCCAGCCGCAGCCATAGCTTCGGTTGGGAAGCCGAGGAGGCGGTGGAGAACGCGCGCGCCGAGGTAGCGAAGCTGCTCAACTGCGACGCCAAGGAAATCATCTGGACCTCGGGTGCGACCGAGTCGGACAACCTGGCGATCAAGGGCGCGGCCCAGTTCTACAAGAGCAAGGGCAAGCATCTGATCACCGTCAAGACCGAACACAAGGCGGTGCTCGACCCGATGCGCGAGCTGGAGCGTCAGGGCTTCGAGGTGACTTACCTCGGCGTTCAGGAAAACGGCCTGCTCGACATCGAAGAATTCAAGGCGGCGATCCGTCCGGACACCATCCTCGCGTCGGTGATGTTCGTTAACAACGAGATCGGCGTGATCCAGGACATCGCTCAACTGGGCGAGATCTGCCGTGCCAACGGCGTGATCTTCCACGTCGACGCGGCCCAGGCGACCGGCAAGGTCGAAATCGACCTGGAGAAGCTCAAGGTCGACCTGATGAGCCTGTCGGCGCACAAGACCTACGGCCCGAAAGGCATCGGCGCGCTGTACGTGCGCCGCAAGCCGCGCGTGCGCCTCGAGGCGCAGATGCACGGCGGCGGTCATGAGCGCGGCTTCCGCTCCGGCACGCTGGCTCCACACCAGATCGCCGGCATGGGCGAGGCGTTCCGCATCGCCCGCGAGGAGATGGCTACCGAGAACGAGCGCATCCGCATGCTGCGCGACCGCCTGTGGAACGGCCTGAAGGGCATGGAAGAGGTGTACATCAATGGCGACCTCGACCAGCGCGTACCGCACAACCTGAACGTCAGCTTCAACTTCGTCGAAGGCGAGTCGCTGATCATGGCAGTGAAAGACCTGGCGGTGTCGTCCGGCTCGGCTTGTACCTCGGCCAGCCTGGAGCCGTCGTACGTGCTGCGCGCGCTTGGCCGCAACGATGAACTGGCGCACAGCTCGATCCGTTTCACCATCGGTCGCTTCACCACCGTCGAGGAAGTCGACTACGCGGTAGAGCTGATGCGTGCCAAGATCGGCAAACTGCGCGAACTGTCGCCGCTGTGGGAGATGTTCAAGGAAGGCATCGACCTCAACACCGTGCAATGGGCTGCTCACTAAAATGAAGTAAAGGGGACCGGGGTGCCTCGCGGCGCCACCGGGTCCTGCACTACGAGATCGGAGAGAAAACATGTCTTACAGCGAAAAGGTCCTCGACCACTACGAACACCCCCGCAACGTCGGCGCCTTCGAGAAGGGCGACGAGTCGGTCGGTACCGGCATGGTCGGCGCGCCGGCCTGTGGTGATGTGATGAAGCTGCAGATCAAGGTTGGCGAAGACGGCGTGATCGAAGACGCCAAGTTCAAGACCTACGGCTGTGGTTCGGCGATCGCCTCGTCGTCGCTGGTGACTGAGTGGGTGAAGGGCAAGACGCTCGACCAGGCCCTCGCGATCAAGAACACCGCCATCGCCGAAGAACTGGCGCTGCCGCCGGTGAAGATCCACTGCTCCATCCTCGCCGAAGACGCGATCAAGGCGGCAGTGAGCGACTACAAGAAAAAGCACGGCCTGGAATAAGCCGCGCCTGGTATTCGGCCCGGCGGCAGTGCTGCCGGGCGTAGCAAAGAGACTCGATCATGGCAATTACTCTGAGCGAACGCGCGGCAGACCATATCCGCAACTTTCTGACCCGCCGCGGCAAGGGCCTGGGCATCCGCCTCGGGGTGAAGACCTCGGGCTGCTCGGGGATGGCGTACAAGCTGGAGTTCGTCGACGTCGCCCACGATGACGATCTGACCTTCGAGAGCTTTGGCGTAACGGTGTTCACCGATGCGAAGAGCCTGGCCTACCTCGACGGTACCGAGCTCGACTACGCGAAGGAAGGCCTGAACGAGGGCTTCAAGTTCAACAACCCGAACGTGAAGAACGAGTGCGGCTGCGGCGAAAGCTTCCACGTCTGAGACGCCCGGCGTCGCCCAGTCGACCACGCGCAGCGCCCGCAGCCTGCGCGTTTTTGTTAGCCAGAATACGATGACTCTCGATTTCAAGCAGGACTTCTTTGCCCTGTTCGGCCAGCCTCGCCGCTTTGGCCTCGACGCCGCTGCGCTCGATGCCGCCTATCGCGCGATCGCCGCCGAAGTGCACCCGGACCGTTATGCCAGCGCTCCCGATAGCGAACGACGCTTGGCGCTGATGCACGCGACCCGGGTCAACGAAGGTTACCAGACGCTGCGCCAGCCACTGGCGCGCGCCCGCTACCTGCTGCAGCTGGCCGGCATCGACACTCAGGAAGAAACCAACACCAGCATGCCGGCCGAGTTCCTGATGGAACAGATGGAGTGGCGCGAAGCGATTGCCGATGCGCGCGCCGGCAGCCATGTCGAGCAGTTGGAAAAGCTCGCCCGCGAGCTGGCCGGCGACCTGAAGTCACTGGAGGCCGAACTGGCTGAAGCCCTCGACAGCGCCGATCCGGACTTGGACGGCGCCGCTCAGCTGGTGCGAAAATGGCGCTTTATGGAAAAGCTCGACCAGGAAATCGGTGACGCGATCGAAGCGCTGCTGTATTGAACAGCGTCCGGTGACAGGCCATCCGCTCCCATTCACCGCTCGCCTCAGGATTACCGCCCCCTTTGTTGCTTACTGCTTGAGTGCCCTGCCGCGCCAGGACACACGGGACCACTAAACGATGGCATTACTGCAAATCGCCGAACCCGGCCTCTCCACCGCCCCGCACCAGCACCGTCTGGCGGTCGGCATCGACCTTGGCACCACCAACTCGCTGGTCGCCACCGTACGCAGCGGCAGCGCCACCTGCCTGCCCGACGAGTTTGGCCGCTCCCTCCTGCCCTCGGTCGTGCATTACAGCAAGGCCGGCACCGTGGTCGGCCACAATGCGCAAGCCGAGCAAAGCCACGACCCGCACAACACCATCGTGTCGGTGAAACGCTTCATGGGCCGGGGGCTGGCCGATCTACCGGACGCGGGCAGCCTGCCCTACCACTTCGTCGATGCGCCGGGCATGCTGCAGCTGTCGACCCGCGCCGGCGCAAAGAGCCCGGTCGAGGTATCGGCCGACATCCTGCGCACGCTGAAGGAGCGCGCCGAGGCGAGCCTCGGCGGCGAACTGACCGGTGCGGTGATCACCGTGCCGGCCTATTTCGACGACGCGCAGCGCCAAGCGACCAAGGACGCGGCGCGGCTGGCCGGGCTGAACGTACTGCGCCTGTTGAACGAACCGACCGCGGCGGCGATCGCCTACGGCCTCGACAACGCCTCGGAAGGCACCTACGTGGTGTACGACCTCGGCGGCGGCACGTTCGACGTGTCGATCCTGAAGCTGTCGCGCGGTGTGTTCGAGGTGCTGGCGACCAGCGGCGACTCGGCACTGGGCGGCGACGACTTCGACCACCGCATCTACTGCTGGATGCTGTCCGAAGCGGGTCTGTCCGGCCTCGGCGCACACAATACCCGCCTGTTGCTGACCCGCGCCCGCGAAGCCAAAGAAGCGCTGACCGAGCACACCGAGACGCGTATCACAGCGATCCTGTCCGACGGCGAGAGCATCGACCTGACGCTCGACCAGGCGACCTTCCACGAGATCACCAAGACGCTGGTCGACAAGACGCTGCTGCCGGTGCGCAAGGCGCTGCGCGACGCCAAGATCAGCGTCGATGACGTAAAGGGCGTGGTGATGGTCGGCGGTGCCACCCGCATGCCGCAGGTGCAAAAGGCGGTCGGCGAATTGTTCGGCCAGCCTCCGCTGACCAACCTCGACCCGGACAAGGTGGTCGCGCTCGGCGCGGCGATGCAGGCCAACGTGCTCGCGGGCAACAAGGGCGACGACGATTGGCTGCTGCTGGACGTAATTCCCCTGTCGCTAGGCCTCGAAACGATGGGTGGCCTGGTCGAGAAGGTGATCCCGCGCAACAGTACCATCCCGACCGCGCGCGCGCAGGAATTCACCACCTTCAAGGACGGCCAGACCGCGATGGCGATCCATGTGCTGCAGGGCGAGCGCGAGCTGGTCGCCGACTGCCGTTCGCTGGCTCGTTTCGTGCTGCACGGCATCCCGCCGATGGTCGCCGGCGCCGCGCGCATCCGCGTCACCTTCCAGGTCGACGCTGACGGTCTGCTGTCGGTGACTGCACGCGAACAATCGTCCGGCGTCGAGGCCCATATCGAGGTGAAGCCGTCGTACGGCCTGTCCGACGACGAGATCAGCCGGATGCTGACCGAGTCGCTCAGCCACGTGAAGGAAGACATCGAGGCACGCAAACTGCGCGAGGCAATCGTCGATGCCGAGAGCCTGCTTGAGGCGACCCGCTCGGCACTGGCCAGCGACGGCGACCTGCTCGACGCCGCCGAGCGCGCGGACATCGACGCGGCGCTCGCGGTGGCCGATGCGGCCATCAAGGGCGACAGCACCCGTGCCGTCAATGACGCCGCTGCCGCTCTGTCGCGCCTCACCGACCCGTTTGCCGAGCGCCGCATGAATCGCAACATCCAGCGCGCGCTCAAAGGCCACAACATCAGCGAATTGTAAGGAGTCACCCCATGCCGCAAATCATCGTGCTGCCGCACCCCGAGCTGTGCCCGGAAGGCGCGGTCATCGACGATGTCCAGCCCGGCGAGAGCATCTGCCAGGCATTGCTCGATCATGATATCGAAATCGAGCATGCCTGCGAGATGTCCTGTGCCTGCACCACCTGTCACGTGATCGTGCGCGAGGGCCTCGAGTCGCTGAACGAAGCGGACGAGCTGGAGGAAGACATGCTCGACAAGGCCTGGGGCCTCGAGCCGAACTCGCGCCTGTCCTGCCAGGCGATCGTTGCCGCCGAAGACCTGGTCGTGGAACTGCCGCGCTACACCATCAACCTCGCCCGCGAAAACCACTGAGCGAGACAGGAGACCCCGCCATGAAATGGACCGACAGCCTCGACATCGCCATCGAACTGAGCGAAACCCACCCGGACGTTGACCCGACCCGGATCAACTTCGTCGACCTGCGCGACTGGGTGCTGGCGCTACCGGAGTTCGACGACGACCCGAAGCACTGCGGCGAGAAGATCCTGGAAGCGATCCAGCAGGCCTGGATCGACGAAGTCGAATAAGCCCGTCCCAGCCCAATGTTGGCCGAACGCCCCGCCCCGCGCGGGGCGTTGTCGTTTTGCCACGCAGGCCGGTCGCGGCGATGACGAAGCACTACACTGAAACCAACCCTTAACCAGTCCTTTGGCCAACCTTGCGGGGTCCCTCATGTTCAGACTGATCATCGGCAACAAGAACACCTCGTCCTGGTCGCTGCGCCCCTGGCTGATCCTGGCGATGCTCGACGAACCGTTCATCGAGGTGCTGATCCGGCTAGATCAGCCTGACACCAAGGAGAAGATCCTGTCGGTCAACCCCGCCGGCAAGGTACCGGTACTGATCGACGGCCACGTGAAGATATGGGACTCGCTGGCGATCTGCGAATACCTGAACGAGTGCTTTCCCGGTGCGCAGTTGTGGCCGGAAGACCCGGCCGAACGCGCCCATGCCCGCTCGCTCGCGGCCGAAATGCACGCCGGCTTCGCCGCACTGCGCCAGCATCTGCCGATGGACGTCTGCGGCCGTTACCCGCGTGAGGACAGCAACCTGCAGGTGGACCGCGACATCGCCCGCATCATCGCGGTCTGGGAGGAGTTGCGCGCCAAACATATCAGCGACGGACCGTTCCTGTTCGGTCGCTTCGGCATCGTCGATGCGATGTTTGCCCCGGTCGCCAGCCGTTTCGTCACCTACGACATCGCGCTGCCACCGATGTCGCAGGCCTGGGTCGACCATCTGCTCGGCACAAAGGCGATGCAACGCTGGATCAGCGAAGCCGCTGCAGAGGTGGCACACGCCGAGCCCCCTCACTGACGCGGTCAATTCGGCCCCGTGCCGCCACCCTGGCGGATGGCAAAATCGCCACGGGTCATTAGAATGGCGCGTTTCTCTGGCGAAGCCTTCATGAGCACTCCCTTCATCCTCGGCGTGGCCGGCGGCAGTGGCAGCGGTAAGAGCACGGTGACCCGCAAGGTAGTCGAGGCGATCGGCACGGACAAGGTCGCGGTCATCGTCCAGGACAACTATTACCTCGACCAGCGGCAGCTGCCACTCGAGGAGCGGCTGCGCAGCAACTATGATCACCCCCACGCGCTAGACTGGCCTTTGCTGATCCAGCATATCGGCGCGTTGCGCGGCGGTGCGACGATCAAGATGCCGGTCTACGACTTCGCCGCACACACCCGCGCCGGACAGACCGTGGCAGTGGCTCCCGCTCCGGTGATCGTGATCGAAGGGATCTTCGCGCTGTACGACGCGACGCTGCGCGAGATGATGTCGCTGAAGCTCTTCGTCGACACCGACGACGACGTGCGCTTCATCCGTCGCTTGAGCCGCGATATCGCGGAACGCGGCCGCACGATGGACAACGTGATGGAACAATACCAGGCAACGGTACGGCCGATGCACAAGCAGTTCGTCGAACCGACCAAGCACTACGCCGACGTGATCCTGCCGCACGGCTGCAACGAGCCGGCCGTCGCCATGATCACCGCGCTCCTCGAGCGAGTCATGCGCTAAGCGCTGCCCGCCCCTCCCACATTGTTGCCCTGCCATGCTAGTGGCCCTGCCTACGGCAGAGCACTTGGGAGATCGCTACGCACGAATGTAGTTCGTGCCTCCTCCCGAAGGTGGCAGCCAGATGGAAAAGCATGGTAGAACCACCGGTCTAGCCATGCTGTTGTTGTCCGCACCTGAAGCTAGAGATCCAACTTGCTGACCTTGGTGCCTTCCAGCGTCAAATCCGCCATCAGCCCTGCATTGGTCATCACGAAGCCGATTATCGGCTGCGTCGCGGTCGAAGTATCGACCTTGCCGTTGGCACCGACCTTCAGCACTGCCACCGATGCGTCGACACCGGCAGTCCAGCCGCTGCTGCTCTTGAATTTGTTCAGCGCCGCCTGGTTCATGAACAAGAACATCACCGTTTTGCTCTGCGCACCGATCTGTAGACCAAACGAGCCGGAGGTAGTGCTGTAGTAGCCCGTGGTTCGCCCTCCCTCACGCAGCGAGCCAGTACCGTATTCGCCGCCGACCATCAGGCCCGCAGCGACCACCGATGGGAACACCAGCACGCCGCGCGCCTTGCCTACCAACTCGCGCGAGCCACCGACATTGCTGTAGAGCCGCGACAGTGCATTGTCGACACCGGCATCGATCTCGCGCCGCGTGCCGCTGGCCGCCCCCTGATGGGAGGTCGTGGTACAGCCGAGCAGGCTGGTGGCACTCAATGCCAGTGCGGTCAGGATAAACGTCCGTCTTTGCATTTTGCCCTCCTCACAATCCACGACCGGCAGCCACATGCTCGAACAGCCGTCACACCAACGTGCGGCTCCTGAAACAGGCAGACTCGCTCCAATCGCCCGATTGTCAGAAAACTGGGTTTCAGCCGGAAAAACCGCCGATACGCCGTCGCTGCCGGCTGTTGTCTACCCCCCTTCATCATTGGCCACATTGTACCGAGCGAGCCGCAGGCCCCTGACAGGCGGGGGATTGTGGCATCCAACCGGTCGCCTGACGCGGCCCAGCCCGATGTCGCAGCGAAGGTACTGCCTTCATTCTGTCACGCGCCGGCTTGTTGCCTTTCTGCTAGCGCTTTTTGGAAAAAGCGACGAAACACTTGGTCGCCCGATTCAATAGATGTATCATTCGCACATCTTCAAAGCGTACCGCGGTACGCACCGCATGGATCGAGCGGAAAGTGCGATCCAGTGTCAGCTGTCCGCGGATTAACATGTATTTTTAATACATCAAAAGGATGTCCAGCATGCTCGATGCGAACACTCGCCAACTCGTCAAAGCCACTGTGCCGGTTCTCAAGGAGCACGGCGTTACGCTGACCAGCCACTTCTACCAGCGCATGTTCCGCCACAATCCGGAGCTGAAGCACCTGTTCAACCAAGGCCACCAAGCTAGCGGCCAGCAGCAGACTGCGCTGGCGCTGGCGGTGCTCGGTTACGCCGAGAACATCGACGATCCGTCGGTGCTGGCACCGGTGGTCGGCCGTATCGCGCACAAGCATGCCAGCCTGGGCATCCGCGCCGAGCATTACCCGATCGTCGGCGGTCACCTGCTCGCCTCGATCCGCGAGGTACTCGGCGACGCCGCCAGCGACGAGCTGATCGCCGCCTGGGCCGCCGCTTACGGCCAGCTGGCCGACATCCTGATCGCGGCCGAAGCCGAGCTGTACCGCAACGCCGCGCTGGCCGAAGGCGGCTGGTCGGGATGGCGCCCGTTCAAGGTTGGCCGAAAGGTGCGTGAAAGCGACGAGATCACCTCGTTCTACCTCTACCCGGTCGATGGTGCGCCGGTACCGAGCTTCGTGCCGGGCCAGTACATCAGCGTGCGCGGCCGCGCTGCCGGCGGAGCGTTGATCCAGCCTCGCCAGTACAGCCTGTCGGATGCGCCGAACCCCGAGTACCTGCGCCTGTCGATCAAGCGCGAACAGGGCGATGCGAGCCGACCGGATGGCCTGATCTCCAACTGGATGCACGACGAAGTCGAGGAAGGCACGCTGGTCGAACTGGCTCCGCCGTTCGGCGACTTCGTGCTCGACACCGATAAAGACAGCCCGGTCGTGCTGATCAGCGGCGGCGTTGGTCTGACGCCGATGGTGTCGATGCTGAACCAGCTGGTGCAAGAGCAGCCGACCCGCCGTGTCGCCTTCGTGCACGCGGCCCGCAACCGCCAGGTACACGCGTTGAACGACCATGTTCGCAACCTGGCCGAACGCCACCCGCAGCTGAACGTCCAGGTGTTCTACGAGCACGCCAGCAATGACGACCGCCTCGGCGTCGACTATGAACACCAGGGTCGCATCGACCTGGCGGCGATCCGCGAAACCGCGATCGTCCCGGACGCCGACTACTACCTGTGCGGCCCGGTGCCCTTCATGCGCGCGCAACTGGCATCGCTGCAGGAACTGGGTGTACCGGCCGAACGCATCCACTACGAGGTATTCGGCTCGCACGTGCTGGCTGCGGCGTAAGTCCTCCTCCCGCGTGGTTGTGCTGCCTTGCCGTATGACGTGTACTATCGTTTCACCGTCACGTCGTCGCTGCGGGCAGCACGCCTCGCCGGGGTTGCTTCACCCGGCTTTGGCGGCGAGAAACACTTCGGCGCTGCCACGCTTTGTGCGCAGCGCCGAATGCACAGCAATTGAGCGGGCGGCGGCGACGCGCTATGCTGCCTGCTACTAACTAACACCACCTAGCCATGCAGCTGACCCGTTTTACCGACCTTGGTCTGCGCGTGCTGATGTACCTGACCTTCAGCGAGCGCGACACCCCTGTGACCATCAGTGAGATCGCCGAGCGGTTCGAGGCGTCGCGCAACCATCTGGTGAAGGTGGTGCACTTCATGGCGCAGCAAGGGTGGTTGGCGACCAGTCGCGGCAAGGGCGGTGGTCTCGCACTGGCGCATCCGCCATCCGCCTACCGGCTCGACCAGCTAATCCGCACTCTGGAAGGTGATCGCCCGCTGGTCGACTGTTCCGATCCGCCCTGTGCGCTACGCGGCGGCTGCCTGCTCAAAGGCGTGCTCGATGCCGGCCGCGACGCGTTCTACGCCACACTCGAGCACTATACCCTGGCGGACCTGTCGTCCCCGCCGACCGGCCCGGCGATCATCCGGCTGCACCAGCACCGCCCGGGCAGCTGATCCCCTTTAATGAAAAAGGTTTTCGTGGCGACCCTCCCCCTTTTCCTCGGAAAGGGCCGACCGAAGCCCGATCAAATCGTCTTCGAGTAACGCGCCTCGGTGCGCTTCTCGCGCAGATGGCGGTCGAACACCATCGCGATGTTGCGGATCAGGAAACGCCCCTTGGGCATCACCATCAGGAAGTCGCCATCGAAGCTTAACAACCCGAGCTGTTCGAACTCGCTCAGCGCCTCTAGCTCAACCGAGAAATAGTCGCCGAAGTCGATGCCGAATACCTGCTCGATCGCCTCGACCGACAATGCGAAGCGGCACATCAGCGCCTGGATCACGCTGCGGCGCAGGATATCGTCCTGGCTCAGCGTCATGCCGCGCAGCACCGGCAACCTCCCGGCGTCAAGCGCCGCGTAATAGGCATCGAGTTCCTTCTCGTTCTGGCTGTAACAGGCGCCGACCTTGCCGATCGCCGACACGCCGATGCCAATCAGGTCGCAGTCGGCGTGGGTCGAATAGCCCTGAAAGTTGCGCTGCAGCCGCCCCTGACGCAGTGCGACCGCCAGATCGTCGTCCGGCTTGGCAAAGTGGTCCATGCCGATAAACAGGTAACCGGCATCGATCAACTGCGCCACCGACTGCTGCAGGATGTCGAGCTTCTCCGCTGCGCTCGGCAGTTCGGACTCGATAATGCGCCGCTGCGGCTTAAACAGCGTCGGCAGGTGCGCGTAGTTGTACAGCGCGACGCGATCCGGGC
Source organism: Crenobacter oryzisoli (assembly GCF_030385785.1). GTDB lineage: Bacteria > Pseudomonadota > Gammaproteobacteria > Burkholderiales > Chromobacteriaceae > Crenobacter_A > Crenobacter_A oryzisoli. Next base: position 75,512 of record NZ_JAUEDK010000011.1, read on the forward strand.
CGGCTGCGATCACCTTCTCCAGGGTTCGACGCACACTGCCGCAGGACTGCCGCGGCAGGCCGTAGATCAGGTCGACACTGACCGACTTGAAACCGGCATCGCGCGCGGCTTGAATGACCTCAAGCGTCTCGGCCTCGCTCTGCACCCGGTTTACCGCCTGCTGCACCGCCGGCTCGAAGTCCTGGATGCCGACGCTCATGCGGTTGAAGCCCAGCGCCGCCAGGTGAAACACCGTGGAGCGGCTGACCTTACGCGGATCGATCTCGATCGAGTACTCGCCCTCGGGCAGGAAGTTGAAGTGCCGGCGCAGCATCGCCATCAGCCGGGAGAGCTGCGCATCGGACAGAAAGGTCGGTGTGCCGCCGCCAAAGTGCAGTTGCGCCAGCGTCTCGCGCACACCGAGCGCCTCGGCGATCAGCGCCAGCTCTTTTTCCAGATAATCGAGGTAGATATCTGCACGCGACTTGTCTTTGGTAATGACTTTATTGCAGCCGCAGTAATAGCAGATGGTATTACAGAAAGGTAAATGAGCATATAATGATATTGCTTTGCGACTGGCACCGATACGGTGTTGCCCCAACCAGTGACGATAGTCGGCCCCAGTAAAAGTCGGTGCAAAGCGATCCGCTGTCGGGTACGAGGTATAGCGCGGCCCGGCGCCGTCGAGTTTCTCGATCAGATTGCGGTCGAACTCCAATCGCTCGGGCGAAAACGGGTGGCTGGCGATGGTCATTTTCTGATCCGGTGAGTCTTGCGATAGACTCACACCATCGCGCATCACCATATTGTCCGCCTTGACCAGCATCAACTAGTCTCGGCTAAACGGGTTTCAGGCATGAATGATCAACTTTTCCACCCTCACTCGCTCAAGGTCACCTGCTCCAACTGCAGTCTGCGGGAGCTGTGCCTACCGGTCGGTCTGAGCCGCGAGGAGCTGTCGCAACTTGACGCGGTGATCCGACAAAGCCGCCGCCTGAAACGCGGCGAGTACCTGTTCCGCAGCGGCGAAGGCTTCCGCTCGCTGTTCGCGGTGCGTACCGGCTTTTTCAAGACCAGCGTCGCAAGCCAGGATGGCCGCGAGCAGGTCACCGGCTTTCACATGTCGGGCGAGCTGATGGGCCTTGACGGCATTTCGGCCAATGTCCACGGCTGCGATGCGATCGCGCTCGAAGACAGCGAGGTGTGCGAGCTGCCGTTCAGCCGGATGGAGAGCCTGGGGCGAGAGATCCCTAGCCTGCAGCACCACTTTTACCGCTTGATGAGCCGCGAGATCGTGCGCGATCAGAGCGTGATGCTGCTGCTTGGCAATATGAAAGCCGAAGAGCGGCTGGCCGCCTTCCTGCTCAACCTGTCGAGCCGCCTCTCGTCGCGCGGCTTCTCAGCCAACGACTTCATCCTGCGCATGAGCCGCGAAGAGATCGGCAGCTTCCTGGGCCTGAAACTCGAGACTGTCAGCCGCACGCTGTCGAAATTTGCCCAGCAGGGCTGGCTCAGCGTCGATCACAAGCACATCAAGCTCGAGCAACCGGAAGCGCTGAAGGCCCTTGTGTCCGGCTGTTCGCAGGCACCGAGCGTCTGAGCCGCAATGCCTCCGACACGCCAAGGGCCGGTCACATGACCGGCCCTTGTGCTTTTCCTCTCATGATCAGCGGCTTCGCAGCCGCCCCAGCCATTCGACCCGACCACAGAATGCCTGCGGTGTCTCGCGCAATGGCGCCAACACCCGTTCGTAACGCGCCAGCCACTCATCTCGCCCGCTGTACCTCGTACCGGCCTCGAACAGGCTGACATTGTCTCGCACCAGCACCTGCCATAGCCGCGGGTCGCCCGGGCGCTCGGCTAGCGTCACATAGTCGGCGATCAGCGACGCCTGCTGCTCCAGCCCATAGTCACCCAGCGTCGCGGCCGGATCGAGTCGGTAGTGGTACGGCTCGCGGCGCAGCCGAAGCGCCCGTGTGACGACGATCAGCCCGCCTCGCCAACATACCGGGCAGCCGTTCTGGTACTGCCAGGCATGCACCAGTTCATGGACGAAGGTATTGAACAGACGCAGACCAGACGCCACGGCCGAGTCAGGCAAGGGCTGCACCGCGAAGTCGCGGCAGTACCAGTCACGCGGGAAATAGAGTTGACCGAACGGCGCCATCGGCACCCGTGCCACGTTCAGCCAACCGTGCCCATACAGCCTCACCCGCTCGGGGTCGAGCGACACGCCGAACACGCGCGACGCCAGCGCGCATTCGGCATCGCTCAGCGGCCGCCAGCCAGCACGGCGCGAGCGGCTGGCAATGACGGAACGGTCAAACGAACAGCGCATGGGCTTATTCCTGTGACGGTGACGATGCGATGAAAGAAAGCCGTAAAAACAGCTTCTTGTGTTCGCTATAGCCCAGCCCACCATGCTTATCGAGGCCAGCTCACGGCCCCTCATGAGCGGCACTCCCCCCAGGCCCGATTCTCAACGATGAGACACAACTGCCCAACTGTCCGCCCCCGCAAACCCGCGTCACATCATACTTCAGCCGCCGTGCTCGACCTGCCGGAGCACATTAGAGCCACTACCACCTAATTGGCGCCAAAACCTGTCTCAGAACCTGTACAGAAACGCCCCTCCCATCTCCCCGCGATTTCCCTCTTCCTTCACCCACAAGGTCTCCAGCTAGCTGGCATAGCAAATGCATAAGAGGCGGCAGGAAGAATGCTCTGCGGGAGCTTGAGATGAATCAGTACAGAACCCGGCTCGTCGTTTCGTCCTTGTTGCTTGTTCCGCTCTGCCAATCGGTATTGGCTGCGGCCAGCCCGGACGACTATTCGGCGCCGATCATCGTCTCAAGGCCGGTCGACACTCGCATTGCTTATCGCCCGGATTTCCCCCCCAGCACCCACCCCACAGTGGTGGAAGCCTCTCCGGCGGCGAGCGTCTTATCGGCAGCCCAGAATGTTGCGGCTCTCCAGATGCTTGATGAGTCCCTACTGGCCAACAACAGTGCGGGCACCTCGGGCGGAACAGCTGGCGTGGCCAATGCCAATATCGGCTCGCTGGTCACCAACGCAATGGGCATCGGCACCGGATCTCAAAACCCGCTTGGCGCGAGCATGGGCGGGTCAGGCGGGGGCAGCATCGGCCAAACCATTACGTCGGCAACCTCGGCCATAAGCAACACCCTCAGCCAGGCAATGTCGCCGCTCAGCAGTTTGGGCCATTAAGTCGTCGTTAATAAAACTCAGTGACGAAACAGCCAACCCTCTAAAACTGCATGAGGGGGAAAAGCAAAATCGCTTTGCTGATTTTTTAGCACTCAGCAGGAAAACGAATCAGTGGGGCGGTGCCTGCATGGCAAGCACCGACCGGAGAATACCATGAAGCGATTGATTTTTATCTTGCCGGCACTGGTTTTATCAGCAGGTTGCCTAGCCGACGATGCCGCTACCATTATTAATAGCGGACAGAATAATGCCGGGGTTGTTTCGATCAACCAAGCAGCAGGCATTGGCAATCAGCAGCTCAACTTGCGCAGCCTGACTATAGGTGGAGAGGGAGGTTTGGCGAATACTGAGGCCGACCAATCCATAATATTTAACAAAAAATCCTATACCGCTGCTGAAACCATGAAAGGTGCAGCGCATAGCGCCAGCATTAATGGCAGTGCCTTTTCCGGCAACCGTGGCATCATCGGTATTAACCAAAGCGCCGGCGCCTTTAATCAAATGAGCAACCAGGCAAACATCAATTTTATCGACCAAAAAAATACTGGCAATATTCAGGGAAGCATCTATACCTTGGACAATACCGCATTAACCATGACAAATGCAGGTGGAGAAAACAGTAAAACCGATAACAAGCAATCCAATAACAAGGTTTATATCGACGACACAGCGTTTAACAACACCTCCGGCGTTGTCCAGGTCAATCAGGTAGCCGGGGTAATGAATCAAACCGTCAACGCGGTGACGGTGAATGTAATAGCCCAGACTCTGGGCCATTAACCCACACAGCCGCTACTGTTGTGTGGATTTTAAAAAAGCAACTGGAGAAATAACATGAAACGCTCGCTTCAATACTCGTTGATCTTCAGCGCCCTGGTCGGTATCTATGGGATCGCCCATGCAGGCACCACGCTGGACCTCGACAACCACATCAAGGTCGACAACGACCCGTCGTACAACTTCAAGGACACCAGCCGCACCAAGCTGGAAAGTGACCTGACGGTCGACGTCGATGTGAAGTTCGACAAGCGGATCCGTACCGATGAAGGCACCGTCGCTGTCGCCCGCGATACGCAGAAACTGCTGCCGGGTGCCGAAGCCGACGATCCGGTCTACTTCGAAGATCCGGCCCACGCCAGCGTCAGCAACAGCGTGCAGCGCAACGCCGGCAACACCGGCGTCAACGTGGCAGCCGGCGCGTGGAACCAGCAGGCCAACGAAGCGGCCATTGCGACCAACTCGACCCGCCACCGCAACCGGTGGGACGATGACGTCGTGTCCGCTGCCGACGCAGGCTTCGAGCAAAATATCGGTGACGTTTATATGCACCTGGGCCACGGCAACAATGCCACTGCAACGCTGAGCCGCGATTCGGTTACCCACAACGCGGGCAATACCGCGGTCAACGTCGCCGCCGGTATCGGCAACCAGCAGAAGAACGTGCTCGCTCTGGCTAACCATGACAACGACAATCACCAACCTGTCGAGCTGCTTAACGCGAACGCTAGCAGCGCTCAGCTGATGCTCGACACCAACCTCGGTACCAAATGGGGTTGGGGTGACATCGACTTCCACAGTGCAGTCTACGACTCGATCGAGCGTAACAGCGGCAATATCGGCGTGAACGTCGGCTCCGGCGCCTTCAACCAGCAGGGTAATGCGTTGGCTGTCGCCACCGCCGACTCGGCAGAGCTGTCGTCGGCGACTGCCGGTGGCATCCAAGTGATCGCTGACGCTCGCCTCGATATTGACCGAGCTCTGGACACTCGCGCCACGGTGAAAGACTCGGTGAACCACAACTCCGGCAACATCGGCGTGAACGTGGCCTCCGGCATCGGCAACCAACAGGCTAACCTGCTGGCCATCGCAGCACCGAAATAAGGGGTAGTTTTGATTGATCGATGCTTATCTTGAGGAGGACCCGGCCCCGCCAACGGGGCCGGGTATTTACTATGATAAGACCCGTCCTGCCGCTCTTGCTGGTTCTGGCTTGGCTGACTCAGTCCCCACAGGCCGTTTCCGCCACCATGGTTGTGCCCGGCTACACAGGGATGGATCAGCCGGTAAAACAGGTAAAGAGTCTGCGTGACCTGCGCTTTACCAACATCATTGAGCAGAAAACCGATTTCAGCTGCGGTGCCGCCGTCATGGCAACGTTGCTGCGCTATGGCTTCGACCGCCAGGTCACCGAAGCCGATGTCATCGCCGGCATGATGGCCATCTCAGACCCGGAAACGGTGCGCAAAAACGGCTTCTCCATGCTGGACATGAAACGCTATGCCAACCGTCTCGGTCTGCGCGCCAGCGGTTTCCTCGTCGACGCCGGCCGCCTGGTCCAGTTGAAACTGCCGGCCATCGTGCTGCTTGATGTCAACGGCTACAAGCATTTTGTCATCTTGAAATCCTACACCAGCGACTGGGTCTATCTGGCCGACCCGGCCATCGGCAACCGCACCGTAACCACCGACACGTTCAAGAAACAATGGAACGGCGTGTTGCTGGTCCTGGCTGGCAAAGGCTATCGCCGGGACACACCGCTGTTGGGCACCGCGGGAGTCATCTCAGCGCGCTATGCGATTAACCGCGCCCAGCCAGTACCGATTGCCGAGCTGCTGGAATTCGGCTTCCAGCGTAGTGACTTTTTCTAGGCGATATGGGTCGCCTGACCAAGGAAGGAGATCGACATGCGAAGGCTACTCATGGTGCAGGGCTTGCTGGTCGCACTCTGCGGGGTCGGCAACGCGCATGCCGGGGCGTTCGGGGAGCTCGCCTACGTCAGTGATAAGGCGCTCGACACGCTGCGGGGCCGCTACATCGATGCGGGCAAGATCATGAGCTTTGGCATTGAAATGGCGTCGACCTGGACGGGGCCGGATGGCACGCAACGAGGCACCGCCGTCGTCATGGCAGGCACCCCAAACCTACGCTTCACCCCCACGATCACGACCTATAGCTTGAACGGGACATCGAACCAATCAGGTGGAACAGGCTCTCAAGGCGGGCTGACCGTGAGCAACAACACGGTGCAAGGCGTCACCCAGGTCAACCAGATCGGGGGCAATAACAATAATTCCGGCAACCTGGTTAACATCACCATCCGGCCCGGCGACCCTAATAGCTCAACGCAGTCGGCGCCAGGGGCAGGCTGGGTACCCTCACAAGGCCAAGGCGTAACGCTATCGGGCAACAAACTCACCAGCCAACTCGATATGGGGGACAAGGGCAGTCTTTCACAGAGCGTCGGGCAGGGTCAGCTCCAGCAATTTACCCGGATCAACACCAATGACACGGTCACACGCAATAGCCTGAACATCACCGTAACGTTGAACCCGAACACGATAAATGATGTGCGCGCCAGCCTGGCCAATGCCCAGCATCTGCTGGTTGGGCTCCCTCGTTAGCCCCGGGTGCGCCTGCCATCCATGCAAGCCAAGCACTGTCATCCACACCAGCAACCACGCTGCCCTTCAAGATGCCAAAACAAGAGAGCGGCCCTCAACGAAACCGAGGGCCGCGCCTTTGCATTTACTTACTTCACCATTCGTGTCGTCAAACGCCGGCTACGATGTTGCATCGGCAAGGTCGAGCAGCTGATGCTTATTTAGCAAACGATACAGCGTTGCCCTCGACACCCCGAGTGAGCGGGCCACCTTGCTACGATTGCCCTGATTGATCGCAAGGGCAATTCTCAGCGCTTCGCGCTCGGCATTTTCCCTTTCCTTGTCCAAGGGGTAGATTGACGGCTCAACCCCAGCTTCAAGCCCCATATCCTTTGGCTTGATAAACCGGCCGGAGCTCATTACCAGCCCTTGGCTGAGTCGGTTGGTCAGCTCGCGCACATTGCCCGGCCAGGCGTGGTTGACCAACGCCTGCACGCTCTCGCTGCTCAGCCGCCGCTTTGGAACCCCGAGGTTCTCGGCATGGCAAGCGATGAGATGTTGCGCGATCGGAATAATGTCCGACGGACGCTCGCGCAGCGGCGGAATATGGATGGTGCAAACATTGAGCCGATAGTACAGGTCCTCGCGGAACCCGCCTTGCCTAACCCTGCCCATCAGATCCACGTGCGTTGCCGCCACCACGCGGACATTCACGCCAATCGGGTGCGGGGAGCCGAGCCGCTCAATGGTCCCCTCCTGGAGAAAGCGCAGCAGGTTGACCTGAGCTTCCAATGCCATGTCGCCGATTTCATCGAGAAACAGCGTCCCACCCGAAGCGGACTCGATACGCCCCAGCCGGCGCTCACTGGCCCCCGTAAAGGCCCCCTTCTCATAGCCAAAAAGCTCTGATTGGACAAGGCTGCCCGGTAATGCACCACAATTGACCGCCTGAAAGACCCCATGACTGCGGTCCGATAGGCGATGGATCGTGCGAGCGACCAGTTCTTTACCGGTACCGCTCTCTCCAGTGATCAACACGTTGGCCTGGCTACGTGCAATGCGTTGCGCGTTCTTCCGCAACTGCACCATCACCGGGTGCTCCCCTATCAGCTCCCCAATTGGCGCCTCGACATCGTACTGTCGGTGCCTCAGCAGCGCCTTGCCTCGCAAGCGCCCCAGCGTCACCAAGAGGCGCTTGGCGTCGATCGGCCTATGGTGATAGTCGTAACAGCACTCATAAACAAACTGCCGCACCTCCGATATCTCCAACATCTGCTGTTCCAGTAGCACGACCCATTCAAAATCGGTCGACAACAGCAGAGATCGAAAGCGAGGCAGCTGTTTCTCGAACTGCGCACCGGCCAGAAGCAAGCCACAGGCCGTGCTATCGGTATCACGGTTGAGCGCACCAAGTTGAGTTGCACTGCGCACCGGCAGTACGGTCCAGCCTTCTTTTCTCAGCGTCTCAAGAAAATCAGGCTCATTTTCGCCCCCCAATACCACTATTTGCTTGGGAAACATAGCGACCTCACTTCCTTCCGTTTCTACGTTAGAACTGGTAAGGGAACCTTACGGACAGCGAATAGTTAGGCGAGTCAGGCGTTAGACCGAAGGAAACCGTCGGGATGATAGAAAAGTGCCTACTCATCGCGAAAGTTAAACCAAGGTTAATGCTAGCTGCATTGGCATCACTACCCGTAATACCTTGCCAACTCCCACCATCCACTTTTGTCTGGCTGCCTTGCTCAATCTGCTGCGAATAAGACATGCCAAGACTTATCCTGTCATTCAGGGCAAAGGCGACACCGGCGCCTAATTGCCAGCTATTCCCCAGCTTAATCGACCCCGGAACCTGCTGATTGGCATTTGAGCTGATATCGTTGAAATGCCGATCAAAATAATAAGTATAGCCAAGGTTTGCGAAGACCACGGCAGGATCAATCGTCTTCACAAACGACATCCCTGCAGTCGCCGCCCACAAGCCATTACCCGTCGGCATGCTATCCGGCACGGAGAGATTGTCATTATTGGGGTCGGTCCGTACCTTAATACCATAGGGCTCTTTACCCGTCGGGGCCTTTACCCTGATGCTACCGACGATATCGGGCCAGTCAGCGTCTTCCTGAACCAGTTTGTACGAAATCCCGGCGGAGACATCGCCAAGTTTTGGCGCCTGGCTCAACTGGGATTGTGAAAGTGTTGTTGATGACCCACCCACTCCACCGGAGAAATACGTAGAATCCCTACCGATCATCGGAACATCAATATCAAACTGCAAACGTGGCGTTGGAGAATAACGGGTCGTCACGTCAAAGGTATAAGTGTCGCTTTTGATACGATCGATATTGATGTTTCCCAAAAATATCGAATCCAACGCAAGAAAGCCATTCAGCGTCATCTCGTGAACATCGTAATAGCTGTAGGAAAAGCTTGGCTCGATCGAGAATTTGCTGGAGCTGAAAAATCCGCTGGCAGTTTGATAAATGTCCTCCACACTTTTCGGCACATCATCGACTGTTCTTATCGTCGATGCCGAAGTCGTCTGGGTGACATCCGTGGTTGGCGTAGTGGTACTGGCAAGCACCGTAGCCGCTGGAGGTGCCGACCTGGTCATAGGTTGAGTGGCCGTGGCCATAGGTTGAGCGGCCGCTTGCGAGCTTGGCGCCAATGCAGCCAAACGACTCTCTAGCTGCTGGATTCTTTGCTCTAGGCTCTGGTTTTCAGCCTGCAAAGCTGCCATGTCCTGTTCCAATTGAGCAACGCTCTTTCCCGCCGCCCCAGCTTGCAGCGGTATCACGGCCAGCGGCGCTAGCAGAGCAAGCGGCCAAGCCGAAACCCCACGACCCCCTTTTCCCATTTCCCCTCCCATGCTCAAGCGTAAAATATTTCATGTCGAGTAAGTAATTACTCACCCGACCAATAGCAGAAATGATTAATATTGATATTGTTGCAAGCAACATAAAACAGACATTGATCCATTGCATTTATTTAAACAATGCCTTTAAGTAACCTGTTAGCATTTATTAACACGAACACCATATTATTTGAGCTATACAGCCACACAAGACGTTAAAACAAGCACTGGATCTCAAATATTGATCAGTTGAATTTTATGTCTTTAGCAAACCCAAAAGGGTGGCAACAATTCATTGTTGTAGGCAAAACCTAGGCAAAATCAAGCCCGAAGACGTGAAACGCCCGTTTGCCAAACGCCCATTGCGCGTGGGTTTGCACCGGCACAGCGTCGGCGCGGCGGCACCCAAGGCGTTCATCACGTGCTACGGCCCCATAGTGGTAAGGAGGATTTTGAAAGTTGCCGAGGACGGGAAACCGACGGTCTTAGCCGCCGATGAAAGATGGGGGATGACCCGGCCTAAGTGGCCGGCAGGTGGAAGAAGTATTGCCGTGTTGGGCGAAAGAGTAGATCACGCTCACCCGCGCGCACTGGCGCGGCGCAGCAAGGCGTCGAGCCGCTCCGGGTTGGGCCAGCCCACCGGCACCACGAAACCGCGCGCGATCTCGTGCCAGTGGCCGTCCGGCCGTTTCTCACACTCAGCCACCAGCTGTGGCACGTCGTTGCCAGCCAACTGCGCCTGCAGGTCCTCCATACGCTGCACCAGCGCTTCGTCGACCCGTGCCGGCGACAGCCAGCGTAAGCGAGGCAGCCACACCCAGCGGCTGTCGTCGCGCGACACCGGCCAGGCTTCGCCAAGCGGCCGCCACCAGCCGTGCCACTGCAACGGCGACAGCGGTTCGTCCAACCACGGGCCATCGCGGTAGCACAACGTGCCGCGCAGCACCGAAGCGCAGCGCGCGCCGGCAAAACCGTCCGGCAAAGCCGCGCGCCCCGGAGCCCGGCCGGACAGGCCGAGCTGGTGATGCAGCTTGTGGTACTTCAGCCGCCAGGCGTCGCGCAGGCTCGGCCCGACCAGCGTGTCCGGCCCCTCTCCCAGCATCATGTAGTACTTGCAGGCCAGCTCCAGGTGCCAGGGCTCGCCGTTCAGCCTCACCAGGAAATCGTATTCGCCGACGGTGTCCTTGCCGTCGTGCACCGCCAGGTTGGCCGATACCAGCTCGCTGTGCGGCGCGTTGGCGAACCAGAACATCAACAGCCGCTCGGCATAGCGGCCGAGCCGGCTGACCGACTCTTTGGCCAGCCAGCCAGTCAGCGGCTCGGGCCGGGCGTCCAGCGCCAACAGGTAGCGGAAGCCGTGTTCGCCCAACAGTTGCGGCAGCGTCAGCTCACGCCCGGTCAGCCACGGCGGCGGCGCCACCAGCAGCGCGGCCAGATCGCGGACTTGTGGGTGCTGCAGGCGCCACCACAGCGCATCGAGGGCGACATTCATCGGCGATTCCTTGTTCAGTCCTGCTTGTCACCGCGCGCCTGGTCGGCCACGCGCTCCACCTGTTTCCAGAAGCCGCGCAGGATGTCGATCTCCTCGCGCTCCACGTCGGCGCGGCCGAACAGGCGGCGCATGCGGCGCATCAGCCGCTCGCTGTTGCGGCGCTCGAAATAGCCGCTCTTGGTCATCGCGCTCTCCAGATGGCCGAGCATGCCGTCTACCTCAGCCTGGGTGGCCGGCTGCGATTCCTGCTCCAGATGCGGCAGCGGCAGGTCGACCTGGCTGAACAGCTCGTAGCAGAGCACCTGCACCGCCTGCGACAGGTTCAGCGAGAAGTAGTCTGGATTGCCCGGGATCGTCACCAGCCGGTTGCACAGCTCGACCTCGTCGATCGACAGGCCGAAGGTCTCGTTGCCGAACACCAGCGCCACCTGCTCGCCAGCCTTGGCGCGCGCCAGCAGCTCCGGCACCGCCTCGCGCGGGGTGGACAACGGCGTGGTCAGCTCACGGCGGCGGCTGGTCAGCGCGCAGGCGATGGTGACGTCGGCCAGCGCGTCGGCCAGCGTCGGTAGCACGGTGGCGCGCTCCAGCACATCCACCGCGCCGGAAGCCAGCGTGTCGGCCTCGGGATGCGGAAAGGCCTTGGGCTCGACCAGATACAGATTGGTCAGGCCCATGGTCTTCATCGCGCGTGCGGCCGAACCGATGTTGCCCGGGTGGCTCGGTCGCGCCAGCACGACGCGAATGTTCTTCAAAAAATCAGGGACTTCGGGTTTATTCATGAGTAGTTGTCGCGTACAATGTCGGCCATATTACAAAGACCCGCGTCGATCGCGGGTTTTTATCGTTCCTTAACCCATATTGTAACGACGCAGGCCGCCCGACGCTCGGGCCGGCGGCGTCAGACCGTGTAGAAAAGGCCAGACATGCATCCTATGCTCAACGTCGCGGTGAAGGCCGCGCGCCGTGCTGCCACCGTGATCCAGCGCGCTTCGCTGAACGTCGACGTGATCCGCGTCGAGCGCAAGAAAGCCAACGACTTTGTGTCCGAAGTCGACCGCAACGCCGAAACGGCGATCATCGAGACCATTCTCGAAGCGTATCCGAAGCATGGCGTGCTGGCCGAAGAATCCGGCGCACAGGGCATTGGCCAGTCCGAATACGAGTGGATCATCGACCCGCTCGATGGCACCACCAACTTCCTGCACGGTCACCAACAATATGCGGTCTCCATCGCTCTCGCCCACAAGGGCCAGATCCAGCAAGCCGTGGTCTACGATCCGAACCGCAACGACCTGTTCACCGCCAGCCGCGGTGTGGGTGCGTTCCTGAACGACCGCCGTATCCGCGTCTCCAAGCGCATCAACATGAACGAATGCCTGATCGCCACCGGCTTCCCGGTGGTCGACCAGTCGATGATCGACACCTACTTCGCCATGCTGAAGGACGTGCTGGCCAAGACCGCCGGTGGCCGCCGCGAAGGCTCCGCCGCGCTGGACCTGGCCAACGTGGCCTGTGGTCGCGTCGACGGCTTCTTCGAATTCAATCTGAAGCCGTGGGACATCGCCGCAGGCGCGCTGCTGGTGCAGGAAGCCGGCGGCATCGTCACCGACCTGACCGGCGAAGACGGTTGGTTGGAATCGGGCGACATCGTCGCCGCCAACCCGAAGGTGCTCGGCCAGCTGCTGCACATCTTCGCGCCGCACCTGAAGGGCTAAATCCCCGCCCCGCCCTCACAACGCCCTGCCCCGTGCAGGGCGTTGTCGTTTCCGGCCTGCGGCGCGGCTACTCGTGCTCCGGTAGAATGGCCGGTTACCGTATCAAACGCTTTCAAGCCATGGACCGTGCAGTGAACAAAGACAAGGCCCCCGCCCACACGCCGATGATGGCGCAATACTTCTCGCTCAAGCGGGACCATCCGGACAAGCTGCTGTTCTACCGCATGGGCGACTTCTACGAGCTGTTCTACGAGGACGCGGAAAAGGCCGCCCGCCTGTTGGACATCACGCTGACCACTCGCGGCGCCACCGCCGGTGTGCCGATCAAGATGGCCGGCGTCCCATACCACGCGGCCGAGGGCTATCTGGCGCGGCTGGTGAAGCTGGGCGAGTCGGTGGCGATCGCCGAGCAGATCGGCGACCCGGCACTCGCGAAGGGCCCGGTGGAACGCAAGGTGGTGCGGGTGGTGACGCCAGGGACCTTGACCGACGCAGCGCTGCTCGACGACAAGCGCGACAACCGCGTGCTGGCGCTCAACAGCCAGCGCGGCACGCTGGGCCTCGGCTGGATCTCGCTCGCCAGCGGCGAATTCCGCCTGCAGCAGACCAGCATCGATGAGCTGTCCAGCGAGCTGGAGCGCCTACGCCCGGCCGAGATCGTGCTGCCGGACGGGCTAGATATCCCGCTGCTGGCCCAGCTCGGCATCCCCAGCCAACGCCTGCCGGCCTGGCAGTTCGACACCGAGTCGTCCACCGCCACACTGACCCGCCACTTCGGCACCCGCGACCTGGCCGGCTTCGGCGTCGACGGCATGCACGTAGCGATCGGCTGTGCCGGCGCGCTGCTTGAGTACGTGAAGTCGACCCAGGGCGTGCAGCCCAGCCACATCGCCAACCTCGCCGTCGAGGACGCGCGCGAGCTGATCCGCCTCGACGCCGCCACCCGCCGCAACCTGGAGCTGACCGAGACCATCCGCGGCGAGCCGAGCCCGACGCTGCTGTCGCTGCTCGACACCTGCGCGACCAGCATGGGCAGCCGCCTGCTGGCCCACTGGCTGCACCACCCGATCCGCCGCCACGGCAAGCTGGCCGAACGCCTGTCCGCGGTGCGCGTGCTACGTGACGCTTGGCAGGGCGTGCGCGACAGCCTCGCCGAGGTCGGCGACGTGGAGCGCATCACCGCGCGCGTTGCGCTGCGCAGCGCCCGCCCGCGCGATCTGGCTGCGCTGCGCGACAGCCTGAAGGCGCTGGAGGCAACCCGGACCTTGGCCGAACAGCTCGACAGCCCGTTGCTGCAACAGCTCGCCGGCGTGCTGCCGCGTGAATCGGACGTCGCCGCGCTGCTCGCTCGCGCCATCCTGCCGGAGCCGGCCACCTTCCTGCGCGACGGCGGCGTGATCAACCACGGCTACTCGCCGACGCTCGACGAGCTGCGCGCGATCCAGCAGAACTGCGGCGACTTCCTGCTGCAGCTCGAGGCACGCGAGAAGGAGCGCACCGGCATCAGCACGCTGAAGGTCGAGTACAACCGCGTGCACGGCTTCTACATCGAGGTGAGCAAGGCGCAGGGCGACAAGGTGCCGGACGACTACCGCCGCCGCCAGACGCTGAAGAACGCCGAGCGCTACATCACGCCAGAGCTGAAGGAATTCGAGGACAAGGCGCTGTCGGCCAACGACCGCGCGCTGATGCTGGAGAAGCAGCTCTACGAGGCGCTGCTCGACGAACTGGCCGCCCACATCGCCGAGCTGAAGCTCATCGCCCAGGCCACCGCCACCCTCGACGTGCTGGCGACGTTGGCCGAGCGCGGCGACACGCTCGGCTATGTCGAGCCGGAATTCGTGCCGGGTGTGGAACTGACCATCGAGAATGGCCGCCACCCGGTGGTCGAGGCCGAGGTCGACCGCTTCATCGCCAATGACACCCGCCTCGGCGCCGAGCGCAAGCTCTTGCTGATCACCGGCCCGAACATGGGTGGTAAGTCGACCTATATGCGCCAGGTGGCGCTGATCACCCTGCTCGCCCACATCGGCAGCTTTGTGCCGGCCGACCGCGCGGTGATCGGCGAGGTGGACCGCATCTTCACCCGCATCGGCGCGTCGGACGACCTGGCCGGCGGGCGCTCCACCTTCATGGTCGAGATGACCGAGACCGCCAATATCCTCAACAACGCCACAGAGCATAGCCTGGTGCTGATGGACGAGGTCGGCCGCGGCACCTCCACCTTCGACGGCCTGGCGCTGGCCTGGGCGATCGCGCGCGCGCTGATCGACAAGAACCGCGCCTACACGCTGTTCGCCACCCACTACTTCGAGCTAACGCGCCTCGCCGACGAGTTCGCCCAGGTCGCCAACGTGCACCTGTCCGCGGTCGAACACAAGGACAGTATCGTGTTCCTGCACCACGTCGAGGACGGCCCGGCGAGCCAGAGCTACGGCTTGGCCGTGGCGCAGCTGGCCGGTGTGCCGGGCAAGGTGATCCGCGAGGCGCGCCGACATCTGGCCGAACTGGAGTCGCAGGCAGCCAGCGCGCACCGCCAGCCCGATCTGTTCGCGGTACCGGTGGCCGAACCGGCCGAGCCAGCCCCTCATCCGGCGGTGGACCGCCTCGGCGACCTAGATCCGGACAGCCTCAGCCCGCGCGAGGCACTGGCGCTGCTGTACGAACTGAAGAAAATGACAATATAACTATCTGTTTTTAAAAATATTTAAAATCCTGCAATGGCCGAGCCAACCGCTCGGCCATTTTTTCATTTCAATTCTTAAAATATGTCTTATTTTTAAAGCAAGGCCCAGATGGTAACTACCGTTATCATTGGCAACCGCTTGTCATTCCGTTGTAAAAAAACCCGGCATGAGAACCGGGGTTTTCTATAGTGAGCAGCAGTTCGTCGTTAAAAGAAAAGCAGGAGCTTTACGTCATGCAGATCAGTTTGAGCACCAAAAATCCTGGCCTGGCCCGCTTATTCGGCCAAGGCAACCAAGACGGCCGCTTGACGCTGGCCGCCATCCGCGCACGCGCCAGTCGCCAGCTGGCCAAATTCAGCAAGCTGGTTGAACAGCAACTGGCCGAGCTCTCAATTTCCATTCCGCCAGCCATTGGGCTGGTCAGTTGCCCCAACCGCGAGCTGACCATCGAGAACGATCACCCGCAGGCCGAGGCGATTCGCGCTTGGCTGACCGGCAACGTCAGGATCGCCAAACGTTTCAAAGAGGTTGAAGTCCTGTTCGAGATCGTCCGCGCCGCCGAGCAACCCGGTGTGACACTCCCGAGCACGGCGTGCTTCCACATCGGCCTGACCAGTGCCGGACCGGTCGCCTACTTCCAAGACCAACGTGGTGAAGAGCCGGCCCGCTAGGACGAAGCTGCCATCAACGCCCAGGGGAGCCGCAAGGCTCCCCTTGTTGCGTTCAGCACGCCCGGCCGCGACTGCGGCCGAAACGCAGGTGTTGCGGATAGGGGAAAAAGTCCTCGATAAAGCCGGCGCGGATCCGCTCCTGCTTGGTCTGCCAGAATTCCGGCGTCAACAAGTCGGCATGGTGCTCGAGGAACACCCGGCGCACCTCCGGGTCGCCGAGCAGGAAAGTGGCGAACTCCTCCGGAAACACATCGCCGCGTGCAACCGGATACCATACCTCGCCGGACATCTCCATCTCCAGATTCGGCGCCTCAGGAATGTGCCGGAAATGGCAGTCGGTCAAATACTCGATCTCGTCGTAGTCGTAGAAGATCACCCGCCCGTAGCGCGTCACACCAAAGTTCTTGTACAGCATGTCGCCGGGGAAGATATTGGCCGCCGCCAACTCCTTGATCGCGTCGCCATAATCGCGCACCGCCCGGGCCTTCTCCTCGGCGTTGACCTGGGCGAGGTACAGGTTCAGCGGCTTCATCCGTCGCTCGATATAAAGGTGGCGGATCACGATGCGCTCCTCGTCCTCCTCGAGCAGCGACGGCACCTGCGCCCGCAGTTCAGCCAACAGCTCGGCAGTGAAGCGCGCCTTCGGAAACGCCACATTGGAGAACTCCAGCGTGTCGGCCATCCGCCCGACCCTATCGTGGCGCTTCACCAGCTGGTATTTGCGCATCACCATGGCATGGTCGGTCTCCTTCGGTCCACCGAACACGTCCTTGATCAGCTTGAACACATACGGGTAGGAAGGCAGCGTGAACACCAGCATCACCAGGCCCTTGATGCCCGGCGCGATGGTGAAGTTGTCGTTGGAGTGCTTCAGGTGGTGGATGAAGTCGCGGTAGAAGATATTCTTGCCCTGCTTCTGCAGGCCAAGCATCGTATACAACTCCCCCTTGTTCTTGGTCGGCAGCATCGAGCGCAGAAACTGCACATAGCCCGACGGCACTTCCATGTCGACCAGAAAGTAGGCGCGGCTGAACGAGAACAGGATGCCGATCCGCCACGGTTCCAGCAGCACCGTGTCGAGCGTCAGCCGGCCCTCGGCATCGTGAAACACCGCCAGCGCGAACGGGTAGCTGGTCCCGCCATTCACGACCTTGCCCAGAATCCACGCCGCCTTGTTACGGTAGAACGGCGTCGCCAGCACCTGGATCTGCAGGTTCGCCTCGATCACCGGCCATTCGCCGCCCAGGTGCATCCACGCCGCTCGCAGCACGCAGCCGATGTCACGTGCCAGGTGCGCGAAGGGTGTCTCCCAGTCGAAATCACCGATGATCTGGCGCAGAACCCGGCGCAAGCCCACAGTGCGCGGATAGTAGCTGCGATAGGTCGGTGGGTCGGAATCGATATAGTCGGTAGCAATCGCCGGCCGCAGGAAGATGAAGTCGTTGTTGAAATAGTCGCGGTGCAGGATGCGGCAGAACACCGAATTGAAAAAGGTCTCGGCGCATTCCGGCTGCTTGTGGTTGGTCAACAGACCGATGAAGTACAGCTTGGTCTGCTGCCAGATCTCGTCGTCCAGCAGATTGGCGTGGAATTCCTGCTGCAGGCGCAGTACCGTCTCGCTAACCCGCTCGTCGTAGAACTGGATCCTATCGCGGATGGTCTGCTGGATCCCCTCCCAGTCCTGCTGCTCAAACAATGTCTTCGCGTAGCGCCCGGTCTCGCGAAACAGCCGGTAGTGCTTGTTGAAGCCCTCCACCAGCACCTGCGCGATGTCACGCGCAACCGGGTTGTAGTATTCCGGAATCTGCATCGGCCTCGTTCTCCCTTGTGCTTGGCCGACGCATCTTGTTTATGGTTTGCGCCTGCGGCTCGTCGGGGACGACATGGTCTGCCGGTGCCCGCTCGAGCGCGGCGGCGTTCGGCCAACCTTTGCCCTCGTCATAGCTTGCCTGCCGCCCGGCAAATCGGCAAGGTCCACCGCCAGCACGCGGTGCTCGCCAGGCGGCAGGTCCTCAAGCCGCCACGGACCGATCGCCACCCGCACCAGCCGCAACGTCGGTAGGCCGACCTTGGCGGTCATCCGACGCACCTGACGGTTCTTGCCTTCGCTGATCACGATCTCGAGCCAATTGTCAGGCACGCTCTTGCGAAAGCGCACTGGCGGGTTGCGCGGCCACAACGACGGCGGATTGAGCCGGCGCACCGTGGCCGGCTTCGTCACGAAATCGCCCAGATCTACCCCGGCCTCCAACGCCGCCAACTGCGCGTCGCTCGGCTCCCCCTCAACCTGCACCCAATAGGTCTTTGGCAGCTTCCAGCGCGGATCGGCGATGCGGTGCTGCAGCGCACCGTCATCGGTCAGCAGCAGCAGCCCCTCACTGTCGGTGTCGAGCCGCCCTGCCGGGTAGACCCCCGGCAAGTCGATGCAGGATTTGAGCGTCGGATGCTTCGGGTGCTCAGAGAATTGGCAGATCACGCCGTAAGGCTTGTTGAGCAGGATGAGTTGAGACATGGCAGGGGAAAAAATAACAATTGCCCGGATGATAGCAAGCCACGGTTCCATCGGCCTGCCGATCTGCCTCGCCGGCCGTTGTCCAACCACCGCAGAGCCTCACCGACAACGCCGGTCGACGCTTAACCTGCACAAAAATAATTCAAACGTTCGTTTATGAATGCAACATCTATCAAGCAACCACTCTACTTCGAATATGCAGTAAAAATCGTAGCTTCAGAGCGACATAATTCATATTCGAACAAGCGTTTATCTTGAAAACGACAGGAAAGTTCGAAACTGCAGCAAACAGCGCGCCCCTGACAGGTTATAATTCTCATCCAACAAAGTCGCCCGAGAGTCACCGGGCTGCCAGCCTCTGGCGCCGCCGTACCTGGCAGCAGCAAGCCCGCCTTTCCAAAGTCTTTTCCCGCGTCGACACGGGGGTCGTCCCCCACAGCAAGCCCCCGTGCCATCGTTATGTCGTCACAAGATAATCATGGAGATAGCGTAATGCCTTCGGAACAGCCGACCATCATCTACACCCTGACCGACGAAGCCCCCGCGCTGGCAACCAGCGCCTTCCTGCCGGTCATCGAAACCTTCGCCGCCCCAGCCGGCATCAACATCGCCACCGCCGACATCTCGGTGGCCGCCCGTGTCCTGGCCGAATTCCCTGACTACCTGACCGACGCGCAGAAAGTGCCGGACACTCTAGGCGAACTGGGTCGCCTCACCCAGAACCCCGACACCAACATCATCAAGCTGCCGAACATCAGCGCCTCGGTGGCCCAGCTGATGGCCTGCATCAAGGAACTGCAGGGCAAAGGCTTCGCCATCCCCGACTACCCGGAAAACCCGGCCAACGACGAAGAGAAAGCGATCAAGACCCGCTACGCCAAGTGTCTGGGTTCGGCAGTGAACCCGGTGCTGCGCGAGGGCAACTCCGACCGCCGCGCGCCGCTGGCAGTGAAGAACTACGCCAAGAAGCATCCCCACTCGATGGGCGAATGGAAGCAGTGGTCGCAGACCCACGTGTCGCACATGGAGCACGGTGACTTCTACCACGGCGAAAAGTCCATCACCCTGGACCGCGCCCGTGACGTGAAGATGGAGCTCGTCACCAAGAGTGGCCAGAGCATCGTCCTGAAGCCGAAGGTCGCACTGCAGGACGGCGAGATCATCGACTCGATGTTCATGAGCAAGAAGGCGCTGTGCGACTTCTACGAGAAGGAGCTGGAAGACTGCCGTCAGGCCGGCATCCTGTTCTCGCTGCACGTAAAAGCCACCATGATGAAGGTGTCGCACCCGATCGTGTTCGGCCACTGCGTGAAGATCTACTATAAGGAAGCCTTCGAGAAGCACGGCAAGCTGTTCGACGAGTTGGGCATCAACGTCAACAACGGCATGGCCACGCTGTACGAGAAGATCGAGACCCTGCCGGCCTCCAAGCGCGAAGAAATCATCCGCGACCTGCACGCCTGCCAGGAGCACCGCCCGCGCCTGGCCATGGTGGACTCCGCCAAGGGCATCACCAACTTCCACTCGCCGAACGACATCATCGTCGACGCCTCTATGCCCGCCATGATCCGTAATGGCGGCAAGATGTGGGGCGCCGACGGCAAGCCGTACGACGCCAAGGCCGTGATGCCGGAATCGACCTTCGCCCGCATCTATCAGGAGATGATCAGCTTCTGCAAATGGCACGGCAACTTCGACCCGCGCACCATGGGCACCGTGCCGAACGTCGGCCTGATGGCGCAGAAGGCCGAGGAATACGGCTCGCACGACAAGACCTTCGAGATCCCGGAAGCCGGCGTCGCCAACATCACAGACCTCGCCACCGGCGAAGTGCTGCTGTCGCAGAATGTGGAAGAAGGCGACATCTGGCGCATGTGTCAGGTTAAGGACGCTCCGATCCGCGACTGGGTGAAGCTCGCCGTCACTCGCGCCCGCAACTCCGGCATGCCGGCCGTGTTCTGGCTCGACCCGTACCGTCCGCACGAAAACGAACTGATCAAGAAGGTCGAAACCTACCTGAAGGATCACGACACCACCGGTCTGGAAATCCACATCATGTCGCAGGTACGCGCGATGCGTTTCACGCTGGAGCGCGTGGCCCGCGGCCTCGACACCATCTCGGTCACCGGCAACATTCTGCGCGACTACCTGACCGACCTGTTCCCGATCATGGAGCTGGGCACCTCGGCCAAGATGCTGTCCATCGTACCGCTGATGGCCGGCGGCGGCATGTACGAAACCGGCGCTGGCGGTTCGGCACCGAAGCATGTGCAGCAGCTGCTCGAAGAGAACCACCTGCGCTGGGATTCGCTGGGCGAATTCCTCGCCCTGGCCGTATCGCTCGAAGAGCTGGGTATCAAGACCGGCAACGACAAGGCCAAGATCCTTGCCAAGACGCTGGACGCGGCCACTGGCAAGCTGCTCGACAACGACAAGTCGCCGTCGCGCCGCACCGGTGAGCTCGACAATCGTGGCAGCCAGTTCTACCTCGCGATGTACTGGGCACAGGCGCTGGCCGAACAGACCGACGACAAGGAGCTGCAGGCCCACTTCGCGCCGCTCGCCAAGACGCTGACCGACAACGAGCAGCAGATCATCGCCGAGTTGAAGGCCGTTCAGGGCAAACAGGCCGACATCGGCGGCTACTACCTCGCCGATGCCGAGAAGTGCGCCGCAGTGATGCGCCCGAGTGCCACCCTCAACGCCGCGCTGGCCGCAGCGCGCGTCTGAGCGGAGCGCCTCGAGCGACTAGGAGAGGTCGGCGCCACTCAAAGTGCCGACACTTTCCATCAAACCAGAATGCCAGGGGCCTACCCTGGCATTTTTGCTTTTCGGCTTTCCGGAGCGACATGAGGCCGCTTCCGCGCCGCCTCGGAGGCGGTGCGATTTTCGTGGATAATTAGAAAGTAGCCTTGGTGCAATCCGCCTTGGCACTGTCACAACAGGTTAGAATGCGGAAGATCAGCCGCCACAGACCGGCGACTGCAACGACAACTCTGTCTCAACCAGAAGGGAGCAGCAATGAGCGCATCTCATATCCAGGTTCCAGCAGGCGGCCAAAAGATCGTTCCGGGACAGCCGATTCCGAACAACCCGATCATCCCGTTCATCGAAGGCGATGGCATTGGTGTCGACATTACGCCGGTCATGAAGGACGTGATCGACGCTGCCGTCGAGAAGGCCTACGGTGGCCAGAAGAAGATTCACTGGATGGAAGTGTACGCCGGCGAGAAGGCCACCCGTCTCTATGGCAGCGACGTCTGGCTGCCGGAAGAAACCCTCGCCGCACTGAAGGAATACTCGGTCTCGATCAAGGGCCCGATGACCACCCCGGTCGGCGGCGGCATCCGTTCGCTGAACGTGGCACTGCGCCAGGAACTGGACCTGTACCAGTGCGTACGCCCGGTGCGCTACTTCAAGGGCGTACCGTCGCCGCTGAAGCAGCCGGAGCTGACCGACATGGTGATCTTCCGCGAGAACACCGAGGACATCTACGCCGGCATCGAATGGCAGGCCGAGTCCGAGAGCGCCAAGAAGGTGATCGCCTTCCTGCAGAACGAAATGGGCGTGAAGAAGATCCGCTTCCCGGAAACCTCGGGCATCGGCATCAAGCCGGTCTCCAAGCAAGGCACCGAGCGCCTGGTGCGCGCCGCCATTCAGTACGCGATCGACAACGACCGCAAGTCGGTGACCATCGTGCACAAGGGCAACATTATGAAGTTCACCGAAGGTGGCTTCCGCGATTGGGCCTATGCACTGGCCAAGAGCGAATTCGGCGCCGAGCCGATCGACGGCGGCCCGTGGTGCAAGTTCAAGAACCCGAACACCGGCCGCGAGATCATCGTCAAGGATGCGATCGCCGATGCCTTCCTGCAGCAGATCCTGCTGCGCCCGGCCGAATACGACGTGGTCGCCACGCTGAACCTGAACGGCGACTACATCTCCGACGCGCTGGCAGCACAGGTCGGCGGCATCGGCATCGCCCCGGGCGCCAACATCTCCGACCAATACGCGATCTTCGAAGCCACCCACGGTACCGCGCCAAAGTACGCCGGCCAGGACAAGGTGAACCCGGGCTCGCTGATCCTGTCGGCCGAAATGATGCTGCGCCACCTCGGCTGGAAGGAAGCCGCCGATCTGGTGATCAAGGCCATGGAAGCGGCGATCGCCGACAAGCAGGTCACCTACGACTTCGCCCGCCTGATGGACGGCGCGACCGAGATCAGTTGCTCGGCGTTTGGCAAAGCGATGACCGCCCGCATGTAAACAATTGCATCAAATCACAAAAAACCCGCCTTATGGCGGGTTTTTTTACAACCTTTGGCCAATAATAATATTGGCACAATAGAAAAACCCGCCGAGGCGGGTTTTTGGGTCCAGCCAGCCGATCGATTCGGTCGCCCAGCTGCACATTCAAACCGATTAAGCGGCCTGGATGTTCGACGCTTGCTTGCCTTTCGGGCCGGACACGATGTCGAACGAGACACGCTGGCCTTCCTTCAGGGTCTTGAAGCCCGGCATGTTGATAGCCGAGAAGTGTGCAAACAGATCCTCACCACCTTCATCCGGGGTAATGAAACCGAAGCCTTTAGCGTCGTTGAACCATTTGACGATACCAGTTGCCATCTTACTTCCTATGCATAAATCGAGGCTGGTGAGGCCGAACCATAAAGCTTAAAGCGCTGCATGGCGGCGTCATGGACACCGGCAGAAACTGTTAAGCCCAGCACCTATCTGCATTTCTACGCAACCATTGCAGTAACGTCAAGTCATAGCCCGTTACAGCTCCTCACTTGAAAAACCCGCCATCGGAACCAAAATTGAAGTAGTCCGCAATTTTGCCCAAGGCTCAAATGTCAGCGCAGTTTCAGGATGATGCCCAACTTGAGGCATCGCGGGTGCGGATTGCCCCGCCACCGCTCTATAAGGTCCTGTTATTAAACGACGATTTTACACCCATGGATTTCGTCGTCGAAGTTTTGCAGACCTTCTTTTTTATGGACCGGGAAAAAGCCACCCGGGTGATGCTGCAGGTGCATACACAGGGCCGCGGTGTGTGTGGCGTTTATACCAAAGATGTAGCCGCAACCAAGGTAGAGCAGGTGCAGGGATTTGCTAAGGCAAACCAGCATCCGCTTCAGTGTGTGATGGAGGAAAACTGATGATTGCCCAAGAGCTTGAAGTAAGCCTGCACATGGCGTTCATGGATGCCAGACGCAAACGGCACGAGTTCATCAGCGTTGAGCATCTGCTCTTGGCGATGATCGATAACCCGTCGGCGGCGGAGGTACTGCGCGCCTGCGGGGCCAACCTCGACCAGCTCAAGAAACAGTTGTCGGACTTTATCGACGAGCATACGCCGACCGTGCCTGGCGACAATGAAGTGGAAACCCAGCCGACGCTCGGCTTCCAGCGCGTGATCCAGCGGGCGATTCTGCACGTACAGTCGTCCGGCAAGAAGGAGGTCACCGGCGCCAACATCCTCGTCGCAATTTTCGGCGAGAAGGACTCGCACGCGGTGTACTACCTGCACCAGCAGGGCATCTCGCGTCTGGACGTGGTGAATTTCATCTCGCATGGCATCACCAAGCAGCGTTCGCAGCCGTCCTCCTCCAACGAATCGCGCGAGCAGAGCGAGAGCGAATCGGACGAAGCCACCGGTCCAGGCGGAGCGCTGGAAAACTACACCCAAGACCTGAACCAGTTGGCGCGCGACGGTCGCATCGATCCGCTGATCGGCCGCGAGCACGAAGTGGAACGGGTGATCCAGGTACTGTGCCGCCGCCGCAAGAACAACCCGCTCCTGGTCGGAGAGGCCGGGGTCGGCAAGACCGCGATCGCCGAAGGCCTGGCGCGCCGCATCGTCACCGGCGAGGTGCCGGAAGTGCTCGCGAAGGCATCAGTGTACGCGCTCGATATGGGCGCGCTGCTCGCCGGCACCAAATACCGCGGCGACTTCGAGCAGCGCCTGAAGGCGGTGATCAAGCAGCTGACCGACGACGAACATGCGATCCTGTTCATCGACGAGATTCACACGCTGATCGGTGCCGGCGCCGCATCGGGCGGCACGCTCGATGCGTCCAACCTGCTCAAACCGGCGCTGTCCAACGGCACGCTGCGTTGCATCGGCGCGACCACCTACAACGAGTATCGTGGCATCTTCGAGAAGGACAACGCGCTGTCGCGTCGCTTCCAGAAGATCGACGTCAGCGAGCCTACGGTCGAGCAGACGATCGAGATCCTCAAGGGGCTGAAGAGCCGCTTCGAGGAGCACCATGGCGTGAAATACACGCAGGCGGCGCTGTCGACTGCGGCCGAGCTGTCGGCCCGCTACATCAATGACCGCCACCTGCCGGACAAGGCGATCGACGTGATCGATGAAGCCGGCGCGGCGCAGAAGATCCTGCCGAAGTCGCGGCAGAAGAAGACCATCGGCAAACCGGAGATCGAGGACATCGTCGCCAAGATCGCACGGATTCCGCCGAAGACAGTGTCGTCCGACGACAAGAACGCACTGAAGAACCTCGACCGCGACCTGCGCAATGTAGTGTTCGGTCAGGACAAGGCGATCGATGCGCTGGCCGGTGCGATCAAGATGGCCCGCTCCGGCCTCGGCAATCCGCAAAAGCCGATCGGCTCCTTCCTGTTCTCGGGCCCGACCGGTGTCGGCAAGACCGAGGTGGCACGCCAACTGGCGTTCAGCCTCGGCGTCGAGCTGATCCGCTTCGACATGTCCGAGTACATGGAGCGCCATGCGGTGTCGCGCCTGATCGGTGCGCCTCCGGGCTATGTGGGTTACGAACAGGGCGGCCAGCTGACCGAGGCGATCACCAAGCATCCGTACGCAGTGCTGCTGCTCGACGAGATCGAGAAGGCGCACCCGGATATCTTCAACGTGCTCTTGCAGGTGATGGACCACGGTACGCTGACAGACAACAACGGGCGCAAGGCCGACTTCCGCAACGTGATCGTGATCATGACCACCAACGCGGGCGCCGAATCGCTGTCCAAGCCGTCGCTGGGCTTTACCGCCAGCAAGGCGGCCGGCGACGAGATGGGCGACATCAAGCGTCTGTTCAGTCCGGAGTTCCGCAACCGGCTGGATGCGATGATCCCGTTCTCGATGCTGGACGAGACCATCATCCTGCGCGTGGTGGACAAGTTCCTGTTGCAGCTCGAACAGCAGCTGGCCGAGAAGAAGGTCGAGGCGCACTTCACCGAGGCTCTGCGCTCCTTCCTCGCCAAGCGTGGCTTCGACCCGCAGATGGGCGCTCGCCCGATGGCTCGCCTGATCCAGGACACGATCCGCAAGGCGCTGGCCGACGAGCTGCTGTTCGGCCGCCTGGTCGACGGCGGCGAGGTGACGATCGACGTCGATGCCGACAATAAAGTGCAGCTGCACTTCAACAACGAGGCAATCGCGGCCCCTGAACCGGTATAAGGGTAGCCACTCGCACCAAAGCCCGGCCTAGGCCGTAATGCCGTTCACTTAGCAGATCGAACCTGTTTGATTGGGTAACGGGACGGCAGCTTTTTCACCACGCGGGGGCATTCACGCCCCCGCCGTTGTTTCGGTAGCAACAACTCCCCGAGACGTTCCCGCAGACGCAGCAAGCGCGCCGGCAAGGTGCCGGGGCTGCTGATCGCCAGCCAGCTCCACTCATAGCGCAAATAATGCAGCGCTGTCGTAAAGCTAAGATCGGTCGGCGCAACCCCCACTTCCCGCGCGATCTCAGCCATCTCCAGTCGGACCAGGTTGTAGGCCAAGAGCGTCCCCCAAACTTCCTGTCGGACGGTCTCCGGAGTGCCACTGCGTAACGTCAATTCGTCCCCCAACATGTCCTGCTTCAGCTCGCGGTAGCTGGTCTCGATGTGCCAGCGTTCCTGGTATTGCGCCGCGATCTCCTTGGCCGGCCACGCCTTGGCATCCAGCAAGGAGGTCAACAAGATGCGCCGGCGCCCATGCCGAGACACCGTTTCGATGGCCCGCGCTTCCCAGTGGGATGGCAGGGCCGGAGTGTGTTCCCTTGCTTGCGGCGACACCTTCATTCGG
>NZ_JAUEDK010000110.1 GCF_030385785.1 Crenobacter oryzisoli
CTCAAGGGCGATTCACTGCGCAAGAAGCGCAGCTGTTTGACGGTGGAGGCGGCTCAGGAGTAAAACGTCGTCCTACCTCGCGACGCTACGCTCGTAGTGTCCAGATTGAGCTGGAATGACTGTCCAGTTTGCGGCGGAATGGCTGTCCAGATTCGCCGGAATCCGCAGCAAAAATGATGCGGACGGCTAAAAATGTCATACGGACAACTTAAGAAAGGCGTCGCCATGCATATCGCCCACATCCGCCCCATTGCCGTACGAGCAAAGTCCGATCAGCCCAATAGCTGTGAAGTCGACGTTCAGATTGAGTGGTTTCGCAGCATGGCGAGTGAGCTGGCAAATGACACGCTTCATAGCATGGTGAGTGTGCCTTTGTTGACTGAGCCAGGGGTAACGGCTGAGCAGATTGCTACGGAGGGTCTTCGGGCTTTTCATGCGGCACTAGACAATACCGCGCCGTGGGATGTCTGTACGACGCTCGAGATGGAGCCTGACTCCCAGGTTCCGTGGGAGCGCCCGGCTGGGAGTCACGAGCACTAGCCGCCGCGTGAGTACCTAGCCCCCGAACTGGGGGCTCCCAAAGTGAGAGCCTGTGCGGCGCGGTCCTCGCGCACGCGTGCGTACATCTCCAGAAACTCGGTCAGCGCGGCCGAGAAAGTCGGTCAGCCGCACGCATCAGCCGGGCGTCCATGGAATAGTCGCTGTCAAATGACGGGGAATCTCACGTTACGACTGTGTCTACGTCGCGCTCTCTGGCAAGACATCGGGCCAACAGCTGCCGCCTCACGACCGGATCAGCAATCGCCGGTAGCACCAGAGCCAGGCAGAACAGGGAAATTAGCAGCCCCACCATCACTTCTCCTTTGTGTCGCCCGATGTGCATTAATGCTAATTGTATATTTCGTACTCCCATTTTGACAGGATGCCTGCAATCAAAATTGTCGACGTCATTATTCGCATCGACAGTAGACGGCACTATGTCGCCCGACCTCTCCGACGTTAGAGAAGAGTCATGCAGCATTGGCACGCTCTCCGACTTCTACGGCTGCTCGCACGGCAGGCGTCGACAGCACAGCATCCTTTAACATCCCGCCCGCGCTTTAACATTCCCGCCTGTCAGCCTCAAAGCACAAAAGCCACGTCCGGCGCGGCTTTCCGGCCTATTACTAACCTTTTAGAAAGTAATGCCATTTCATGTGATAATTTTCTTCATGAAATGCAAACGAAACTCTGACGCCCGCGGGATTGACCACCACACCCTCCAGGTCATGCGCCAGCAAGCCGTCAAGGCGATTCGAGAGGGCCAATCGGTGCAAAGCGTAGCAGCCGCCTACGGTGTCAACCCGCGCACGGTGTTTCGCTGGTTAGCAGACTTTGCCAATGGCGGCCAAAACGCCCTGCTGGCCAAGCCGATCCCGGGGCGTCCACCGAAGGTGACGGCCGATGAGATGAGCTGGCTGGCCAAGGCGGTGAAAGACAATACGCCGCAGCAGTTCAAGTTCGAGT
>NZ_JAUEDK010000111.1 GCF_030385785.1 Crenobacter oryzisoli
TAGGTCGGGTGTGGAAGCGCTGTGAGGCGTTAAGCTAACCGATACTAATTGCTCGTGAGGCTTGATCCTATCATTTGAGGTACTTCGTGGTGTGAAGTACAGGTGATGTGCGACGAGACGCAATCAATTACCAAGTAACGCTTGAATTCAATACGGTGACGTGACAACGGCACCGGGCTTCGACAGTTTGTACAAGTTAATGTCTGGCGGCCATAGCGAGGTGGTCCCACGCCTTCCCATCCCGAACAGGACCGTGAAACGCCTCTGCGCCGATGATAGTGTGGCATTCGCCATGTGAAAGTAGGTCACCGCCAGACTCCCCACACCACAAGCCCAGCTCATAGAGCTGGGCTTTGTGCTTTACCGCGCCGGAAAGCCCGGCGCGCCCGAGGCACCGTCATGCGGCTACCTCTCCGCCAAGTGCTGCTTCTGGCTACCTCTCCGCATTCTTCACCCAATGGCCTGTGAGGCCCCCCGGAATCCGGGCCAGCAGGCAGTAGACATTTCCGACTCTCATGAGTAGCAGGGTGAGGAAAGCCAAGTGGATGAATGGCACGCTGATATTGAGCACGCCGATATTGAGTTTGTGCTCGCAGCTCTTCACTCAAGTTGACCGAAAAGTGCGATGAGTTATGGCGAAAGCGCCTCCATCCGACACAAGCCGACCTCTGCCTCTGACCTTCGTCGCATCAAAAAAGCGGCCAAGTGGCCTAATGCCGTTCACTTAGCAGATCGAACCTGTTTGATTGGGTAACGGGACGGCAGCTTTTTCACCACGCGGGGGTATTCACGCCCCCGCCGTTGTTTCGGTAGCAACAACTCCCCGAGGCGTTCCCGCAGACGCAGCAAGCGCGCCGGCAAGGTGCCGGGGCTGCTGATCGCCAGCCAGCTCCACTCATAGCGCAAATAATGCAGCGCTGTCGTAAAGCTAAGATCGGTCGGCGCAACCCCCACTTCCCGCGCGATCTCAGCCATCTCCAGTCGGACCAGGTTGTAGGCCAAGAGCGTCCCCCAAACTTCCTGTCGGACGGTCTCTGGAGTGCCACTGCGTAACGTCAATTCGTCCCCCAACATGTCCTGCTTCAGCTCGCGGTAGCTGGTCTCGATCTGCCAGCGCTCCTGGTATTGCGCCGCGATCTCCTTGGCCGGCCACGCCTTGGCATCCAGCAAGGAGGTCAACAAGATGCGCCGGCGCCCATGCCGAGACACCGTTTCGATGGCCCGCGCTTCCCAGTGGGATGGCAGGGCCGGAGTGTGTTCCCTTGCTTGCGGCGACACCTTCATTCGG
>NZ_JAUEDK010000112.1 GCF_030385785.1 Crenobacter oryzisoli
TTGACCGGCGCGGGACACCCGGCAATACACCACCGTCAGCCGACGTTCCGGTGCACCACCTAGGATGGTGCGAACATCCGACTCGTCAAAATAACGGTGTCCCGACGGCATCCGTTTAGCCGTCAGTTTGCCTTCTCGTTCCCAGCGGCGAACCGTGCTGGTCGCTCGACCGATGCGCTTGGCGAACTCATTGATTCGATATTGATTGCTCATAGTGGGCAGTTATAAACAACTAGGAGCAAATTTCAAGTAACAGTTGTTAGCTCCTTGTTGGGCTACGAAACCAAGTGCTATCACTGCCCTGCGACGGGAACGGTGGCTGTCATATCTTTAGAGACCGCTCTGCCTGTTTATTAACACTCGTCACGAATACCGGCCAGAGCCAATTTGAGCTCGCTTGAAAGCTCCTGTAGTTCCAAGATCTTTCGATCGACCACTCCAATCTTGTCAGCAAGAATGGCGCGCTTCTGTTCCGGCCTGAAGCTGTGATTGGCCCATGCGTCCAGCAGCTCTTGGATCTCTCCAAGTGAAAACCCCAAAGCCTTGGCCTGCTTGATCAGGCCCAAGCGTCGAACAGTCGACGCATCGTAACGGCGGTAGCCGTGGCGGCCTTCTAGGCCGCGTTCGGGCCTGATAAGGCCTATCCGTTCGTAGAAACGAATAGCATCACGCGTCATCCCTGTCTGTTCGGCCAACTCTCCGATCCGCACGATCGAACTCTCCCGATAAATTTAGAAGCTGTCTTGAAAACCAAATTGCGAGAAAATCAAGCGTTTTTGCATGACATGTGACAACCCTTGGCTTATCCAACCGACCTGACTGAACAACAGTGGTGCCGTATTGCTCACCATTTCGAGGCTGCAAACGGGCGCGGCCGGCCACCCAAGCACGACAAGCGGCTGATGGTGAACGCGATTCTTTATCTGACGAAAAGTGGCTGTCAGTGGCGGATGTTGCCTACAGACTTCCCGCCTTGGCAGACGGTCTACGACCACTTCAGCCGCTGGAACAAGCAAGGAGTCTGGGAACGGGCACTGGATGAACTGACGCGTGCCCATCGTAGCCAGAGAAAAAAAGTCGATGCCAAGCTATGGCATAGTTGATTCGCAAAGCGTGAAGACCGTGCTGGCCAGCGAAAGGATAGGCATCGACGGTGGCAAGAAAACCAAGGGGCGCAAGCGCCATATCGTC
>NZ_JAUEDK010000113.1 GCF_030385785.1 Crenobacter oryzisoli
ACTCGAACTTGAACTGCTGCGGCGTATTGTCTTTCACCGCCTTGGCCAGCCAGCTCATCTCATCGGCCGTCACCTTCGGTGGACGCCCCGGGATCGGCTTGGCCAGCAGGGCGTTTTGGCCGCCATTGGCAAAGTCTGCTAACCAGCGAAACACCGTGCGCGGGTTGACACCGTAGGCGGCTGCTACGCTTTGCACCGATTGGCCCTCTCGAATCGCCTTGACGGCTTGCTGGCGCATGACCTGGAGGGTGTGGTGGTCAATCCCGCGGGCGTCAGAGTTTCGTTTGCATTTCATGAAGAAAATTATCACATGAAATGGCATTACTTTCTAAAAGGTTAGTAACAGAGACTCCAGCCCTTGAGGCGATCGACCGCCACAAGGGAAGCATTGGGCGACAACTGGCCGAGGCGCTACGCAATTCCATCTCGAGGAGAGAACTTGTTGCCGGCAGGCGCCCGCCTTCTACCTAGGCTCTGGCGTATCCCCTCGGGTTGTCTCGTAAGATCATAAGTGAAGCCTATGAGCAACTGGTAGCGGAGGGCTACCTGAAGGCCCATTTGGGCTCTTTGACATCCTCCCCCGTCTAAAGCCGGGGGATTCCTACGGCGCTCAACCCGGCATCGAGCCGGATTGGGACGCTTCGGTGGGTTCCTGCTGCTGACGGCTTTACCGCACCGTTCACTTCACAAGCTAACCGGGCGTGTCCCGCCCTTACTAGCCTGCAGTTCGTCCACCTTGCTTTCTTGTGCCTCTTGTTCAAAAAACTTTAAACAGACTCTAGGCTGAGGGCCTCTGCACACAGAATTTCTGACACCTGTTCCAAAAAACTTGCTCAAAGTAGAGCAATGGATTTATCCGCACTTCGTTGACGCGGCTTGCGCCGACCAACTGAAGCCTCTTGACGCTCAGTTGCGCCGGAGGAACGTGATTGCAGAATCCGCAGCACCTCGCGGTGCGGCATGAACCGGGCAATAGCCGGGTCATGGAGCCGGTGTTTCACGTTCCGGGCAGCGTTGAAATCCGCTTGGATCACGTCCCCGTTGGCACGGTGAAATTTGTCGCCCACCCGCCTGCCTTCCAGCAAGCCGGTGA
>NZ_JAUEDK010000114.1 GCF_030385785.1 Crenobacter oryzisoli
GCTGGCACACCTGGACTTCCCGGCGGCGCATCGGGTGAAGATTCACTCGACCAATACGCTGGAGCGACTGAACAAGGAAATCAAACGCCGCGCCAACGTCGTCGGGATCTTCCCGAACGAGGGGAGCATTCGCCGGCTGATCGGTGCAGTGCTGATGGAACAGAACGAAGAATGGCAGCTGCAGCACCGTTACATGCCGCAGCACACCATGGCGGAGCCTGCAGAGGGCTTGCCTGACAACGCCCAGCTACTGGGCGTGTAAACCTGGAAAACCGGACCGGAGTTCTGGCCTGAAATTTACACCACCTTGACGGACGCTATCAAATTCATTCGTGATCAGCGACTTAGTCTGCCGTCACTGCCACCTACGACGATGCACTCGGTGTTACCGCCGCGTTCAATCGCAATGTTCTGCGCGTCGTCAATCGCGCTGCGCTACGCCCACTTCGACCCGATCGGCAGGCATCGGCTTGTGCAAGCCGTTCAACAGTACAACAAAGGTTTCAACGCTTACCCCAGCGCCACTTAGGGGGCTCGCCCTTTATATACTAACCTTTTAGAAAGTAATGCCATTTCATGTGATAATTTTCTTCATGAAATGCAAACGAAACTCTGACGCCCGCGGGATTGACCACCACACCCTCCAGGTCATGCGCCAGCAAGCCGTCAAGGCGATTCGAGAGGGCCAATCGGTGCAAAGCGTAGCAGCCGCCTACGGTGTCAACCCGCGCACGGTGTTTCGCTGGTTAGCAGACTTTGCCAATGGCGGCCAAAACGCCCTGCTGGCCAAGCCGATCCCGGGGCGTCCACCGAAGGTGACGGCCGATGAGATGAGCTGGCTGGCCAAGGCGGTGAAAGACAATACGCCGCAGCAGTTCAAGTTCGAGT
>NZ_JAUEDK010000115.1 GCF_030385785.1 Crenobacter oryzisoli
TACTAACCTTTTAGAAAGTAATGCCATTTCATGTGATAATTTTCTTCATGAAATGCAAACGAAACTCTGACGCCCGCGGGATTGACCACCACACCCTCCAGGTCATGCGCCAGCAAGCCGTCAAGGCGATTCGAGAGGGCCAATCGGTGCAAAGCGTAGCAGCCGCCTACGGTGTCAACCCGCGCACGGTGTTTCGCTGGTTAGCAGACTTTGCCAATGGCGGCCAAAACGCCCTGCTGGCCAAGCCGATCCCGGGGCGTCCACCGAAGGTGACGGCCGATGAGATGAGCTGGCTGGCCAAGGCGGTGAAAGACAATACGCCGCAGCAGTTCAAGTTCGAGTTTGGGCTGTGGACGCTGTCGCTGATCGGCGAACTGATTCGCAGGGAGTTTGGCAAGAAGCTGTCGCTGGCATCGGTCAGCCGCGTGATGAAGCTGCTGGGTTTTTCCGTCCAGAAGCCGCTGTATCAGGCTTGGCAGCAGGATGCCGCATTAGTCCGGCAATGGGAAAGCGAGACCTATCCGGGTATTCGGGAGGAAGCGAAGAAGGCCGGGGCCACGATCTATTTCGCTGACGAGTCCGGTATTCGGTCGGACTACCACACGGGAACGACGTGGGCGCCGTGTGGCCAGACGCCGGTGGTGAATGTGACCGGCCGGCGCTTCTCGCTGAACATGATCTCGGCGGTCAGCCCACGCGGCGACTTCCGGTTCATGGTGCATGAGGGTTCGGTGACGGCGACGGTGTTTCGTGAATTTCTGAAGCGGCTGATGATTGGTGCGGAAAAACCGGTGTTTGTGATCGTCGATGGCCATCCGATCCACAAGGCGAAGCTGGTCAGGGACTATGTGGAGAG
>NZ_JAUEDK010000116.1 GCF_030385785.1 Crenobacter oryzisoli
TTAGCCGAACAGGCGCTCGCCGCCGTGGTGCAGGAAGCCTGGATCAATGGGGTCTCGACCCGCAAGGTCGACGAACTGGTGCAGGCGATGGGCATGACCGGCATCTCGAAGAGCCAGGTGTCCGAGCTGTGCAAAGGGATCGATGAGCGGGTCGAGTCGTTTCTGAATCGCCCGATCGAAGGCGAATGGCCGTATCTGTGGCTGGACGCGACCTACCTCAAGGTCCGCAAGGGCGGGCGGGTGGTGTCGGTGGCGGCCATAGTCGCCTGCGCGGTGAATCAGGATGGGCGGCGCGAGATTCTGGGCCTGGGGATCGGTGAATCCGAAGCCAAGGAATTCTGGATCGATTTCCTGCGCGGGCTGCGCCAGCGTGGGCTATGTGGGGTCAAGCTGGTGATCTCCGATGCGCATGAAGGATTGAAAGCCGCCATCGCCCAGGTGTTCTCGGCGACGTGGCAGCGCTGCCGGGTGCACTTCATGCGCAACGTCCTGGTTTGTGTGCCCAAGTCCCATCAGGCACTGGCCGGCACCTTGATCCGTCAGGTGTTTCTTCAGCCGGATGCCGACAGCGCCCACGAGTCATGGCGCCAGGTGGCGGACAAGCTCCGGCCGAAGTTTGGCAAGGCGGCCGGGGTGATGGATGAGGCGGAACACGACGTGCTGGCACACCTGGACTTCCCGGCGGCGCATCGGGTGAAGATTCACTCGACCAATACGCTGGAACGACTGAACAAGGAAATCAAACGCCGCGCCAA
>NZ_JAUEDK010000117.1 GCF_030385785.1 Crenobacter oryzisoli
CGGTGACGGCGACGGTGTTTCGTGAATTTCTGAAGCGGCTGATGATTGGTGCGGAAAAACCGGTGTTTGTGATCGTCGATGGCCATCCGATCCACAAGGCGAAGCTGGTCAGGGACTATGTGGAGAGGGTACTGTCAACTTGTTGATCTGGGCGGGCCTGCAGGAAAATGGCGGTCATGAAACCGTCCATGACCAACGCCCTCTCTTACGCCGGCTACCGATTCCCTCCCGAAGTGATCAGCTACGCGGTGTGGCTGTACTACCGCTTCCCTCTGAGCCTGCGCATGGTGGAGGAGCTGCTGGCGGCACGCGGCATTGCGCTGACCTACGAGACGGTGCGGCGCTGGGCGATGAAGTTTGGTTTGGGCTTCGCCAGGCGGATCCGGGACACGGCTCTGGCGCGAGGGGACAAGTGGCACCTCGACGAGGTGCTGGTCACGATCAACGGCAAGAAGCACTGGCTGTGGCGCGCTGTTGATCAATATGGCGCAGTGCTCGACGTGTTGGTGCCACGCCGGCGTGACAAGCAGGCCGCTAAGCGATTGATGCGCAAGCTGCTCAAAAAGCACGGTCGAGCGCCACGCGTGCTGGTCACCGACCAGCTCAAGAGCTACGCTGCCGCCAACCGGGAGTTGGGCCTCAGCTTCGAGCATCGCCAGCACA
>NZ_JAUEDK010000012.1 GCF_030385785.1 Crenobacter oryzisoli
ACTGGGAAGCGCGGGCCATCGAAACGGTGTCTCGGCATGGGCGCCGGCGCATCTTGTTGACCTCCTTGCTGGATACCAAGGCGTGGCCGGCCAAGGAGATCGCGGCGCAATACCAGGAACGCTGGCACATCGAGACCAGCTACCGCGAGCTGAAGCAGGACATGTTGGGGGACGAATTGACGTTACGCAGTGGCACTCCGGAGACCGTCCGACAGGAAGTGTGGGGGACGCTCTTGGCCTACAACCTGGTCCGACTGGAGATGGCTGAGATCGCGCGGGAAGTGGGGGTTGCGCCGACCGATCTTAGCTTTACGACAGCGCTGCATTATTTGCGCTATGAGTGGAGCTGGCTGGCGATCAGCAGCCCCGGCACCTTGCCGGCGCGCTTGCTGCGTCTGCGGGAACGCCTCGGGGAGTTGTTGCTACCGAAACAACGGCGGGGGCGTGAATGCCCCCGCGTGGTGAAAAAGCTGCCGTCCCGTTACCCAATCAAACAGGTTCGATCCGCTAAGTGAACGGCATTAGCCCGGGTGGGCGGCATTCTTGTGGAGCACTTGGGCGGATCAGTGCGTCTGTGCGGCGACCAGCGTCATCTGCTGAGTCTTCTGCGCCAAGAGCTTCTTGATGATAGGCACTGCCTGCGCGGCGGCCTTTTCGCCCTCGAGAATCGCCTGGTTGCGCTGGGCGAAGCCGGTGGTGCCGATGTTCTGTACCTGCGGGCGGATGATCACGTCGGCCTGCTTCAGCTCGTGCTGCAGCATCGGCACGCTCATGATGTTGAGGCTCTGGTCCAGGATGGACAGGAAGCCGCCGCCGCTGCCGGCTCGGGGCCGCGCCGAGATGTCGACGGCGATCACGAAGTTGGCGCCCATTTCGCGCGCCGCGGTTACCGGTACCGGGCTGGTCAGTCCGCCATCAACGTAGCGGCGGCCGTTGATCACGGTCGGCTGGAACACGTTCGGGATGCTGGCCGACGCGCGCACCGCTTGGCCGGTGTTGCCGGTGCGGAAGACCATCCGCGCGCCGCTGTCGAAGTCGGTCGCTACTGCAGCGAACGGCTTGGCGAGCTTCTCGATCGGGCGGTTGCCGACCTGGCGGTTCACGTAGTCGGCCAGCGCCTCGCCCTTGATCACGCCATTGCTCGACAGGCTGAGGTCGGTCAGGTTGGTCTCGTCAAGTTGCACCGCCTTCTGCTGCAGCTGGAAGCCGTTCAGACCGGAGGCGTACAGGCTGCCGACCAAGGCGCCTGCGCTGGTGCCGGTGACGATGTCGGCCTTGATGCCGGCGTTTTCCAGCACCTTGATCACGCCGATGTGGGCAAAGCCCTTGGCGGCGCCGCCGCCGAGCGCCAGCGCGATCTTCAGCTTCGGAGGCGGCTTCACTTCGGCAGGCGGAGCGACCGGCGCGGTGGAGGTGGTACAGGCGGCCAGCGTCAGCGCGGCCAGCAGGGCGATAGGACGTAACAGCGATTTCATCATTGAAAAAGGCCGGGGTCGCCGGCCTGGGCTTGTTCTCTCGGGATGGGGTTCAACGCGGCACTTGGCCGGGCTTCTTGAATTCGATCACCTGGCGGCCATCGGGCAGCAGATCGGCCTTTTGCTTGGGGCGGCCGAACCAGGCATGCCCATATACGACTTCGTAAGTGGCCGGGAGTTTCCCATCGCGGCGACGAAGCTCGTACGCGGCGCACACCTGCTGCCAGGCATGCTTGCCCATCAGGCCGCGGCCCCGTCCGCCGGTGGCGTTGTGTGCACCGATCGCCTTCAGATCCTGCATCACGCCCCGGGCGTCATCGTAGGTCAGCACGATCTTGTCCATGTCCATCACCGGCTCACCGAAGCCGGTGCGCACCAGCGCATCGCCCAGGTCATGCATGTCGATGAACTGGTTGACGTGGGTGGCGCCATCGACGCCGGCGAACGAGGTGCGCAGTTCCTGCAGCGTGTCCGGGCCGAGCGTCGAGAACATCACCAGACCGTCGGGCTTGAGGATGCGGCGGAACTCGGCGAACACGCTGTCGGGCACGTTCACCCACTGGATCGCCAGGTTCGACCAGATCATGTCGACGCTCTGATCCGCCAGCGGCAACGCTTCGAGATCGCCGCATACCTGCCATGACGAACGCGCCTTGCCCAGGAGTCGCCCGAAGAAGCCTGCGTCGTCCTGCTGCTTGGTGCGCGAGGCTTTCAGCATCGCGGCGGCCAGGTCGAGTTCGATTACCCGCGCATTCGGGTAGCGTTCGCGCAGTTGCGCGGCGCCATAGCCGGTGCCGCTGCCAGCGTCGAGGATCACCGCCGGCTCGTGCTTGATATAAGTGAGCCGTTCGGCCATGCGGTCGGACACTTCGCGCTGCAGCACGGCGGCGGAATCGTAGCTGGTGGCGGCGCGCTCGAAGGCGGCGCGTACCCGCGCCTTGTCGGTGTAAAAGGCTTCACTCATGCGTGTTGGTCCAGATGGCGGCGCAGCGCCGCCACAAAGTCGGTCTCGTGCGACAGGAAAGGCGCGTGCGAGGCCTGCGGAAACTCGGTCAGGGTGGCGTCCGGCAGCGTCTCGGCCAGCCAGCGCCCGGCACCGATCGGGGTGATCATGTCGCGCGCGCCGAACAACAGCGCGGTCGGGCTGCCGATCTCGGGGGCGATCGCGCGCGCGTCGGCGTCGAGCAGTAATTGTAACGCAGGTGACAGTCCCTGCGGGCTACCGTGTGCAAACAGCAGTTCGCGCAGCGCCTTCAACGTGTCGCGTGCGGCCGGTGCACCGAGCGTCTGCAGCGCGAGGAAGCGTTCCAGCGTCAACTCGAACGAGGTGTCGAGATTGGCGCCGACCGCCTCGATCTGCGCGCGCGGCTGAGCGTGGTCCCAGCCGTCGTCGCGGACGAAGAGCGGGCTGGTGGCGACTAGGGTCAGGCTCTTGACCGTACCGGGAGAGCGGTGCGCCCAATGCTGGGCGATTAGTCCGCCGAGCGACCAGCCGACCAGCTGTAGTGGCAGCGGGAACTGTTCGGCCAGACTATCCGCGATCGCTTCAGCGGTATACGGGCCGGTCGGCAGCGGGCTTGCGCCGTGGCCGGGCAGGTCGACCAAGTGCAGCGTGTAGCGATCGGCCAGCTGTTCGGCTATGCGGGCGAACACACCACCGTGAAGACCCCAGCCGTGCAGCAGCACTACGTCCGGGCCGTGGCCCAGCGTCTCAACAAAGCAATTCATCGGGGCAAGATGCGGGTAAAACGCTATTTGCGCAAGAGTGCGATGCGAAAGAAGCCGCCGAAACCGGCGGGCTCGTCGTGAGTCTTGGTGAGGCCGGTGGCGGCGACGATCTCGCCGAGCCGTCGATTGATGTCGGTGGCGATCAGCCTTGTCATCAGGTTGACTGAACGACGTAACAAACTGGCATGACCGGCATCTGGCAGGAATTTGTCGAACACCACGACGCGGCCGCCCGGCTTCAGCACCCGCTCGACCTCTCGCAGACAGGCGACCGGATCGGGGATGACCGCCAGGACCAGATGTAGCACCACCGCGTCGAATTCGCCGTCGACGAAAGCCAGCTTCTCGCCGTCCATCACTCGTGCCTCGACAGCGAGGCCGAGGGAACGGGCGCGCTGCTGCAGCTTGGCGAGCATGCCGGGCGAGATGTCGATGGCGGTCAGCCGCCGGCATGGCATCAGGAAGTCGAGGTCGAGACCGGTGCCGGCGCCGACGATCAGGATGCGCTCGTCGGGCAGCGGCTCAAGCAGGTTGATCGCGCGGCGGCGTTGACCGGCGAACACGCCGGCCAGCCGGTCGTAGAACGGCGCGTAGAAGTTGTAGCGTAAGCGATTAAACTGGCTGACAAGCGGGTGAGACATGATCGGCCACCTTGGCGAGCGGCAGGGCCAGGCGCGACCAGTCCAGTTGTTCGGCCGGCGCCGGCGCCGCGAAATAGAAGCCCTGCAGCGTATGACAACCCATTTCGCTTAGACGGCGCAATTGCCCCTCGGTTTCCACCCCCTCGGCGACCACCTCGAGCCCCAGCGCCTCGGCCAAGGCCAGGATGGCGCGCACGATCGCGTCGGCCTCGCCCTTGCTGTCGACCTCGCTGACGAAGGCGCGGTCGATCTTCAGCTTGTCGAAGCGGTAGCGGTGCAGGTAGGACAGCGCCGAATAGCCGGTGCCGAAATCGTCCAGCGCCAGGCGAACCCCAAGCTTGCGCAGCGCCGCCATCACCATCGCCGCGGTATCCGGCTCGTCGATCAGCGCGCTCTCGGTGATCTCCAGATACAGCGTGCCGGGCTGGAGGTCGTGCTGACGCACCAGCTGAGTCAGCCAGGCGACGAAACCCGGGTCATGGAAGTTGGACGAGGACAGGTTGATGTGCAGTGCCAGTGGCGTCGTCACCTGGCCGCTCAGTTGCCAGCGGGTCAGCTGGCGGCAGGCCGCTTCGATCATGTAACGGTCAAGCCGCACGATCAACCCGCTTTCCTCGGCCACGGGCAGGAAAGTGGCCGGTGCCAGCATGCCGCGCTCAGGGTGGCGCCAGCGTACCAGCGTCTCCAAGCCCACCAACTCGCCGGTGATCGCGTGGACGAACGGCTGGTAATACGGGATCAGCTGGTCCTGTTCCTCAAGCGCGCGGCGCAGCTCCGACTCCAGCGCCAGCTGGTCGGCCTGGTCGCGGCGCAGCGCGTGGTTGAACAGTGTGTAACCGTGGCGGCCCTGCTGCTTGGTGCGGTACATCGCATGGTCGGCGTCGCGCAGCAGGTCGTCGGCCTGATGGTAGAGGTCGCGGTCGGCCAGCACCACGCCGACGCTGGCCGAGGTGAACACCTCGCGGCCATGCAGGATCACCGGGTGCTCGAATTCGGCGACGATGCGTCGCGCGATCGGCTCGCAGTCGTCGAAGCTCTTCACGTTGGACAGCAGCACCGCGAATTCGTCGCCGCCGATCCGGGCGAGGAAGTCGGTCTGGCGGAGGCAGCGGTGCAGCCGCGCGCCGACCTCGAATAGCAGGTGGTCGCCGGCCAGGTGGCCGAGCGTGTCGTTGACGCGCTTGAAGCGGTCCAGATCGATGAACAGTACCGCGAAGCGGTGCCCGCCACTGACGAACTGTTCCCAGCTCTCGCGTAGCGTGCGCGCGAAGTGGGAGCGGTTGGGCAGGTTGGTGAGCGGGTCATGCAGGCTGTCGTACTTGAGCTGTGCGTTGACCGCGTCGAGTTCGCTGGTGCGCTCGCGCACCCGCGCCTCGAGCGCCGCGTAGCTGCCTTGCAGTGCTTCGAGCGCGCGCAGCCGCGACAGGGCGGCACCGATGTGGTTGGCGACGAACTCGAGGATTTCCTGCTCGCGCAGGCTGAAGCGCGCCGCGCTGTCCTCGCTCGACACTGCCAGCACGCCCAAGAGATTGTGCTCGCTGAACAGCGGCACGCCCAGCCAGCTACCCTGCTTGCCATCGCCCTGCGTGTTGCCGGTACTCAACAGCGGACGGCCGCTGTGCAGCACCTGCTCGATCGGGCCGCGTCCCGGGCGACGCGGCGAGGGGCTGCCGGCCCCCGAATTGTACGGGAAGCTCAACAGGTCCTGACCGGCGTCGTACAGGGCCACCTGGCAATGGTCGGCCGGCATCAGCTCAGCCAGCAGCCGGTGCAGGCCGGCGAGGAAGGCGCCGAGCGACAGGCTGGTGTTGGTCAGCTCGGCGATGCGGTACAGCACGCCGTGCAGCCGCTCGTGGTGCTGACGGTCGGCGACCTCGGCACGCAATCGGGCGTTGATGCCCTCCAGCTCGTTGGTGCGGTACTGCACTTGACGCTCGAGCTGGCTCGGATAGCGCAGCGTGTCGAGCGCGAAGCCGAGATGGCGCGCCAACAGCAGCAGGCTGGCCTGCTCGGCGGTGGACAGCGGCATGTCCTGATAGCGTTGCAGCACGAGCGCGCCGATCGGCTGACCGAGCGCGTTGATCAGCGGTACCGCCATGCCGCTAGTGGGCAGCGACAGATGTGGCGGGCATGGCCAACGCTGTTCCTGGATCAGCCGTTGCAATGCATCGCGGCTGTAGTGAAGGGGCTGGCCCGATTGCATAAGGTAGCCGACCAGCCGTGGTGGCAGCGCGTCGGCGGCCGGATGCATCGGGTCAAGCGGATGGCGATCATCGCGGTACAGCGGGAAGCGCAGTGCGGCGTGTTCTTCATCAAGCAGCGCGATGTAGCAGTGCTGCGCGTCCATCAGTCGCTCGAGCCGGCGCAGGAACTGCTGTGCCAGTTCGTCGGCGTGACCGCATTGATGGCCGAGCTGGCTGATGTCGAGCAGAATTTCGTGGGACAGCTGGGAGACGTTCAGTGCGTCGCGTAGGCGGACGCACAGCAGGTGGCCGGTCACGAGTTCGGCGAGTGCGTCGAGGTCGGGGCCGGCGTGGCCGCGCCAGATCAGCCAGCCTATCGCCTGGCCTGCATCGCGCAAGGGCAGTGCGCCACCATCGGCCGGCGCGGCGAGGCCTGCCTCTAGCACATCGGCGCTGGGCAAGCTGTCGGCATGGCCGAGCGCAGCCAACTGCTGCCAGCGGTTGCCGCGGCGCGCCCAGATGGCGAGGGCGGACAGCGAACCGTGACGGGCCAGCAGGGCCAGGGCCTTGTCGAGCGCAGCCGGCGGCGCTATCAGATTGTCAGCCGAGCTTGTCATCGAATGATCGTGGCGCTTTCCGCATATATACACACTACGACAGACCGGGCGTTTTCTTTAGCGCAGCGGACGGGGCATCATCGCTAGCCCGGCCGTCGTGCGCATCTCAGCACTCGTCTGACATTCCCCGATCGGTGCCGAGTACGGCGCACGG
This sequence comes from Crenobacter oryzisoli, assembly GCF_030385785.1. Classification (GTDB taxonomy): domain Bacteria; phylum Pseudomonadota; class Gammaproteobacteria; order Burkholderiales; family Chromobacteriaceae; genus Crenobacter_A; species Crenobacter_A oryzisoli. The sequence continues at coordinate 6,799 of NZ_JAUEDK010000012.1, forward strand.
CCGACGGGGCCTCTTATTCTATTTGCTGCAGTACTTCGGCGAGCTTCAGGCAATCCGCCTCGCTGTGTGCCGCCGACAGCGCAATGCGCAGTCGTGCGCTGCCTTCCGGCACCGTCGGTGGGCGGATTGCTGGCACCCACAGGCCAGCGTCGCGCAACGTGGCCGCAACCCGCAAGGCGTCGGCATCGCTGCCGATCAGCAAGGGCTGTATCGGTGTGCGTGACTCTCCTAGCATAAACCTTCCGGCGCCCAGCATGACACGACATTGTCGCACGCGTTCGAACAAACGTTCGCGTCGCCAGCTTTCCGCTTGCATCAATGCCACACTTTCCATCACCGCGCAGGCCAGTGCTGGCGGTTGCGCCGTCGTGTAGATATAGCTGCGAGCCTTGTTCACCAGCCAGTCGATCAGCCGACGCGAGCCGAGCACCGCGGCACCGGCCACGCCGGCTGCCTTGCCGAGCGTCGCCATCACGATCACTCGTTCCGAGCCGGCCAGCGCCGGACACTCGCCCAGGCTGCCGCGGCCGTCGCCAAGCACGCCGAAGCTGTGCGCATCGTCTAGGTATAGCCAGGCGTCGTAGCGTTCGGCCAGTGCGAGCAGTCGGGCCAGCGGTGCCTCGTCCCCGTCCATGCTGTAAACCGCGTCGACCGCGATCAGCCGGGTGCCGGTGGGGCTCTGTTCGAGCTGCTCTGCAAGCTGCTCTAGGTCATTATGCTTAAATCGCTTAAAAGTCGCACGCGATAATACGCATGCGTCATTCAAAGAGGCATGATTGAGCTTGTCGGCGAAGACGGTCGCACGGCGGTCGAGCAGTGCGGTGAGCACGCCGAGGTTGGCAGCGTAGCCGGATGAGAACAGCAGCGCCGCCTCGGCGCCGACGAAATCGGCGAGTGCTTCCTCGGCCGCCTCGTGGGCCGCGAAGTGGCCGGCGACCAAGTGCGAGGCGCCGCCGCCGACTCCCCAGCGCGCCACGCCCTGCTGGACCGCTTCGATCAGTCGGGGGTGGTTGGCGAGGCCGAGATAGTCGTTGCTGGCGAATGAGACGAACTCGCGGCCGTCGATGACGAGACGGGGGCCCTGTGGGCTGTCGAGCAAGGTGCGCTGGCGGTAACGGTGTGCGCCGGACAGCGCTGCCAGCGCGTCGGCCAGTTGATTCGGACGCATGACATTCTCCACAAAAAAATGTGGCCGAAACGCACTCATTATATAGAGGGTGTTTCGGCCAGCCTGGCAGTAGTCGGGGTGGTAGTTTAAAGCGGCGCGAGGTCGAGCTTGGTCAACAGGGCGCGGTCGGCTTCCACGTCCGGGTTGCCGGTGGTCAACAGCTTGTCGCCGTAGAAGATCGAGTTGGCGCCGGCGAGGAAGCACAGCGCCTGCATCGCCTCGGGCATGCCGCGCCGACCGGCCGACAGGCGTACGTAGCTTGCCGGCATCGTCAGCCGCGCCACCGCAATGGTGCGCACGAACTCGGTCCAGTCGATCTCCTCGGCGCCCTCGAGTGGGGTGCCTTCCACCTTGACCAGGCTGTTGATCGGTACCGATTCCGGCTGCGGGTCGAGGTTGGCCAGCTGGGTGATCAGGCCGGCGCGGTCCTCGCGCGTCTCGTTCAGGCCGACGATGCCGCCGCAGCACACCGACAGGCCGGCGCCGCGCACCTTGCCGAGCGTGTCGAGGCGGTCTTCATACTCGCGGGTCTGGATGATGTCGGCGTATTTGTCCGGCGCGGTGTCGAGGTTGTGGTTGTAGTAATCGAGGCCGGCGCCCTTCAGCTTCTCGGCCTGGCCGTCCTTCAAGAGGCCGAAGGTGGCACAGGTCTCAAGGCCCAGTTCCTTCACCTGGCGCACCATGTCCAGCGTCTGCTCGAGGTCGGCGTCTTTCGGGCCGCGCCAGGCAGCACCCATGCAGAAGCGCCCGGCGCCGTTGGCCTTGGCGGCGCGCGCGGCGGCGACCACCTCGTCGACGGTCATCATCGGCTGATTCGGTACCGGGGTGTCGTGGTGCACCGATTGCGGGCAGTAGCCGCAGTCCTCCGGACAGCCGCCAGTCTTGATCGACAGCAGCGTCGACAGCTGCACACGGGTCGGGTCGAAATACTGGCGATGAACCTCGGCGGCGCGGAATACCAGTTCCATGAACGGTAGCGCGTACAGCGCCTCGACTTCGGCAACCGACCACTGGCCGGATTCGTGGTGAGGGGTGGCGGGGCGCTGGAAAATGATCTGATTGGATGACATAGCGATGTTTGTCGGCTAAGACGTTTAGGAATCCATACTGCGAGCCATGCTGCGCGATGACCTCTACGCTGTCAAACCTACTAAGCCTATTTATTGACAACTGCCCGTTTTTTGAACAGAAGTGCGCGCTATGTGGTGACGCCTCGCCGCATAGCGGAATTTGCAATTCATGTCAAGATGGTTTGCCCTGGTTTAGTGGGGAAAACTGCTCCCGCTGTGCTTTGCCCCTTGCTGCGGCCGCGCCTTTATGTGGCCAATGCCAGCGGTTGCCGCCGTTTTTCGACCGGCTGGACGCGGTCTTGCGCTTCGATTTCCCACTTGCCGGACTGCTGCATGCTTGGAAATACGGTCGGCGCTATGAATTGTCGGGTGTGATGGCGCAAATATTTACACGAAATTCGGTTAACTTCGGCGAAAAACCGGATCTAGTGCTGCCGGTTCCATTGGCGCCGGCCAGGTTGGCCGAACGGGGCTTCAACCAGAGCGAGGTGCTGGCGCGGGCGTTCGCTGATACACTTGCCTGCCCGTTTTCGACGACGCACTTGTGGAGAAAACGCAACACCCCGTCTCAGGCCAGTTTGACGCTGGCCGAACGGCGTCGAAATTTGCATGATGCTTTTGGCGTAAATCCTGCTGTGAAAGGGCTTCACGTGCTGTTGGTGGACGATGTCGCCACCTCCGGATCGACCCTGTCGGCGCTGGCTTTTGCGTTGAAAAAACAGGGGGCAAAACGGGTCGACGCCAAGGTGCTGGCACGGGCCATTTTTTCTAAAACTTGACCAAGCGTTTGATTCCTTGGAACAATCCGCCTCGCTATCAATGTTTACCGTAGTTCTTTACCAGCCGGAAATCCCGCCCAACACGGGCAATGTGATTCGTTTATGTGCCAACACCGGCTGTGAGCTGCACCTGGTCAAACCGCTGGGCTTTCCGCTCGACGACGCCAAATTGCGTCGAGCCGGACTCGACTATCACGAGTATGCCCGGCTGGTGGTTCATGAAGATTTCGATGCCTGTCTGACCGCGTTGTCGGGGCGACGGATCTTCGCAGCCACCACCAAGGGTGCCACCCGACATGACCAGGTGGCTTTCCTCCCCGGGGATGTATTGCTGTTCGGCCCCGAGTCGCGCGGTCTGCCGGAAGACGTGCTTGCACGCTTTCCGGCCGAGCGACGGATCCGGCTGCCGATGCGGCCGGGTTCCCGCAGCATGAATCTGTCCAACGCCGTGGCGGTGACAGTGTTCGAAGCCTGGCGTCAGACGGGTTTCGAGGGAGGAAGTTAAGGCTCACGGTTGGCACAACAGCATAAGGGAGGTATATGCAACCTGTTCTCCGATGGCTGTGGCTAGCTTTTATCAGTCTGGTACTGGTAGCGTGCTCCACCGTAAAGCCCGCCAGTGCCACCAGTCAACAGACCAAGAAGGTCGCCAATAGAGGCGGCTATTTCCAGAAAGACGGCCCGGCCGCGCACATTCCAGTGAACCTGGAGCTAGTGCCCGATGCGGTTCCTCAGAATGAGCGGCTGATCCCGTCTGCCAATCGCCCGTATACCGCAATGGGCATGAGCTTTCACCCCGATACCAGTTCCAGACCCTACACTGTGGTGGGCCTGGCTTCGTGGTACGGCAAGCAGTTCCACGGTCGCAAGACCACCTCGGGCGAACGCTACGATATGTTCGCGATGACCGCGGCGCATCCGACGCTGCCGATCCCGAGTTATGTGCGGGTCACCAATCTGGTGAACGGTAAGGAAGTGATCGTGAAGATCAACGACCGCGGGCCGTTCCACCCGCATCGCATCATGGACATGTCGTACGCGGCGGCCTACAAGCTGGGCTTCGTCAAGAACGGCAGCGCCAAGGTTCGTATCGAGCGCGTCTGGCCGGCGGCCGGGGGCGAAGCGGTGGCCAACAACGAGCACTCGGCCGAAGCCAGCGAGGCCAAGCCGGTCTACCTGCAGCTGGGCAGCTTTTCCCAGCTCGCCAGCGCCGAGGCGCGGCTGAAGGAGCTGGTCGCCCGGTTCGACAGCCAGAAGGACGCCAAGCTTGGCATCGTGAATCAAGAGGGCAACTACCGCGTGCGCATGGGGCCGTTCGGCAGCCAGGCGGAGGCACAGAAGACCGCCGCCGGGCTTAACGTGACCGCCCAGGTGAGTGCTAGCTGAGCGAGACCCGACCGGAACGTAAAAAAGCGAGGAACATTGGTTCCTCGCTTTTTTTATGCCTGCGCAGTGGTTGTAAAAAACCCCGGCGCCGCTGGGGCGGGCCGGGGTTAGAAAGCGCCTCGATGTTTAGAGCGAGGCACCCGCTCAGGGAGGTTGGCGGGAGACGCCATCAATGACGTCTGCGTTTTAGTGGGGTACAGTGTGCAAAAGTTCCCGGATGGGATTTGGTGTCGCTAACAAGGCTCGCTATACGTTGTTGGCCGCTCGGTCGTGCTGCTGTCTGCGGTCGCGCAGCCCTTAGCCGGTTTGGCCGTCATCAGTGGGCTCGTCTGCGGTGTCGTGCGGCGCCTGTGTCTCTTCGGCGAGGGCGAACCAGTCGGCGACCACCTTTTCCACCGAGTCCATACCCTGTTTCTTCAGGCTGGAGAACAACTGCACGCTGACCGGCTGGCGCTCGGCGCGCTCGGCCAGCGCCTGCTTCACCTTGGCAAGGGTCTTGGTCTGCTCCTGGCGCGAGAGCTTGTCGGCCTTGGAGAGCAGGATGTGCACCGGGCGGCCGGTGTCGCCGAAGAAGTCGAGCATCTGCAGGTCCAGGTCCTTGAGCGGGTGGCGCGCATCCATGATCAGGATCAGCCCGACCAAGCTCTGGCGAGTCTGCAGGTAGCGGCCGAGCAGCTGCACCCAGTGCGCGCGCACCGGCTCCGGCACCTGGGCGTAGCCGTAGCCGGGCAGGTCGACCATGAAACGCTCGCCGCCCAGATCGAAGAAGTTGATGTGCTGGGTGCGACCGGGGGTCTTGGATACGTAGGCGAGCCGGGTGCGGTTGGTCAGCGTGTTGATCGCGCTGGACTTGCCCGCGTTGGAGCGCCCGACGAATGCCACCTCGACGCGGGTCGGCGGCAGATCTTTCAGGTGGTTGACAGTGGTATAAAATGTGGCGTTCTGAAAGATAGACATAGTAGTAAGGCAGAAATCAGTTGGTATAGAATAGCAGGTTTAGAATTGCCACTCTTGCAGACAGTTTCCGCATTCTCCTAAAGGAGCGACCATGAAACCTAAGATGCTCTTGGCGTTGGCTGCTGTTGCAGCCGCCGTAGCCGGCAGCGCCTTCGCAGCCAGCCCGGTATACAAGGGCGACCCGGCAAAGGGCAAAGTGATCGTGGACCAGGTGTGTGCCGCCTGCCACGGTGTAGATGGTAATAGCGCGGGGTCGAACTACCCTTCGCTGGCCGGTCAGCATCAGAAGTACATCCACGATCAGCTTCAGGCTTTCAAAGGCGGTGTCCGCAAGAACCCGGTCATGATGGGGATGGCCGCGCCGCTGTCGGACGATGATATGTGGAATGTGTCTGCGTACTTCAGTTCGCAGAAGATCAAGCCGCGCGAGGCCAACGACAAGACGCAGATGGTGCTCGGCAAGCAGGTCTACCGCGTCGGCAATCCGGTGACCCGCGTGCCGGCCTGTATGGCCTGTCACGGCCCGGCCGGCTCCGGCATTCCGGACAAGTTCCCTCGCCTTTCCAGCCAGCACGCTGCGTACGTGCTCACCCAGTTGAACAACTTCAAGGTGGGGACCGATCGCAAGAATCCGGTCATGTCCGATATCGCGTCGCGGATGAGCGATGCCGAGATGAAGGCGGTGGCCGAATACATCTCCGGTCTGCGCTAAGCCGGCCCGGGACGGCGAGCCGACTGCCTGCGCCTTCTGGCGCGGTGCCGGACGCAACTTTCATACCCCGTGTTACTCAAAAGGGGAGCCCGCCCGGGGCTTCCCTTTTTTTGTGCCGTATCGATCAATGAAAACTAGCAAACGCCAGGCCGGTTTTGGCTCCTCCCTGTTCGAGCTGTTGAGCTCGATGCGCTTTGCCATCGGCCTGTTGACCATCCTGGCGATCGCCTCGGTGGTGGGCACGGTGCTCAAGCAGAACGAACCGTATCCGAACTACGCTTTCGAGTTCGGGCCGTTCTGGTTCCGCGTCTTCGAAACGTTGGGGCTGTACGACGTCTACCATTCCGGCTGGTTCTTGGTGATCCTGGCCTTTCTGGTGCTGTCGACCTCGCTGTGCATCACGCGCAATGGTCCGGGTTTCGTGAAGGACATGAGGGCCTTCCGCGACAAGGCGAGCAATGTGTCGCTCGCGGCGATGAAGCACAGTATCGAGCTGGAGGGCCGCATCGCCCCCGAGGCGGTTGCCGGCTACCTGGGCCGAGAGGGCTTCCGTTTCAAGGTGCGCGAGCGCGAGGACGGGGCGACGCTGTTCGCCGCCAAGAAGGGGGTGGCCAACAAGCTCGGCTATTTCTTCGCGCATATTGCGCTGGTGGTGATCTGCATCGGCGGCCTGATCGACGGCAACCTGCCGCTGAAGCTCGGCGAACTGGTCGGCAGGGTCGTGCCGGAGACACGCGACATCCCGCAAAGCCAGATTCCCGAACAGAGCCGTCTGTCGGCCGGCAACCTGTCATTTCGCGGTAACGTTACCATTGCCGAGAACAAGAGCGCCGACGTGATCTTCCAGAATGCGGGCAATGGCTACCTGGTGCAGGAGTTGCCGTTCATCATCACGCTGAAGAAGTTCTACGTCGACTACTACAACAACGGCATGCCGAAACTGTTTGCCAGCGACATCATCGTGACCGACAAGCGCACCGGCAAGGAGACGCCGGCGACGGTGAAGGTGAACCACCCGCTGATCGTCGACGGCGTGGCGATCTACCAGGCGAGCTTCGGTGACGGCGGCTCGCCGCTCGAACTGAAGGGCTGGAACCTGGCACAGCCGGCGATGGCGCCGGTGACCTTGCGCGGCACCTCGCTCGCCACCCAGCCCTTGAAGGCGAATGGCCGTGACTACCAGCTGGAATTCGGTGAGTTGCGCGTCTTTAATATCGAGAACATGGGCGGCGCGCAGGGTGATGCCAAGACCTTCTCCGAACGGATGCACGACGCGCGCGAGGTGAAGCACGAGAAGGCGCTGAAGAACGTCGGCCCGAGCATCTCCTTCAAGTTGCGCGATGCGCAGGGCCAGGCGCGCGAATACCAGCAGTACATGGCGCCGATCACGCAGGAGGGCGCGAGCTACCTGATCAGCGGGGTGCGCAGCGAGGTCGCCAAGCCGTTCCAGTTCCTGCGCCTGCCGCTCGACGACGACGGCAAGATCGACACCTTCATGCGGCTGCGCGCCGCGTTGCTCAACTCGGCGCTGTACGACGAGATCGCCGCGCGCACCACCGCCAAGGCGCTGCAGGGCCAAGCGATCAGCCCGGCGATGCAGCAGCAGTTCCAGAGCAGCGTGAAATGGGTGCTGGCGCGCTTCGCGCAGGGCGGCTTCAGCGCGCTCGAGCAGTTCCTCGACGAGCGGGTGCCGGCCGACAAGCGCCAGGCGGTGGCGCAGACCTATGTGAAGATCCTGCAGGGCGCAGTGGTCGACGTGATGGACGTGGCGCAGGCGAAGGCGGGCTTGGCACCGCTGCCGGAAGACGGTAAGCATTACCGCTTCCTGCTCGATGGTCTGGTCGGTGTCAGCGCCTTGAACGACTACGGCGCGCCGGTGTTCCTGCAGCTGACCGGTTTCGAGCAGGTGCAGGCGTCCGGCCTGCAGATGACCCGCAGCCCGGGCAAGAATCTGGTCTATTTCGGCTCGCTGATGCTGGTGATCGGCATCATCTTGATGTTCTACGTGCGCGAAGTGCGCCTGTGGGTGCTGTGCTACGGTGACCGGATGCGCGTGGCGATGAGCTCGAACCGGCACAGCCGCGACCTGGATAGCGATTTTGCGCGCCATACCGAATCTTTGAATCAGTTAGTGCGAGACGCCTGATGGAATTGGTCCACTCTTATGAAAACCCCTCGCTCCTGAAGCGGCTGTCGGCCGTCGACTGGGGCTATGCGCTGTTGGTGCTGGCCGCCGCGGCGTACACCTACGTGCTGTACGGCGAGATGCTCGATTACTACGAGAAGGCGATCCTCGCCGGCGCCTCGCTGGGCCTGGTGGCCATGGGCTGGTTCTGGAAGCCCTGGCGGGCGTTCTTCCCTGCGTCGGGCCTGTTGGCGCTTGGCGGCATCAGCCTGTATCACGGCGATCTGGCGCGCGGGCAGAGCGCATTCTGGCTCAAGTACGCCCTGTCGAGCCAGTCGGCGATCATGTGGATGTGCACGCTGTTCTTCCTCGCCACGGCGATGTTCTGGGCGGGGTTGATCCGCCGTTCCGATACGCTGCAGAAGCTGGGCAGCGGCCTAACCTGGTCGGCGGCGCTGATGGGGCTGACCGGGATGTTCGTGCGCTGGTACGAGAGCTACCTGATCGGCAGCGACGTCGGCCACATCCCGGTGTCGAACCTATACGAGGTGTTCGTGCTGTTCTGCCTGATCACCGCGCTGATGTACCTGTACTACGAGGCCAAGTTCGCCGCCCGCCAGGTCGGTGCCTTCGTGCTCTTGGTGATCACGGCCGCCGTCGGCTTCATCCTGTGGTATTCGTTCGACCGCCAGGCGCACGAGATCCAGCCGCTGATCCCGGCGCTGCAGTCGTGGTGGATGAAGATCCACGTGCCGGCCAACTTCGTCGGCTACGGTTCGTTCGCGCTGTCGGCGATGTTGGGCATCGCCGAGCTCCTGGTGCTGCGCGACGCGAAGCGGGCTGAGCTTGCCGGCGGCGAGGCGCAGCCGGGCTGGTTCGCCCGCCGCCTGCCGGCCGCCGACGTGATTGACGAGATGATGTACAAGGCGATCACGGTCGGCTTCCTGTTCTTCACCATCGCGACCATCCTCGGCGCGATGTGGGCGGCCGATGCCTGGGGCGGTTACTGGAGCTGGGACCCGAAGGAGACCTGGGCGCTGATCGTGTGGCTGAACTACGCGGCGTGGCTGCACATTCGCCTGGTGAAGGGCTGGCGCGGTGAGCCGCTGGCGTGGTGGGCGGTGATCGGCATTGTCGTCACCAGCTTCGCCTTCCTCGGCGTGAACATGTTCCTGTCGGGCCTGCACTCGTACGGCGGCCTGTAAGCCGGCCTTTAGGCCAATCTTGGGCCTTCCCCGAACCCCGGCTGCGTTTCGACGCGCCGGGGTTTGTCGTTTCAGGCTGGCGGGTGGGTTGCCAGCCAGTCGAGCAGCGCGGCGAGCCGCGCCGATTTCTGCAGCCGCTCCGGGAACACCGCCCACAGCACCGCCTCGCCGTCGGCACCGCCGCAGCGCCAGTCGGGCAGTACCGCGATGAGCTGGCCGGCGGCGAGGTCGTCGCGCACCCGTTCGAGCGGCAGCCGCGCGATGCCGCAGCCGGCCAGCGCCGCCTGATAGAGCGACTGCAGGTCGTTGGCGGCCAGCCTAGCCGGCGGGTCGAGCAGCAGGCGCTCGCCGGCCCGCTCCAGCTGCCAGGGTTCGGCGTGGGTGCCGCCGCGGTAGCGCAGGCAGGCGTGTCCGGCCAGTTCGGTGGGGTGAGCCGGGGTGCCGTGCGCGGCGAGATAGGCGGGGCTCGCGCACAGCAGGCGCTGGTAGCGGAACAGCCGCCGCACCCGCATGCTGGAGTCGGCCTGCGGCCCCTCGCGAATGCCCAGGTCGAAGCCGCGCTCGATCAGGTCGAAGCGCTCGTCGGAGATGGTCAGCTCGACCCGGATCGCCGGGTAGCGGGCGAGAAAACCGGCCAATGCTGGCACCACGAACAGATTGCCGAGCAGCAGCGGTGCGGTGATGCGCAGCAGTCCGGCCGGCTCCTGCTGGACCGTGGCGAGCGCGGCGCGGCCGGCGTCGTCGGCGGCGACGATGGCTCGGGCGTGCGGCAGGTAGCGTTGCCCGGCCTCGCTTAGCGCGACGCGGCGGGTGGTGCGGTGAAACAGCGCCGCGCCCAGCTCCGCTTCCAGCTGCCGAATCTGGCGGGTGACGCTCGACGGGGTCAGCCCATGCGCCGCGGCGGCGCCGGCGAAGGAGCCGTAGTCGGCGATGTGCAGCAAGAGGCGCAGGGCGGCGAGGTCGGCCATTATTGCAGGCTCCGGAATTCTGTATTGCCTATTTGCGGCTTCCCGGCCGGGGCTGTCAACGCCAGACTGGGGACGACCAAGGGAGGTGGCGATGATCAGACAGTTTTCGGCCGATGCGGCGTACGCCGTGGGCCTGCCGGTGCGCCCGGTGCAGGCGGTGCTCGCGGGTGAGCAGCACTGCGAGGTTGCGGTGCTGGGCGGCGGCCTGACCGGCCTGACCGCGGCGCTGGAGCTGGCGCGCGCCGGCGTCGATGTGGCGCTGGTCGAGGGGCACCGCTGCGGCTGGGGGGCGTCCGGGCGTAACGGCGGCCAGGCACTGGCGGGCCTGGCGGCGAGCATGGACGGAGTCGAGGCGGCACTGGGCCTCGACGCGGCCCGCCGGATCTGGGCGATGACGCTGGAGGGCCTGGCGCGGCTGAAGCGCCAGGTCGGCGAATTCGGCATCGACTGCGGGCTGGCCGAACACGGCTATGTGTATGCGGCGCTGAACCCGCCCCAGCTCGCCGGCCTCGCCGCCTGGCAGCGCAAGGCCGAGCGTGACTACGGCTATGACGGGCTGAGCCTGCTCGATGCGGCCGGCATCCGGGGGCACATTGGCAGCGAGCGCTACGTCGGTGGCGCGTACGACGCCAACGAGGTGCACCTGAATCCGCTCAAATATACGCTGGCGCTCGCCGATGCGGCGCTGGCCGCCGGTGTGTGCGTCTACGAACACAGCCCGGTGTCGTCGATCGAACGCGGCGTAATGCCGCGTCTCGTCACTGCGCGAGGCAGCCTGCGCTGCCGCAGCCTGGTGTTGGCCGGCAACGCCTACCTCGAGCAGGTGCCCGAGCTCGCTCGCACTATCCTGCCGGTGGAGAGCCACATCATCGCCACCGAGCCGCTCGGCGGGCGGGTATGCGATATCCTGCCGACCGGGGTGGCGGTGTCCGACTGCAACCATGTGCTCGACTACTATCGCTGCTCGCACGACGGCCGATTGCTGTTCGGCGGCCGTGCCGGCCCGCTGGTGACGCAGCGTGCCGAACATGCACGCGAGCGGATGCTGAAGGTGTTCCCGCAGCTTGCCGACGTGCGCATCGACTATGCGTGGGGCGGCTATGTCGATGTGACGCTGAACAAGCTGCCGCATTTCGGTTGGCTGACGCCGAACATCCTGTTCGCCCAGGGCTTCTCCGGTCACGGTCTGGCGCTAACCGGCCTGGCCGGCCAGCTGATTGCCGAGGCGCTGACTGGCTCCCCGGAGCGCTTCGCACTGTTCGCCAAGCTGCCGCAGCATCGTCTACCACCTGCAATGCGGCCGCTGGCGATTAGGCTCGGCACTACCTGGTACCAGTGGCAGGACTGGCGCAGTGCCCGCGCTTGAGTGTGCTGGTAGTGACGGAGAGGGATGGGAGAGCGGTCGGCTTTGACCGTGCGGCCGGGATTGGGCAGCATGGCGGGCCGAGACTGCCTTTCCTTCCCGCGATGCCCTGGTTTCTCTACGTGATCGAATGCGCCGGTGGTCGGCTCTATACCGGTATCAGCACCGACGTGGCACGCCGCTATGCGCAGCACGCTGCCGGCAAGGGCGCTCGTTATACCAGGCTGAACTCGCCGGAGCGCTTGCTGCTGACGGTCGAGTATGTTGATCGCTCGAGTGCGTTGAAGGCCGAATACGCATTCAAGCAGCTGCCCGCGACCGAGAAGCGGGCGTTTTGTGCGCGGTACGGTGTGGCCTGATTAGCTGGCCGCCGGCCAGGCGCCGATCTCGACGCTGTCGAGGCGCCGGCCGCGCTCCAGCACGAAGCCGACCTCGCCGCTGAGCCTGGCACCTGGCGCCAGCGTGCCTTGGGTCAGCTCGCGGTCCATCTGCCCCGGGGTCAGCCGACGGCCCAGGTCGTCACGGCCATACAGCTTGAGCTTGTCGAGCGAACGCGGTTGGCTGGCGGTGTTGATCAGCACGATATGGACGATCACCTTGCCCGGCTCCGGTTCCTCCAGTTTGTGGACCTTCAGCGGCACGACGTCCGGCCTGGCGGGCGGGGCGGCGTGGGCGATGCCGGCCGCCAGGCTCAGGCAGACGGCGAACAGCAGGGGCTTCATGCGACGTCCTTTCGGATCTCGGGGGAATGGCAAGCCTTATCTTCGGCCAGGTCGGTGCATGGGGACAGGTCAGCCGTGTGGCGATTCGGTGACGGTTGGTGACAGCCGGACGGCATGCCAAAATGGGACTATTTGCCGGAGCCTTGTCATGAGCCTGCATTACCATCTGATCCCGGTCACCCCGTTCGCGCAGAACTGCTCGGTGCTGTGGTGCGACGTTACCCATCGCGCCGCAGTGGTCGACGCCGGTGGCGATATCGCGCGCATCAAGGCGTGGGTCGACGCCCATGGGCTGAGCGTCGAGAAGCTGCTGCTGACGCACGGCCACATCGACCACGCCGGCGGCGCGGCCGCGCTGGCGGCCGATCTGGGGGTGCCGATCGAGGGGCCACAGTCGGCCGAAAGCTTCTGGCTCGATCAACTGCCGAGCCAGGGCCAGATGTTCGGCTTCCCCAGGAGCGAGCCGCTGACCCCGGACCGCTGGCTGGAGGAGGGCGACACGGTCAGCATCGGCGAGGAGACGCTCAGCGTGATCCACTGTCCGGGCCATACCCCCGGCCACGTGGTGTTCTATAGCGCTGCGGCGAAGCTGCTCGTTGCCGGCGACGTGCTGTTCCAGGGCTCGATCGGCCGCACCGACTTCCCGATGGGCAACCATCAGCAGCTGCTCGACGCGATCCGACAGAAGCTGTTCCTGCTGCCCGACGACACCACGGTGATCCCCGGCCACGGCCCGCTTACCACCATCGGTGCCGAGAAGCGCCACAACCCCTTCGTCGCCGACCCTCGCTACCGTTGATGGGCCCCGAGTTCGACCGCGCCGTGCTGGCGATCCTGGCCAGCGTGCCGCCGGGGCGCGTCACCACCTACGGCACGCTGGCGGAACTCGCCGGCTACCCGCGCCATGCCCGCCATGTCGGTCGCCTGCTCGGCCATCTGCCGGACTGGGCGGTGGTGCCGTGGCAGCGCGTGGTCGGCAGCGGAGGGCACATCGCCAGGCCGGGCACGCCGGGGGCAGACTACCAGCGCCTGCTGCTCGATGCCGAGGGCATCGAGGTGACGGGAAACGGTCGGGTCGACCTGCGCCGCTACGGTTGGCCGGACGACCGTTTCCGCTGATCGCCCACGGTGGTCGGCGAATGCCGGCAACAATGTGGTCTGCTACGCAATGCTCTGTCTGGCAGGGGCGTTCGGCGAAGGTGCAGGCAGTGCCACCACCACCGGTGGCATTTTTTCTGGTGGGTCTCGGCAAAAAAAATGCCACCGCGTCGCGGTGGCGAGAAAGGATGAGACTGACAAGAAACCGCTTTGCCACGCTGATTCCTCCAGAACGGTGGAGCGTGACCAGCTTCAGCGTCTAGCTAAAGTTTCTATCGCCATTTTTCAGAAAATGTTTATACAGAAGTCGAAATTTTTTCGACTGGATGATTAATGGCTTTGGGAGTCGCGACGTATTGGCGGTGACAGTCCGGTCAGCGGGGAAGGCAATGGGTGGGGCAGGAGGGCTCAATGCATGCCCGTGCGGCTTGGCGCGCCGGCCGCGCCAGAGACGCGGGCCGGTGGGGGCGAATGAAAGGCGAACAGCGGGCTAGGCGGTGATCAGCCGCGCAGCCGCAGCGTCAGGCCCTTGAGGAAATTGCGCAGGAACTGGTCGCCGCAGGGGCGGTAGTTCTTGTGGTCGGGCTTGCGGAACAGCGCGGTCAGCTCGGGCTTGGAGACGCGGAAGTTGGCCTGCTTCAGGATTTCGATCACGTCGTCCTCGCGCAGCTCGAAGGCGACGCGCAGCTTCTTCAGCACCAGATTGTGCGACATCGGCTCGGGGGCCGGCTGGCGGTCGCTCGGGCCGCGGCGTTCGATGATCAGGCCGTCGAGGTAGGCGGACAGCACTGCGGCCGGGCATTCGGCGAAGCCTTCCTCGTCGTCCTTCTTGAGGTAGGTGGCGAGCTGGTCGCGGGCGAGGGTCTGGCCGGTCAGGCCGATCACCTCGAGCATCTTGGGCTCGCTGCTGTCGAGCAGGTAACGCAGGCTGCGCAGGATGTCGTTGTTGGTCATCGGCGTGGTCTCGAAAAAGCGGGAAAGGGGCGGATGATAGCGCGAATTACCATGCATCACCGATTCGGGATCGCTGGGGGCGGCTTCCCCCAGTTCACAAAGCGACGGAGCCCGCCATGGGGCGGGCTCCGGTGCTGGGCTAGGCTCTGCCGTTGGCTTGGCGGTACAGCTGGATCAGCCGCGAAGTCGAGCTGTCGTGCGGTGCGTCGACGAGCTTGCCGGTCAGCTCGGCGTGGATGGTCTTGGCGAGCTGCTTGCCCAGCTCCACCCCCCACTGGTCGAACGAGTTGATGTGCCAGATCACCCCCTGCACGAAGATCTTGTGCTCGTAGAGCGCGATCAGCGCGCCGAGGTTGCGTGGGTCGAGGCGGGTCATCAGCAGGGTGTTGGTCGGGCGGTTGCCGCCGAACACCTTGTGCGGCACCAGCCGCTCCAGCGCCTCGCCCGTGAGGCCTTGCTCGGCCAATTCGACGCGCACCTCGTCGGCGGTCTTGCCGCGCATGAACGCCTCGGCCTGGGCGAACACGTTGGCGAGCAGGATCTCGTGGTGGCCGGGCAGGCTGGAGCGGTTCTCCAGCGAGGCGATCAGGTCAATCGGCGAGATGTGGGTGCCCTGGTGCAAGAGCTGGAAGAACGCATGCTGGCCGTTGATGCCGGTCTCGCCCCAGATGATCGGCGCGGTTTCGAAGTCGACCGGGCTGCCGTCCAGCATCACCTGCTTGCCGTTTGACTCCATGTCGAGCTGCTGGATGAACGCCGGCAGCCGGTGCAAGTACTGATCGTACGGCGCGATCACGTGCGAGCCGCCGCCGTAAAAGTTGATGTACCAGACGCCGATCATCGCCAAGAGCACCGGCATGTTCGCCTCGAGCGGGGCGTTGCGGAAGTGCTGGTCCATGATGTGGGCGCCGTTCAAGAGCTCGGAGAAGTTCTCCTCGCCCAGATAGAGCATGATCGGCAGGCCGATCGCCGACCACAGGCTGTAGCGGCCGCCGACCCAGTCCCAGAATTCGAACATGTTTGCCGGGTCGATGCCGAAATCGCCGACGGCCTTCTTGTTGGTCGATACCGCGACGAAGTGCTTGGCGACCGCCTTCTCGTCGCGGGCGCGGGAGAGGAACCACTCGCGCGCGGTGATCGCGTTGGTCAGCGTTTCCTGGGTGGTGAAGGTCTTCGACTCGACCACGAACAGCGTGGTCTCGGCGTGCACCTTCTTCAGCGTTTCCTTCAGCTGCGCGCCGTCGACGTTGGAGACGAAGTGCATATTGAGGCGCGGGTGGCCGTAGGGCTTGAGCGCGCTACAGACCATCAGGGGGCCCAGGTCGGAGCCGCCGATGCCGATGCTGACGATGTCGGTGATCGGCTGGTTGGTGTAGCCCAGCCACTCGCCCGAGCGCACCGCGTGGGCGAAGCGGCCCATGCGCTCCAGTACCGCGTTGACCTTGGGCATCACGTCCTCGCCGTCGACCTTGATCGGCGCGTTGGTGCGATTGCGCAGCGCCACGTGCAGCACCGCGCGCTGCTCGGTGGTGTTGAGCTTTTCACCCTTGAACATCGCCTTGATCTTGGCCGGCAGGCCGACCTGGTGCGCCAGTTCCATCAAGAGCGCCAGCGTGTCGTCGGCGAGGCGGTTTTTGGAGTAGTCGAGGAACAGCCCGTCGACCTCCAGCGAGTAGCGCTCGGCGCGCTCCGGGTCGTTGGCGAACAGGTCGCGCATGTGCACGTCCTTGGCGGCCTCGAAGTGGTCCCACAGCGCTTTCCAGGCGGGCAGGTCGGTGAGCTGGCTCATGATTCTCCTCGATCGTTCAGGGGCGGCTGGCGAAGCCGCTTGCGGGTCAGGCTGCGTTTGACTCTTTCCAGCTGCGGGATCAGCGCCGGGCCGCGCTTGAGCGCGACGCCGACCGCCAGCACGTCGATCAACACCAGGTGCACCAAGCGCGACAGCATCGGGCTGTAGGTGTCGGCGTCCTCGGGTACGTCGGCGGCCAGCACCAGGTCGGCGCGTTCGGCCAACGGCGAGTGCGGCTTGGTGATCGCGATCACGGTGGCGCCGTTGGCGTGCGCCAGCGACACCGCCTCGATCAGGTCGACGGTGCGGCCGGTGTTGGAGATCGCTACCACCACGTCTCCCTCGCCGAGCAGGGTGGCGGCCATCGCCTGCACGTGAGGGTCGTTGTATGACACGGTGGGCAGGCCGAAGCGGAAGAATTTGTGCTGGGCATCGGCGGCGGTGATGCCAGAGTTGCCGAGGCCGTAGAACTCGACGCGGCGCGCGCCGTTGAGCACCTCGACCGCGGCCTCCACCGAGGCCGGGTCGACCTGGTTGCGGCAGCCGATCAGCGCGGCGACGGTGTTGTCGAACACCTTGGCGGCGATGTCGGTCATCGCGTCGTCGGGGCGCACCGTGGCGTGCACGTACGGCACGCCGGGCATCAGGCTGGCGGCGAGCTTGAGCTTGAATTCGGACAGGCCGGACACGCCGAGCGAGCGGCAGAAGCGGATGACGGTCGGCTGGCTGACGCCGGCGCGGCGGGCGATCTCGCCGACCGCCTCTTGCATTACCGTGTACGGCTGCGCCAGCACCAGCTCGGCGACCTTGTGCTCGGCGGCGGACAGGTTGGCCAGCTCTAGGCGTACCCGCTCGAGCAGGTTGCCGGTTTCGAGCAGCGGGGTATCGGGATGGCTGCTCATGGCGACCAGTACACGGTGAGCGGCAGCGCGAAGAACGCGCCGACCGGATAGCGCTGCGCATCCGATTCGGCGATCGTGGCGACCGCGCGCTTGGCCTGGCCGGCGATCGCGAGGAGGCGCGCCTCGGCGCGTGCGAGTTCCGCCAAGGTCAGTGTCAGCCGGCGATGCGGCGCGTTCGGCGGCGTGATCGCGATGATGCGGTGCCGGCTGTCCGGGGCCAGTCCCTCGGCCAGGCCTGCCGCATCGGGGAACAGCGACGCGGTGTGGCCGTCCTCGCCCATGCCGAGCACCGCGACGGTGAGCTTGGGCAGGGCATGCTCGAGGCGTTCGAGGTCGGATTCCGGGTCGGCCGGGTCGGTGACGAGCGGCACGAAGCGCGCCGCGGCGGCACGGCCGACCAGCAGGTGCTCGCGCACCAGCCTTGCATTGCTGTCAGGATGGCCGGCAGGGACGATGCGTTCGTCGACCAGGGTGACGGTGACGCGCGACCAGTCGAGGTCGGTCTGCGCCAGTGCCTCAAACAGGGCGATCGGCGATTTGCCGCCGGAGACCGCCAGGGCGGCCGTGCCGTCGCGCTCGATCGCCGTCTGCAGCCAGCCGGCGATCGCGTCGGCCAGGGCGGTGGCCTGCGCGGCCGCGGTATCGAAGGTATGCCAAATAGGGCTCATGCGAAATCCCGCTGTGATGATGGCCGAACCGTATCAGCTTTCCTCGTGCCAGGCGACGCCGTTGCGCGACAATAGCGCGCTCGACGCGGCCGGTCCCCAGCTGCCGGCGGTGTATTGCTTGGGCGGCGTAGTGGCCGTCTCCCAGGTGTCGAGGATGGGTTCGACCCAACGCCAGGCCTCGACCAGTTCGTCGCGACGCATGAACAGTGCGAGGCTGCCACGGATCACGTCGAGCAGCAGCCGCTCGTATGCGTCGGCGCGGCGCGAGCGCGACATCTCGTGGAAATCGAGGTTCAGATAGGTAGGCTGCAGCACCAGCGAGTCGCCCGGCGCCTTGGCCATGAAGTGCAGGCGGATGCTCTCCTCGGGCTGCAGGCGGATCACCAGCTGGTTGGCCGGAAGGCCCGACGGGCCCGGCACCAGCTTGTGCGGCACGTCGCGGAAGTTGATCACGATCTCGGCGACGCGCTCCTGCAGCCGCTTGCCGGTGCGCAGGAAGAATGGCACGCCGGCCCAGCGCCAGTTGTCGATCTCGGCCTTGATCGCGACGAAGGTCTCGGTGCGGCTGCCGGCCGGGATGTGGTCTTCCTCAAGATAGCCCTTCACCGGGCGGCCGCCGACCGCGCCGGACTTGTACTGGCCGCGCACCGTCTTGTTGAGCACGTCGTCCGGGGTGAACGGGCGCAGCGACTTGACCACCTTCAGCTTCTCGTCGCGGATCGCGTCGGCGTCGAGGCTGGCCGGCGGCTCCATCGCGACGAAACAGAGCAGTTGCAGCAAATGGTTCTGCACCATGTCGCGCAGCGCGCCGGTGCCGTCGTAGAAGTCGCCACGGCTTTCCACGCCGAGGTCCTCGGCGATGGTGATCTGTACGTCGCGCACCCACTCGCGCCGCCACAGCGGCTCGAACAGCGAGTTGCCGAAACGGATCGCCAACAGGTTCTGCACCGATTCCTTGCCCAGGTAGTGGTCGATCCGGTACAGCTGGTCTTCGGCGAAATGCTTCGCGACCGCGTCGTTGATCGCGTTGGACGAGGCCAGGTCGTGGCCGAG
The DNA here is from genome assembly GCF_030385785.1 of Crenobacter oryzisoli. Classification (GTDB taxonomy): domain Bacteria; phylum Pseudomonadota; class Gammaproteobacteria; order Burkholderiales; family Chromobacteriaceae; genus Crenobacter_A; species Crenobacter_A oryzisoli. The sequence continues at coordinate 25,718 of NZ_JAUEDK010000012.1, forward strand.
CGGCTTCTCCAGCACCACGCGCACATGCTTGTCGTTCAGGCCGACGGCGGCGAGGTTCTCGCAGATGCCGGCGAACAGGTCGGGTGCGGTGGCGAGATAGCAGACCACCACCCGCTGCGGGTGACCGGCCAGCTTCTCGGCGAGTCCTGGGTAGCCGGCGGCATCGGACGCGTCGAGACGGTAATAGTCGATGCGCTCGCAGAAATGCTGCCATTGGCCGACGTCGAAGTATTCCTTGATGTGAACCCGGGCGTGTTCCTCGACGAATGCGAGGTATTGCTCACGCGACCAGTCTTTCCGACCGAGCGCCAGCACACGGCCGTTGTTGTTCAACGAGCCTGCGGCGTGCGCCTGATACAGCGCCGGCAGCAGTTTGCGCATGACCAGATCACCGGTGCCGCCGAACAGCACCATGTCGAAAGCGGGGGTAGGGTTCACGCCGGGTCTCCGTGCTAGGTAGTGGTGATGTAGTAATACTACCAAAGACTAGGGGCTTGTCCAGCCAGTTTAGTGAGTGGTGTGCAATATTGGCGTTATTCCTTATAGGGAAGGGAGTTGTTTGGTATTTTTGCGACGTCGGAACAATGGGGTAGCCATTCCGGCTTGCATTTTATTTGTAGTAAAACTACCATCCGATTATCGTTTTTCAAGCACTGGACCGTTGCCATGCCACTGCATCCTGTCGTCGCCGAGGTTACCCGTCGCATCACCGAGCGCAGCCGGCCCACGCGTGCTGCCTATCTTGCGCACGTGGACGCCGCCCTGAAGCGCGGCAAGGTGGAGCGCAGCCAGCTGTCCTGTACCAACCTGGCGCACGCGTTTGCGGCAATGCCGGACGATGCCAAGTTCCGGCTGAAGGCGGTGGAAAAGCCGAACCTCGCCATCGTGTCCGCGTACAACGATATGTTGTCGGCGCACCAGCCGCTCGAGGCCTTCCCGGCCTGGATCAAGCAGGAGGCGCTGAAAGCGGGCGCGACCGCCCAGTTCGCCGGCGGCGTGCCGGCGATGTGCGACGGCGTGACCCAAGGCCAGGCCGGCATGGAATTGAGCCTGTTCTCGCGCGACGTGATCGCGATGAGCACCGCGGTGGCGCTGTCGCACCAGATGTTCGACGCCGCGCTGTATCTGGGCGTGTGCGACAAGATCGTGCCGGGCCTGATGATCGGCGCGCTGACCTTCGGCCATCTGCCGGCGCTCTTCGTGCCGGCCGGCCCGATGACCACCGGCATGTCCAACGACGAGAAGGCGCATATCCGCCAGCTCTACGCCGAGGGCAAGGTCGGCCGCGCCGAACTGCTCGAATCGGAGTCGCAGAGCTACCACGGCGCTGGCACTTGCACCTTTTACGGTACGGCCAATTCCAACCAGATGCTGATGGAGATCATGGGCCTGCACCTGCCGGGCACCGCCTTCGTCAACCCGAACACCCCGCTGCGCGAGGCGCTGACCCGTGCCGCCGCGCGCCGCGCCGTACAGATTTCCAACCAGGGTGAGACCCCGACCCCAATCGGCCACGTGATCGACGAGAAGGCCGTGGTCAACGGCATCGTCGGCCTGCTGGCCACCGGTGGCTCGACCAACCACACCCTGCACCTGGTCGCGATTGCCCGCGCGGCCGGCCTCGACATCTCATGGGACGATTTTGACGAGCTGTCGAGCGTCGTGCCGTTGCTGGCACGCGTCTATCCCAACGGTGGCGCCGACGTGAACCATTTTCACGCCGCCGGCGGCATCGGTTTCGTGATCCGCGAGCTGCTGGCCGCGGGTCTGCTGCACGACGACGTCTCCACCGTCGCGGGCAAGGGACTGACGCATTACACGAACGAGCCGTGGCTCGACAACGGCGAACTCGCCTGGCGCCCGGCGCCGACCGAGTCCGGCGACCTGGACGTGCTGCGTCCGGCCAGCCAGCCGTTCTCGGCCGATGGCGGCCTGAAGCTGGTCACCGGCCCGCTGGGTCGCGCGGTGATCAAGGTGTCGGCGGTGAAGCCAGAACACCGCCTGGTCGAAGCGCCAGCGCTGGTGTTCGACAGCCAGGATGAGCTGCTCGACGCCTTCAAGCGCGGCGAGCTGGAACGCGACTTCATCGCGGTGATCCGCTTCCAGGGCCCGCGCGCCAACGGCATGCCGGAACTGCACAAGCTGACCCCGACGCTGGCGGTGCTGATGGGCCGCGGCTTCAAGGTGGCGCTGGTCACCGACGGCCGCATGTCCGGTGCGTCAGGCAAGGTGCCGGCGGCGATCCACGTCAGCCCCGAGGCGCTGGACGGCGGCGCGATCGGTAAGGTGTGCGACGGCGACCTGCTGCGCCTGGATGCCGATGCTGGCAAGCTGGAAGTGCTGGTCGATGCCGCCGAATGGGCCGCCCGGCCGCTGGCTTCGGCCGACCTGTCCGGCAATGATTTCGGCGTGGGCCGCGAACTGTTCGCCGGCTTCCGCCACACCGCCGACCGGGCTGAGGCCGGCGCGATGAGTTTCCGCCACCCGCTGTGGCACACGAACAAGGATTGATGAGATGACGATCGACGCGCTTTCCCTCCTGCAAGACGGTCCGGTGATGCCGGTGATCGTGCTGTCCGACCCAGGCCTGGCGCCTGAGCTCGGCCGCGCACTGGTCGATGGCGGCATCCGCGTGCTGGAAGTGACGCTGCGCACCAAAGGCGCGCTGGCCGCGATCACCCGGCTGCGCGAGGAAGTGCCCGACGCCATCGTCGGCGCCGGCACGGTGCGCACCCGCGCGCAGTGGGAGGCGGCGCTGGAAGCCGGCGCGCAGTTCGGCGTCAGCCCGGGCCTGACCGGCGAGCTGGCTGCGGCCGCGCGCTCAAGCAACGTGCCGTTCATCCCCGGTGTGGCTACTCCGTCCGAGGCGATGCGTGCCGCCGACGAGGGTTTCCTGATCCAGAAACTGTTCCCGGCCGAGGCGGTGGGCGGCGTGAAGCTGCTCAAGTCGCTGGCCGGCCCGCTGTCGGAGCTGCGCTACTGCCCGACCGGCGGCATCAATGAAAAGAATGCCGTCGACTACTTGGCGCTGCCGAATGTGCTGGCGGTGGGCGGCTCCTGGCTGACGCCGGACGATGCGATCGCGGCGCGCGACTGGGCGCGTATTACTGAGCTGGCACGCGGTGCGCGCGCCTTGCGCGAACGCTGAGCCTAACGATTTCTCCTCTTGTTTTTGTTGCATTTTCTCTCCCAAGGGCGACCGCGTGTCGCCCTCTTTTTTGTCTGGTTTTGACTAGGGAAATGGGGGGGAGGCTGGCCGAAGGGGGCTTTGTTGGCAGAGTGGGCTTCTTCGGCCAACGTTGGTGAGGGTTGCGGCCTTGTCGGTCTCGCCCGACCGGCGACCTACTTTCTTTGCTTCGCCAAAGAAAGTAGGCAAAGAAAGGCGACCCCAGCACGCTGGCCTACGGCTTCCCTCGCGCCTGCCAAGCGGCCAGGCGCCGCCGAACTCGCCCCGCGCTAACGTCGCGGTGCTCGAACATGCGGCGGCTTAAGACCTGGTCGCTTGACGATCGCTCGGCAGCGCGAAGGGGGATGGGCAGGATGATTGCGGCAGATGTGGATTTGTAAGGCTTAAAACCGTGGTAGGTTTGGGTGAGAGATCCACTGTTGGCCGAATCGGTTCGTTCATTGCATCAGTGTTGTTCGGAACCTTTGTGGTTATCCACAGAAAGTGGGCGACGAACCATTTTGTCCGCAGCTGACGCCAAGCCAAGCAATCCACTGTTTTTCCGGACAAATTGCGCGATTGTTACCAACGAGCAGTCTATCTCCCCTTCGACACCGCCGAGGACGGCGCGGGCAACGGGGGAAGTCGGCGAGCACTGTCCGAGTGCCGATGTAGTCGGTGCGAGTTGCGCAGCCGCCCGTTGGCCGTAGCGCTCGCAGGGCAGCCCGCGTAGCGGGCCGGCGTCGTGGGGGTCGTCTTTCTTTGGGTACTTTCTTTGACGAAGCAAAGAAAGTACCTCGCCGGTCGGGCGAGACCGACAAAAGCAACATGCCGCGCCAATGCGGCCGACAGTTCACCAGAAAAGGTTGGCCGAACGCCCCCGTTCTTATCTGCCCGGCCAACAAAAAAGCCGACCCAACGGGTCGGCTTTTTCACGGCACGAAACGGCATGTAGCAGCTGATCGCTCAGCCCGCCAACGCGCCCTCGGCGCTCACTTCCACCTCGACGGTGCCACCTGCACCCACCTCGTCTTCGCTCTCCTGAGCCAGGTCCTGATGACCCTCCACGCCGAGGAAACGGAACTCGATGGTCAGCTCCAGTTCGTCGATGCGCACCACGCCGAGGCGCACCGTGTCGCCCGACGCCAGCGTCGGCAGACCCGGCACGCGCACCCGCATCGGCAGGCCGTTCAGGCGCAGTAGATCTTCCTTGATGAAGTTGGCGGTGATCTCGCTGACGCCTTCCTGCGTGAACCAGCGCAGGCACCAGAAGTATTCCAGCTTGTCCTGAAAGCCGAGGTAGGCGCTGTAGGCCGCGTCGAAGTCGCGCAGCACCGCGAACAGCATCGCGTCGCCCTGCTCGAACTGCGGCTTCTCGCCACGGATCATCGCGGTGAGCTGGCGCTGGTTGACGAAGTCGGCGGCGCGGCGCAGCGGCGAGGTGCTCCAGGCGTACTGGGCGACGCCCAAGCCGACGTGCGGCTCGGCCTTGGTGGTCATGCGCACCTTGCCCATGGTCTGCGCGCGGTACAGCGCCGGGATGCCGGCTTCGGCCAGCATGCGGCCCCACTCGCTGTTGGCGAGGATCATCAGCTCGGAGACCAGCTTGTCCATCGGCGCGCCGCGCTTGCGGGTGGTGATCAGCACCTTGCCGTCTTCGATCGCGAAGTTGTAGTCGCTCTGCACCGGGCGGGTCGGGTCGTACTTGCCGCGGAACTTCTCGCGCGCCACCGCGAACTGCCACAGCCAGACCAGCTCGTTCTTGAACGGGTAGTCGGGGCCGAAGCCCGGTTCGGCCAGGGTTTGTTCGTTGAACACCTGTTCCAGCTGGTCGTGGCGCAGGTTGGCGGCGATGCGCACCTTCTCGATGCGGTTCTCGTACGACACCGGTTCGAACTCGGGGGTGACCTCGACGTACAGGCTCAGCGCCGGGCAGTCCAAGCCTTCCTGCAGCGTGAACGCCTGCACCAGCTCGTCCGGCAGCATGGTGATCTTGTCGCCCGGGAAATACACCGTCGACAGGCGCTGGAACACCACGCGCTCGATCTCGGAGCCGACCGCGATGCCGAGCGTCGGCGCGGCGATGTGGATGCCGACGCGCTTGTTGCCGTTGGGCAGGTCGGTGACCGACAGCGCATCGTCGATCTCGGTGGTGGCGGCGTCGTCGATCGAGAACGCGGCCACGTCGGCGGTGGGCAGATCGTTCTCGGGGGTCGGCGCCGGCAGTTGGCCGAAGCCGCGGCCCTTCGGGAAGTGTTCCATCAGAAAGCCGGCCAAGAGGTAATCCGGCACCGACGGGATGCCGCCGAGCTGGGCGGCCAGCTTCAGCGGCGACAGCGCCTTCTTCTGGCAGGCGGCGTCAAAGGCCTTGAATTCGAGGGTTTGCTTGTCCGGACGGTGCAGCAGCAGCATCAGCTGACTCTTGATCGCGTCGGGCAGGGTGCCTGCGACCATGTCGGCCACCCAGGCGTCGATCTGCTCCTGCTCGCGCTTCTTCTTCTCGATGCCGGCCAGCGCGGCCTTCAGCGACTCTTCCGGCGCGGCCTTGAAGCGGCCCTTGCCCTTCTTATAGAAGTACATTGGCGCACCGAAGATGGTCAGCAGGATCGCGGCGCCCTCAATGGCATTCGGCTTGTGGCCGAAGTACTCGGCGCCGATGCTGTCGAAGTCGAACTCGTCCTCGCCGCACACTTCCCACAGGAAGTCGACGTCGATGTCGGCGGCCAGCGCCTCGGCGGCCGGCAGGAAGTCGGCCAGGGGGCTGGTGAATTCGATCATCACGTTGGCCGCTTTGATCTTGGCGCGCTTGCCGTGCTGGGTGTCGACCTGCAACGAGGCGTCGTTCTTGGTCACCACAGTGCCGACTTTGAAGGCACCGCTTTCCTCGTAAAAAATATTCATGCGCGCGCTAGCTAATGATGGGGCTGGGAAGGGAGCGATTATACCAGCGGGACGGAGCCACCCGGCAGTGGGGCGACGACGGGTGCTGGTAACGACGAAGCCGCCGGCGTCCCCTGGGCGGGGCGGGCGGCGGCTTCGGTGCAGTGCCGGCCGGCGCTTACAGCGGGTCGGCCAGGAACACCTTCACATTGTGCTCGTTGAGCAGCTTCTGCAGCGGCTCCGGCGGCTCGTTGTCGGTGTAGATCGCGTGGAATTCGCTGATGTGGCCCATCCGCACCAAGGCGTTGCGGCCGAACTTGCTGTGATCGGCGGCAAGATAACGGTGGCGCGCGTTCGCCATCATCGCCTGCGCGACGCGCACCTCGCGATAGTCGAAATCGAGCAGCGAGCCGTCCGGTTCGATGCCGGACACGCCGAGAATCGCGTAGTCGACCTTGAACTGGTTGATGAAGTCCAGCGTCGCGACACCGGTGATGCCACCGTCTGAGGCTCGTACCACGCCCGAGGTGATCATCACGGTGAAGTCCGGGTTGGTCGACATGATCGACGCCACGTGGATGTTGTTGGTGATGACGCGCAGGCCCTTGTGCGTGTTGGTCAGCGCTACCGCCACCGCCTCGATCGTGGTGCCGATGCTCATGAACAGCGAGGCATGGTCGGGAATGCTCTCGGCGATCATGTCGGCGATATGCGCCTTTTCGCTCTGGAACTTCCCCTTGCGTGCGAAGTAGTCCTCGTTTTCCACGCTGCTGCCGAGCGCGGCGCCGCCGTGGTAGCGGCGCAGCAGGTTAGCTTCGCACAGCTGGTTGATGTCACGGCGGATGGTCTGCGGGGTAACGTCGAGCAGCCGGGCCAGTTCCTCGATCGGCATGAAACCGTTGTCGCGGACCAGCTGCAAAATTCTGTCGTGTCGGGGAGATCGGCTCATGATGGTTCGAAAGCGAAAATTACGTCACTGTCTTTAACATAGATGTTGTGACGTGAGCAAATCCCGGCGCGTGCTTTCTTCAATTTCGATACACCGTCGGCGATTTCGATGGGTGGAAGCGGGTCGTCGCTTGACCCGCCGTGCCTGCTTGACGCCGGCGGTGTCCTGCGTGGTTCCGGAAGGAGGGGGGGGCTTGACCCCGGCTCCACCGAGTGGTGCGAAGGGGGCGTTGTGCTCAGTGGTAGCTGAAGGCCGGCTCGCTTTGCGCGGGCTGCTCGGTGTGGTCGGCGAGATAGCGGCCGAATGCGGGATAGTCCATCGGGCGGGCATACAGATAGCCTTGCAGCAGCGACACCCGGCGGGTGCGCAAATAGGCCAGCTGGCGCTCGTTTTCCACCCCTTCGGCCACCGTGACCAGATTCAGCTGCCGGCCGAGCGCGATGATCGCGTCGAGCACCGCGCTGGGCACGTCGTCCCGGATTGTCGAAACGAAGCGCCGGTCGATCTTCAGGTAGTCCACCTTCAGCTCGGTCAGGTAGGCGAGGCTGCTGTGGCCGGTGCCGAAATCGTCGATCGCGATCTTCACCCCCTGGTCGCGCAACCGTTGCAGCGTCTCCTGGGTGACGCCGGTCGATTCGAGCGCGACCCGCTCGGTCAACTCGAGCACGATCTGTCCCTGGTTCGCCGCGACGGCGTCCTGCAGCAGCCGGCAGTCGGCCGCCAGCGCAGGATCGGTGAGTTGGCAGGGACTGATATTGATGCTCAGGTGGAAGTCCGGCGGCAACGACAAGCCGGCGAGGTCGGCGGCGACCTGGCGCATCAACAGCGTGGTGGCGGCGGCGATCTGGCCGTTCTCCTCCAGCTGCGGGATGAAGCGGTCGGGCGGAATCAGCGCTCCTCCTGGCGGCTGCCAGCGCATCAGCACCTCGGCGCCGACGCAGCGGCCGCTGCGGCTGTCGATCAGGGGCTGGTAGTAGGGCAGGAATTCCTGGTTGCGCAGCGCCTGTTCGAGCCGGCCGTTCAGCGAGCGCCAACGCCTCAGCGCGAGGTAAGTGACGATGCCGGCCAGCGCGCCGGCGAGCAGGAACAGCGGTAGCTTCAGCTGCTCCTCCCGCAGCAGATACTCCCACAACTCCGCCTGCTCGGTCTGGCCGAACACACCGAATGGGTAGCGAGCCGACGCGACGCTGACGCTCAGCGCATCCACCGCCGGCTGCGTCGGGGCGAGCCGGTCGCGCAGGAACATCTGGCCGTCGATCACCAGGCCGTATTCCTGCAGCTTGTTGAGCACGACCCGCCTGAGGAAGGGCTGTAAGAGCCGCATGTCGAGCGAGGCGAGCATGCTGACGCCACCGGGCAACTGGCGGCGTACGTCCAGGTTGATCAGGCCGGCGCCGGCCAGCGGGTCTTTGTTCAGTTGCAGTTCGACCTGCTGCAGCTGCGGGGCTGCCCCCGGCAGGTCGATGGCCACCCGGCCGAAGGTGCTCAGACAGTGCAGGTGTTGGCCGTGCACCACGCCGACCGCCCGTACGTAGGGGTTGTGCGCCACCACCGGGCCGAGGCGGGCACGCAGCTCTTGGCAGGGCAGCGCAATCAGTGGCTCGACCTGGCGCAGCGTCGCGTTGACGTCGTCGAGCAGCCGGTCGATCGCCTCCTGACTGAGCTGGGCGCTCTCTCGGGCCTGCTGCTGCACGTCGCGCTGCAGGCGGTGGCCGAACAGCCATGCCGTCAGCAGCACCGTGCAGAAGCCGGCCGCCAGTGCGATCAGCCAGTCCCGGCGATGCCGGGTGGCCAGTATGGGGATGGGGAGAGGCGTCATGGCAAGAGGAAAGACCTCTCAGCCTGGCATGCCTAGGCTGCTGGCGGATGATGCCGACCTGCGTCTAGCCGGTCATCGTCGATTCCGCACCGCGGAGCTTGGCATGTCGACTGTCGAACAGTCAGACCGAATCTCCATTTGCTTGTAAATAATGACCTTTGAATTATTAACCAAATGGCTGGATTAGTGAATTTAAATAATTTGCTCTACTGTGCAAATATCAACAAGTTTACTATTTGAAGTCGAGATAACTGCGTCATTGCTCGGGCAGCATGGCCCGGGCGGGTAAATCGTCCTGCTGGAAACTGATGCCCCCTTGCAACAGGTGGGCGCGTTGCAAGGGGGGCGCGAAGTCCGGTCGGCCCCGAGCTGAGCACCGACCGGTGATGGTGTCAGCGTACGCTGATGTCCTCGAAGCTGGTGTTGAGCGGGCTGATCACCACGCCCTGCACGTTCTTGCGCGCCGCCTTGTACACCACCGTGTATGCGATCGGGCTGAACGGCAGCTCGCGGCCGAACACGAGCTGCGCGCGCGCGTACAGATTGCTGCGCGCCTGCATCGACGGCAGGCCGCGCGCCTGCGTCACCAGCGCGTCGTAGTCCTTGTTGCACCAGCGCGCGCTGTTGCTGCCGCCGATCGCGTCGCACGACAACAGCGTGCCGAGCCAGTTGTCCGGGTCGCCGTTGTCGGCCGACCAGCCGAGCAGCGCCGCGTCGTGCTCGCCCTTCTTGATGCGCTTGTTGTATTCGCCCCACTCGTAGCTGACGATCTTGGCCTTGATGCCCACCTTGGCCCAGTCGGACTGGATCATCTCGGCCATGCGGCGGGCATTTGGGTTGTACGGGCGCTGAACCGGCATCGCCCACAGCGCCACCTCGTAGCCCTGCGGCACGCCGGCGGCGTGCAGCAGCTTCTGCGCCTCGGCCGGGTTGTACGGCGTGCTCTTCAGACCCTTGTAACCCCATTGTCCCGGCGGGATCGGGTTGCTGGCGGCGATGCCGCTGCCCTGGTAGATGCTGGCGAGGATGGCCGGCTTGTCGATCGCCATGTCGAGTGCGCGACGTACGTTCGCCTGGTCGAGGTATTTCTTCTGCGTGTTGTACGCGAGAAAGCCGAGCGTCATCCCCGGGCGCGAGATCAGCTGCACCTGCGGCACCTTCTTCAGCTCGGCGATGTCGTCCGGCTTCAGACTGTCGGCCAGTTGGCACTCGCCGGCCTTCAAGCGCTGCGCGCGCACCGCCGAATCGGGGGTGATCGCGAACACCAGGTTGTCGATCTGCACGTGGTTGGCGCGCCAGTAGCCCGGGTGACGCGCGTAGCGGATCGTCGCGTCCTTCTGGTAGCTCTTCAGCACGAACGGGCCGGTGCCGACCGGCTTGAGGTTGATGTCCTGCGGGCGGCCCTGCTTCAACAGCTGCGCGGCGTATTCGGCCGACAGGATGGACGCGAAGTCGGTGGCGAGATTCGGCAGGAAGGCGCTGTCCGGCTTCTTCAGCACGAAGCGCACCGTCAGGTCGTCGACCTTCTCGACCTTGTCGAGGTTCTTGTCGAGGCCGGCGTCGGCCACGTACGGGAACTCGGTCGGGTAGGCCTTGCGGAACGGCAGGTTCTTGTCGAGCAGGCGGTTGAAGGTGAATAGCACGTCGTCGGCGTTGAAGTCGCGGCTCGGCGCGAAGCCGGGGATGGTCTGGTACTTCACGCCGGGGCGCAGCGTGAACGTGTAGGTGAGGCCGTCCTGCGACACCTGCCAGCGCGTCGCGAGGCTCGGGATCAGCCGGGTGCTGCCCGGCGCGTAGTCGACCAGGCGGTTGTAGATCGTCGCCGACGAGGCGTGGAAGGTGGTGCCGGTGGTGAACTGCGCCGGATCGAAGCCCTCCGGGCTGCCTTCGGAGCAGTAGACCAGCGTGCCGCCGGCGTGGGCGACGCAGACGGAAAGAGTAGCGAGAACGAGGGCGGGCAGGGCGAGACGGCCGGCAGAGCGCAGCATGTTAGGGGTCACCAGTCTGAATTGGGACCGATCAGTCTACTGTTCTACCGTTTCGACCGGAAATATCTGTTGGCGATTGGATAATGTCGTTTTCTGCTATGCGGCCGTTCGGCCAACGCGGGCACGAAAAAGGCCGGGACATGCCCGGCCTGTCGGTGACGGTGCTAAGAACCTGTCCACGATTTGCTGCGTTCTATCTTCTAGACCTTGGGTGATCCTGCATTGAAATGCCGCTCAACATGCTCATGGACTCCCTGTCCACTCCGCTTTTTCGCGTCATTTCGCCTTGGCTGACCCTTCGTCCGCGAGATCGTGAACTGGTTCTAAATGCTTAGCCGGCCAGCCGCGCGCGGTGGCGGGCGATCTGCGCGCGCACCTGGTTCGGCGCGGTGCCGCCGACGTGGTCGCGCTGGGCCAGGGAGCCTTCCGGCGTCAGCACCGCGAACACGTCCTCGTCGACCAGCGGGCTGAAGGTGCGCAGCGTGTCGATGCTCAGGTCGGCGATGTCGACGCCCTGGGTCTCGGCATGGCGTACCGCCAGCGCCACTACTTCGTGGCTGTCGCGGAATGGCAGGCCCTTTTTCACCAGGTAGTCAGCCAGGTCGGTCGCGGTGGCGAAGCCCTGCAGCACGGCGGAGCGCATCGGCTCCGGCTTCACGGTGATGCCACGCATCATGTCGGCGTAGATGCGCAGCGTGTCGACCAGGGTGTCCACCGTGTCGAACAGCGGCTCCTTGTCTTCCTGGTTGTCCTTGTTGTACGCGAGCGGCTGCGACTTCATCAGCGTGATCAGCGCGATCAGGTGGCCGACCACGCGGCCCGACTTGCCGCGCACCAGTTCCGGCACGTCCGGGTTCTTCTTCTGCGGCATGATCGACGAGCCGGTGCAGAAGCGGTCGGCGATGTCGATGAAGCCGACGCGCGGGCTCATCCACATGATCAGCTCTTCGGACAGGCGCGACAGGTGGATCATTACCAGGGACGCGGCGGCGGTGAATTCGATCGCGAAGTCGCGGTCGGACACCGCGTCGAGCGAGTTCTGACACACGTCGTCGAAGCCCAGCAGCTGCGCGGTGTAGTGGCGGTCGATCGGGTAGGTGGTGCCGGCCAGCGCGGCGGCGCCCAGCGGCAGGCGGTTGACGCGCTTGCGCACGTCCTGCATGCGCTCGGCGTCGCGGGTCAGCATCTCGACGTAGGCGAGCATGTGGTGGCCGAAGGTGACCGGCTGCGCCACCTGCAGGTGGGTGAAGCCCGGCATCACCGTGTCGGCGTGCTGTTCAGCGAGATCCAGCAGCGAGGTCTGCAGTTCGGCGATCAGGCCGGCGATGTCGTCGATCGCGCTGCGCAGCCACAGGCGGATGTCGGTGGCGACCTGGTCGTTGCGCGAGCGGCCGGTGTGCAGGCGCTTGCCGGCATCGCCGATCTTGTCGGTCAGGCGCTTCTCGACGTTCATGTGCACGTCTTCGAGATCGAGACTCCAGTCGAAGCGACCGGCGCGGATGTCTTCGAGAATCTCCGCCATGCCGCCACGGATAGCGGCCAGGTCCTCGTCGGACAGCACGCCGGCCTTGTTCAGCATCGCGGCGTGGGCGAGCGAGCCCTCGATGTCGAACGCGGCCATGCGCTGATCGAAGGTGACGGACGCGGTGTATTTCTTGACGAGTTCGGCGACAGGTTCCGAGAACCGGCCGGACCAGGCTTTGCTATCATGCATGACAATGTCCACCCAAGGTATGCGATCCGAAAATGGCCATTATACGTCAATCATTCGGGCTGACTGCGTTGCCCGACTTCCGGCGCGCCGCAGTGATCGTCCGGCTGATCGCGGCAGTCGGGCTGCTCTTGGTCGCGCTGGCGCTGCGCAAAGCCGAGACGGGGCACGACTTTGTCGCGAGCGGTGCCGTCCTGGCGCGCATGGTGGCGCCCGGCCTCGTGCTGACCCTGGCGGGCCTCGCGCTGGCGAGCCCCTGGCTCTCGCGTCGGCGTCATCCGGCGCCGTGGAGCGTGGCGCTGGCGGTGGTCGTGTTCGCGCTGGTCGAATTGTCGAACAATGCTGGCCACGTCATTCGCTGGCCGTTTCTCGGCTGGGTGGCGCTGACCACCGCGCTCTTGATGCACTATTTCTCGCTGCGCGAGCGTGCGCTGTCGCCGGCCCTGCCCGAGGCGCGGCTGGCGGCGTTGACCGCACGGATTCGCCCGCACTTCCTGTTCAATAGCCTGAACGCTGCGATCAGCCTGATCCGTAGCCGGCCGGCGCGCGCCGAGATGGTGCTGGAGAACCTGGCCGACCTGTTTCGCGCGCAGCTGGCCGACCCGGGGCGCAGCTCGACGCTGGCGCGCGAGGTGGAACTCGCGCGGCTGTATCTGGCGATCGAGGCGGAGCGGCTAGGCGAGCGGCTGAAGGTAAGTTGGCAGCTCGATGCGCCGGACGACGCGCTGCTGCCGCCATTGCTGCTGCAGCCCTTGGTCGAGAACGCGGTCAGCCATGGCGTCGAGACGCTGATCGTACCGGGCGAGATCCGTATCGAGGCGACGCTGCATCGGCGTCGGTTGGCCATCACCATCCACAACCCGGTCGCCGACGAGCCGGCGCTGAAGGTGGCCGGCAACCATATGGCGCTCGGCAATATCTCCGAGCGGCTGGCGCTGATGTTCGACGGCGACGCAACGCTGTCGACCGAGCGCAGCGAGGATAGCTTCGTCACCCGGCTCGAGCTGCCGTACCGGCCGGTGGTGATCGATACGCATTTGCCGGCGTTTCTGCGCGAGCGCGGTTAGCGACGCTGGTGGCTTTGATCGTGCTCTTCAGCCACCGCTGCCGAACAGCGTCAATTGCTCGGGCTGTACCTGCCCGTCCTCGCTCATCCTCACCCCCACCCCCAATAGCCGCACCGGCCGCGCGCCGCGCGCCCACGCGACGTCGAGCAGTGTCGCGTAGCCTTCGGCGTCGAGCCGGTGGCCCAGGTGTTCGGCGGTGGTCTGCGTGAAATCAGCGAACTTGATCTTGACGGTCAGCTGCTTGAACGGCGGGGAGCCGGCGCGCTGCCAGCGCTCGGCCAGCTGGGTCAAGAGCGCCGGCAGCTCGGCGTGGCAGGCGGCGAGATCCGGCAGGTCATGCACGAACGTTTCCTCGACCGACAGCGACTTGCGTGGGCGCTCGGTCTCGACCGGGCGTGGGTCGATGCCGCGCGCCATCTGGTAGAGGCGTTCGCCGAAGCGGCCGAACTGTTCGGCCAGCTTGTCGATCGGCCACGCGGCCAGATCTGCGCAGCTGTTGATACCGAGCGCGGCGAGCCGCTCGGCGGTGACGCGGCCGACGCCGTGAATCTTCGCCACCGGCAGGGTGGCAACGAAGGAGGCGACGTCCTGAGGGCGGATCACGCACAGCCCATCCGGCTTGTTCCAGTCACTCGCCACCTTGGCGAGGAACTTGTTCGGCGCTACCCCGGCGCTGGCGGTGATGCCGACCTCGGCGCGGATGCGCGCGCGGATCTCCTCGGCGATGCGGGTGGCGCTGCCCTTGTGGTGCGGCGAAGCGGTGACGTCCAGATACGCCTCGTCGAGCGACAGCGGCTCGATCAGCTCGGTGTAGTCGCGGTAGATCTCCATGATCTGCTGGCTGGCGGCGCGGTAGCGCGCCATGTCGGGCGGGATGATCTTGAGCGTGGGGCAGCGCTTGATCGCGGTCGCCGATGCCATTGCGCTATGCACTCCGTAGCGGCGCGCGATGTAGTTGCAGGTGGCGATCACGCCGCGCGCGTCGGGGCGGCCGCCGACCGCGAGCGGGATGTCGGCGAGCGACGGGTCGTCGCGCATCTCGATCGCGGCGTAGAAGCAGTCGCAGTCGATGTGGATGATCTTGCGCTGCGGCGCGTCCATCGATTCGGTCAACGTTGAGGGGCGGCGTGGGTCAGGCCGGCGTGTCGCTGTGGCCGAGTGTCTTGTCCGGCGCGACGCGGTCGCGCACCGCTTGCTTCAGCGTCTTGATGTCGGGGAAGCCGCCGTCTTCCTTGCGGTCCCACAGCCGTTCGCCGTCGAGCCAGACCTGAAAGATGCCGCCGCTGCCGGGTTGCAGGCTGACTTCACCCAGCTCCTTCTCGAAGGTGGTGAGCAGTTCCTGTGCGTACCAGGCGGCACGCAACAGCCAGCGGCAGCCGGTGCAGTAGCGGATGGTAATGCGGGGGGATGCGGTGTTCATGGTGCGGGTCATGCGTAAAAGCCAAGCATAACCGATACGGGCGGAAGTGGGATGGCCGGTGCGGTCTTGATAGTTTGTTGTGCGGCTTGTCTCCTCCATCGCTGTAGACTTGGCGATGCATTTTTTGTCCGACAATCCGGCCATCTCCGCTGCGCAGTCTGCCCGGAGTTTCGCGATCGGTAAAGCCCTATTTTCATCGGGGCCTATCGTTGTGACGAGGATACAACGCAGTGTCTCGCCGCCGCCCGTTCACGGAGGGCTAGCCGTGCGCGTGTTCCGGCGTCGGCAGCACCCCCTGGCTTGCCAGGTGGAACAGCAGCCAGCCTATCGCCAGCACGCCGAGCAGCGCCGCCGCGCCGACCAGCACGCGCAACGACAAGGACAGCAGGCGCGAACTCTGCACCGGGTCGGCGTCGGGATCCGGTGCCGGCATGCTCGTCGGCTCGACCGGCACGACGTCGGCTTGCTCCACCGCTTCCTCCTCCGCCTCGGCCGCTGGTGCCACCGTCGCGACCGGGGCGGCGAACCCAGGGCTGGCGGGGGCCAGCGCCACGGCCGGCACCGCCAGCCTGGCTGTTGCCTCCGTTTCTTCGGCCGACGCGCCGAAGCTTGCCAGCCGTTTCATCAGCCCGGCAGCCAGGCCGAGCGGCGGTGGCGCGATCAGCGTCGGGCGCTGCTGGCGGATGATGCGGCTCTCCGCTAGCACGAACACCACGCACAACAGCGGGATCGCCAGCGACAGCGCCGGGGCCTGAGTGGCGATCCACGGGGCGACCAGCGGGTCGGACACGCCGATGCGCCCGGCGATCCAGCCGAGCATCGCGCTGCCGGCCGGCACCCAGAGGGGGTTGTCGTCGAGCAGCCGGGTGATGAACAGGCTGCCGTACATCAACAGCGGCACGCTGAACAGCAGGCCCAGCACCAGGAACAGCACACTGCCTTGCGCGGCGGCGGCGAGCGCCACCACGTTGTCGAGGCTCAGCACCAGGTCGGCGCTGACCACCACCACTACCGCCGACCAGAGCCGGTCGACCTCGCTAGACGCGTCGTCCGCCTTGCCCGTGGGGGGCTCCAGGTCGCCGAGCAGCAGCTTGATCGCGATGGCGATCAGTAGTGCCGCGCCGATCAGCCGCAGCAGCGGCACCTGCAGCAGGAAGCTGACCACGGTGGTCAGAAGTACGCGGAGCAGGATGGCGAAACCGGTGCCGATCAGCACCGCGCGCTTCATCAGCGGCCGCGGCAGGCTGCGGCAGGCCAGCGCGATCACCAGCGCGTTGTCTCCGCTGAGCAGCAGGTCGAGGAAGAACACCTGAAACGCCATGCCGATGGCGTGGCCGAAACTGTCAAAACCCATTATGTTTTCCCATGCTCGCCGCCGTGCCCGTTCATCCCAGCGCTCCGGCGATGCCTGAATAAAGGCCGATGCCGGCGGTCAGCGTGAACACGGTGGCGACGGCCGCGCCGTACCAGCCTTTCAGGCGATGTTCCTCGGGCAGCTCGCGGTGAGCCAGCCAATAGAGGAAGCCCAGTACCACCGGCAACAGCAGCGCGTTGACCACGCCGGTGGCGATCGACAGCCGCACCAGGTTGATGCCGGACGAGACCAGCATGCCACCGGCCGCCAGTATCAGCCCGAACGCGGTGTAGAACCACGGCGCCTCGCGCGGATGGTTCTCCAGCGAGTGGTGCTTGCCGCTGACCTCGCCGAGCGCCCAAGCGGTCGTCAGGCACACGACGATAGTCGCGACCAGCGCACCGCCGCTCAATGCCACCGCGAACAGCAGCCGGCCGGTATGCGGGCCGAGCACGGCGGTGAACGCCTCGGCGATCTGCGGGATATTATCGAGCGCCATGCTGCCGCGGCCTTCGAACGCCGCCGCCGCCGCTACCAGCACCGCAGCAGTGACCACCTGGCACAGCACCGCGCCGATCAGGGTATCGAGCCGTGCCGCCCTCAGGTCGGCCTGTTCCAGGCCTTTGTCGATCAGCGCCGACTGCTGGTAGAACACCGTCCACGGCATGATGCTGGTGCCGAGGTTGGCGGCCAGCAGGTAGAGGTAGTCGCGGTTGCCCAGCGGCATGTGGTGCAGTTGGCCGACCAGCTGACCGTAGTCGGGATTGGCCCGCCACGCCACCACCAGGAAAGCCAGCTCGAACACGCCCAGGCAAATCGCCACCCGCTCCACCGACTGGTAGCTGCCGGTGCAAACCATCGCGAAGATCAGCAGTGCCAGCACGGCGATCGTCTGCCACACCGGCACGCCGAACAGCTGGCCGACGCCGGCAAGACCGCTCATCTGCGTCACCAGCGCGCCGAAGCAGCTGACCACCAGCGTCGCGGTGGCAAGCCGCGCCGCGGCGCTGCCGAAGCGCTGCAGGATCAGCTCGCCGTAGCCCTTGCCGGTGCACAGAGCGAGGCGCACCGTCAGTTCCTGTGCCACGAACAACAGCGGGATGATCAGAAACTGCAGCAGCAGCAGGCGGTAGCCCCACTGCGCCCCGCTTTGCGAGGCGGTGATCACGCTGCCGGCGTCGGTGTCGGCGAGCATCACCACCAGACCCGGTCCCAGCGCCGCAGCCAGGTGCTTCAGACGGGAAAGCGACAGCGGATGGCTGTGATTCATCTCAGCGCTGGCCTCCTGGGCCGCTCCGGAAGTCGTGCAGCAGCGCCGAGTCGGGCGACAGCACCAGCGTCGCGCCCGACCCGGCCAGTGCTTGGCGGTAGGTCTGCATCGAGCGGTAGAACTTGTAGAACTTCGGGTCCTTGCTGAACGCGTGCGCCAGGATCTGGTTGGCCTCGGCATCGCCCTCGCCGCGGGTGATCGCGCTCTGGCGCTCTGCTTCGGACAGGATCACGGTGCGGTCGCGGTCGGCCTTCGCCTGGATCTGCTGCGCCCACTGGGCACCCTGCGCGCGCAACTCCTTCGCCTCCTGCTGGCGAGCCGATTTCATCCGGTCGTAGATCGCCTGGCTGGTCTCCAGCGGCAGGTCGGCGCGGTGCAGCCGCACCTCGGTCACCGCCACGCCGAGCGGTCGGGCGCGTTCGGCCACTTCCGCCTGGATGCGCGCGACGATCTGGCTGCGCTCGGTCGACAGCAAGGCCTTCAGCTGCACCTTGCCAAGCTCCCGGCGCAGCGAGGTGCTGACCAGCTGGTTCAGCTGAGGGCGGGCCTGCAGGTCGGTGTGTAGCGACTGGTAGAAGCGTAGCGGGTCGACGATGCGGTAGCGGGTATAGGTCTCCACCTCCAGGCGCTTCTCGTCGCCGAGGATCACCTGTTCGGGCGCCGGCGCCAGTGTCTGCAGCCGGGTGTCGAAGAACTGCACCGAGTCGACGATGGGCAGCTTCCACTTGAGGCCCGGCTGCTCGTTGACATCGACCGGCGCGCCGAGCCGGATCACCAGCGCCTTCTGCCCCTCGGGCAACGTGTACAGCGTGGAGCTGACGAGCCACAGCAGCGCAAAGCCGCCGATCACGCCGATGCCGCGCAACGATCGCTTCATTTCGCGCCTCCCTTGGCGGCGGCCTTGGCCTGGTTATCCTGCATCTGCAGGTAGGGCACCACGCCGGCGCCCTTGCCGGTCGAGTCGGTGACGATCACCTTGCTGGCCTTCTTCAGCACCTCGTCCATGCTGTCGAGATAGAGCCGCCAGGCGATGACGTCCTTGGCCTGCGCGTAGCTGTGGTAGACCGAATCGAAGCGTTTGGCCTCGCCTTCTGCCAGGTTCACCACCTGGCTCTTGTACGCCTCGGCCTCCTGCTCGATACGCGCCGCCTCACCCTGCGCCTTGGGCAGGATGTCGTTGCTGTACGCCTGCGCCTCGTTGCGGGCGCGCTCCTGGTCGGCGCGGGCGCGCTGCACGTCGTTGAACGCATCGATCACCGCCGACGGCGGGTCGACCCGCTGCAGCTGCACCTGGGTGACCAGGATGCCGGACTGCTCGCCGTCGAGCATCTGCTGCAACAGCGTGCGGGTCTGGTCGGCCACCTGCTGGCGGCGGTTGGACATCGCGGCCTGGATCGGCGTGTGCGAGATCACGTCGCGTAGCGCGCTCTCGGCGGCGATGCGCAGCGCGGTTTCCGGGTCCTTCACCCTGAACAGGAACTGGCTGGCGTCCTTGATGCGCCAAAACACCACCGCATCGGCCTCGACGATGTTCTCGTCGCCGGTGAGCATCTGCTTCTCGCGCGGGTCGGTGACGTCGGTCGGCATGTCGTCGTACAGGTTGGCGAGCCGGATCAGATTGATCTGGGTCACCCTGGGCAGCAGCACCGCCTCGATCGGCCAGGGCAAGTGGTAGTGCAAGCCCGGCTCGGTGGTGTCCACCCAGGCGCCAAAGCGCAACACCACCCCCTGTTCGTCCGGCTGCACCCGGTACACGCCGGCCATCAACCAGGCTGCGACGATCAGCCCCGACAACAGGGCCAGCCCCCGGCCCTGGAGGCCGAAGAGCTGCAGGTAGTAGTCGAACTGCCGACGCAGCGCGCCAAGGAGCGCGGGCGGGGCGACAGGAAGGTCGTCTGGTCGCGGAGGTGCAGCCATAGTCGTCTCATGGAGGGTGGGCAAGTTTGCCCGAATGGCTCGGCCCCGGGGGGCGGGCTGTTAAGCGAAGCCGCCCGGCCTTGGCCGAACGGCTTCGCTTAACAGCCCGACACCGGGCGCTGCCCGGTGTCGGTATCCGTACTTAGAACCTGTTTACGATCTGCTGCACTCGGGTGATCCTGCGTTGAAATGGCGCTCAACATGCTCATGTACTCTATGTACATTCCGCTGTTTCGCGCCCTTTCGCTTTGGCTGCCCCTTCGTTCGCTAGATCGTAAACAGGTTCTTAGCGGTGCATCAGATCAGCGCTACCTGGATCACTCGGTAGATCACCATGCCCATCGCCACCACCAGATAGACGCGCAGCACGCCCATCCACAGGCGGTTACGCTGCGACAGCACCATGGTCGGCAGCTTCGTCAGCGGGGCCATCCGCCAGCTGTACAGCGCCTTCAGGTCGATCTTGCGCTCCTGTTTCGGGATGCTGCGGTCGGCTTCCTCGCGAGCGTGCAGCACGTTCACCGCGATCGCGATGACGAGCCCCACCACACCGCCGCTGATCAGGATGTCGGTGATGGTTTCGCCGGACATGTCTGGGAATACCACGGCAGCGGTCAGGATGATCGACAGCAGCACCAGCACGGCGACCACCACTGCGGTCAACAGATTGGTCACGCGGTTGTTCACCCACGGGCCCAGCACGTCCTTGTCGTTGCACAGGATCAGCAGGAACACGGTGGCGCTCGGCAACAGCACGCCGGCCAGCGTCTGCACGGCATTGGTCAGCAGGCCCAGCGGCACGCCAGGCAGCAGCACCAGCGCGGCGGCCAGCGCGATCAGGCCGCAGTACATTGCGTAGAAGCCCTTGGCGTCGCCCGGCTTGCGGTGTAGCGAGTGCTTCAGGCTCAGCACGTCGCCGAGGGCGTACGCGGTCGACAGCGACACCGCCATCGCGCCGATGATGCTGGCGTCGATCAGCGCGATCGCGAACAGTACGCCCGGTACGCGACCGTAGTACTTGGCGAAGCCCGTTGCCACGGCACCGGCGTCCTGGAAGTGGCCCAGCTCCGGTCGGCCGCCGAACAAGGCGGCAGTGAAGGAGATCATCGCCACCGCGCCGATCACCACCAGCACGATGCCCAGCCACAGGTCGGCGCGCTCGTATTTGATGAAGCGCGGGGTGATGCGCTTGTCGATCACGTAGCTTTGCTGGAAGAACAGCTGCCACGGCGCCACGGTAGTGCCGACGATGCCGATGATCACCAGCATTACGTCCGACAGCTTGCCGCCGGTCGGCATCTGCGGCACCAGGAAGTCATGCGACACCTGCGTCAGCGGCGGGTGCACCATCACGAAGATCGGCACCAGCACCAGGCTGCCGACCACCAGGATCAGCGAGAAGCGCTCGAAGCGGCGGAAATCGCCGGTGCTGGCCGACAGCATGATGAACACAGCGGCCAGGCACACGCCGGCCACCTTGGGCACGCCGAGGAAGTCCATGCCGAGGCTGATGCCGATGAACTCGGTGACGATGGTTAGCGCGTTCAGGATGAACAGGTCGATCGCGCTGAACGCGCCCCAGAACTTGCCGAAGCGTTCCAGGATCAGCCGGGCGTGGCCGACGCCGGTGACCGCGCCGAGGCGCAGCACCATTTCCTGGTTCACATACAGTACCGGGATCAGCAGGCACAGCGTCCACAACAGCGAGGTGCCGTAGTTCTGCCCGGCCTGCGCATAGGTGCTGAACGCGCCGGCGTCGTTGTCGCCGACCATCACGATCAGGCCTGGGCCGAGGATCGCCAGAAGGGTCTTGAAGCGTTGTTTCCAGCCTTGACGCAACTCGATGTCGTCGTGGCGGATGGTGCCGAGCGCACCGCGAATATCGCCAACGTGGGCCGTATCCAGAACGGCGGTTTCCACTTTTTGATTGGCCATGGGACATACTCCCGCATTGATAAAGATGGGTGAACGCGGGCCGGTGGGGGGACAATATGGCTATTTGGTCGAAATAGCCATGTGGTCACTCTATCGGCGTGAATCGATTGCCCGGCGAGCCATTTAAGAACGGTGCCGGTGGGTTATCGCCGGTCACGCCAGATAGAGGGCGGGAGGGATGGGAGGGTGATAAAGCGCGCGGTCTTTATCTGCTCCTATCCGGTGGAGCCACTCTGGCCGACGTGACCGACCAACTAGGACTGGGGTCCATGGATTAATGGCTCCTTGGTTAAGAAAGCGGCCAATGCCTTATGCCGCAAGTAATCAACAACGTGTGAAAGGACGCCGCGGTTGACCTTGGCGGTGTCAATCATCTCGTCGAAATGGTCGGGCAGGTCCCGGTGGGCCTGCGGGTTCGCGTCCAGCAGCATGCCGTAGTGCATGGTTCAACTCCTCTGGGTAAGCCAGAGGGAAGCGCACGATCGGGCCGTTGCCGGCTGACGAAACGGACAATCCGCCGCGATCAGGCGCCTCCCGAGGAAACGGGAAACTCCGGATGGGGTGATCGACTTCGACAACAATCGGATGACATGACACCTCCTTCTCCTGGGGCAGGAGCGGACGACATTCACATCACTGCCACGGGCAGGGCGTGCAAGAGGACGCGCAAAGCCTGGCCCGCCGGGCAGATAAAACACGCACGGCAGCCACGAATCACAGGGCGAGCCTAGATTCGGCTTTGTTCTAAACGGAGTGCACGGAGAAACGAGATGCGCGCACCGCTTGCCTGGAGCAAGACGGCGGCTTTGGGAAAAGCAGAGGTCTTGCCAGACTTAATGGAAAAGCATGTCCTGTTGACGACTATGACTGTCCAAGGCAGTGAAACCTCTTTTTACGAAACATTTGAATTTTAGGTAGTGCGGCGTGCCAGGGTCAATGAATGGTTTGTAACGAGTTGTTCGATTCCAATGACACATTCTTTGACAAATGAACGTAGAAATTGAGTATCAGAATCATAAGCCGACCCGACAGAAAATAAACGACATCAGGTTTATGAGTTAACAGGTTTTATGAATTAAAAATTGAGAAAAGCCCCCGCGTTGGGGGCTCTCAACCGGCCTGGCCGTGCGGTCAATGCTGGTGGGCGTCGCCTGCTGCCGCACCGTCGTCGACCGATACCTCGACGGTCACTTTGCCGGCACGCTTGAAGGTGAGCGTCAGCGGAAAGTGCTCGCCGCTCTTCAACGGCTTGGCGAGCTCCATCAGCATCAGGTGGGCGCCACCCGGTTGCAGCGCCACCGTCTGGCCCGGTGCGATCACGAGGCCGTCTTTCAGCTCGCGCATCTTCAACACGCCGTTCTGGTTGAGGTTCTGGTGCAGCTCGACCATGCCGGCGCGGGGGCTGCTGGCCGAGAGCAGGGTGTCAGGCTGCTTGCCGTGGTTGCTGATCGCCAGATAGGCGCCGCCTACGTTGACGGTCGGTGCGGTACTGCGGCTCCACGGGTGGCTGATCGCGATGTTGCCGGCATGGAAGTCTTGCGCAAGCGCAGGTAACGCGAGGCAGAGGCAGGCGGTGGCGAGAAGGCGGTTTAGCATGCGACTTTGATCTTTCGGAAACAGCGTTGCCGTGAGCCTAGCACGAAAGCCGTGCGGCACAATGCGACCGAATGTCGCAGCAAGGTTGCGCCGAGGAGACACTCGCTTACCGGAACACGACGGCGTCATGGCTGCAGCGGTAGAAGCCGCTAGAATGCAGCTCTGTTGGTCGTTCCCCCTTCCTTTCATGCTCAATTTGTCCTTGCAGTTCCTGTTCGGCGGCCTGGTGAGCCTGCTCACCATCACTAACCCGCTATCGAAGATCCCGCTGTTCGTGTCGCTGACGCAGCATATGAGCGAGCGCCGCCGTGATCATCAGGCCAAGATGGCGTGCATTTACGCTGCGGCGATCATGCTGGTGTGCCTGATGGCCGGCAACCTGATCCTGGCGGTGTTCGGCATCTCGTACGGCGCGCTGCGCATCGCCGGTGGCTTCGTGGTGGCGGTGCTCGGCTACCGGATGCTGTTCCTCACCCAGGATCCGCAGATGACGCCGCGGCCGAGTAACGAGCGCGAAGACTATTCGTTCTTTCCACTGGCGATGCCGGGCATCAGCGGCCCAGGCACGATTGCAGTGGTGATCGGCATCTCCACCGAGATCATGGAACAGCCGACCTGGCCGGGCCGTGCGGCGGCGTTTTTCATGACCTTTCTCGCGATCGCCGGCACCTCGGTCGGCATGTGGCTGGTGCTGCGCTCGGCGACGATGATCAGTCAGCGCATGGGCCGCTCCGGCCGCGAGGTGATGACGCGCTTGATGGGCTTCCTGTTGATCTGCGTCGGTGTGCAGTTTGTCGGATCCGGCGTGCGGACCTTCATGGCCGGCTCCTGAGCCCCTGTCCCGCAGCTCTCCGTTACGCCGCCCTTCGGGGCGGCGTTGTCGTTTCAGACTAGCGGTGCCTGGCCAGGCGAGCTTGTCGAGGCTGCGACGGCCGCGCAGAATGGGGTGAGTTCATCAGTCCTTCCCGTTATGCCCACCCCTGCTGCCTCCGAGTTCACCCGCTTCTTCCGCGCCGACGACATCGGCGCGCTGGAGTGCCAGGCGGCGCGCTATGTCGACTACAGCTTCGCGCCGCACTTCCACGAGGAATACGTGGTCAACACCCTGCTCGACGGGGTGCAGTCCTACGCTTACCAGGGCGGCCAATACCGGGCCGGGCGCGGCGCGCTGGTGCTGGTCAACCCTGGCGCGGTGCACACCGGCGAGGCTGGTAGCGACGGCGGCTGGGCCTACTGCGGCTATTTCCCCTCGGTGACGCTGATGCGCCAGTTGGCCGAACAGCTGACCGGCCGGCCCACCGAGCCGTTCTTCCGCCACACGGTGGTAGTCGACCCGGATCTGTCGGTGCGGCTGGCGCGGCTTCACCACCTGCTGCGCCACAGCGACGACCGGCTGCTGCGCGAGTCCTGGCTGCACGCGGTGCTCGGCGACGTGGTGGCGCGCCATATGCTCGGCCATGCACCGCAAGCGGTACAGGCACGTCACAACGTCGAGCGGGTGCGCCAGATGCTGGCCGACCGGCTCGCCGACAACCTGTCGCTAACCGAACTGGCTGCTGTCGTGGGCCTGTCGCCCTATCACCTCAACCGCAGCTTCCGTGCCGCCTACGGCCTGCCGCCGATCGCGTGGCGCAACCAGTTGCGGCTGGTCCGAGGGCGGACGCTGTTGGGCCAGGGCGTACCGGCCGGCGAGGTGGCGAGCCGGCTTGGTTTCGCCGACCAGCCGCACTTCACCCGTGCGTTCCGCCAGGCGCTCGGCATCACGCCGGCGGCGTATCAGCAGGGCTTGGGCGTTGCGCCGAGGCGCGCCCAGGCCGGCAGCTGAACGGCGCAAGATCGTTCAAGACAAGCCTGCCGCTTTCGGCCAACATCTATTCAACACTCATTTGATTCGATGTCATGGCTGCTTCCTCCCCTTTTCTCGCCGGTGCTCGCGACAGCGTGCCGATGCTGGTCGGTGCCGCACCGTTCGGCGTGATCTTCGGTACGCTGGCGCTCGGTTCCGGCCTCAGTTCGGCGCAGACGCTGGCGATGTCGCTGATCGTGTTCGCCGGCTCCTCGCAGTTCGTTGCCGCGACGCTGTTCGCCGGTGGCGCGGCGCTGCCCGTGATCTGGCTGACCACCTTTGTTGTCAATCTGCGCCACGCTTTGTATAGCGCCACGCTATTGCCTTATGCACGAGACTGGCCGCTTGGCTGGCGTGCCATGCTGTCGTTCTGGCTGACCGACGAAACCTTCGCGGTGGTCGAGCACCGGCTGCGCGAAGGCCTGCTCGAGGGCGGCCGCGCCTACTGGCTCGGCTCCTCGCTGGCGATGTACAGCAACTGGCTGCTGTGGACCGTGGTCGGCGTGGTGATCGGCGAGGCGGTGCCGGGCCTGGCCGGCTGGGGGCTGGATTTCGCGATGGTGGCGACTTTCGTCGCCATCGTCGCTCCGGCGCTGAAGCACCGTCCTTCGCTGGCCGCTGCCTGTACGGCTGGTACGGTGGCGCTCGTGGCGCGCCACTTGCCGTACAAGCTCGACCTGATGGCGGCCGCCGCCGCCGGCGTGGTGGCCGGGCTGTTGGCCGAGCGCCTGTCGGGCCGGCAAGAGGAGGTCGCCGCATGAACCACTGGCTGACGATTATCGGCATGGCCGTGCTGACCTTTTTGATCCGCGCGAGCTTCCTGGTGTTCGGCCAGGGGCTGACTTTCCCGCCGCTGGTGAAGCGGGCGCTGCGCTACGTGCCGGTGGCGGTGCTGCCGGCGCTGGTGGTGCCGATGGCGCTGGCGCCGCAGGGCGAGATCTGGCTGGCACCGAGCAATCCCTACTTGATCGGCACGCTGGTGGCCGGCGCGGTGGCGTTCTTCAGCCGCAACACCCTGGCGGCGATCGTGGTCGGCTTCATCGCCTACGGCGCGGTGAAGTGGCTGCTGTAATCCGCCAGCAGCCCACAGCTTGCCAAGCATGGGCTGACAGCTTGTCCACAAGCTTATCCACAGGCCGACCGACGCCGGTTATGGCTTTTGGACAACTGGCGTGGTCGGCGCGGGGCTGTGCTTGTCGGCCCTTGTCGTTCCCGCCGTTTCGTGTCGCATGGTATGGCGCTAGCGCGCACAGCCCCGTCCTGTATGACAGGCGGGGCTGTGCGTATTCAGGCCACGACGCTCCGGCGCGCCTGGCGGTCGGCGACAAAGTCCGGCCGGGCGATCAGCGCCTCGGCGATCTGCACCGCGTTCAGCGCCGCGCCCTTGCGGATATTGTCGGCAACGATCCACAAGCAGAGGCCGTGCGTGCGGGCCTCGCGGTGACGGTGCTGGCCGACCGACTGGCGCCGCGCAATCTGCCCAGGCTCTCCGGCCTGCCCGAGCTGCCGCCGATGGCAGTGGTGCTGCATCGGAGCGAGGATGCCGATCCGGCGGCGGTAGAGCTGCTCGCGCGCCTCACTCGTGAGGTGTTGGCGTCGCCCTGATTAGAGCCGGAACGAGGCCGGCCGTTGCGGTTCGGTCTCGGCGGCCTGCCGGGCGGCGACCGATTCCGCGACCTCGGGTGGGGCGAACAGCAGCGTGCCGCGTTCCTTCCAGGTTCTGGCGCGCAACAGCTCGCGCAGCATGTCGTGCCATTCGCAGAACGTCACGGTCAGCGGGTTGAACGATGTGACCCGCTTGATGGTGCCGTAGTCGCACGGCACGGCTGGGTCTTCCTTGACGTAGCTGCCGAACAGCCGGTCCCAGATCACCAGTACGCCGGCGTAGTTGCGGTCGATATAGCGCGGGTTGCGCGCGTGGTGGATGCGGTGGACGGACGGGGTGTTGAGCACCCATTCGAGCGGGCCGAGCTTGGGGATGGCCTGGGTGTGCACGAAAAACTGGAAGGCGAGGTTGAGCAGCACGATCGCCACGATCAGCCGCGGCTCGAAGCCGAGCCAGGCCATCGGCAGCCAGAACAGCCACATGCCGGCGACCGGGTACATCAGGCTCTGGCGGAACGCGGTCGACAGGTTCATCCGCTCCGAGCTGTGGTGCACGCTGTGTGCGGCCCATAGCCAGCGCACCCGGTGACTGGTGCGGTGGAACCCGTAGTAGAGAAAGTCCTGTGCGAGAAACAGCGCGACGAGACTCGTCCAGGAGCTGTCGAAAGTGTGGATGCGCCAGTGGGTGTAGACCCAGGAGTAGACGGGGATGACGAACAGCCAGGCGAGCTTGTCGGCGCCTTGGTGCAGCAGGGCGAGGCCGGTGTTGCACAGCGTATCGCGCCAGCTGTACACGCTGGTGTTGCCGCGACGGCGCCACCAGATGCACTCCCACGCGATGCAGCCGACGAATACCGGCGCAAGCGCCAACAGGATCAGCTCTACGTCAAACCCCATCGCCCCTCTTCCTCGTGTTGGCCGTTTGCCGGCTCTCTTGTTGTGTTGCCCGGGAATACTAATCAAGCACTTGTTTGAATTCAACCGGAATCGCACGGCGCGGGGTGATTCGGCCAACGTTGTCGCATTTGCGCCCGGTTGCAGCGCAGCATCGGCGCCGGGTACAAAAAAAGCCGTGCCCGGAGGCACGGCTGAGTGTGGGGTGGGTGCGCGTCGGGGCGCTACTTGCGCTGGTTGGCGATGCCCATCAGCATGCCCTGTCCGACCAGGATGGACAGGGTCGCGGTGCCACCGTACGAAACCAGCGGCAGCGGCACGCCGACCACCGGCAGGATGCCCGACACCATGCCCATGTTGACGAAGGCATACACGAAGAAGGTCAGCGTGATCGCGCCGGCCATCAGACGACCGTACAAGGTCGGCGCGCGCGCGGTGATCATCATGCCGCGGCTGATCACCAGCAGGTACAGGATCACCAGGATCACGTTGCCGACCAGGCCGAACTCCTCCGAGTACACCGCGAAGATGAAGTCGGTGGTGCGCTCCGGGATGTAGTCGAGGTGAGTCTGCGTGCCGTTGAGCCAGCCCTTGCCCCACGGCCCGCCCGAGCCGATCGCGATCATCGACTGGATGATGTGGTAGCCGGCGCCGAGCGGGTCCTGCATCGGGTCGATCAGGGTCAGGATGCGCTTCTTCTGGTAGTCGTGCATGAAGTTCCAGATCACCGGCAGGCTGCCGAGGAAAGTGACCAGGCCACCGATGATCAGCTTCCATGACAGCCCGGCGAAGAACATCACGAAGAAGCCGGCAGCCATGATCAGCGTGGCGGTGCCGAGGTCAGGCTGCTTGAGCACCAGTGCGCCCGGTACCACGATCATCAGGCCGGCAACCAGATAGTGGCGCCAGGACAGCGACAGTTCATACTTCTGGAAGAACCACGCCAGCATCATCGGGATCGCGATCTTCATGATTTCGGACGGCTGGATACGGGTGATGCCGAGTTCCAGCCAGCGTCGCGAGCCGTTCACCACCACACCGAACAGCGCTACCCCGATCAAGAGCAGCAGGCCGGTCACGTAGATCGGCGGCGCAAAGTTCATCACCAGCTGCGGGCGCAGGTAGGCGAGGCTCCACAGCACTACCAGCCCCAGCACGGTGTAGCCGAACTTGGCGGTCAGCCGTCCCCATTCCTGGTTGTCGGCTGAAAACAGCACAAACAGGCTCAGCACGTAGATCAGGCCGAGGAACAGCATCAGCCAGCCGTCGAGCGGCTCCTTGATGAAGTCCCACAGGCGCTTAAGGGGATGGGGTTGCATCGGGGGTTTCCTGTTCAGCGGCGGCACGCTCGGCCTGGGCGCGGGCGGCGGCGTTCGGGTCGGCGGTGCCGGTCTTGACGGTGGTCAGCTGGCCGACCAGGTCCGCCGGCACCTTGCCGAGCATGTAGAAGTCGGTCAGTGCGCGGGCGATCGGCGCGGCAGCCGCGGCACCCCAGCCGGCGTTCTCGACGATCACCGCCACCGCGATCTTCGGCTGCTCCACCGGCGCGAACGCGACGAACCAGGAGTGGTCGCGCTGCTGCTCGGAGATCGCCGCCGAGTTGTACTTGGCCCCCTGCTTGATCGCGACCACCTGCGCGGTACCGGTCTTGCCGGCCATCGTGTATTGCAGGCCGACGCCGATGCGCGCAGCGGTGCCGCCCGGCTTGAGCACGGTTTCCATCGCGTGCTTGATGTACTCGAAGTTGGTTTCCTTGAACGGCAGCTGGCGGGTCGGTTGCGTCTCGATGCGACGCTCCTTGCCGCTCTTTGCGTCGACCACTTCCTGCACCAGGTGGGGCTTGAACACATTGCCGTCGTTGGCCATGATCGCCACCGCATTCGCCATCTGCAGCGGCGTGTACGCGTTGAAGCCCTGGCCGATGCCGATGCTGACCACGTCGGCCGGGTACCAGCGTCGCACCTCCGGCTTGTACTTGGCGAAGCGCTTTTCCTTCCATTCCTTGGACGGCAGTACCCCGGTGGCTTCGCCGTCGAGATCGATGCCGGTCCTGCTTCCCAGGCCGAACTGCGACAGCACCGGGTGGATCTTGTCGATTCCCATGTCCCACGCAAGCTTGTAGAAGAAGGTGTCGCTCGATACCTGGATCGCTCGGGCGAGGTTGGCCGAACCGTTACCGTGCTTGTTCGAGTCGCGGAACTGGTGGCTGGAGCCGGGCAGGGTGAAGAACGCCGGCGCCGCGCGCACGTCGTTGTAGCCGATCGTGCCGGTTTCGAGCGCGGCCATCGCCATGAACGGCTTGAATGTCGAGCCCGGCGGGTACACACCGCGCAGCGCACGGTTCACCATCGGCTTTTGCCAGTCTTCGTTCAGGGTTTTCCAGGTAGCGCTGTCGATGCCGTCGATGAACAGGCTCGGGTCGAAGCCCGGCTTGGACAGGAAGGCGAGCACGCCGCCGGTCTGCGGGTCGATCGCCACCAGCGCGCCGCGACGCTGGCCGAACAGTTTGTCGGCCACTTCCTGCAGGCGGATATCCAGCGCCAGCTTCAGCGTGTTGCCGTTGATCGGCGGGGTGCGGCGCAAGGTGCGAATCGCGTGGCCGCCGGCATCGGTCTCGACCTCCTCGAAGCCCGAGGTGCCGTGCAGGTCGTCCTCGTACACGGCTTCGAGGCCGGTCTTGCCGATGTAGTCGGTGCCGCGATAGTTGGCGGTCTTGCCTTCGTCGTCGAGCCGGTCCTGATCCTTCTGGTTGATCCGGCCGATGTAGCCGAGCACGTGGCTGGTCATCTCCTTGAACGGGTAGTCGCGGAACAGCCGTGCCTTCACCTCCACGCCGGGGAAGCGCCAGCCGTTGGCGGCGACCCGCGCCGCCTCCTCCTCGGTCAGCTTCATCTTCAGCGGCACCGGCTCGAAGTTGCGCGACTCGGACAGGAATTTCTTGAAGCGCTTCATGTCGCGCGGGGTGATGTCGACCAGCTTGCCGAGCGCCTCGACGGTGCTGTCGAGTCCACCGGTCTTGGACGGCGTCACTTCCAGCGTGTACGCCGAGTAGTTCTGCGCCAGTACCACGCCGTTGCGGTCGACGATCAGGCCGCGGTTGGGCAGCGTCGGCACCAAAGAAATGCGGTTGTTCTGCGCCAATGTCATGTAGTGATCGTGCTGCATCACTTGCAGGTAGACGAAGCGGCCCACCAGCACGATGAACATCAGGATCATGAAGCCGTAAGCGACGATGAGGCGCAGCTCGAACTGTTCGTCGTCCGAACGGGTATTTTTCAGGCGGGTAGGGCGCGGCATCCGGACAGCCTTACAGCGAACGTTGGCGGTACGGCAGCACCAGCAGGTTGGTCAGCAGCGGCCATAGCAGCGCGCCGACCAGCGGCGGCAGGAAGAAGCTCCAGCCGACGAAGGCCGAGCCGGTCGCCATCCGCGCGATCACCATGATCAGCTGGTTGACCTGCAGCAGGCCCAGGACCACGATCGCCTGCACCCCGAGGTTGAACATCACCAGCTGACGCTGGCGTAGCAGCACCAGGTAGGCGGTGATGGTGTACGCGAGCGCATGTTGGCCGAACAGCCCAGCGGTCGCGACATCGGCGATCAGACCGAGGAGGAAGGCGGTGCCGATGCCGACCCGGCTGGGCTGGTTGAGCACCCAGTAGAGGATCAGCATGCCGACGAAGTCGGGCAGCCAGCGCACCGAGCCGACCGGCAGCGGCACTAGCTCGACGATCAGTGCCAGCGCAAAGGTCAGGTAGATCAGCCGGCGCTTCACTGGTTTGAGGAGTTCCTGCGGACGTTCCATCTATCTATAAAACCTAACGTGGACCCGAGGCGGGTGTGGCCGCTTTGGCGGTCGACTTGGTTTTGGCGTCCTTGCCCTCGCCCTTCTTGGCGGCCTTGGCTGCGGCTTTGGCCGCCTTGGCGTCGAGGGGCACTACAGGTTGCGCCGGCGCAGGAGCCGGCGGCATCGATTTCTCGCTCACCACCAGCACATAGCGCGAACTCTGCACCCCAGCGTACGGGATGCAGGCCACTCGGGCGAACGCGGCGCCGGCGTTGCGGTCGACCTTGCCGACCTGAGCCACCGGCACACCGGGTGGGAACACGCTGTCGATGCCCGAGGTGACCAGCCGGTCACCTTCCTTGATGTCGGCGTGGATCGGCATGTAGCGCAACTCCACCCCGCCGCCGTAGCCGTACAGGATCGCTCGCTGCCCTGTGCGTTCGATCATCACCGGCACCATCTGGTTCTTGTCGACCACCAATGTTACCTCGGCGGTCAACGGCTGCACCCGGGTGATCTGGCCGAGCAGGCCATGGCCGTCGAGCACCGGCATGCCGCCCTTCAAGCCGGCGTTGGTGCCGCGATCGATGATCAGCTTGTAGGTGAAGGCATCGCGACCGGTGTACAGCACTTCGGCCTGCGCGGCGACGTCGGTACGGCTGGACGCGATCTGGGCGAGCGCCTTCAGCTCGGTCAGCTCTCGCTCCACCGTCGCGAGACGCCCGAGCTGGGCGGCATTGCTCAGCGCCGCAGTCCTGAGCTTGGCGTTCTCCTGCTGCAGCTCGGATTGCGTGGTGAAGAAGCTGCTCAGGTCGCGCACGCCGCTGACCGGCGCGTTGACCGCCCATTGCAGTGGGTAGAGCACCACCGACAGCGCCTCGCGCGCCGGCTCCATCAGGCCGTAACGGCTGTCCGCCACCAGAAGCGCGACCGACAGCGTCGCGCAGCTGATTAGCCGGACGAGCGGGCGCGGTCCCTGGCGGAAAAAGCTGGGGGTATTGGCGAAATCCATGCAAAAAACGCCGCCCTCAAGCGGGCGGCGCGGCTTCCCGCTTTAAGGTACGTTGGTGAAGATGGTGCCGACCTTGTCCATCTTGTCGAGCGCCTTGCCCGAGCCGATCACGACGCAGGTCAGCGGGTTCTCGGCGACGATGACCGGCAGGCCGGTCTCTTCGGCCAGCAGGCGGTCGATGTCCTTCAACAAAGCGCCACCGCCGGTGAGCACCATGCCCTTGTCGGCGATATCGGCGCCCAGCTCCGGCGGCGTCTGTTCCAGCGCGATCTTCACCGCCGACACGATCTGGTTGAGCGGCTCGGTCAGCGCTTCGAGGATCTCGTTGCTCGACACGGTGAACGAACGCGGGATGCCTTCGGCGAGGTTGCGGCCCTTCACCTCCATCTCGCGCACCTCGGCGCCCGGGAAGGCCGAGCCGATGGTCTTCTTGATCTCTTCGGCCGTGGTTTCGCCGATCAGCATGCCGTAGTTGCGGCGGATGTAGTTGATGATCGACTCGTCGAACTTGTCGCCGCCGACACGCACCGAGTTGGAGTACACCACGCCGCCCAGCGAGATGATGCCCACCTCGGTGGTGCCGCCGCCGATGTCGACAACCATCGAGCCGGTCGGCTCTTCCACCGGCAGGCCGGCGCCGATCGCCGCGGCCATCGGCTCCTCGATCAGCTCGACGCGGCGTGCCCCGGCAGCCAGCGCCGAATCCTTGATCGCACGGCGCTCCACCTGGGTCGAGCCGCACGGCACGCAGATCACGATGCGCGGGCTGGCAGCCAGGCGGCTGGAGGTCACTTTCTTGATGAACTGCTTGAGCATTTGCTCGGTGACGGTGAAGTCGGCGATCACGCCGTCCTTCATCGGTCGGATAGCCTGGATGCTGCCCGGCGTGCGACCGAGCATCTTCTTCGCTTCACCGCCGACGGCGAGGATCGATTTCTTGTTCGACGGCGCGTCACTGTGGATCGCGACCACCGACGGTTCGTCGAGCACGATGCCTTTGCTGCGCATGTAGATTAGGGTGTTGGCGGTGCCAAGGTCAATGGCAAGGTCGTTGGAAAAGTAGCCGGTCAACAGACGAAACATTGGAAGCAATCCTGAATGTGTTTTGTCGGAGCTTAATCGCCGCACTCGGCCCCATCGCCGGAGTCGGCGCCGCCGCCGTGTGCAAAGTGTCCGCCCCGCAGGGGGTCAAACCAGGCTGCAAAAGGCCTGGCGCCGCCCTCGTGACGCATCGTTAATCTTGGGAGAAACAAACTCCCTATGATACCCTATAAAGCTTGGATTATTAAAGGTTTCAGAGGTCTCCATGTCGCTGACGCATCAGGATGTCGCCCGTATCGCACGCCTCGCCCGCATCGCGGTTACCGACGAGGAAATTGCCGCGACCGGCGCCCAGCTCAACAACATTTTCGGTCTAATAGAAAAAATGCAGGCGGTAAATACCGACGGCATCGAGCCGATGGCCCACCCGCAGGATGTCAGCCTGCGTCTGCGTGACGATGTGGTCACCGAGACCAATCATCGCGACGCCTTCCAGGCAGTGGCGCCGCAGGTGGCGGCTGGCCTGTTCCTGGTGCCTAAAGTCATCGAGTAATTCTCGACCGGATCATCGGATGTTGGTTCCATTTCGGCCAATATCCATCTTGCTGTAGGTTTGTCACATCATGATTAACGCTACCCTGAAAGAACTGTCGGCCGCACTGGCTGCGAAGTCGGTATCGAGCGCCGAGCTCGCCGGCCAGTTCCTCGATCGCATCGCTGCGCTCAACCCCACCCTGAACGCCTTCATCACCGTCGACCCCGAAAAAACGCTGGCCGAGGCGGCCGCCGCCGACGCGGCGCGCGCCGCGGGGCAGGCCGGCCTGTTGACCGGCGTGCCACTGGCGATCAAGGACATCTTCTGCCAGCAGGGCTGGAAGACCAGCTGCGGTTCGAAGATGCTCGACAACTTCATCGCCCCGTACGATGCGCACGTGATCGAGCGCGTGCGCGCCGCCGGCCTCGTTACCATCGGCCGCACCAATATGGACGAGTTCGCGATGGGGTCGGCCAACGAGAACAGCTACTACGGCCCGGTGAAGAATCCGTGGGATCTGGCGGCAATTCCGGGCGGCAGCTCCGGCGGCTCGGCCGCGGCGGTAGCGGCGCGCCTGGCGCCGGCCGCGCTCGGTACCGATACCGGCGGTTCGATCCGCCAGCCGGCCAGTCACTGCGGCATCACCGGCATCAAGCCGACCTACGGTGTAGTGTCGCGCTACGGCATGGTCGCATTCGC
This sequence comes from Crenobacter oryzisoli, assembly GCF_030385785.1. GTDB lineage: Bacteria > Pseudomonadota > Gammaproteobacteria > Burkholderiales > Chromobacteriaceae > Crenobacter_A > Crenobacter_A oryzisoli. The sequence goes on from NZ_JAUEDK010000012.1 coordinate 60,209, forward strand.
CTCCTCGCTCGACCAGGGCGGCCCGATGGCGCAGACCGCCGAGGACTGCGCGCTGCTGCTCAACACCATCGCCGGTTTCGATGGGCGCGATTCGACCAGCCTGGAGCGTCCGACCGAGGACTACACCCGTGAACTGGGCAATTCGCTCTCTGGTCTGAAAGTCGGCTTGCCGAGGGAATACTTCGCCGCCGGCCTGTCGGCCGACGTGGCGCGCGTGATCGACGAGGCGGTGGCCCAGTTGAAGAAGCTCGGTGCCGAGGTAGTCGAGGTGTCGCTGCCGAACACCGAGCTGTCGATCCCGGCCTATTACGTGATCGCGCCAGCCGAGGCGTCGAGCAACCTGTCGCGTTACGACGGTGTGCGTTACGGTCACCGGGCCGCCGAGTACAAAGACCTGGTCGACATGTACGAGAAGAGCCGCGCCGAGGGCTTCGGCGCCGAGGTGAAGCGCCGCATCCTGGTCGGCACCTACGTGCTCAGCCACGGCTACTACGACGCCTATTACCTGAAGGCGCAGAAGATCCGCCGACTGATCGCCGACGACTTCAAGAAGGCGTTCGAACAGTGCGACGTGATCCTCGGTCCGGTGGCGCCGACCGCCGCGTTCAATATCGGCGAGAAGTCGAACGACCCGGTCGAGATGTACCTGTCGGACATCTATACGCTGTCGGTGAACCTGGCCGGCCTGCCGGGCATGAGCGTGCCGGCCGGTTTTGCCGCGAACGGCCGCCCGATCGGCCTGCAGATCATCGGCAACTACTTCGGCGAAGCGAAGATGCTGAACGTGGCGCACCAGTTCCAGCAGGCGACCGACTGGCACCGCAAGGCGCCGGCGCTGTAAGGATTTGATTTTTTAGCCACGGAAGCACACGGAAAGACACGGCAGGAATCGGGCGACATGGTGCAGACAGTTGCCGTGATCCGCGCTTTTCCGTGTGCTTCCGTGGCGGATAAATAGAAGGATTTCTCGACCATGAAATGGGAAGTCGTCATCGGTCTTGAGGTGCACGTGCAGCTCAACACCGCCTCCAAGATCTTCTCCGGCTCGTCCACCGCCTTCGGTGCCGAGCCCAATACCCAGGCTTCCGCGGTGGAGCTGGCGCTGCCGGGCGTGCTGCCGGTGATGAACAAGGCCGCTGTGGAAAAAGCGATCCGCCTCGGCCTGGCGCTCGGTTCCACTATTAATAAGAAGAATGTGTTTGCGCGGAAGAACTACTTCTACCCGGACCTGCCCAAGGGCTACCAGATCAGCCAGATGGACCTGCCTATCGTCCAACACGGCACCTTGACGATCCAGGTCGGCGACGAGGAGAAGGTGATCCACCTGACCCGCGCCCACCTCGAGGAGGACGCCGGCAAATCGATCCACGAAGGCCTGGAAGGGCTGTCGGGGGTGTCCGGCATCGACCTGAACCGCGCCGGCACCCCGCTGTTGGAAATCGTGTCCGAGCCGGATATGCGCTCGCCCGAAGAGGCGGTCGCCTACGCCCGTGCGCTGCACACACTGGTGACTTGGCTCGGCATCTGCGACGGCAACATGCAGGAGGGCAGCTTCCGCGTCGACGCCAACGTGTCGGTGCGTCCCGAGGGACAAGTCGAATTCGGCACTCGCCGCGAGATCAAGAACCTCAATTCGTTCCGCTTCCTGCAGCAGGCGATCGAGGCCGAGATCCAGTGGCAGATCGACACCATCGAGGATGGCGGCAAGGTACAGCAGGCGACCGTGTTGTTCGATCCGGACAAGGGTGAGACCCGCGCGATGCGTTCTAAGGAAGACGCGCACGATTACCGCTACTTCCCGGACCCGGATCTGTTGCCGGTGGTGATTACGCAGGAGCAGATCGACGCCGTGCGTGAGTCGATGCCGGAGCTGCCGGGCCAGATGAAGGAGCGCTTCGCCGAGAACTTCGGTGTGTCGGCGTACGACGCCAACCTGCTCACCAGCAGCTACGCGTTGGCCCGCTACTTCGAGGCGGTTGCCGCGGCGACCGGTCAGGGCAAACTTGCCGCCAACTGGATCAACGGCGAACTGGCCGCTAGCCTGAACCGAGACGGTCTCGATATCGCGCAAAGCCCGCTGTCGGCCGAGCGTCTGGCTGGCCTGATCGTGCGCATTGCCGACGGTACGGTATCGAGCAAGCTCGCCAAGCAGGTGTTCGAGGCGATGTGGGGCGGTGAGCTGTCCGCCGACGAAGTGATCGAGCGCGACGGTCTCAAGCAGGTGTCCGACGTCGGTGCCATCGAAAAGATGGTCGACGAGGCGATTGCCGCCAATCCGAAGGCGGTCGAGGAGTTCCGCGCCGGCAAGGAAAAGGCGCTGAATGCACTGGCCGGCCAAGTGATGAAGGCGTCGAAGGGCAAGGCCAACCCGGCGCAAGTTCAGGAAATCCTTAAGCAGAAGCTCGGCGCGGCTTAATAGCTAAAATCAATGCGGATGGCATGCCTTTTGGTATGCCGTCCGTGTTTTTTTATTCGTTATTAAATCGGTAGATTGTTTGTAATTAAATCATTTGATTTAATGTTCGGTTGCCTTGATTTGCCGAATCTATTGGTGTTGGCGGGACATTCCTAAGTCATTGTCGCAAAAGGCGATTCAAGTCTATCGTTGTTGACCGGCTCAATCATCTTCCCTATAGTGGCGGAAAGTGGGAAAAAGTGGGTGAAAGTGGGGCGTTTTACCCCTGACCGACTCTCAACGGGCCATTAGTCAACTATCATGTTCGGCGGCGTTAGCGCACTGTCACTCGATAGCAAAGGTCGCCTGGCCGTTCCGGCCCGGCACCGGGAGATGGTGTTGTCTGCGTTCGGCGCGAACCTGGTGGTCACGCTCGACTCGCCCGACCATCTGCTGATCTATCCCGAGGTCAACTGGAGGCCGGTGGAGGAAAGGCTGATGCGGCTGCCCACCGGCAATCCCACGCTGAAGGCTTACCAGCGCCTGGTGCTCGGTCATGCCGAGACGCTGGAGATGGACGCTGCCGGGCGTATTCTCTTGCCGGCGCGGCTGCGTGAGCGCGTCAAGCTCGGCAAGGATGTTGCGTTGGTGGGGATGGGCAACCGCTTCGAATTGTGGAATGTCGCCGACTGGGATGCCCAGACCGACGCGGCACTGGAACTGGACTCGGCCGATCTTGCGGCCAACCTTGGAGATTTCTCGTTGTGAGCACCGCTGCCTTTGTACACCGCACGGTGCTGTTAACCGAGGCGGTCGACGCCTTGGCCGTTCGCCCAGACGGTACCTACGTGGATTGCACGTTCGGCCGTGGCGGACATAGTCGTGCGCTGCTGTCCCGGCTCGGTCCGAACGGCCGGTTGATTGCGTTCGACAAGGACCCGCAGGCCGTTGCCGTCGCCAACGCGCTGGCCGCCGAAGATACCCGTTTCACCATCGTGCACGAAGGCTTTGAGACCTTTGCGCACGAACTCGACCGTCTGGCCGTCGACAGAGTCGACGGTGTGCTGATGGATCTGGGCGTGTCGTCGCCGCAGTTGGACGACGCCAGCCGCGGCTTCAGTTTCCGCTTCGACGCCCCGCTCGACATGCGCATGGACACCACGCGTGGCCTGACTGCAGCTGAGTGGCTGGCCGTCGCCGACGAAGCCGATATCAAAGAGGTGATCAAGACTTATGGTGAAGAGCGGTTTGCTCACAAGATTGCAGCAGCCATTGTTGCGACAAGGGCTGACGCCCCGATCACGACGACGCGCGAGCTCGCCAGCCTCGTTGCGAAAAACGTCCATACTCGCGAACCAGGTCAGGACCCCGCGACGCGTACCTTCCAGGCGATCCGCATCTATATAAACCGCGAGCTCGACGAGCTGAAGGCGGTGCTGCCGCAAGCGGCACGCCGCTTGAGCGTCGGCGGACGCCTGTCGGTGATCAGCTTCCACTCGCTGGAAGACCGCATCGTCAAACATTTCATGAAGGACGCCAGCACCGCCGACAAGCTGCCCAGCTGGGTGCCGGTGCGAGCCGCCGACATCGGTGAGGCACCACTGAAGCTCGCCAGCAAGGCGATCCGCGCCGGTGCCGACGAGGTGCGCGAGAACCCGCGCGCCCGTTCGGCTGTGCTGCGCGTCGCGGAGCGTACCGCCGCCCCTTGGCCGGAGTCGCTTCGATGAACCGTCTCAATGCCGTTCTGCTCGTGGTCTTGGTGTTCGCCGCCATGGCGGTGGTCACCGCGCAGCACGTCTCGCGTCAGCTCTATATCGAGCTCAACCGCGAGCAGAAATTGGCGCGCCAGCTTGATGTCGATTACGGCAAGCTGCTTCTCGAACAGAGTACCTGGGGGGCGCACGCGCTGGTCGAGCACGCCGCCACCAGCCGACTCGACATGCATCTGCCCGCGCCCCGGGAGGTGCAGGCGATCGCACCGAAAGGGGGCACGTGATGCGTGCCGTCTCTGTTAACCACAATCGCCGCCTCAACAACCCCGGTCCGGCCCCTTCGATGGGCCCGGGCCGTGTGCGTTTCGTGTTGGCGCTGCTCGGCGGTCTGTTCCTGGTACTGATCCTGCGCGCGATGTATATGCAAGTGGTGCAGCAGGACTTCCTGGTCGGCCAGGGCGATGCACGCTTCCGCCGCACGCTGACGATGGAGGCCAACCGCGGCGTGATCACTGACCGCAACGGCGAGCCGCTGGCGATCAGCACCCCGGTGCAGTCGATCTGGGCAAGCCCGGCCGGCATGCAGCCGGTGCCGCCGGAAAAGCTTGCCGAGCTCGCCAGGCTGTTGGAGTTGCCACCGTCCGAGCTGGCCGGCAAGTTCGCCGACAAGCGGCGCGAGTTCGTGTACCTGAAGCGCCAGATCAGCCCGCAGTTGGCCGACAAGGTCGCCGCGCTTGGCATTCCGGGCGTGGCAGGTCAGCAGGAGTTCCGTCGTTATTACCCGGCGGGCGAATCGTTCGCCCACATCATCGGCTTCACCGGTGTCGACGGCAAAGGCCAGGAAGGCCTGGAGCTGGCGCGCGAGAAGATGCTGGCCGGCAAGAACGGCAGTCGCGTGGTACTGAGGGATAGACGCGGTCACATCGTCGAAGACCTGGCGGCGATCGAGCGGCCGCGCAACGGCCAGACGCTGGTGCTGGCGATGGATCAACGCATCCAGTACATCGCCTACCGCGAGCTGAAGAATGCGGTCGAGCTGAACAAGGCCAAGGCTGGTGCGGTGGTGGTGCTCGACGCCAAGAGCGGTGAGGTGCTGGCGCTGGCCAACTATCCGTCGTTCAACCCGAACAACCGCGAAGGCACCACGCCCGAGATGCTGCGCAACCGCGCGGTGATCGACCTGTTCGAGCCGGGCTCGACGATGAAGCCGCTGTCGATCGCCATCGCCCTCGAGGAAGGCAAGGCCCGCGTCAACACGGTGCTCGACACCCATACCTACAAGATCGGTCCGGCCACCATCCGCGACGTGTCGCCGCAACCCAGCCTGGACATCACCGGCATCATCAAGAAGTCCAGTAACGTCGGCGCCAGTAAGCTCGCGCTGATGGTGGCGCCGCAGGATTTCTGGACCTACTACGACTCGCTGGGCTTCGGCCGCAATCCTGGCTCCGGCTTTCCGGGTGAAGCGTCCGGTCGGCTGCGCAACTGGAAGAGCTGGCGGCCCATCGAGCAGGCGACCATGTCATTCGGCTACGGCGTATCGGTGAGCCTGCTGCAGATGGCGCGTGCTTACACGATCTTCGCCAACGACGGCGTGCTGTTGCCGCTGTCGCTGTACAAGACCAACGCGCCGATGCCGGGCAAGCGCGTGCTCAGCCAGAAAACTGCCGACGAGATGAAGGGCGTACTGGTCGCCAACAGTGAACCGGGTGGCGGCGCAGTCGGCGGCCGCATCATCGGTTACAGCATCGGCGGCAAGAGCGGTACCGCGCGCAAGCTGGAGGGCCATACCTATGTGGCCGACAAGCACCGTGCGCTGTTCATGGGCTTTGCGCCAGGCAAGAACCCGAAATTGATCGTGACGGTGATGATCGACGAACCGTCCGCTGGCAAATACTACGGTGGCGCGGTGGCCGCGCCGGTGTTCTCTGCGGTGGCAGGCGGCGCGCTACGCGTGCTGAACGTGCAGCCGGACGAGCCTACCAACAATACCCTGCTACCGGAGTCGACTCCGGTACCGGCCGACTTTTAAAGAAGTTAAGGACATGATCAGTCGTCTGACCCCCCTGCCGGCCTGGAACCTGGCCGAACTCGACAAACTGGGCGTTCCGGCCCGCCGCGTCGAGGCGGACAGCCGCCGCGTGCTGCCCGGCGACGTGTTCCTGGCCTGCCGTGGCGAATACACCGACGGCCGCGACTTCATTCCAGCCGCGCTGGCGCACGGCGCCGCCGCAGTGCTGTGGGATGATGCCGACGGCTTCGCCTGGAAGCCGGAGTGGACCGTACCGAATCTGCCGGTGCCGCACCTGCGCGAGCGCGCCGGCATCGTTGCCGCCCACGTGTTCGGCCAACCCAGCCGCCAGATGACCGTGATCGGCATCACCGGCACCAACGGCAAGACCTCGATCTCGCACTGGCTGGCGCAGGCGTTCAGCCTGCTCGACCAGAAGGCGGCGCTGATCGGCACCGTCGGCAACGGCTTCTATGGAGAGCTGACCGAGACCACTCACACCACGCCCGACCCGGTCACCGTCCAGCAGCGCCTGGCCGAATACCACCGCCAGGGCGCCCGGGTGGTGACGATGGAAGTGTCGAGTCACGGCCTCGACCAGTCGCGCGTCAACGGCGTCAGCTTCGCCACCGCCGTGTTCACCAATCTGACCCGCGACCACCTCGACTATCACCACGATATGGCGAGCTATGGCGCTGCCAAGGCGAAACTTTTTCACTGGGAAGGACTCAAGCATGCGGTGATCAATGCCGATGATGCTTTCGGCCGGGAATTGATCGCCGCCATCGATAAAGAACGTACCCAAGTGGTGAGCTACGGTCTCGAACAGGGCGATGTGCGACCACTGTCGCTGACCGCTTCGCTGGACGGCCTGGTGATGGATGTCACCACGCCGTGGGGCGAGGTGGCAATCCGAACTGCATTGCTCGGCCGTTTCAACGCCGCCAACCTGCTCGCCTGCCTTGCGACGCTGTGCGTCAACGGTGTCACCCTTGCCGACGCGGCCCGGGTATTGGGCCGCATCCAGCCCGCGCGCGGTCGTATGCAGCGCGTCGGCGGCGGTCACGAACCCCTGGTAGTGGTCGACTACGCGCATACCCCAGACGCGCTGGAAAAAGCGCTGTCGACGCTGTCCGAGATCCGGCCGGCCGGTAGCAAGCTGTTCTGCGTGTTCGGCTGCGGCGGCGACCGCGATGCCGGCAAGCGGCCGATGATGGGTGGCATCGCCGAGCGCTTCGCCGACGTGGCGGTGGTGACCAGCGACAACCCGCGCACCGAGGACCCGCAGGCCATTCTGGTAGACATCCTGGCCGGCATGAAGTCGCCGGGCCATGTCGAGGTCGACCGCGCCGCGGCGATCCACTGGGCGGTGAAGGCCGCGCGCGCGGGCGACGTGGTGCTGATCGCCGGCAAGGGGCACGAGGAGTACCAGGATATCAACAAGGTGAAGCACCCGTTCTCTGACTTCCGCGTCGCCGAGGACGCGCTGACCGCCTGGGGAGCCGCGCATGCTGACGCTTGAGCTCGCAGCCCAGCTCGCCGGCGGCCGGTTGGACGGCGTCGATGCCGCGGTCGGCCGGGTAGTCACCGACAGCCGTGCCATCCAGGCCGGCGACCTGTTCGTCGCGCTGCGCGGCGAGCGCTTCGACGCGCACGACTTCGTCGCCCAGGCGCTGGCCGACGGCGCGGTGGCGGCGCTGGTCGCCGACGATTTCGCGTTGCCGGGCGCCACACTGATCCGCGTAGCCGATCCGCATGCGGCGCTGGGCCGGCTGGCGGCCGGCTGGCGTGCCAGGTTGTCGCCGAAGTTGGCCGGCATCACCGGTTCGAACGGCAAGACCACGGTGAAGGAGATGCTGGCGGCGATCCTTGCGGCGCATGCCGGCGCCGATGCGGTGCTCGCCACCGCCGGCAACTTCAACAACGATATCGGCCTGCCGCTGACGCTGTTGCGGCTGACCGGGCAGCACCGCTATGCGGTGATCGAGATGGGCATGAACCATCCGGGCGAGATTGCCTACCTGACCCGTCTGGCGCGTCCCGACGTGGCGTTGGTGAACAATGCACTGCGCGCGCATCTGGGTGGCTTCGATGGGGTGGAGGGGATCGCCCGCGCCAAGGCAGAGATCTTCGAGGGCCTGGCCGAAACGGGACTGGCGGTGATCAACGCCGACGATGGCAACGCGGCGCTGTTCCGCGAGGCGGCCACCCGGCATCGCCAGCTGAGCTTCGGCTTGGAGCAGGGCGAGGTCCGCGCCGAGTCGGTGGAGCTGGCCGGCCTGGTCAGCCGTTTCACGTTGGTGAGTCCGGCGGACAAGGTGGCGGTGACGCTACCGGCTGCCGGGCTGCACAACGTGCGTAATGCGCTGGCCGCCGCGACGGTGGCGCTGGCGTTCGAGGTGCCTCTCGCGACGATCGCGGCGGGCCTCGCCGCGTTCGCTGGCGTGAAGGGCCGGTTGCAGCAGAAGCGTGCCGCTTGCGGCGCCACCGTGCTCGACGACAGTTACAACGCCAACCCGGACTCGATGAAGGCCGGGCTGGACGTGCTGGCCGGCTTCGCCGCGCCGCGCGTGTTCGTGATGGGCGACATCGGCGAACTGGGCGACACCGCCCCGGCACTGCACGCCGAGGTCGGCGCGTATGCCCGTGAGCGGGGCATTGAGCGGCTGCTGACGCTGGGGCCGCTGGCCCGTCGCGCGGCCGAGGCGTTCGGCAACGGTGCCGAAGCATTCGACGAGCTGCCGGCGCTGCTGGCAGCGCTGGATGCCGAGCTGAAAACCGACGCGACGGTGCTGGTGAAGGGCTCGCGCTTCATGAAGATGGAACGGGTGGTCGACCACCTGGTGAACGGATAACACACGGCACGCCACGGGGCGGGCTGGAATGATTGGGAGTTTGATAAGTGCTTGTTTGGTTAGCGGATTGGCTGGGTGAATACGTCCGCGCATTTAAAGTGTTCAACTACATCACGCTGCGCGCGGTGCTGGCGTGCCTGACTTCGCTCGGCATTGCGCTGGTACTGGGCCCGTGGGTGATCCGCAAGCTGACCGAACTGAAGGTCGGCCAGGCGGTGCGCAATGATGGCCCGCAGACCCACTTGGTCAAGGCCGGTACGCCGACGATGGGCGGATCGCTGATCCTGTTGTCGATCACGATCACCACCCTGCTGTGGGCGCAGCTGGACAATAAATACGTGTGGCTCTTGTTGGCGGTGCTGCTCGGCACCGGCGCGATCGGCTTCATCGACGACTGGAAGAAGGTTGTCCACAAGAACCCGAAGGGTCTGTCGGCGCGCGCCAAGATGATCGGCCAGTCGGTGATCGCGATCGGTGCCGGCGTGTACCTGATCGGTACCGCCAGCCTGCCGACGTCGACCGAGCTGATCGTGCCGTTCTTCAAGAACGTGGTCTACCCATTCGGCGCGATCGGCTTCTGCGTGCTGACCTATTTCGTCATCGTCGGCACCTCGAACGCGGTGAACCTGACCGACGGCCTGGACGGCCTGGCCGCGCTGCCGACGGTTCTGGTCGCGGCGGCACTGGCGATCTTCGCCTATGTGGCCGGCCACGCGGTGTTCTCCAAGTACTTGGCGCTGCCGTTCATCCCTGGTGCGCATGAGGTGGTGGTGTTCTGCGCGGCGATCTGCGGCGCGTGCCTGGGCTTCCTGTGGTTCAACGCCTACCCGGCACAGGTATTCATGGGCGACGTTGGCGCCTTGGCCTTGGGCGCCGCGCTTGGCACCGTGGCGGTGATCGTGCGCCAGGAGATCGTGCTGTTCATCATGGGCGGCCTGTTCGTGATGGAAGCGCTGTCGGTAATGCTGCAGGTGGCATCGTTCAAGCTGACCGGCCGTCGGGTGTTCCGCATGGCGCCGCTGCATCATCACTACGAGCTGAAGGGCTGGAAGGAGACCCAGGTGGTGGTGCGCTTCTGGATCATCACCATGATGCTGGTGCTGGCCGGCCTGTCGACGCTGAAGCTGAGGTAAGCCATGAACTTCGCCAATCAGCACGTCATCGTCGTCGGCCTGGGGGATACCGGGCTTGCCAGCGCCATGTGGCTCGCCGCGCACGGCGCACGCGTCACAGTGGCCGACAGCCGCGAGACTCCGCCGAACACGGCGACATTGGCCGAACGGCTGCCAGGCGTGGCGTTGCGTTGCGGCGCATTCGACGAGACCAGCTTCGCCGACGCCGATCTGCTCGTGGTCAGTCCCGGTGTGGCGCTAGCAACGCCGGCGGTAGCTGCGTACATTGCGGCTGGTGGCCCGGTGGTCGGCGACGTGGAACTCTTGGCGCTGTCGTTGCAGTCGCGCCCGGGCAAGATGATCGCGATCACCGGCTCGAACGGCAAAACCACCGTCACCTCGCTGGTCGGCCATCTGTGCCAGGCCGCTGGTCTCGACACGGTGGTGGCTGGCAACATCGGATTGCCGGTGCTGGAGGCGCTGCTGGAGCGCGAACGGAGCGGCGTGTGGCCGGACGTGTGGGTGCTTGAGCTGTCGAGCTTCCAGCTCGAGACCACCACCAGCCTCGCCGCCGACGCAGCGACGGTGCTGAACATTTCCGAAGACCACCTCGACCGCTACCAGGATCTGCTCGACTACGCGCACAGCAAGACCGCAGTGTTTGGCGGTAGCGGCGTGCAGGTACTCAACCGCGACGACGCGCTGTGCCGTGCGATGAGCCGCCCGAGCCGGACGGTGGCGTGGTTCTCTCTGCAGGATGCATCGGCCGACTATGGCCTGATCCAGAAGGATGGCCGCTACTGGTTGGCCTCGCGCGGTGAGAAGCTGCTCGACGTCGCCAGCCTGCAGCTGACCGGCCTGCACAATGCCGCCAACGCGCTGGCTGCACTGGCGCTGACCGAGGCGATCGGCCTGCCGCGCACGGTGCTGCTCGACGGCCTGACCACCTTCAAGGGCCTGCCGCACCGCGTCGAGCTCATCGACGAGTTCGACGGCGTCGCCTACATCGACGACTCGAAGGGCACCAATGTCGGTGCCACCGAGGCGGCGCTCAACGGCATGACCCGCAAGGTGGTGCTGATCGCCGGCGGCGACGGCAAGGGCCAGGATTTCGCGCCGCTGAAACCGGCTCTGGCGCGCATTGGCCGCGCGGTGCTGTTGATCGGCCGTGATGCGCCCAGGCTGCGCGCGGCGCTGCAAGGCTCGGACCTGATGCTGGTCGACTGCGCGACGCTGGAAGAGGCGACCCGCCAGGCGGCCGCATTGGCCGTAAGTGGCGACGTGGTGCTGTTGTCGCCGGCCTGCGCCAGCCTCGACATGTTCCGTAACTACGCCCACCGCGCCCAGGTGTTCATCGACACGGTGGCAGCGATCAAACAGGAGCGACATCCGTCATGATGGTCGGCGCCCAGGCTCGTCGTTTCGTCCCCACTACCGCCCTCGACGAGGCGCTGGCGTGGGCGATCGCGCTGCTGCTGTCGTTCAGCCTGGTGATGGTGTACTCGGCGTCGATTGCCTCGGCCGAGGCTGACCCCACCATGCACAGCCGCTACTTCTTCCTGGTGCGGCACGCGGTGTTCATGACGATCGGTCTTGGGCTCGCCTACATGGTGTTCCACATCCCGGTGAAGTTCTGGGAGGAAAGGGCGGGCTGGGTGTTCCTGATCGCGCTGGTGTTGCTGTTTGCGGTGCTGATCCCCGGCATCGGCCGGGTGGTGAACGGCTCGCGGCGCTGGATCTCGCTGATCGTGTTCAACGTGCAGCCGTCCGAGGTGATGAAATTCGCGATGGTGCTGTTCAGTGCGCGCTATGTGGTGAAGAACGTCGCCAAGCTCGACAGCATCAAGGAGGGCTTCTTCCCGATCTTCGGCGTGATGCTGGTGGTGGCGTTCCTACTGCTGATGGAGCCAGACTTCGGTGCGCTGATGGTGGTGGCGTCGATCGCGATGGGGTTGTTGTTCCTCGGCGGCATCAATATGCGCATCTTCACCGGCCTGGCGATCTTCGGCGTGGTCGCGGTGGTGCTCCTGATCGTGCTGTCGCCGTACCGGATGAAGCGGGTGCTCGGTTTCATGGACCCGTGGGACGACCCGTACGGTAAGGGCTACCAGCTGTCGCACTCGCTGATCGCGATCGGCCGTGGCGAATGGTTCGGTGTTGGCCTGGGCGCCAGCGTCGAGAAGCTGTTCTACCTACCCGAGGCGCACACCGACTTCATCATGGCGGTGATCGCCGAGGAGTTCGGCTTCGTCGGCATCTGCGTGGTGATCGGCATGTACGCCTGGATCGTGCGTCGCGCGTTCCGCATCGCCGACCAGTCCAAGGATTTGGAGCGCTACTTCCCGGCGCTGGTGGCGCAGGGCATCGGCATTTGGCTCGGCATCCAGACCTTTTTCAACATCGGCGTGAACATGGGCATCCTGCCAACCAAAGGTCTGACTCTGCCGCTGATGTCGTTCGGCGGCTCGGCGCTGATCATGAACCTGGCGGCGATGGCGGTGCTGCTCAGGGTCGACTGGGAAAACCGCCGGGTGATGCGCGGCTACAAGGTGTAGCCGGGCAGCGGGGCCGATAGGCCCGAGGGCGTAAGCCCGACCTCGGCGAGAGGGAGCGCAGCTAAAACCGCCGGGTGATGCGTGGCTACAAGGTGTAGCCGGGCAGCGGGACCGACAGGTCGAAGGGCGAAAGCCCGACCCCGGCGGAGGGGGCGAGAGCAACAACCGTCGGGTGATGCGCGACTACAAGATGTAGCGCAAAAAAGAACATTGGCATAGAGTGTCGCGCTTCATATAGAGGCGACACCGTTTGGCGACTAGCAGTGCGTCGTATGCGAAACGAGCAGACAATAGCGGCCCCAGATGGGCCGAACAGGCAGGTAAAGAAGGATACATGGCAAAGCGCACGATCATGGTGATGGCCGGTGGCACCGGCGGACACATCTTCCCGGGCCTCGCGGTCGCCAAGGAGTTGGCGGCGCGCGGCTGGGCAGTGATCTGGCTGGGTGCCGACGGCGGCATGGAAACGCGGCTGGTGCCGGAGCACGGCATCGAGATCGAGACGCTGAAGATTCGCGGCGTGCGTGGCAACGGTTTGTTGCGCAAGCTGACACTGCCGTTCGTGATGGTGCGGGCGCTCTTGAAGAGCGCCGTGGTGATCTTCAATCATCGCCCGGACATCGCAATTGGCTTCGGTGGCTACCCGGCGTTTCCGGGCGGCCTGATGTCGCGGCTGTTGTGGAAGCCGCTGGTGGTGCACGAGCAGAACTCGGTGGCCGGGCTGACCAACCGGGTGCTGTCCAAGATCGCCAGCCGCACGCTGTTCGCTTTCCCCGGCGCGTTCCCGGGGGCGCAGGGCCTGGTCGGAAATCCGGTGCGCGCCGACATCGCCGCGCTGCCGACGCCGGCCGAGCGCTTCGCCGGCCGTAGCGGTCCGTTGCGCGTACTGGTGGTCGGCGGCAGCCTCGGCGCCAAGGTGTTCAACGACACCGTGCCGCAGGCGCTGGCGATGCTGGCCGAAAGCGAGCGTCCGCTGGTGGTGCATCAGGCCGGCGCGAAGCAGATCGAGGCGTTGCAGGCGAACTACCGGCAGGCCGGCGTGGCGGCTGACTGCCGTGCCTTTATCGCCGACATGGCGGCCGAATACGCCGCCGCCGACGTGGTGTTGTGTCGTGCCGGGGCGCTGACGGTGGCGGAACTTGCCGCCGCTGGCGTCGGCAGCCTGCTGGTGCCGTTCCCGCATGCGGTGGACGACCACCAGACCGGCAACGCGAAGTTCCTGGCCGATGCCGGTGCGGCACGGCTGGTGCAGCAGAAGGATTTCGACGCAGCGAGCCTCGCCGGTTGGCTGAGGGGGCTGAACCGGGCCGAGTGCCTGAGGATGGCCGAGGCGGCACGTGCCAAGGCCCTGACCGACGCGGCGGCGCGGGTTGCCGACGTGTGCGAACAACTGACGCAGGAATGATTTGTCTCGCGGCCAACCGGCGGCGGGGAAGGTGACAGAGAAGCAGCATGAAACACAGGGTCAAACACATACATTTCGTAGGCATTGGCGGCGTTGGCATGTGCGGCATCGCCGAGGTGCTGCTCAACCTCGGCTACACCGTGTCGGGCTCCGACATGGCCGATGGCGTCGCGACCAAGCGGCTGGCCGAGGCCGGCGCGCGCGTGTTCTTCGGTCACGATGCGACCTATATCCAAAATGCCGACGTGGTGGTGACCTCCACGGCGGTGAAGGCGGACAACCCCGAGGTGCTGGCCGCGCGTGAGCGCGCCATCCCGGTGATCCCGCGTGCGATGATGTTGGCCGAGCTGATGCGCTTCAAGCAGGGCATCGCGATCGCCGGTACGCACGGCAAGACCACGACGACCAGCCTGACCGCGTCGGTGCTGGCGGCGGCCGGGCTCGACCCGACCTTCGTGATCGGCGGCAAGCTGACCGCGGCGAACAGCAACGCCCGACTCGGCACTGGCGATTTCCTGGTGGCCGAGGCGGACGAGTCGGATGCGTCGTTCCTGCACCTAGCGCCGGTGATGGCGGTGGTGACCAACATCGACGCTGACCACATGGATACGTACGACCACAGCTTCGACAAGCTGAAGCAGGCCTTCGTCGACTTCCTGCACCGTCTGCCGTTTTACGGCCGCGCCGTTCTGTGCATCGACGACGCGAACGTGCGTGAGATCCTGCCGCAAGTGAAGAAGCCGGTGACCACCTATGGCCTCACGGATGACGCCGATGTCTATGCCGAGAACGTCGAGGCTGACGCCGGCCGGATGCGCTTCGAGGTGGTGGTAAAGAATGGTCTGCTCACCCGTTTCCCGGTGGTGCTGAACATGCCGGGTCGTCACAATGTGTTGAATGCCCTGGCCGCGATTGCGATCGGCATCGAATGCGGTGCCAGTGTCGAGGCGATCCAGAAGGGGCTGGCCGAATTCGCCGGCGTTGGCCGGCGCTTCCAGCGCTACGGCGAGGTGGCGATCGATGGCGGTCACTTCACGCTGGTCGACGACTACGGCCACCACCCGATTGAGATGGCGGCGACGCTCGCCGCGGTGCGCGGTGCGTTTCCGGACAGGCGACTGGTGCTGGCATTCCAGCCGCACCGCTACACCCGCACCCGCGACCTGTTCGAGGACTTCGTCAAGGTGCTGTCGACCGTCGATGCGCTCTTGCTGACCGAGGTGTACGCCGCCGGCGAGGCGCCGATCGTTGCTGCTGACGGTCGCGCGCTGGCGCGTGCGGTGCGGGTCGGCGGTCGGGTCGAACCGGTATTCGTCGACGACATCGCTGCGCTGCCACAGACCGTGTTCGATGTGGCACGTCCGGGCGACGTGGTGGTGACGATGGGCGCAGGGTCGATCGGCGCGGTGCCGGCCAAGCTGGTGGCCGCCCAGTAAAGACCAGTAGAAAGACAAGTAACCGGCCGGGGACGCCCGGCCTTACAGGATAGAAATGAGCATGCAGCAGTTTGGCAAAGTGGCAGTGATGATGGGCGGTAGCTCGGCGGAGCGTGAGGTATCGCTGATGAGCGGTAGCGGCGTGCTGGCGGCGCTGCTGTCGCAGGGTGTCGACGCACACCCCTTCGATCCGGCCGAGAAACCGTTGGAGCACCTGAAGAGCGAGGGCTTCGACCGGGTGTTCAACATCCTGCATGGACCGTTTGGCGAGGACGGCACGCTGCAGGGCGCGCTCGAGACGCTGGGCATCCCGTATACCGGCTGCGGCGTGATGGCCTCGGCGATCTGCATGGACAAGTGGCGTACCAAACTGCTGTGGAAGGGTGCGGGCCTGCCGATCCCGGATTTCGAGTTGCTGACCGACAACAGCGACTTCGATGCGATTGAGGCGAAGCTTGGCCTGCCGCTGTTCGTGAAGCCGTCGACCGAGGGCTCGAGCATCGGCGTGACCAAGGTGAAGAACCCTGGCGAATTGAAGGCGGCCTATGAAGAAGCGCGCAAGTTCGACCCGATCGTGATCGCGGAGCGTTTTATCGGTGGCGGCGAGTACACCTGCGCGATCGTCGACGACAAGGCCTACCCGACCATCAAGATCGAGCCGGCCACGGAGTATTACGACTATCAGGCCAAGTACTTCCGCGACGACACGGTGTACCGCTGCCCGTCCGGACTGACGCCGGAGGTGGAGCAGCGGGCGCGCGAACTGTGCCTGGCGGCATTCCGGGTGCTCGGCTGCGCCGGCTGGAGCCGGGTGGACTTTTTGATGGACGAGGAGGGGGGAATCTACCTTCTCGAGGTGAATACCAACCCGGGCATGACTAGTCATAGCCTGGTGCCGATGGCGGCGCGTGCGGAGGGCCTCAGTTACGAGGACCTGTGTGTGAAGGTGCTGGCTGCGGCTCATGTGGGATAACCACCAGGCGCTTAGGGGCCTGGCGAATGCGCTGAGGCTGGCGGCGCTGGCGATGCTGTTGTACGCCGGTGGTTTCTGGCTGGTGCACTCGCCCTTGTTCCCGGTGCGTTCGATCTATATCCAGGGCGCGCTGAAGAGGGTGACGCCGGTGCAGTTGAAGTACATCGCCGAGCACGAGTTGGCCGGCACGTTCTTTACGCTGGACATCGACAAGACCCGCGCGGCGTTTCAGAAGCTGCCGTGGGTGCGCGATGCGCAGGTGCGCCGCCGTTGGCCGGATGCGTTGTTCATCACGGTGGAAGAACATGTCGCCCTGGCGCGCTGGGGCGAGAACGGGCTGATCGACACCAACGGCGAGTGGTTCGACGCGGCGAGTGATCAGAACCTGCCGGTGCTGATCGGGTCGGCAGGCAGCGAGAAGACGCTGGCGACGGCACTGCCGAAGATCCAGCAGGCGCTTTCGCGTTCCGGCCTGAGCGCCGTGCAGGTGGAAATGTCGGCGCGCGGCGCATGGCGTGTCGAACTGTCGAACGAGATTCGGCTCGAATTGGGCCGCGACGACGTAGAGGCGCGGGCGCGTCGCTTCGCCGAGTACTGGAAGGGAAACCTGGCAGCGCTGCCGTACAAGATTGAGTACGTGGATATGCGTTACCCGAATGGATTCGCCGTGCGGATGCCGGATTACAAGGGCACCCCGGCGCACAAGACAAAGCCTTAAGTGTTGGAGCGACAGGTGAGCAAAGCTAAGGAAAGCAAAAACATGCTGGTGGGTCTGGACATCGGCACCTCGAAGATCGTAGCGATCGTTGCCGAGGTGCTCGATGAGGGCCAGATCAACATCGTCGGCATGGGCCAGACCCCGTCGCGCGGTCTGAAGCGCGGCATGGTGGTCAACATCGAATCCACCGTGCAGGCGATCCAGCGAGCGCTGGAAGAGGCCGAGCTGATGGCCGACTGCAAGATTCACGAGGTGTTCACCGGCATCGCCGGTAGCCACATCAAGAGCGTGAACTCGCACGGCATGGTGGCGATCAAGGATCGCGAAGTCACCCAGATGGACATCGATCGCGTGATCGAGACCGCCCGGGCCGTGACGATCCCGCCGGATCACCAGGTGCTGCACATCCTGACGCAGGAATACAGCATCGACGGCCAGGAAGGCGTGCGCGAGCCGCTCGGCATGAGCGGCGTGCGGCTGGAGACCCGCGTGCACATCGTTACTGGCGCGGTGTCGGCGGCCCAGAACGTCGGCAAGTGCGTGCGCCGTTGCGGCCTGGAAGCGGCCGACCTTGTGCTGCAGCCGATGGCGTCGGCGATGGCGGTGCTGTCCGAGGACGAGAAAGACCTGGGCGTGTGCCTGATCGACATCGGCGGCGGTACCACCGATATCGCGGTGTACACCAATGGCGCGATCCGCCACACCGCGGTGATCCCGATCGCCGGCGACCAGATCACCAGCGACATCGCGATGGCGCTGCGCACCCCGACCAAGGAAGCCGAGGACATCAAGATCCAGCACGGTGTGGCGCTGGTGTCCCTGACCGAGCCGGGTCAGATGATCGAGGTACCTGGCGTGGGCGAGCGCGGTCCGCGCCAGATGTCGCGCGTGACCCTGGCCGAGGTGATCGAGCCGCGTGTCGAGGAGCTGTTCCAACTGGTGCAGCTCGAGCTGCGCCGTTCCGGCTTTGAGGAGCTGTTGTCGTCGGGCGTGGTGCTGACCGGCGGCGCGGCGATGATGCCGGGCATGGTCGAATTGGCCGAAGAGGTGTTCCACCTGCCGGTGCGTATCGGTGCGCCGAAGTACGTCGGCGGTCTGGCCGAAGTAGTGAAGAATCCGCGTTTCTCGACCGGCGTCGGCCTGCTGATGTATGGCAAGGACCAGACGCAGATCCAGGTAGGGCCGAAGGTGGAGGCGGGCAGCATCGGTTCGATGTTCTCCAAGATGAAAGCATGGTTTGCCGGCAATTTCTGAGCCGCCGGCAGACTTCGGGTAACGAGGCTCGGGTGTGAACGCTCAGTTCCAACGAGGAGAGTGAAGATGAGCATGGTTTTTGAGGTAATGCAGGAGACCGCCCAGGAGGCGGTCATCAAGGTGATCGGCGTTGGCGGCGGAGGCTGCAACGCGATCGACAACATGATCGAGGGCACACTGCGCGGTGTGGAGTTCATCTGCGCCAACACCGACGCGCAGTCGCTCAAGCGCAACCGCGCCTCGATCCGCCTGCAGCTGGGCACCACGCTGACCCGTGGCCTGGGCGCTGGCGCCAACCCTGAAGTGGGCCGCAACGCCGCGCTGGAAGACCGCGAGCGTATCGCCGATGCGCTGCGTGGCGCCAACATGGTGTTTATCACCGCCGGCATGGGCGGTGGCACCGGAACCGGCGCCGCACCGGTGGTGGCTGAAGTGGCCAAGGAGCTGGGCATCCTGACCGTGGGCGTGGTGACCCGTCCGTTCCAGCACGAAGGCAAGCGCCAGAGCGTGGCGCAGGCCGGCATCGAAGACCTGAAGAAGCACGTTGACTCGCTGATCGTGATCCCGAACGACAAGCTGATGGAAGTACTGGGCGAAGACATCACCATGCGCGAAGCCTTCCGCGCCGCCGACGACGTGCTGCGCGGCGCCGTGGCCGGCATCGCCGAAGTGATCACCTGCCCGGGCCTGATCAACGTCGACTTCGCCGACGTGCGCACCGTGATGAGCGAGATGGGCCTGGCGATGATGGGGTCCTCGCACGCTGCCGGCATCGACCGCGCTCGCGTAGCCGCTGAACAGGCCGTGGCCAGCCCGCTCTTGGACAACATCACCCTGGACGGCGCCCGCGGCGTGCTGGTGAACATCTCGACCGCGCCGGGCTGCCTGAAGATGAGCGAATACCGCGAGATCATGGGCATCGTGCGTCAGTACGCCGACGATGAGGCGCAGATCAAGTTCGGTACCGCCGAAGTGGAAGACATGCCGGAAGACGCGATCCGCGTGACGCTGATCGCCACCGGCCTGGGCTCGAAGAAGCCGCAGCGCGACGAGCGTCCGGACTACATCAAGATCGTGAAGACCGGCACCGACGACCGAGCGGTCGAGGTGATTGACTACAACGATCTGGATGTGCCGGCGGTGATGCGTCAGAGCGGCCGTCGTTCGGCCCCGCTGTCGACCGATTTCTCCAATCCGGAGGTGAGCGAGTCGTACGATATCCCGGCGTTCCTGCGCAAGCAGGCAGATTGATAGTTTTGCGCTATTGAGTGGCTTGCGGCAATCAATAAGTTACCGGGTCGCGCTGTGTTAACATCAGCGTATCCGTCTTATTGCCCGTCGCGATTACCATGATCCAGCAGCGCACGCTATCTCAGCCCATCAGTGCTACCGGCGTAGGCCTTCACTCCGGCGAGCGGGTATTGCTCGTGATGAAGCCGGCCGCGCCTGATGCGGGCATCACTTTCCGTCGCACCGACCTGCCCGAGCCGGTCGATGTGAAAGTGCAGCCTTCGCTCGTGAACGACACGCGTCTCTCCTCGACGCTGGTAACCGATACCGGCGTGCGTGTCGGCACGATCGAGCACCTGATGTCCGCCATTGCCGGGCTG
This sequence comes from Crenobacter oryzisoli, assembly GCF_030385785.1. Taxonomy (GTDB): domain Bacteria; phylum Pseudomonadota; class Gammaproteobacteria; order Burkholderiales; family Chromobacteriaceae; genus Crenobacter_A; species Crenobacter_A oryzisoli. Next base: position 80,245 of record NZ_JAUEDK010000012.1, read on the forward strand.
GGCCTCGATAATCTGCTGATCGAGGTGGGCGCGGCGGAGATTCCGATCATGGATGGCTCCGCCGCCCCGTTCATCTACCTGCTGCAGAGTGCGGGCATCGTCGATCAGACGGTGCCCAAGCGTTTCATCCGCATCCTCAAGCCGATCGAAGTGGTCGAAGGCGACAAATGGGTGCGGCTCGAACCGCACGACGGCTTCAAGGTGACGCTGTCGATCGAGTTCAACCATCCGGCGTTCAATCAGGCGCCGCAGACCGTGGCGATCGATTTCGCCCACCATTCCTACATCGAGGAAATCAGCCGCGCCCGCACCTTCGGCTTCATGCACGAGGTCGAGTACATGCACAGCCACGGGCTGGGTTTGGGCGGCAGCCTCGACAACGCGATCGTGATCGACGACGAGTACGTGCTCAATCCGGAGGGGCTGCGCTTCCCGGACGAGTTTGTGCGTCACAAGATTCTCGATGCGATCGGCGACCTGTACGTGATCGGCCATCCGCTGATCGGTGCCTTCTCCGGCCACAAGTCCGGCCATGCGATGAACAACAAGCTGCTGCGCGTGCTGTTGGCTGTGCCTGATGCCTGGGAATACGTCAGCTTCACCGACCCGACCCAGGTGCCGTCGAGCTTTCACCGCCTTCCGGACGTGGGTTGATGTTCTGGCTGTTGCGGATGTGGCTGTTGGCGGTGATCCTGATCGTCGGTTGGGCGATCACCTGCTACATGCTGACGCGCAACCGCGAGTATCTGTACCGGGCCAGGCTGGCGATCCGCTGGTCGGCCTACGTCGCCGGCCTGGTAGCCTTGTTTTGGGTTGCCCGGCGCTTCCTGCTGTAACACCTCCTGCCTCGCTGCCATTCCGGTAGCCCGCTACACTGTAGAGCATCGTGTAACGAGGAATCCCCATGTCTGAACTGACTCATTTCGACGCCTCCGGCCAGGCCCACATGGTCGACGTCGGCGCCAAGGCCGATACCGCACGCCGCGCAGTGGCCGAGGGCCATATCCGCATGCAGCCGGCCACCTTTGCGCTGGTGCAGAGCGGTAGCCACAAAAAGGGCGACGTGATCGGCATTGCCCGGCTTGCCGCGATCATGGCGAGCAAGCGCACTGCCGACCTGATCCCGCTGTGTCACCCGATCGCGCTGACCCGGGTGGCGGTGGAGCTGGAGCTGCTTGAGGCAGCACACGCGGTGCGCATCGTGGTGACCGCCGAGACGGTCGGCAAGACCGGGGTGGAGATGGAGGCGCTGACGGCGGTCAACGTCGGCCTGTTGACCATTTACGATATGTGCAAGGCGGTCGATCGCGGCATGGAGATCGGCGGCGTGCGCTTGCTGGAGAAGGAAGGCGGCAAGTCCGGCCACTGGAAGGTCGAAGGCTAACTGTCTGTTTTTTTGAAACAGCTAGCTGTTGTGGCAAAGCCAGTTGACCGATGAGGCTGGCTGGCTTGTTGCCGGTTCGTTGACCCAACCCGCTGAAATTCACTTCTTGTCCCTCGTTTGTCCCAACGAGGTGCCCCAATGGCTTCAATCATCCGCCAGGGCGGCGATGTAGGGTTGAGCTTCCACTTCCCCCACTAGTCATCCCTTTGCCAGGCCGGGATACGGACTTGCAGGACTTTTTGCCGGTGTGACTGCCTGCTGAAGTCAGGCCCGGGCCATTCCAGATTGGCCAATCTCAGAAGGTTCTCTTGCCAATCGTCTGTCACAGCGTCAGATCGAACGGGTAGTTGATTGTCGAACTGAATGACCGCATCGGAGAAGGCGGGCTGGCTACCTCGTTTGACCATGTTTCTATCCAGCCTGAGCTTCCCATGGGTCTTGAGAGCGGTGCTATCGATTTGCCAGTAGGTGTCTTGCTCTTGTGAGGGCGGGGTTTTCTCATGGTGTCTTTTTAGCGGCACCGCTCGGCATGGACGATTTATTCAGCAAAGTCCCTCTATAAAGCAAATTTACGCGCATTGGCTGACAGGCCGAGGGGGACAATTTTAGTCGCTCATGACCTGGCGAACAGGTCATCGCCCACCCGTTGGCTATGGGCAAACGCATGCTGCTCGAACGTCTGGCACTCGTTGGTTGACGGTCGTCATGTCACATCGCGGCTGAGGATGTGTGAGAACGCCTTGCCACCTAGACTATATGTACGCGCGCAGGCAGGCAGCCGGAGACGCGACTCACGGGGGGGGAAACGGCTTACAAGGCGGCTTACAAGGCGATGGCCTTGTTGAAAAGGCAAGCCAGTCAGGCTCGTTGACGAGTCCGTCGATGACGGGGGCAGGCTAGGCTCTCTCGGCTGCGGAGGCGACGGGCCTTAGTAGGCAGGACGCCCTTGCAAATCGCCGCCTGGTTCTGACCCCCGACGGCTTTCACCGCTGACATGTGCCTTGAACTGCGGGGGGCAATGCGGGCGAATGCCCACTCTACTTGAGGTTCGCGGCATTCCTGAGCGGATGCCCCTGCATGGCTTGACCCAGACCAAGGCGGGAAGCCGTTCACGTACCACGGTGAGATGAAAGGAGCGAAGGAGATGGCCACCCTCAAGAAAAAGTACGCGGAAGCGAAGAAGGTGGGAGGAGGGTACCACGCGCAGGTGTTGTTGCCGCGCTCAGAGCTCATCGCGGCTGGCAAGGCGACGCGCACGGCAGTGCCGCGTGAGAGCCACGCCGAGTGGAGTCCCTCAGCCAAACGCCGCGATCCCGTTGACGTGCTGGAAGAGTCCAACCGCGAGCGACTCGCCGAACTGGTTCCGATCCGCTACGGGCGCATGTTGCGCAGCGCTTTCACTTTCCTGCGTGGCTCCGCAGGGCTGATGGCTTACGACCTGTCTAACACGCCCACCTCTGGCATTCGGGTGCAAGCCTGTGGGGATTGTCATCTTTTGAATTTCGGCCTGTTCGCCACCCCCGAGCGTAATCTGATCTTCGACATCAACGATTTCGATGAAACGCTTCCCGCGCCGTGGGAGTGGGATGTCAAACGTCTGGCGGCCAGTTTTGCGGTCGCTGCACGCGATGACAACCTCTCCGACAAGGATGCTGAGGCTTGCGCGATTGAGTGCGTGCGCGCTTATCGGGAGCGCATGCGGATGTATTCAAAGATGAGTCCGCTGGAAGTGTGGTATCACCGTCTCGATGTGCAAACGCTTATCGACATGGCGCCGGGTGCCGAGGCAAAAAAGAGGCGGGAAGCTTTTGCCGAAAAGGCGCGTAGCCGTGTAGGGGAATATCTGGCGCCCAAGATTGTGGAGTCGGTAGAGGGGCATCGCCGCCTCGTCGATCAACCGCCGGTGCTCTTCCATATGACGGAAACGAACCAGGTGAAAGTAATTCATGATGCGCTGGAAGCTTATCGCCTATCTTTGCCAGATGAGCGGCGTTGCCTCTTCGACAACTACCGTCTGGCAGACATAGCGGTGAAGGTAGTCGGCATCGGCAGCGTAGGAACACGCTGTCTTGTCGGGCTTTTTTTCTCCGCGGACGACCACCCGCTGCTTCTGCAATTCAAGGAAGCCTGTCCTTCCGTGCTTGAACCTTATGCAGGCAAGAGCCTCTACGACAATCACGGGCAACGTGTCGTCATCGGCCAGCGACTGATGCAGTCCTCCAGCGACATTTTTCTGGGCTGGACACATGGCCAGCGCGGCTTCCATTACTTTGGACGCCAGTTGCGGGACATGAAATTTTCCCTCCCATTGGTCGGATTATCCGCAGAGATGCTCAAACGGTACGCCGAAGTGTGCGGTTGGACCCTGGCCCACGCTCATGCCAAATCGAGCTGGGCGGCCGCGTCATTGATTAGCGGCTACTTGGGCAAGTCCACCGTATTCGACGAGGCCATCGGCAAGTTTGCCTTGGCGTATGCGGCTCAGACTCTACTCGACCACACGTTGCTGGTGGCGGCGGTGAACCATGGTCGAGTCGAGGCGCTGATCGAGGAAGACTTATAAAGTTAATCTTGCTTCGATACCGAGCATTAGAACAGTGCATGAAGCTGATCGGCGCTGTTACGGAAATCGGCGCAGGGAGCCGCCCTGCTGTTCTACCAAGCCCGCAGCAGGGGGCATATCTGCACCAGCCAGTACCGAGTGAAGCACTGCGCTCACTCAGCGCGGTTTGTTGATGATCTGGTGGACAGGATGGGACAAGGCAGGAAAACGTAGCGGCAGGTGCGTGCGTATGCCTGAGTTCAGCGACGCGGCCCCCCGGTTCTGCCTGACCGTCCAATGCCTGCCCGGCCACCATTGAATGGCAATGCCTAGCGGAGTCACGATGGGAACTCGATCGTACTTACCGGTAAAGCGGAGGGTGTTTGCTGCCGTGGCTGCCATGGCGATGGCCCTCGCTATTTCGGGCTGCGCCAGCATGGGCCCAGGAACGATTGGCCGAGACCGCTTCGATTACGATCACGCGATCAACCATTCCTGGAAGCAGATGATGCTGCTCAATCTGGTCAAGATGCGTTACGGGGACACACCGATGTTTCTGGATGTCGCCTCGATCACCAACTCCTACACGCTTGAGGCGCAGGTCAGCTTGGGCAGTACATGGGCATCTGGCAGTTCTGTGGCGTTCGACTCCACGGCCTTAGGGGGCTCGGGACATTACGCCGATAAGCCCACCATCACTTACAACCCCCTGAGCGGTGATCGCTTCACCCGCAGCTTGATGACCCCTATCGCTCCCGGGGTTGTGCTCTCTCTGATCCAGTCCGGCTATGCGGCAGACTTCATCATGCAGTTGCTGGTCAGCTCCGCCAACGGGGTGCAGAACCGCTTCGGAGCGGGAGCGCGGGCGAGGGGGGCCGATCCGGAGTTCCTGACACTCTGTGCGGCATTGCGTCGGGTTCAGGCCTCTGGGGCCGTGGGTATGCGGATCGACAAGACAAAGGGCGCTGAATTGGTTGTGCTGATCCTGAACCGGAAGAAGATGACGTCGGCACTTCAGCAGGACAGACAGACCGTACGAGAGATCCTCGGCATCCGCCAAAGCCTCAATGAATTTCACGTGGTCTACGGCTCGGCCCCCGCAAACGACACGGAACTTGCGCTGGTCACCCGCTCTATGCTGGAAATCCTGATGGATATTGCGGCTTCTATCGAGGTGCCCGATGCGATGGTGGCCGAAGGCCGGGTGCTCAAAACGGCAGTTTTCGATACAGACCCGGTCGATGGCTTCAAGCCCCTCGTCCGAATCCACAGCGGGCGCGACAAGCCGGACGATGCCATTGTGGCCGTGCCATACCGCAATTACTGGTACTGGATCGACGATCGGGACTTCAGGTCTAAATTGGGCTTTACGGCGCTGATGATGATTTTTTCGCTGACGGATACTGGACCTGCGAAGGGGCAGCCGATCATTACCATCCCGGCAGGTTGATCTGAATGAGCTGGCGCAGGCCGGTGTCGCCAGTATTGGTCCGTTCGATGATGAGTTTCTCGGTCGAAGTGTACCGCAGCCAGAAACGCTGCATTATCTCTTAGGTACAGGGCAGGAGAATGAAGAGCGCTGTGCAATAGTGCCACTTTGTGGGCGTCTTTGATGCTATGAATTAGCTTAGCAATTTTCTCTCTGCAGATTGATGGATTGCCAAACAGAACCGGCCTATTGCATTCGGGAGAGTAGTGGGCTTCTGCCCAATGGTTGAAACAAGTCTCTAACGAATAGGAGATGTCCATGAGAAACACTAAACCATTCACGCGGCTTGCAGCATCGGTATTGGCGATAGCGTTAACCGCCGCGATGCCAAGCGTCCTGGCTGCTCAGCCAGAGGCATCCAGATCTTCAGACAGTGGGAGATGGGGTCATGGTATGGGCCCCGGTATGATGGGAGGCCACGGTGGCGGCTATGGCATGGGCCCTGGGATGATGGGAGGCTATGGCGGCGGCGGCATGGGGCCGGGAATGATGGGGGGCCCTGGCATGGGGCCTGGCATGATGGGCTCTTATGGTTGGGGCCGCGGCCTGGATTTGACCAAAGAACAGCAGTCCAAGATCAATAAAATCCAGGATGAAACCCGTAGGTCTCATTGGGCGCTGATGGGGGAGATGCAGGACCAACAAGCCAAGCTGCGTGACCTGTATGCGGACCCCAAACCCGACAAGGCTGCGATCGATGCGGCCAACAAGACCTACGAGCAACTTCAGCAAAAGATGTACAACACATCGGTCGACGCGCGTAAGCGCATCGATGCTGTTTTGACCAAAAAGCAGCAGGACAAACTGCGCAGCTATTGGGAAGGCGGGGGCTGGTAAGCCTAGTGGGGATGTGAATGCAGGTGCCCCTGGTCGGTACGGGTTTGCTCATAGGCTCGGCTTGCCATGTACAGCCAGGCGCCGCACCTGCAGTAATGTCTCCCTGAGGCAAGGCGGCGATATCACCCAAGGCGCGCCGAAAGGCGCAATGTCGATGCGATGGGTGGCTTTGCAAGGAGCGACATGTTCTTGAGGGCTTGGCCTGCGCTGAATGCGTGGCTGTAGAATGCTGACTGGTCGGGACCAGAAAATCCTGTCCCCATTTTGTCCCGCTCAGGGGGCAAGACATGCTGGTTTTTGAAAGTTTTATAAAAACAAAGTGGTTAAATTGATGACTGTTATCCCGTTGGCCGCCTACGATAGCTGCAAGGCGGTGGATCTTGGCATGGAGAGCGGTGGTGCGCGCCTGCTGACGAAGGAAGGTGGCAAGTCCGGCCACGGGAAGGGTGACGAATGAGGCGCTTGGTGCTGGCGCTGCTGCTGGGGCTTTTGGGCAACCTTGCGTCGGCCGAGACATTGCCGGCGTGCACGCCGCAGAGCGCGGTCGGCAGCCGCTGCGAAGTGCCGCTGGTGCAGCTGCATCCGACCCAGCCCGGCGTTGGCCTGATGCAGGTGGCCGACGAGCGCGCCAGGCTGGCCAAGCGGGCCGGCAAGGACTCGCCCGAGGCTTTCCAGACCTATCTGATCAAGAAGCGCATCCCTATCGTGATCGGCCCCGACGGTGGCTTTTACCTGGTCGACCGCCACCACCTGAGCCGTGCGCTGTGGGATAACGGCGTGCGCCAAGTACCGGCGGAGATCGAGGGCCGACTCGCCGATGCGGCCGGCTTCTGGCCGACGATGCAGGCGCGCCACTGGGCGTGGCTGAAAGACGAACACGGCAAGGCGCTCGATCCGGCGACGCTGCCGGCGACTATCGCGGCGTTGCCCGACTACCCATATCGCTCGCTGGCCGGCTACGCGGAGCACGCTGGTTTGTTCCGCAAGGACGGCCAGGTGTACTTCATCGAGTTCGCCTGGGCGCAGTACCTGGGCGAGCAGCTCGGCTGGCGCCCGATCGAGCGCGCCACGCTGCCCGCCACGCTCGAGGCGGCACGCGCCGCCGCCTGCGCCCCGGCGGCCGCCGATCTGCCCGGCTACTCGGGGGCGGTTTGCCCTACACATTGACGCGCCGGTTGCATGAAAAAGGCCCGCCGAAGCGGGCCTCGTTTGGCCAGAGCAGGCCGAATCGGCGGCCGCAGCGGCGCTAGAGTACGCGCTTGGCGTAGCACTCCTTGTCCAGTTCCCGCACTTCGACCGACACCTGCAGCGGCCGTTGCGCGGTCTCGTCCAGTACCGTTTCGGCGCTGGCGAGCAGCGCCTCGGCCAATTTCCGGCGTACCTCGATCGACCGACCCGACAGCAGCGCCACCTCGATGTGCACGAAGCGGTCGGGCGCGCCGTCGCCGACCAGCACGGTGTCGAGCGCGACCGCACGGCTTTTGATGTCGGTCGCGCTGAACAGGCCGCTGGCGATCAGCGTGCGGTTGAGGGCCTTGAGCAGCTCGCGGGGTGCGAGGTCGTCGGCGAGCTCGGTGCAATATTCGACAGTGAGGTGCGGCATGGGGTGTTCTCCTTCGGATCAGGAATCAATCGTGCAGGTCGGTCAGCACGGTGCGTTGCGGGTCGGCCTCGCGGCTGATCAGCAGCACCGCGAGCAGGATCAGTGCGCCGCCGGCCAGTTGTGTCGCTGACAGCGCCTCGCCGAGCAGCGGCCAGGCCAGTGCCAGTGTCACTACCGGTTCCAGCGTGGATAGCACCGCGGCGCGTGCTGCGCCGATCTTGCCGAGACCGGCGAGGAACAGCGCCAGCGCGACCACGGTGCACAGCAGCGCCATTCCCAGCACCGCCGCCCAGCCATGCCAGCTTGCCGGGCCGTGGAAGCCCGCGCCCACGACCAGCGCACCGTTGCTGGCGGCGGCGGCGAGGATCACGACCGCAGCGGCGGGGAGTGCCGGTGCCCCGGTGGCAAAGCGGCTGCCGGCCAGGATGTACAGCGAGTAGAGCAGGGCGGTGGAGAGGCCGAGCACGAGGCCCAGCGGCTGCGTCGACAGATCCTGGCCGACGGTGATCGCTAACCCTGCCAGCGCCAGGAGCAGGGCAACCAGACGATGGCGGGTGAGCTTTTCCTTTAGCCACAGCGTCGACAGCAGCAGCACCACCGCCGGATACAGGTAGAACAGTAGCGCCACCGTGCCGGCCGAGGCGAAGCGCAGGGCGTTGAAATAGCAGAGCGAACTGGCGGTGTAGCCGAGCCCGCCCATCAGGATCAGCGCCAGCAGGGTGCGGCCGCGCGGCCAGGGCTGGCGCTGCCAGATGAGCCAGGGCAGCAGCAAGGCGCCGGCCAGAAAGAAGCGCAGGAACAACAGAGTGCTGGCACTGACGCCGTCGGCGTAGGCATAGCGGGCCAGGATCGCCATGCTGCCGAAGGCGGCGGCCGAGGCGAGCACTTGCAGGGAACCGGTGAGGCGGGTCGACATGGGAAAACGGATGGAACGAAAGCGCCATTGTCGCCGAGCTTCACCTGCCTGTCATGGGCTGTGGGCATCCGTCTGCCCTCTGCAGATGACGCCGCCCCGCTGCGCGACTGGCCGCGGAGGCGTGTCCTTACTGTTTGGGTGCGGCGCGCAGCAGCGCCACGGCGGCGTTGCTGTCCAGCGGAGTACCGTTTTCGCAGAACAGGGTGCGCACGCGGCCGCGCAGTTCGTCGGGCAGCGGCTTCCAGTCCGCTTTCTGCGACTTGATCCAGCGGTGGTTGACGGTGTCGCCGAACGCATAGGTCTTGTTCAGGCGGCCGCTGCAGCGCAGCCCTTCGTAGCTGAGGTTCTCGGCACCGGCCGGGCTCTTCACCTGCAGCACGTAGCGGATCACATGGTCGGTGTCGATGCTCAGGCTCTTGGCGTCGATCGCCGCCTGGTTGGCGAAGGTGTTGGTGACGTAGAAGCCGACCCAGTCGGCCTGGGCGGGGTAGGTCGGCAGCGCGGTGTCGTTTTCCTGCCAGGGCTTGTCTTCGTCGAAGGCATAGTTCGAGTACTTCATCGTGTCCCTGGCGTAGCCGTGCAGGGCCAACAGCGACAGCGCGGTCGCGGCGATCAGGCGTTTCAAATGCATCTCCCGTAGATCGGGCCGGTTGGGGCTTCGCCCCCCTCCGGCGTACAATGGCAAACGTCCATTCTAGCGCGATTGGCCGGCCGGGCCGCGGGGTTCGGCTGACCGGCCAATCGACTCCGCGATCCTGAGGTATTCCATTGCCATGCAGACCGACCTACAGCTTGACCTTTCCGGGCTCAACTGCCCGCTGCCTATCCTGCGTGCCAAGAAGGCGCTGTCCGGCATGGAAAGCGGCACCGTGCTCGAGGTGATCGCCACCGACCCCGGCGCGCCGCGCGACTTCGAGGCGTTCTGCCGCCAGACCGGCAATGCGCTGCTGGAATCGAGCACCACGGCCGAGGGGAAGTTCCGGATGGTGCTGCGTCGTAAGTGATATTGATATAACGTAACATTTTTTCGATTTTTCGATCGTCTACCGAGGAATTGCCGTGCAATTGACCCTGATCCGCCCCGACGACTGGCACCTGCACCTGCGCGACGGCGCGGCGCTGTCGGCGGTGCTGCCCGACACCTGCCGTCAGATGGGCCGCGCCATTGTGATGCCTAACCTGAAGCCGCCGGTCACCACGCTGGCGCAGGCTGAAGCCTATCGCGAGCGCATCCTGGCTGCCCGTCCGGCCGGCTCGCGCTTCGAGCCGCTGATGACGCTGTACCTGACCGATAACACCCCGGCCAGCGAGATCCGCGCCGCCAAGGCCTCCGGCATCGTGCACGGCGTCAAGCTGTACCCGGCCGGTGCTACCACCAATTCCGACGCCGGCGTGACCAGCATCGACAAGGCGATGCCGGCGCTGGAAGCGATGGCCGAGGTCGGTATGCCGTTGTTGGTGCACGGCGAGGTCACCGACCCGGCGATCGACATCTTCGATCGCGAGGCGGTGTTCATCGAGCAGGTATTCGAGCCGCTGGTCGCCCGCCTGCCGGAGCTGCGCGTGGTGTTCGAGCACATCACCACCAAGGACGCCGCCGAATACGTGGCCAGGGCTTCTGCCAACATCGCCGCCACGGTGACCGCCCACCACCTGCTGATGAACCGCAATGCGCTGTTTGTCGGCGGCATCCGCCCGCATCACTACTGCCTGCCGGTACTGAAGCGCGAGCTGCACCGCCAGGCGCTGGTGAAGGCGGTGACTTCCGGCTCCGACCGCTTCTTCCTCGGCACCGACAGTGCGCCGCACGCCAAGGGTGCCAAGGAGGCCGCTTGCGGCTGCGCCGGTATGTACACCGCTCACGCTGCGATCGAGCTGTATGCCGAAGCCTTCGAGGCGGCCGGTGCGCTCGACAAGCTGGAGGCGTTCGCCAGCCTGAACGGCCCGGCGTTCTACCGCCTGCCGGTCAACAGCGACACGATCACGCTGGTGAAGGAGCCGCGGACGGTGGCTGATGAACTCAGCTACGGCGAGGAAGTACTGGTGCCGCTGCGCGCCGGCGAGATGATCGGCTGGCAGCTGCGCTGATCTGGTCTAGTTGCCATCGACAACGCCCGCCTTGTGCGGGCGTTTTTGTTTGCCGGGCTGGCAGGGCGGGCTGTGTTGTGGATAAATCCATCATCTGCCGGTTGCCTGTGGATAAGCAGGCAAACGGGCGCAGCGGGGTGGTGCGCGGACATCCGGCTGCTTGGTCTTGCCAGGGTCCTGTCCACAGAAGGCCGGCTCAGGTCTGGCCGTAGCTGGGCCGCGCGCAAAAACAAAATGCCCGGATCGGGATCGATCCGGGCAGGGCAGGCTATGGGCGATTGATTCGTCGCGTCTCAACCGTACAGCAGCGCCGACAGCGCCGTTCCGATGAAGAACACCCCGGTCACGCCATTGAACAGTTTCTTGCCGCGCACCGAGCGCAGGAAGGCGTTCACCGCCTTCGCCGCGCTGCCGTAGCCGAGCTTGCACGCCACGTCCACCACCGTCCAGCTCGTCACCATCACCAAGAGCTGTACGCCGATCGAGCGGTGCGGGTCGATGAACTGCGGCAGGAAGGCGATGAAGAACAGGATGTCCTTCGGGTTGCTGATGCCGAGCAGGAAGGCGCGGCGGAACAGTGTGGCCGGGCGTGCGTTCGGCAGTGTCGACTCGTCGGTGGTGATGCCGCTGGTGACGCGGGTCAGCAGCGACTGCATGCCCAGCCAGATCAGGTAGGCGGCGCCGGCGTAGCGGGCGAGGTTGAACAGGATGGGCGAGGAAACGATCAGCGCGCCGAGGCCGAGCGCCGAGACGGTGAGCAGGATCAGCGAGGCGGACACGCCGCCGGCGATGCCGGGCAACGAGCGCTTCAGGCCGAAGTTGATCACGTTCGAGACCATCAGCAGCGACAGCGGCCCGGGGATCACGATCACGACAAAAATGGCGGCCACGTACACGAGCCAGACGTCGATGCCCACGCTGCGATTCCTCTTTGTTAAGAAACGGAAAATCGGAAATGGAAAATATTTCCGTGCAAGCATGACAGGATATCGCCGTCGCGGCAAATGGCGCTGCGACGGGCGGGCTTCATCAAGGTCGCGACAGTGGGAGAGGAGTGACGTTGGCCGGCCCCTGCGGGCTGGCCGTGTGACCGTTGCGCCGCTCAGCCTTTCTTGCGCGGCGGCTTGGCCAGCGCCTTCAGCGCCTCGGCGGCGGCGAACAGGCCGAAGCTCGCGGTGACCGCCATGCTGGCGCCGAAGCCGCCGCAGTTGAGCCCCTGTGGGGCGGCGTCGACATCGCAGGCGGCGCCGCTCTGCGGCCAGACCAGCGGCTCGGTCGAGTACACGCACGGCACGTGCAGCTTCTTGCCCGCCTCGCGGGTGAAGCCGTGGTGACGGCGCAGGTTGTAGCGCAGCTTCGAGAGCAGCGGGTCCTCGGTGACCGCGCCGAGGTCGGCTATGCGGATCCGGCTCGGGTCCATCTGGCCGCCGGCGCCGCCGGACACGATGAAGCGCTGGCGGCGTTTCACGCACCAGGCGGCCATCGCGGTCTTCACGCGCAGGCTGTCGATCGCGTCGACGATGAAGTCGTAGCCGCGGCCGAGCAGCTCGTCGAGGTTGTCCTCGGTGACGAAGTCTTCGATCAGCGTCAGCCGGCAGGTGGGGTTGATCCCCTGCACCCGTTCGGCCAGCACCTCGACCTTGGCCCGACCGAAGTGCGGGTCGAGCGCCGGCAGTTGGCGGTTGACGTTCGATTCGGCGACGTTGTCGAGGTCGATCAGCGTCAGCGCGCCGATGCCGCTCCTCGCCAGTGCCTCGACCGTCCACGAGCCGACGCCGCCGACGCCGATGACGCAGACGTGCGAGGCCTGGAAGCGTTCCAGCGCCTCGTCTCCGTACAGGCGGGCGATACCGCCGAAACGGCGGGCTAGGTCGGCGTCGTGCGGGGTGCTCATCTTGCGTAAAGTCCTGAAAAATCAAGGGGCGAAGCATAGCGCATGCGCGTGCCGCTCGCCAAGCGTACGTCCCGGCGCTAGTGCCTGATCAAGCAGAGGCCTCGGCGGGGCGCCAGCCGACGCAGGGCGGTGTACGCTATATAAAGATCGTGTACAGGCTTAAGGATCACGACGCAAGGAGGCGGACATGTACCGACATATTGTGGTGGCGCTCGACGGTAGCCACTGCGCCGACCGGGCGCTCGAGCAGGCGACGGCGCTGGCCAAGCTCGCCGACGCGCGTCTGACGTTGCTGCACATCGCCAACTTGCGCGATCTGGCGGTGGAGAATGTGCAGATGTTCGACAACAGTCGGCTGCACGAGATGGCGCATCAGCTCGGCGACGCCATTCTCGACGAGGCCGAGGCACGGGTGCGCGAGCACGGCGTCGACAAGGTGGAGCGTTTCGTCGGTGAGAGCTGGGACGGTGGGCGCGAGATGGCGCGGGCGCTGGTCGGCTTCGCCACCGAACACGCCGCTGACCTGATCGTGATGGGGACGCATGGTCGTACCGGGCTGATGCACCTCCTGCTCGGCAGCTTCGCCGAGACGGTGTTACAGGAGAGCCCGGTGCCGCTGTTGATCGCGCGCGGCATCGACGACGAGTCGAAGGAGCACAGTCACAAGCGACCGGTGATGTGACGACGCGGTTCGGCCAGTCTCGGCCGAACCGCTCAGGCGGGTCGCTGGGCGAACACGAAGAACTCGCGGTTGCCGTCGCCGCCGGTGATGGGGCTGTCGTACCAACCGCGTACCGCGAGGCCCTGTTCGGCGACCGCGTCGCAGATCTTGCGACGCACGCCGTCGTAGAGGCGCGCGTCCTTGACGATGCCGCCCTTGCCCAGGCCCTCGCGGCCGACCTCGAACTGCGGTTTTACCAGGCTCAACAGATAGCCGCCTGGTTTCACCAGCGGTAGTGCGGACGGCAGGATCAGCGTCAGCGAGATGAACGACACGTCGCAGACCATCAGGTCGAAGTGTTCGCCGTCGTTGGCAGCCAGCAGCGCTGCATGGTCGAGCGCGCGGCCGTTCACCCCCTCGAAGAACCGCACGCGCGGATCGTCGCGCAGCTTCTGCACCAGCTGGTCGTGGCCGACGTCGACGCCGACGACGCGGGCGGCGCCTGCCTGCAGCGCGCAGTCGGTGAAGCCGCCGGTGGACTGGCCGACATCGAGCACGTGGAAGCCGTCGATGGTCAGCCCGGCATCGGCGAGCGCGCCGGCGAGCTTCAGCCCGCCGCGCGATACGTAGCGGTCGGACGGGTCGGGCACGACCGACAAGACGATGTCGGCGGCGAGTTTCTGGCTAGGCTTGCTCAGTGGCGACAGCTCGCCGTCGCGGTCGATATACACCCGGCCGGCGGCGATCAGTTGCTGCGCGGCGGTGCGCGACGCGGCAAGCCCTTGTTCTACGATCAATAAATCGGCACGGGTCATGGCGGGGTCCGGAGCGGCAAAAACGGCGGCTAGGGTGTCGCGGTGTGCGGCGGCTGTCAAGCGCGCGGGTTTGCCGCGCCGTTTTCATATTGCTGGCGGTGGGGCTGTACATCGACTTGGCCGACGAGGCGCACGACAAGCGGCTGCATGAGATCCAGCGGCCGCTGAGCGGGCAAGCTGTCGCATCGCGGAAACGCGGCCCCGTGTCGGCCGCGAGCCGGGCAGTGAAGGGTTGGCCGCAGCCGGCGGCAGTGCGATCATCGTGCAATACCGAATGACCCGAGAGGTGTGGCGATGGACGACCGATACCAATTTGACCCGGCCGAGGTGCGCGTGCTCGGCGCACTGATCGAGAAACAGGCGCTGACGCCGGATGCCTACCCGCTGACGCTGAACAGCCTGGTTAGCGCCTGCAACCAGCTGACCAGCCGCGAACCGGTGATGACGCTGACCGAGAGCCGCGTCAGCGCCGCGCTCGATGCGCTGATCTCCGCCAAGCTGGTTGCCGAGCGGCTACCGGCCGGCAGCCGCGTCGCCAAGTACGAGCACCGGCTCGGTTGGGAGTGGAAGCTGGAGGGGGCAAGGCTGGCGGCGCTGGCACTGCTGCTCTTGCGCGGTGCGCAGACCGCCGCCGAGATCAAGGGCCGCGCCGGCCGTGTCTACCCGTTCAGCGGTGTCGACGAGGTCGAGACCGCGCTCGCCGCCTTGGCCGACAAGTACCCGCCGCTGGTCGCCAAACTCGAGCGCCAGCCGGGCGAACGCGAGGCGCGCTGGGCACATTGCCTGTGCGGTGAGCCGGTCGCCGCCGCCGTGATCACCGACGAGTGCGGGGCAATTGAGGTGGGTCTGGCCGGCCGTGTCGCCGCGCTCGAGGCCGAGGTTGCCGCACTAAAATCGCGCTTGGCTGAACTTGAGGCGCAGTTGGGCGCCTAAGTGAGGGTGTGT
Source organism: Crenobacter oryzisoli (assembly GCF_030385785.1). Taxonomy (GTDB): domain Bacteria; phylum Pseudomonadota; class Gammaproteobacteria; order Burkholderiales; family Chromobacteriaceae; genus Crenobacter_A; species Crenobacter_A oryzisoli. Next base: position 95,419 of record NZ_JAUEDK010000012.1, read on the forward strand.
TTCACCGACCGCGGTTTGTCAGAACCTGCCCATCACCTTGCTGCGCGGCCCTGAACGGGGCTGATGCGCTCAGCGGGCGAGTCTATCGATTCGCCCATCGATCGGGAACCCTCATGGCCCCCTGTCCAGTCCGGTTCCTGCGTTGCTCTTCCATCCTGCTGAGGGTCGCTCGCGACGGGGCCCATGCAGGTTCTCCGCAGTCCTTCACACGCTGTCGGGCGGCCCCTTGGCCGCCCGCGTCATCTGCGCCCGGCGCCTAATCGCGTCGAAGGAGGGCGCCTGCGGCCATGTCCGCGGGCGTAGGCGCTTCGTAGAACCTAGATGGGAAGGAACAACCCGTATGAAAATTCGGGCATTGCTGATCGCTGGCCTCGTGACCAGCGGCGCGGCGCAGGCTGGCACCATGACGCTTGGCGCTGGCAGCGACTTCGTCAACTTCAGCCGTACGCCGGATGGTGCAGGCATCGGCTTCACCCTCGACTATCTCAAGCATGATCACAACGGCTCGGCCGGCGGCCTGGGGGCCGAGTTCGCACTGCCGCTAGGCCCGGTCACCGTCGCCGCCGGCGTGAAGGGCACGGTGCTCGACGCCGATGGCGGTGCGACCGCCGGCCTGGTGGGCGGCCGTATCAATGTCGACGCCGGCTACAGCGTCAGCCTGTTCGGCCAGGCGTACTATGCGCCGGAGTCGTTCGCCAGCGGCTCGGTGAAGTCGGTGTCCGACGTCACTGCGGGCGTGCGCTGGAACCCGATCCCGCTCTTGGCGTTGGAGGGCGGCTACCGCTATTACCAGGTCGACCGCAAGGACGACAGCCGCAGCCGCACGCTGGCCGATGGCCCTTATCTGGGTCTTGGGCTGAGTTTCTAAGCCACACGGTCCGATCCAACGGCAACGCCCCGCAGTGCGGGGCGTTTTTCATGGCAGGGGCACGTTCAGAACGACAGGCTGAACAGCCGGGTGTCTTCGGTGGAACCGGGCGTCCGGATCATCTTCACGAAGCACAGGCCGAGTTTTTCGAGCAGTCGGATCGACGCGTTGTTGTCCGGCGAAGTGATGCCGAGCAGTTGGTTCAACCCCACGGTGCCGCGCGCCCAGTCGCGCACCGCGGCGGCCGATTCGTAGGCGTAGCCCTGCGACCAGTAGCGCTCGAGGAAGGCGTAACCGATGTCGGCGTGCTCCAGGTAGTCGCGCTTTACCAGCCCGCAGATGCCGATCGGTGTGTTGGATTCGCGCAAGCCGACCAGGTACAGACCATAGCCGTGTTGGCGGTAGCTGGCGCCCGGACCGGTCTCGATGTAGCGCACCGCATCGTCCAGCGTGCGCACGTTCTTGTCGGCGATGTTCTTGATGAACGATGGCTCGTTCAAGAGTTCCAGGATAAAGCCGGCGTCGTTGGCGGTGAGTTCGCGCAGGAACAGCCGGTTCGTCTCGATGAGATGCACGATTGTGTCGCTTTCTGCTCGGAGGCGTGATGGGGGTGGGGATAGCGTAACCGATAGCGCAGGGTCGACAAAGCCGCTCGTCGGCCAACCGGGGGAAAGAGGGGGTGGCAGTACGTAGGATGGGTGGAGGCGTGGGCGCCGCAACCCATCACGCTTTCTGGCCAACATGGGAAGAGGACTGTGGCTTTGTCGGTCTCGCTCGACTGGAGTCCTGAGGGCGATGGCCACAGTCGCGTGCAATGTGACAGCGCCGGTCCCGCCCGGCGAGGCGGCCTACTTTCTTTGCTTCGCCAAAGAAAGTAGGCAAAGAAAGGCGACCCCCGATGCGCATGCCTTCGGCTTCCCTCGCGCTTGCCAAGCGGCCAGGCGCTGCCGAACTCGCGGGCGGCTACCGTCCGCCCACTCGAACATGCGGCGGCTTAAGACCTGGCCGCTTGACGATCGCTCGGCAGCGCAAAGGGGGTGGGCAGGTCGATTGCGGCATGAGTGGGTGTGTAAGGTTTAAAAGCGACGTCGGGTTTGTGAGGCGGCCCTCCATTTTCTCCGATGAGATGACGTCGTTCGGTCACTTTTTGCGGTTATCCACAACAGGATGCCTGCGAGCCAATTTGTCCACAGCCGACGGAAACTCCAAGCAATCCAGTGTATTTCCAAACAAACTGAGCGATTGCTACCGACAACCACCCATTCCCCTTCGACGCCGCCGAGGACGGCGCGGCCAACGGGGGGAAGTCGGCGAGCACTGTCCGAGTACCGGCTTCAGCCGGTGCGAGTTGCGCAGCCGCCACGTTGGCTGTGGCGCCCGCAGGGTAGCCCGCTTTAGCGGGCCGGCGTCGTGGGGTCGCCTTCTTTTGGTTCCTTTTCTTGGCGAAGCAAGAAAAGGAACTCGCCGGTCGGGCGAGACCGACAAAAAGTTACATCGTTTAGGAACGTTGGCCAAAAGAATGATGGATTACGACGAACCTGCCTAACTCATTCTCGCTGTTAGAACCAAGAATTGACTGTATAGCCACATGCTTTCAATTCTTTTGCGACCTCAGTTTTCCATGCTCCACTCGGATCAAGTCCTACGTAGACTACACCGCTAATATCATTAGGTGTTTCTATCTGCCCTTTTACAAGAGCGCATACATTTTTCCTGCCAAGCTTTGCCATTAAATAGCCATGCTCAAATATGACATTTTGCCGTGCTCTGTATTTTGGGAGTATATTTGATTCATGAACGCCTCGCCCCTGATCGCAAGGGGTATATAGAACTAGAGCAAAGTCTGCATCGCTTGAATAGTGTTCGATTTTCTCAATTATTGTCATTCCAGAGCTTGCCTGCTCGTGCAGGATAATTGCTTCTAGCCCAATGCTTTCAATAAAGCGGCTTACCTCTTGTTTCGCCTCGTTGTCTCTTCCATGAACTATAAAGACGGCGGTTTCCAACCCCAAGTGCAACACCCTGATAAGGTGTTGCCATGCCCTCCCACTACCATCAGCTTTGCCCAGAAGAACGTGCCTGCATCATGCAAATGACCGCGCAGGGACACAGTCTGCGCCACATCGCCCGCTTATTGCGGCGGGCGCCCAGCTCCATCTGCCGGGAAGTGCGCCGTAATGCCTGCAGCCCCCATCGCTACGATGCCGCCGCTGCCGGGCGCAAGGCCAGGCAACGCTCTCGCCTCCCTCGCCGACCACGCAAACTTCAGCCTCACAGCGCCGCATTCCTCGTTGTCGTTGAACTGCTA